>NZ_JBIVPT010000021.1:0-117069 GCF_044754785.1 Streptomyces sp. NPDC092952 | reverse complement strand
GGTGGGGGGGCGGTTTAACTGGGCGGGGTACCCGCGGGGTTGCCTGCCCGCACCGACGCGCCCGCCGCGACCCCGTTCGGCCCCCCCCCGCCGGCCGGGGTCCGCGGGGCCGGGCCGGTCGGCGTGGGGCGGCCCCGTCCACCTCGGCAGGGCCGCCCGGTCCATGGCTCCGGGCGTCAGCGCCCCTGGAGCGCCTTGACGTTGTCCCCGAAGGTCCAGCCCTTCGAGCCGTCCCAGTTGAGCGACCAGGTCATCAGGCCCTTGAGCCCGTTGTTGTAGTGGTTCCAGGCCTGGGCGACCTGACCGGTCGACATGTACCCGCCACCGGCACCCGGCTGGGCCGGGAGCCCCGGCACCTGCTTGTCGTACGGGACCTTGATCGTGGTGCCCTGGACGACGAGCCCCTTGTCCAGGCAGTCCGTCTGGGCGGTGAACCCCTCGACGGTGCCCGCGGAGTACGAGTCGCCGGAGCAGCCGTACATGCTGCCGTTGTAGTACTGCATGTTCAGCCACCACAGGCGGCCGTTGTCCGCGTACTTCTTGATGATGGGCAGGTACGCGCCCCAGATCGAGCCGTAGACGATGCTGCCGCCGGTGACGTAGGCCGTCTCCGGCGCCATCGTCAGGCCGAAGTTCGAGGGCATCTGGGCGAGCACGCCGTCGATGATCCGGATCAGGTTGGCCTGCGAGGCCGAGAGCTGGTTGATGTTCCCGCTGCCGGCCAGGCCGGTCTCGATGTCGATGTCGATGCCGTCGAAGTTGTACTTCTTCAGGATCGGCACCACGGTCTCGACGAAGCGGTCGGCGACCGTGCTGGAGCTGAGGTCGATCCCGGCCGTCGCACCGCCGATCGACATCAGCGTGGTGAGGCCCGCGGCCTTCGCCTGGCACATCTCGGCCGGGGTCGGGACCTTCACCGTCGAGTCCATCCCGTCCTCCCACTTGACGGTGCCGTCGGAGAGGATCACAGGGAAGGCCGTGTTGAGCACGTTGTAGCCGTGCTGCGCGATGCGGCTGTCGGTCACCGGGATCCAGCCGAGCGGCGGGTGCACGCCGTTGGAGGCGCCGTCCCAGTTCTCCCAGTAGCCCTGGAGCACCTTCCCGGCCGGCTTCGACTTGACCGCGCAGGTCTCGTCGGCGGCGGAGCTGGGCGTTGCCGCCACCAGCATCTGTACGGCACAGGCCGCCGCGAGGCCGACCCCCAGCAGGCGCGATGTCCGACCGAACATGGTTGCTTCCCTTCCTGTCACGGCCGGGCACCACCAAGGTGGCGCACAGGCCCGAATCGGCCCGGTGCGGGGCGAGTTGACCCGTGAATGACATGCGCCTGACAACGCAGAGACGGAACGCGGTCTCGCATTTCACGGCCCGTCACACGCTAGGGAGGCCCGAACGGCCCGTCAATAGGTCTGGACCAAAGAAGCCCCACCCTCCCGGGGGCATTTGTCGTCACGAATTGAATTAGCTTAGGCTTACCTAACTCTCTGCGATACGCATCGGGGCCGTCGCCGTACGCCTTCGGCCACCGCTTCGGCATGCCCTCGTGCGGTCGCCGGGTCCGCTCCGTCCCCCAGCACGAGGAACACCCATGTCCCGCTTCACCCGCGTACGTCGCCGCACCTTCTTCGCGACCGCCGCCGCCACCGCTCTCGCCCTCGCCGCGGGCGGCTGCTCGTCGAGCGGTGACGAGGAGAAGTCCGGCGCGGCCGGAAAGAGCTCCGGCGCGTTCCCGGTCTCCATCAGGAGCGCGCTCGGCACCGCCGAGATCGAGCGGCGGCCCGAACGGATCGTCACCCTCGGCCAGGGCTCGGCGGAGACCGCCATCGCGCTCGGCAGCACCCCGGTCGGTGTCGAGAAGTACGAGTGGGGCAGCGACAAGTCGGGCTATCTGCCCTGGGTGCACGAGGCGGTGAAGAAGTCCGGCGACAAGCTGCCGGTCCAGTTCGCCGGGGGCGAGGACATCGACTTCGAGGCGATCACCGAGCTCGAACCGGACGTCATCCTCGCGCCGTGGTCCGGGATCACGCAGAAGGACTACGACATCCTCAAGGACATCGCCCCCACCGTCGCCTACCCGGGCCAGGCGTGGAGCACCGGCTGGGACGAGCAGATCGGCATCATCGCCAAGGCGCTCGGGCAGCCCGAGCAGGCCGAGGTCCTCACCTCGCGGATCGAGAAGCAGCTGGCCGACGCGGCGGCGAGCCGGCCGGAGTACAGGAAGCACACGTTCTCGTACATCTACAACACCGGCCCCGGCACCCTCGGCGTGTTCAAGCCGGAGGAGCAGCGCGTCTCGATGGTCTCCGCGCTCGGGCTGAAGGTCGACCCGGTGGTGGACACCTTCAAGGAGACCAAGGGCACCGCCTCCGCGCTCATCGGCCTGGAGAACGCCGAGAAGCTGAAGAACAGCGACCTCGTCTTCACCTTCTACATGAACGCCAAGGCCCGCGAGGAGATCGAGGCGCAGCCGCTGTACGCCGCGATCCCGGCGGTGAAGAGCGGGGCCGTGGTGGCGGGCACGGACAACTCCTTCGTCACCGCTTCCTCGATCATCAACCCGCTCACCGTGCCGTGGGTGCTCGACCGCTACCTGCCGCTGATCGACCAGGCCGTCAAGGCCGCCGACAACGGCTGACCCCGGGCCCCATGACCACCACCGCGCACGCGCCGCCGGGCGCCGCCGGAACCTCGCGGTCCGGCGCCGTCCGGCGGCTGTTCCTGCTCGTCCTCGCCGTCGCCGTGCTGGCGCTCGCGGTCTGCGCGAGCGTCATGTACGGCAGCCGGACCACCTCCTTCGGCGATGTGCTCCACGTCCTGGACGGCACCGCCGACGCGGGCGTCACCACCGTCGTCGAGAGCCGCTACCCGCGCACCGCGCTCGGTCTGCTCGCCGGGCTCTGCCTGGCCGTCGCGGGCACCCTGATGCAGGGGGTGACCCGCAATCCGCTGGCCGACCCGGGGCTGCTCGGGATCAACGCGGGCGCCTCCGCGAGCATCGTCGCCGCGACCGCCTTCCTGGGCGCCTCGGGCAGTACGGCCACGATGTGGTGGGCGCTGCCCGGCGCCCTGGGGGCCGGGCTGCTGGTCCATGCCATCGGCTCGGCGGGGGCGGGCGGCGGTCTCGTCCGGCTGGTGCTCGCCGGGGCGGTGCTCTCGGCGGTGCTGACGGCGTTCGTCCAGGCGGTGACCCTGGGCCGGCCGAAGGTGTTCGACAGCTACCGGTACTGGGTCGTCGGCGCGCTCGGCGGGCGGGACTTCGACGTGTTCTGGTCGGTGCTGCCGTTCGCGGTGGCCGGTCTGGTGGTGGCCGCGCTGCTCGGTCCGGGGCTCAACGCGCTGGCCCTGGGCGACTCCACCGCGGCCTCCCTGGGCGCCTCCCCCGCGCTGGTGCGCGCGGGCGGGCTGCTGGCGGCCACGCTGCTGAGCGCGGCGGCCACCGCGGCGGTCGGTCCGGTCGCCTTCGTCGGGCTGGCGGTTCCGCATGTGGTGCGGGCGCTGGCCGGGGTCGATTTCCGGGCCCAACTGCTCTTCTCGGCGCTGATCGGTCCGGCGCTGCTGCTCCTGGCGGATGTCGTGGGGCGGGTGGTGATGCGCCCGCAGGAGCTGATGGTCGGTGTGGTGACCGCGTTCCTCGGGGCGCCCGCGCTGCTCGTCACCGTACGCAGGATGAGAGGCAACGCGGGATGAGAGGGACGGTCATGACGGCGCGTCGGGGTGCGGTCCGCACCGCGTCGCCGCGGAAGGTGCTGACGGTCGGCCGGCGGGTGGCACTGCCGGTCCGGCGGGTGTCGGTGCTGACGGCGGTGGCGCTGCTGGTGCTGCTGGCGGCGGGGGTCGTAGCGACGCTGTCGCTGGGGCGGCTCGGCATCGCCCTCGCCGATCTGCCCGGGGCGCTGGCCGGCGGGGCGGAGGGCAAGGACGCGTTCGTCCTGGAACGGCTGCGCGGGCCCCGGCTGACGGTCGCCGTCGGGACCGGCGCGGCGCTCGGGCTCTCCGGGGCGCTGTTCCAGTCCGTGACCCGCAACCCGCTGGGCAGCCCGGACGTGATCGGGCTGGCCTCCGGCGCCGGGGCGGGCGCCGCGATCACCGCGCTGTTCCTCCCGGACGGCGTGCCGGTGGCGCTCGGCGCGCTGCTCGGCGCCGTCCTCGCCATGGCCCTGGTGTACGTGTCGACCGGCACCGGCTTCCGCGACCCGGCCCGGCTGGTGATCGCGGGCATCGGGGTGGCCGCGATCGGCACCGCGATCACCCAGTACGTCGTGTACGCGATGGAGCGGGACCGGGCGGCCGTCCTCACCGCCTATGTCAACGGCAGCCTGTCCGCGCGGTCCTGGACCGACGCCGCGACGATCGGTCTGGTGCTGCTGGCCGTCGCCCCGTGCGCCGCGCTGGTCTCGCGGCGGCTGGACATCGGGGAGATGGGCGACGACATCGCGCACGCGCTGGGGGCGCGGCCGCGTGCCACGAAGACCGTGGCCGTGGTCCTGGCGATCGTGCTCTCGGCCGGAGCGGTGAGTGTCGCCGGACCGATCGCGTTCGTCGCGCTGACGGCTCCGCAGATCGCCCGGCGGATCACCCGGCTCCCCGGCCCGCATCTGACGCTGTCGGCGCTGACCGGTGCGGTGCTGCTGGTGCTGGCCGATCTGTGCGCCCAGCAGTCGCCGCTCTTCGGCAATCTGCCGGTCGGCATCTACACGATGGCCGTCGGCGGGGCGTACCTGGGCTGGCTACTGGTCCGGGAGTGGCGCCGAGGGGCTCTCTGACCCCGCCCGGAGCAGCCGGAAGGGGGTGGTCCCGCGAGCCGGGACCGCCCCCTTCCGGCTGCCCGCCCACCCCCTTCTTGAACACGTTCAAAAGAAGCCGTAGAGTCACCGCCAGACGGACTTGAACACGTTCAAGTCGAAGGGGGCGGTGCGGCGATGTCGTCGTTGGTCAACGCGATCGTGATGCTGGGCATGCTGGTGGTGGTCCCGATGGGACTGCGGCTGGTGGGGGCGCCCGAACTGGACCGGATACGGCGGCTGTGGCCGCTGTTCGCGATGCCCGGCGCCGTCGCCCTGTGGCTGCCGCGCGGACCGGCGGCCACCGCGCTCGCCGCCTGCTACGCCCTCGGGACCGTACTGCTCGCGCTGCACGCACCGGCGCGGCTGCTGCGCGAACCCCGGGCCCGCCGGGCACCGGCCGAGATCGCCCTGCTCACCGCCCTGGTCATGCCGTCGATCGCGGCCACGGCCCTGGTCGCCGAGCGCTCGGGCCACCGGCTCTTCGGCTTCGGGCTCGGCATCCTCGCGCTGACCGTGCCACACTTCCACTTCGCGGGCTTCGCCGCGGCCCTGGTCTCCGGGCTCGTCTGCCGGATCGCCGACACCCCGGCGGGCCGGTTCGCCGCGCTGAGCGTGCCGCTGGGCACCCTGCTCGTCCTGGGCGGCTACTTCGTCGGCGACTGGGCCGAGCTGGCCGGTGCGCTCGTGCTGACCGCGGGGATGTGGGCCGTCGCCCTGCTCACCTGGCGTGCGGTCCGCGGGCCCGACCGGGACCGGACCACCCGGCTGCTGCTCGCGGTCTCCTCCGGCGTACTCGCCGTCACCATGGTCCTCGCGCTGAGCTGGGCGCTCGGCGAGGCCACCGGAATCCCCCATCCCACCCTGGGCTGGATGGCCGCCACCCACGGCCTCGGCAACGCGCTGGGCTTCGCGCTCTGCTCGCTGCTCGCCTGGCGAAGGCTCCGGGAGACACCGGCCGCCCGCGGCCGGACGGTCCCCCGGCACGACACCCACCACGAAGGACGGACCGCGTGAACGCATTCTCCTACCCGGAGGTCGGGACCACCCGGCTCGGCCCGCTGCCCGACGGGTACCACCACCTCCACCACCGGACCCGGGTCGGCCGCGGCCGGACCGACCTCGAAACGGTCGGCGCCGCCATCACCGGCTGGGGCATGCACCGCGGCTCCGGGGCCCGGGTCGAGACCTCGGCGGACCGGGCCGAGCCGGGGACCGCCCTGACCGTCTCACTCGGGATCGGACCGCTCCGCTTCCACGCCCCCTGCCGGGTCGTCTGGACCGCGTACGAGCCCGACCGGATCGGGTTCGCGTACGGGACGGCCCCCGGACACCCCGAGTCCGGCGAGGAGTCCTTCGTGGCGGAGCTGGCGGACGACGGGACGGTGTGGTTCACCGTCACGGCGTTCAGCCGGCCGGTCGCCTGGTACGCCCGGCTCGCGGGGCCGGTCGTACCGGTCCTCCAGCGCTGGTACGCCCGCCGTCTCGGAGCCACGCTGCGCCGGGCCGCCGCCTGAGAGCCTGCCGGGCGGCCTCTGACCGATACTGGAGGCGATGCAGTGGTTCACCGCGGACGGGTACTGGCTCAGCCGGCTGGTCTTCCAGCGGGCGCTGGCCTCCGTGTACCTCGTCGCCTTCCTGGCCGCCGCGCTCCAGTTCAGGGCGCTGATCGGCGAGCGCGGCATGCTGCCGGTGCCGGCGTTCCTGCGGCGCACCGACTGGCGCGACGGCCCCGGCCTCTTCCGGCTGCACTACAGCGACCGCTTCTTCGCCGCGACCGCCTGGACCGGCTGCGCGGTCGCCGTGGCGCTGCTCGCCGGGGCCGACGCGTACCTGCCGCTCTGGGCGGGGATGGCGCTCTGGGCGGTGCCCTGGGCGCTGTACCTGTCGATCGTCCAGGTGGGGCAGACCTGGTACGGCTTCGGCTGGGAGTCGCTGCTGCTGGAGACCGGCTTCCTCGCAGTCTTCCTCGGCACCGGGCACACCGCCCCGCCGGTGCTGGTGCTGTGGCTGCTGCGCTGGGTGCTGTTCCGGGTCGAGTTCGGCGCCGGTCTGATCAAGATCCGCGGTGACGCCTGCTGGCGGAAGCTGACCTGTCTCTACTTCCACCACGAGACCCAGCCGATGCCGGGGCCGCTGAGCTGGTTCTTCCACCGGCTGCCCCGGCCCCTGCACCGGGCCGAGGTCGCGGCCAACCATGTCACCCAGCTGCTGGTGCCGGTGCTGCTCTTCACACCGCAGCCGGTGGCGAGCGTGGCGGCCGGGCTGATGGTGGTCACCCAGCTGTGGCTGGTCCTCTCGGGCAACTTCGCCTGGCTGAACTGGCTGACGATCACGCTGGCCCTGTCCGTCGTCGACTGGTCGCCCCTCGTCACGCCGCCCGCCCAGACCGTGCCGCCGCTCTGGTACGAGGTGGTGGTACTGGCCGTGACCGCGCTGGTGCTGTTCCTCAGCTACCGCCCGGCCCGCAACCTGGTCTCCCGCCGCCAGGTGATGAACCGCTCGTTCGACCCGTTGCACCTGGTCAACACGTACGGCGCGTTCGGCAGCGTCAGCCGGGTCCGGCTGGAGGTGGTGGTGGAGGGCACGGACGAGCGGGTCCTGCACGAGGGCACGCGCTGGCAGGAGTACGGTTTCCGCGGCAAACCGGGCGACCCGCGCCGGCTGCCCCGCCAGTTCGCCCCGTACCATCTGCGGCTGGACTGGCTGATGTGGTTCGCGGCGCTCTCCCCCGCGTACGCCCGGCCGTGGTTCGGGCCGTTCGCGGAGCGGCTGCTGGAGAACGACCGGGACACCCTGCGGCTGCTGCGGCACAATCCGTTCCCCGACGCCCCGCCCACGCACGTCCGCGCCCGGGTGTACCACTACCGGTACACCACCTGGCGCGAGCTGCGGGCGACCGGACGCTGGTGGCACCGGACCTACGTGCGCGAGTTCATGCCACCGGTCTCGCTCGGCCCGGCCCGGACCGGACCGGCCCGGCGGTCCTGAGCCTCCGGGCACGGGTCACTTGGACTCCTCCCGGGCCCGCAGCAGCCGGGTGATCTGCTTGACGAGCTCGTCGTCGCTGGTCACCCGCTTGCCGGAGACCAGGGCGCCGAGGCGTTCGGCCGTCTGGAAGTCGTAGGCGCGCTCCCGCTCCGTGCCGGGGACCTTCTCGTACTCGTCCTTCGCCCGGAAGCCGACGGCCACGTCGACCAGTTTCGCGATGATCCAGGTGAGCAGGAAGGAGAACGCGATCACGCAGACGACGGCGAGGAGCTGCTTGCCCAGCAGTCCCCAGCCGCCGCCGTAGAACAGCCCCTTCTTGCCGCTGATCCGCGCGGTGGCGAACAGCCCGACCATGATCAGCCCGACCAGTCCGCCGACCCCGTGCACCCCCACCACGTCGAGGGTGTCGTCCACGGAGAACCGGTACTTGAGCGTGATCGCGAAGGCGCAGACCGCGCCGACCACCAGTCCGGTGACGACCGCGCCCAGGGGGTCGACCTCGCCGCAGGCCGGGGTGATGGCGACCATGCCCGCGACGGCCGAGGAGACCACGCCCATGGTGGTGACGGTGCCGGTGCGCCACTTCTCCACCAGCGGCCAGGTGACCATGGCGCCCGCGGCACCCAGCTGGGTGTTGAGGAACGCGGCACTGGCGGCGCCCTGGGTGGTGAGCGCCGAGCCGGAGTTGAAGCCGAACCAGCCGAACCACAACAGCCCGACGCCGATCACCACGAGCGGGATGTTGTTCGGGCGCTCCTCCCGGCGGGCGAAGTCGCGCGGGGCCCGCAGCACCAGGGCGACGGCCAGTCCGGAGACCCCGGAGTTGAGCTCCACCGGCAGCCCGCCCGCGAAGTCCAGCGCCCCCAGGTGCTTGACGATCCACCCGTCCTGGTCGAACACCCAGTGCGCGAGCGGGACGTAGACGACGAGCAGCCACAGCGGGACGAAGACGAGCCAGCCCCGCATGGTGGCGCGGTCCGCGATCGAGCCGCTGATCAGGGCGACCGTGATGATCGCGAAGCCCATCTGGAAGGTGCTGTAGACATAGGTGGGGATGTGGCCGGTGAGGGTGGTCAGCCCGATGTCGTGCATGAACACGTGGTCGAGGTTGCCGATGAGTCCGGCGCCGCCGACGTCCGGCCCGAAGGCCAGCGAGTAGCCGATGATCCACCAGACGAGCGTGCCGAAGGCGAGTGCGGCGAAGCTCATCTTGATCATCATCAGGATGTGCTGGGTGCGCACCATACCGCCGTAGAAGAACGCCAGTCCCGGCGTCATCAGCAGCACCATGGCGGTGGAGGCGAGCAGCCAGGCGGTGTCACCGGAGTCGTACGCCGGCGGCATCGGTGCGGGGGCGAAGTTCATCGGCGGATCCCTCGTCGTGGTGGGGTGTCAGGGCTTGCGCAGGGCGGGGGCCGGGTGGCCGGTGAGCAGCCGGCGTACGGCGTCCCAGGCGGCGTTGTGCGCGGCGGCGACCCGTACCGGGCTGTCGTCCAGCAGCCGCAGCCAGGCGCCGCAGTCCCGGGGCAGCACGCTGACCCCGTACAGGACGCCGAGCCCGGCGAGCGCGGTGTGCAGGGTGTCGGCCAGCTCGCCGGCCGGGGCCCGGTCGGTGACGACGAAGAGCGAGGCGACGTGGTCGTGCCCGGCGAACACCCCGGGGCCGAGGACGCCGCCGTCCGCGGCGCCCGGCGTCAGGCGCAGGGTGTCGAGGGCGAGGAGGGTGCCGTCGGGGCGGGTGACACGCAGATCGGTGGCGAGCGTCCGGTAGGCGTGGCGCTCGCCGCGGGCGAGCCGCCCGGCGGTCACGGTGTCGCCGAGGAGCACGGTGGCGCCGGGGGCGACGGTGACCTCGGTGCGCTGGTAGAAGCGGGAGTCCGCGAACGGGATCAGCGGGTCGGGCAGGTACTCCACGTAGGCGCCGTCCTCCGCCGTGATGTGCACGCGCTGGCTGGCGTAGTCGTGCTCCATCCGGAAGATCTTGGTCGCCGCCTGGGTGGTCAGGTGGACCTGGGTGCCCGGCCCGCAGCGGAAGTCCGTGCGGTAGCGGTCGGCCTGGGCGACCCCGCCTCCGGTGGCCATCAGGTAGACGTAGCTCATGCCGGGCATCGCCGGGTCGATCCAGAGCGGCCGCATGATCTGGAGCGGGGTCTTCTGGTAGCGCTCCACGAGTTCGGTGCGCCCACCCCGTACGGCGAAGGCCAGGTCGAGGATGCCGACCTTGGCCGGTGCGCCGGGCCCCAGCGTGTCGGGCACGGACGCCAGGGCCGCCACCTCCGGGGGGAGGCGGTCCACGGTGTAGTGGCCGGGGGCGAGCCGGTCCGGCCGGGGCGGTGACGGGGTGGGCCGCATCTCAGATCAGCGCCTTGCGGCGGGATTCCAGGTAGCCGGCGACGTCCTCGACCCCGATGCCGGTGAGGCAGTCGGTGAGGACGACCGGTCCTTCGCCGCGCACCCGGTGGGCGTCGGACTCCATGACGCCGATGTCGGTGCGCACGTACTTCGCGATGTCGATCTTGTTGATGACGAGCAGGTCGGAGTCGGTGATGCCGGGGCCCCGTTTGCGCGGCATCTTCTCGCCCTCGGCGGTGTCCAGGACGAAGACGAAGAGGTCGACGAGGGCCGGGCTGAACGTGAGGGTGAGGTTGTCGCCGCCGGACTCGTAGAGCAGGGTGTCGGTGTCCGGGAAGCGTTCCAGCATCTCGGCCCCGGCGGCCAGGTTCATCGTGGGGTCGTCGCGGACGGCGGTGTGCGGGCAGGCTCCCGTCTCCACGCCGACGACGCGCTCCGGTTCGAGGACCCCGGCGAGGGTGCGGCGGATGTGCTGGGCGTCCTCCTGGGTGTAGATGTCGTTGGTGATGACGCTCGGGCGGTGGCCGCGTTCGATGAGCACCGGCACCAGCGCCTCGATGAGCGCGGTCTTGCCGGAACCGACCGGTCCGCCGATGCCGACCCGCAGTACGTTGTCGTCCATGGTGTTCCCTTTTCCTCGCGTCGTTGGGGGGTGGGGTGGGGATCAGCTGGCGAACAGCCGGGCCTCGGCACGTTCGTGACGGCCCGACATGATGTCCGAGGCGAAGACGGTGGCGCCGACGTCGGCCAGTTCGCGCCGGAGCGCCGCCTCGGTGGTCTCCTCGACGACGGGTGCGGCGTTCCGCAGCAGGACCTGGGCCCCACGGTGGTCGGTGAGCCGCAGCCGCAGCGCGGCGCCCGCGAAGCTCGCGCAGAACGCGAACAGGTCGCAGGCCACCGCCTGGCGGACCGGGACCCCGGCCGCCGCGTGGACCACTCCGGCGGCCACCGCCTGGGTGCCGGGCGACTCGCCCCGTACGACCCGGCCGAAGTGCTCGGTGATCTCCGGCCGGTCGAACACCTCGGCGGCGAGGTCGAGGAGCTGCCGCCCGGTCCGGGTGGCGGCCTGGCGCATCTCGCGCCCGAGTTTGGTGGCGAACAGGTGCTCGTCGATCCGGACGACGGCCGCCGCGTCGCCCGCCCGGGTGGCCCGGTGGGCGAGCGCGAGCGCGGTGGCGTCGGCCGGGCCGACCCCGTGCCGCAGCAGGTCCGCCAGCAGCGCCGGGAGGCTCTGCCGGTCGACCGCCCCGGCCTGCGCGAACCCCTCCAGGCTGTGCGAGAGCGTGTAGAAGCCGCTGGGGAACGCCGAGTCGGTCAGCTGGAGGCCGACCAGCAGCGGCCCGAGCGCCGGTCCGGCCTCCGCCCCCGTCTTCGTCCTCGCCTTCACCTTCGCCGGGGCGGGCGCCGTCCCGCCCCGGATCTCTTCCTCGTCCTGGTACACGGCCGCGGTCCTCGCGCCCTAGACCAGGAAGTACAGATGGTTGAGCGGGAGCTCCTCGGCCGGGTCGATGGTGGCGACCTTGCCGTTGAGGGTGACCTTGAACGTCTCGGGGTCGACCTTGATGTCGGGCAGGGCGTCGTTGCGCACCATGTTGTGCTTTCCGATGGTCCGGGTGCGCCGGACCGGCAGCACCTTGCGCTCCAGGCCCAGTTCGGCCGGGACCCCGGCGGCGATCCCGGCCTGGGACATGAAGGTGACGTGGGTGCTGGCCTGGGCCTTGCCGTACTGCCCGAACATCGGCCGGTAGATCACCGGCTGCGGGGTCGGCAGCGAGGCGTTGGGATCGCCCATCTGCGCCCAGGCGATGATGCCGCCCTTGATGATCATCTTCGGCTTGGCGCCGAAGGAGTGCATGGGCCAGAGCACGATGTCGGCGAGCTTGCCCTTCTCGATGGAGCCGACGTGGTCGGAGATCCCGGTCGCGATGGCCGGGTTGATGGTGACCTTCGCGAGGTAGCGCAGCACCCGCTGGTTGTCGTTGCGGGCGGAGTCGCCCTCCAGGGTGCCGAGCTTGTCCTTGCAGTGGTGGGCGATCTGGAAGCACCGGGTGACGGACTCGCCGACCCGGCCCATCGCCTGCGAGTCCGACGAGATCATGCTGATCACGCCGAGGTCGTGCAGGACCGACTCGGCGGCGATGGTCTCGGCCCGCACCCGGCTGTCGGCGAAGGACACGTCCTCGGGGATGTCGTGGCTCAGGTGGTGGCAGACCATGACCATGTCGAGGAGTTCGTCGACCGAGTTCCTGGTGTACGGGAGCGTCGGGTTGGTGGAGGACGGCAGGATGTTGGGCTCCCCGGCGACCCGCAGGATGTCCGGGGCGTGTCCGCCGCCCGCGCCCTCGCTGTGGAAGGTGTGGATGGTGCGGCCGTCGATCGCGGAGCGGGTGTCCTCGAAGAATCCGCTCTCGTTGAGGCTGTCGGTGTGGATGGCCACCTGGATGTCGTGCCGGTCGGCGACCTTGAGCGCGTTGTCGATGACGGCGGGCGTCGCGCCCCAGTCCTCGTGGACCTTCAGCGCGCAGACCCCGGCCCGGACCTGCTCCTCCAGCGCCTCGGGGAGGCTGCCGTTGCCCTTGCCCATGATGCCGAGGTTGATGGGGACGCCCTCGGCCGCCTGGAGGAAGCGGGCGATGTTGAAGGGGCCGGGCGTACAGGTGGTGCCGTTGGTGCCGTCGGAGGGGCCGGTGCCGCCGCCGATGAGGGTGGTGATGCCGTTGGTGAGCGCCTGCTCGGCCTGTTGCGGTGCGATCAGGTGGACGTGGGTGTCGATGGCGCCCGCCGTGGCGATGAGGTGCTCACCGGCGATGGCCTCGGTGCCGGGGCCGACGACCAGGTCCGGGTGGACGTTGTTCTGCGTCTGCGGGTTGCCGGACTTGCCGATGCCCGCGATGAAGCCGTCCTTGATGCCGATGTCGCACTTGACGATGCCGACGACGGGGTCCATGACCACCACGTTGGTGATGACGGTGTCGAGCGCTCCCTGGGCGGCGGTGGCCTGCGGGTCGGCGGCCATGCCGTCGCGCATGGTCTTGCCGCCGCCGTAGACGACCTCGTCGCCGTAGAGGCCCTCGCTGTAGTCCTTCTCGACCTCGACGACGAGGTTGGTGTCGGCGAGGTGGAAGCGGTCGCCGACCGTCGGGCCGAACATGTCGGTGTACTGCTTGCGCGGCAGGATGGGCATCAGCGCGAACCCTTCTTCTTTTCCTTGGCGTCCTTCGCGGCCTTGGCGCTCTTGGCGTCCTTGGTGTTCTTGGTGCTCCTGGCGCCCCCGGCCTTCTCCTGGGCCCCGGCGAAGCCCAGCTCGATCGCCCTGCGGACCGCCTCGATCCGCACCGGTTGCGAGGCGAGGCTGCCGTTGAACAGCCCGCTGAAGCCGACGAGCCGGCCCGTGCCGGCGTACGCGCACAGCTCCACCTCGCGCGTGCCGCCGGGCTCGATGCGCACCGAGGTGCCCGCGGGGATGTCGAGGTGCATGCCGAGCGCCTGCTGCCGGTCGAACGAGAGCGCCGAGTTGACCTCGAAGAAGTGGTAGTGCGAACCGACCTGGACGGCCCGGTCCCCGGTGTTGCGGACGGTGAGCTTCACCCGGCGGCGCCCGGCGTTGATCTCGATCGGTTCCTTGCCGTAGATGTACCTCTGGCGGGGTGTCATGCGGTGCTCCTGATGACTCGGCCCGCACCGTGGACATGCGGGTGCGGATGCGGGTGCGTGTGCACGGCCCCGTGGGGGTGGCCGTGCCCGTGGCCATGGGGGTGGCCCTCGCCCGGGGGGTGGGTGTGGGCGTGGCCGTGGTGGTCGGCGGCGGTCAGCCCGGCCGCGATGCCGTCGTCGCCGTGCTCGGCCCGGTGGCGCCGGGCGTCGGCCACCCGCTCGGCGAGCACCCGGCCCAGCGCCGCCGGGGAGAGCAGTGGACCGCCGTCCGTGATCCGCGCGCCGGGTACGTCCGGCAGCGGCGGCCGGGCGAACGCGGCCGGGACCAGCACCACCTCGCGGGCGCCGAGCAGCAGGCAGCGCCGGACGCCCTCGGCGGGGCCGGGGTCTCCCCCGGTGAACGCGACCTCGACCAGTTCGTGGCTGCCGTAACGGCGCACCAGGCTGGCGACGCGGTACAGCTCGGCGTCCTCGAAGGGGTCCCCGGCCGGGGCGGTGACCAGCAGTGCGGCCGCTCCGGGGGCCCGGCCGGCCGCCGCGCGGAGCCAGGCGGTCAGGTGCTGCGCGGTGCCGAACGGCTCGGTCAGCAGGGTGCGGGCACGGGCGGCGGGCGGCAGCGCGCGCAGGGTGCGGGCGGTGTCGGCGACGAGTTCCGGGTCGCGGCCGAGGGTCATCGGTACGACACAGCTCTCCTCGCCGCGGCGGGCGAGGGCGGTGACCGTCCTGAAGAGGCCGCGCCCGTCCCGTACGACGGTGGTCCCGGTCTCCGCGAGATCGTGCAGGGCGGCGCCGTACGCGGCTTCGTGGCCGCAGACGGCGATCACCCGGCGGTTCGCGTCCACCGGGTTCAGCCGCCGATGGGGTCGTGGCAGGAGACCAGCTTGGTGCCGTCCACGAACGACGCCTCGATCTGGAGCAGGCCGAGCATCTCCCGTACGCCGGGCATGGTGTCGTCCTCGCCGACGACATGGCGGCCGAGCTCCATGCAGTCGGCGACGCTCCTGCCGTCGCGGGCCGCTTCCAGGATCGCCTCGCTGATCAGTGCCACGGCCTCGCTGTAGTTGAGCTTGAGGCCGCGGCCCTGGCGCTTGCGGGCCAGGTCGGCCACGACGTAGACCAGCAGTTTGTCGATCTCGCGGGGGGCGAGGTTCATCGTCAGTACCTCTCTGGGGTGAGGGGGAACGGGCGGTCAGCCGCTTTTCCGGAACCGGGGCAGCAGCGGCACCGCCGCCATGAACGCCCAGGTCACGAGGATGAAAGGCCAGGTGAAGGTGTGGCCGCCGAAGGGTTTGAAGAACGAGGTCAGGGAGGCCGTGAGGCCCGTGGAGGCGGCGGCGCCGAAGAGCGCGTACGCCCCGTTCCACACCGTCGGGGTGAGGAAGACCGCGCCGATGGCGATGGCGACGAGCACGGCGTTGTATCCGTAGATCCCGTTCGCGATCAGTGCGCTGGGGGCGCCCAGCAGCCAGGCGGCGAGGATCCCGACGACGCTGCCCCCGGCCGCGAAGAGCACCACCCGCACCCCGGCGCAGGCCAGGCCGACGAGCATGATGAGCCCGACGTACCAGGCGTCGACCAGGAAGATCTGCGAGACGTTGGTGAAGAACCCGTGCCACAGATCGCTCCAGGAGAGCGCGGTGGCGCCGCTGGTGGTGCTGGACACCTCCTTCGGGGCACCGTGCCAGACCCGCGCGAAGGACGGCGCGCCGAGCACCATGACGCCGGAGACCAGGCAGAACGGTGCCGTGAGCGCGGTCAGTCCGTACGGCTTCAGCAGGGTCGTCAGTGCCATCGTCAGCACGGTGCACATGATCGAGCCGATCACCGCGAGGACGTAGGTGGCGGGGTGGTTGCCCAGCGAGGTGACCAGGGCGATGCCGGTGAGACAGCCGGAATACCCGTGCAGGCCGAGGGCGATGGAGGCGCGGTCGACGCCGAACGCGTAGGCGGTCAGCGTCGAGAGGGCGGTGCCCAGGGTGGCGAAGAGACCGATCTGCCAGCCGGCCGCCCAGAGCCCGGCGAGGATGAACGCCCCGGTCCACAGGCACGACTGGAGGTCGACCTGCCCGACCCCCCGGATCGTGGCCAGCAGGAACGCGGTCGGCTGCCGGTTCTCCAGCCTGCGGACGGCGGTCGGCTCGGCGAGGGACAAGGGGGACTCCAGCGCATAGCGGATCAGGGGCGGAACGCTGCTCGCGGTCTGCCGCCATCAACGCACAGGACGGCGGGCTCTTCTCGCGGTGCGGCGTCCGGCTCCGCTGTTGGGGTCGTGAACTGCGCCATTGAGCGTGGGAAACGAGGATGTCCGGACCGGCTCGTTAGCTTCGGTGGATGTCCCCGCAGATGCGCCTGCACCATCGCACCCACCCCGATCACCACCCCGGGGCCCAGCCCGCCGTCGTGGCGGCGGTCGCGGTCGGCGGCGCCGTCGGCGCACTGGCCCGCTACGCCGCCGAGCGCCTCTGGCCCAACGGCCCCGAGGCGTTCCCCTGGACGGTGCTCCTGATCAACGCCGTGGGCTGTTTCCTCATGGGCATCCTGATGGTGACCCTGAAACTGCGGTTCCCCGGCGCGCCCCGGCTGATCAGTCCGCTGCTGGGCACCGGGGTGCTCGGCGGGTTCACCACGTTCTCGCACTACACGGACGGGGTGCGGCAGCTCTTCACGGAGGGCCGGACCGGTGACGCGGTCGGCTGTCTGCTGCTGACCGTCGTGGCGGCGCTGGCCGCGGTGACGGCGGGTGCCTTCGCCGCGCATCTGGTGCTCGGGCGGCGCGGTTACGCACAAGAGCCGGAGAGTGCCCGATGACCGACTGGCTCCTGGTGCTCGTCGGCGGGATGGTCGGCGCTCCGCTCCGCTACCTGCTCGGGGTGGACGCGAAGTTCCGCCTGCACACCGCCTTCCCGTGGGGCACGTTCGCGGCCAACGCGGGGGCGGCGTTCTTCCTCGGCTACGTCTCCGAGGCGGTGACCGACGGGGAGCTCGGGCCCCGCCTCCAGCTGCTGCTGGCCACCGGATTCTGCGGGGCCCTGTCGACCTGGTCGACGTTCTCGTACGAGCTGCTGACCTTCGCCTCGGCCCGCCGGACGGCGCTGGCCGCCGGGTATCTGACGCTCACCGTCGCGGCGGGCATGGGGCTTTCCTTCGCCGGGGCGGCCCTGGCGGACGCGGTCCGATGAGCGCGGGCGCGGCGGGGAGGGCGCGGGCGGCGACCGGTCCGCTCGTCGGCGGGGCACGGCCGGACAACGGGTTCGGCCTCGGCCCGCGCGGAGCGGACCGAGGCCGAAAAGAGTTGGTTCCCCCGGGGTACCGGGGTGGAGCGGGGTCAGTCGATACCGGGGAGGATGTGCGGCTCGGCGAGGTCGTCCTCGTAGCCGGCCAGCCGGATCGGGGCGGACCGTGCCCACACCTCGATGTTGCGGAGCTTCTCGGGCCTGCGGGCCGGGCCCGTGTGCCGATCGGCAGGGCGCTTCTCGTGCTTCGTCAGTTCCGGTGTCGTCACCGCGCACTCCTTTGTGTCGCATAGCCCCGGACGTCGCCGAAGCTCCGGTCTCACTGCCGGAATCGGCCGCCCGTGCGGGGCAGGGGCAGAGAATAGCTCGGTCGCGGTGGCGCCGGGTACGGGGCGGGACGGCGACCTGGTTGACAAGTCTGTCCCGGGACGGTCGAGGAGGGTTTGTGGACTTCTCGATGACGTCCGTTCACATCAGAGTAACCAAATGAGCGCTTCCGCGCTCGATAGAACGTGTGCAGTAGGTCACTTTCAGCCACTCCGCAGGGAAAAGACCCGTCCGCGATCACGGCCCGGAGAGCGGCCGTGACGGACAGCATGGCACCGCGCCCCGCGCGTCCGGGACGGCATGTCAGGAAGCTGCCGGTTGCCCGCCGGGCGAAGCCGCACCACACGGCCCGCCCCGGGGCGGGCCCGGGGCGGATCCGGACGGCTACCAGTTGGCCGGGGCGTAGTCCTTGAGGAAGCAGCCGTAGAGGTCCTCGCCGGCCTCGCCGCGCACGATCGGGTCGTAGACCCGGGCGGCACCGTCGACCAGGTCGAGCGGGGCGTGGAAGCCCTCCTCCGCCAGACGGATCTTGTCGGGGTGCGGGCGCTCGTCGGTGATCCAGCCGGTGTCGACGGCGGTCATCAGGATGCCGTCGTTCTGGAACATCTCCTGCGCGCTGGTGCGGGTGAGCATGTTCAGGGCGGCCTTGGCCATGTTGGTGTGCGGGTGACCGGCGCCCTTGTAGCCGCGGCTGAAAACGCCCTCCATCGCGGAGACGTTGACGACGTAGGCCCGCTTGGCCGCCGTGGCCGCCATGGCCGGGCGTAGCCGGCTGATGAGGATGAACGGGGCGGTCGAGTTGCAGAGCTGGACCTCCAGCAGCTCGATCGGCCCGACCTCGTCGACCGTCTGCACCCAGCTGTTCGTGTCGTGCAGGTCGGGGACGAGCCCGCCCGCGTCGATCGCGGTCCCGGCGGCGATCCGCTCCAGCGAGGCGGAGCCGGTGACCAGGGCGAGCTCGGTGACGTCCTGGGCGCTCAGCCCCTCCTTGCGGGCGGACGGCAGGGCGGCCACCCGGTCGACGGTGCCGCTGCCGAAGGTGCCGATGACCTCGGCGGCGGGCAGCTCGCCCGCCGGGAGCGGCGCGGACTCGGCGTTGACCAGCTCGCTGTAGGCGTTGGCGGAGCGGCGCACCGTCTGGGCCGCGTTGTTGATCAGGATGTCCAGCGGGCCCTCGGCGGCCACCGAGTCGGCGAGGGCGACGACCTGGGCGGGGTCGCGCAGGTCGATGCCGACGATCTTCAGCCGGTGGATCCACTCGTCGCTGTCCGGCATCGCCTTGAAGCGGCGGATCGCGTCGTTGGGGAAGCGGGTGGTGACGGTGGTGTGGGCGCCGTCGCGCAGCAGCCGCAGCGCGATGTACATGCCGATCTTGGCCCGGCCGCCGGTCAGCAGGGCCCGCTTGCCCGTGAGGTCCGTCCTGGCGTCGCGACGGGTGCGGTTCTCCTGCGCGCACGACTGGCAGAGCTGGTGGTAGAACGCGTCCACCTCGACGTACCGGGTCTTGCAGATGTAGCAGGACCGGGGGCGCTGGAGCACGCCCGCGATCTCGCCGCGGCTGGACGACGACGGCAGGACGCCCTGGGTCTCGTCGTCGATCCGGTCGGCCGAGCCGGTCGCGGTGGCCTCGGTGACCGCCTTGTCGTGGGCGGTCTTGGCGGCGCGGCGCTCCTGACGGCGGCGCTGCTTCACCGTCCGGTAGATCCCGGCGGTGGCACGGCGTACGGCGACGGCGTCGGGGTGGTCGACCTCGATGCGGTCGAGCTCGTCGAGCACACTGAGGCAGACGGCAAGCCGCTCCGGGTCGATCCCGGGGCCGAACTCCTCCGTACCAAGAGCGAGCTCCTGGCTGTCCTCTGTCACCGTCATCGCCGTTCCTCTGCCGTCCGTCTCTCGTGGCGGCCGACCGCCGTACCTGCTTGTGCCGGGCCGAAACGCCCCGGTCAAGTCTGCCATGCACCCGATGCTGCTCCGTTCGCGTGATGTGGTGGCACCGGCCGTACCCGGGGGCGGTACTCTTCGCTGCGGCGTCGTGGCCGACCGGTGCGGTGGTGGCCGGGAACTGCCGGGTTTCCGCCGGAGTGGGACCGTGGTTCGCGGGTAGGCGGACACCGAGAAGCCGTCACCGAACACCCCTGCGTCGCCCTGGCTGGAGCACATGAACGAACAGGTCACCTCACGACCGGTCGACGGGCCGTGCCCGGACCGGCCCCCGGAGGTTCTGCACAGCGCCGAGGTGTTCGACGGCGAGCCGGGCTGCATCGCACAGGCCCGCGCGCTGGCCGACCGCTTCCTCGTCCGGCTGGCCGCCGAGTGGCTCGCGGTCCTGGGCGAGCGCACCCGCGGCGATCTGCTGCTGGCGGTGAGCGAACTGGTCACCAACGCCGACCGCTACAGCCAGGGCCCGTACCTGCTGGAGCTGGAGGGCACCGCGGAGCGCGTCAGTGTGACGGTGTACGACTCCAGCACCGCGCTTCCGCTCTTCTACTCCCCCGACCCGGCACGCCCCGGTGGCCACGGCATGGAGATCGTGGTGGCGTTGTGCGACCGGCTGACCGCCGAGCGCGTGCCGGTGGGCAAACGCATCCGGGCCGAGTTCGAGCTGAGCAGCTGAGCCGCCGGGCACCCGGACCGTGGGGCGGGCGGGGTCAGCGGCGTTCGAAGACGCAGTCGCCGCACAGTCCGCCCGCCGGGAGGCGGTAGTAGAGGCAGCAGCTGCGCCGGCGGAACGCCGTGTCGTGCGGGGCGCCGGTGGTCCGCAGGTCCGGGTGGTCGAGGAGTTCGGCGGTCAGGGCGCGGGCCCGCGCCGCCGCGTCGGGGCGGCGGTGGGTCCCCGCCCAGGAGACCAGCTGGCGCAGGGCCCCGGCGAGCGCCGAGCCTGCGTTGCCCCACAGCAGCCGGTCGGAGAGCCGCCCGTCCCGGTGGACCGCCTCGGCGAGCGGTACGAGGTGCCCGTACTGGACGGTCTCGCGGATACGGTCGGCGGTTGCGGGCAGCGAGCCGGTGCCGTCCAGCCACAGGTCGTCGGGGGACGACTGCCCCGGGTCCCAGTGGAGGGAACCGGCCGACAGGTCGGGGAAGCGGCCGGTCACCGCAGCCGGTCCGAGCGCCGTCGACCAGAGGCGGGCGGCCAGCCCCAGGTGTGCGATCGAGGCGGCCACCCGGCGCTCGTCGGTGCCCAGCCGGGCCGCGACCGTGTCGATGCGGGCCGTCAGCGGGGCCTGCTCCCCCGCGTACAGCCGTGCCAGGGGGCGGTGTTCCCCACCGGCCGGTGCGACGGTCCGCAGTGCGAAGAACCCCTCCGCCGGGCCCTGTGCGGACTCGTCCATGGGCTGTGCTCCTTCCCGGCGCCCCGTCTCCTCGGCGTGGAGCGGCCCCGCCCACCGTAGACCCGTGGGCGGAGGGGCGACGGCACCGGGTGGAAGGGCTACCGCCCGGGGGCGGAGACCTGGGCCACCCCTGTACTACTGGAGCAGTACGTCCGATTGCCCTCTCAGGGACGACGACGCGGCGCCGCCGGAGCGACATGGTGGTGTACATGAGCTCCCTCGCGCTTTCCGTGCTGCTTTCCCTGGTCTCGGCGGTCGCCTACGCGGCCGGGGCGATCGTCCAGGAGCGCGTGGCGGCCACCGGTGGCGGCGGTGCGTTCGCCCCGCTGCGCGACCGGGTCTGGTGGGCCGCCGTGGCCCTGAACGGGGTGGGGGCGCTCCTCCATGTCGTGGCGCTGGCCTGCGGTCCGCTCAGTCTCGTCCAGCCGCTCGGCGCGCTGACCATCGTCTTCGCCCTGCCGATGGCGGCGCTCCTCGTCCGCCGCCGGGCCGGGGCCACCGCTTGGCGGGGTGCGGTGATGGCGGCCGCGGGGCTGTCGGGGCTGCTCGCGCTGACGGGGCACGCCAAGTCCCATGCGCTGCGCGGGCCCGATCAGTTGGTGCTCGCCGGGGTGGCGCTGGGCGCGGTCGCGCTGCTCGCCCTGGTCGCCGCCGCGGGGGTGCGCCGTCCGGTGGTGCGGAGCGTGGTCCTGGCCGGGGCGGCGGGCATCGCGTTCGGGATCGCCTCGGTGTTCATAAAGACGGTGGCGGTGGCGTGGACCTCGGGGGCGGTGGTGCTCGGGCTGGTGGCGATCGCCGTGTTCGCGGCCGCCGGGACGCTGCTCTCCCAGGCGGCGTACCGGGGCGCCGGGCTGACCGCGCCGCTGGCGACGGTGACGGTGGCGAATCCGGTGGTGGCGGCGGTCGTCGGCATCACGCTGTTCGGGGAGCGGTTCCGTTACGGCACGGCCGGGACGGTGCTCGCGCTGGGCTGCGCGGTGGTCGCCGCGGGCGGTCTGGTCCTGCTCGTGACGGAGCGGCTGGGCGCCGAGCGGAACGGGGCGGCGGACGGCGGCCTCCCCGGAGCGGACGGCGGTCCGGGGGCGGCCGGGGCCCCGGTGCCCGTGGAGCCGGTGGCGCGTCCGCTGCCCCCGGTCCTGCCTCTGGAGCGCCTGGACCGGGTGACGTTCGGTACGGGGAACCCCGTCGGGCCCCGGGCGGCCGGGCGGGGCCCGACGGGCCGCCCGGTCCGTACCCCGCCGTTCAGACCTTGACGCCGCCCGCCCTCAGGTAGGCCAGCGGGTCGACGTCCGATCCGTAGCCGGGGCCGGTGCGGATCTCGAAGTGCAGGTGCGGTCCCGTGACGTTGCCGGTGGCTCCGGACCGGGCGATGCGCTGCCCCGCCGTGACATGCCGGCCCTCGCGCACATGGAGCGCGGACAGATGGGCGTACTGGCTGTACTTGCCGTCGCTGTGCCGGATCACGACCTGGTAGCCGTACGCCCCGCCCCAGCCCGCCGAGACGACCGTGCCGGAGGCGATCGCCCGGATCGACGTGCCGGTGGGCACCGGGAAGTCGACCCCGGTGTGGTAGCCGCTCGCCCAGGAACCGGGCTTGTGGTACGGGGTGCCCAGGCCGGCCGCCACGGGGGCGACGAGAGCGGGGCGGTGCGCCGTCTCCTTCGGGTGGGGCTCGGCCTGCTCGTGGTGGGGCTTCGGCCGGGTCGTCGGCTTGGTCCTGGCGGGCTCGCGCGTCCCGGGCTTCGCGGACTCCTGGTGGGGCTTGGCCGCCTGCCGCTTGGGGGCGGCGGCCCGGTCGTGCCGGTCGGTGTTCGCGGCCTCGGTCCGCTGCGGCGTCGCGGCCTTCGCCGTCCCGGTCCCGGTCTTCTTCGGTGCGATGGTCTCCTGGCGCTTCGGTGTGGTCGCGGGGGTGGAGCGCTTCTGCGGACGGGACGCGCGGGTGGTGTCCAGGCTGAGCCGCTGCCCGGGAAGGATGAGGTCGGGGTCGTCGCCCACCACGTCGCGGTTGCGCTCGTAGAGGTGCTGCCAGCCGCCCTTGAGGCGCTTGTTCGCCGCGATCGCGGAGAGCGAGTCCCCGCGCGCCACGGTGTACGACTCCCGCTTGCCGGGCACGGTGGTCGGGGTGGCGGGAGCGGCGGCGGGGCGCGTGCCCGGCTGCCCGGTCGCCGCTTTCCGGGTGGTCTGCGACTGGGGGGCGACGTCGGGTTCCTGCCCGTCGCGGGTCAGCCCCGCGCGCGTGGAACAGGTCGGCCAGGCACCGGGCCCCTGGGCGTCGAGCACCTTCTCCGCGACGGCGATCTGCTGTTGCCTGGTGGCCAGGTCGGCGCGCGGGGCGTAGGCCGTACCGCCGTAGGCGGACCAGGTGGAGCGGGTGAACTGGAGCCCGCCGAAGTGGCCGTTGCCGTTGTTGATCTGCCAGTTGCCGGTGGACTCGCAGGCGGCGACCTTCTCCCAGACGTCCGTCGGGGCGGCCTGGGCCGGTACCGCGGCGATGAGCGGGAGCGCGATGCCCGCACCGCCGATGGTGACCGTGAGCGAGGCGCGGTTGATCCGGCCGGGCTGGTACTTGCGGTGCCGTCCGTTCGCGGCCATGACTTGGCTCCCCCACTGGCATAGGACACGTCGCAATCGCCCAACTTATGGGCAGGTGGCGGGAGATGACAAGGGAGCGAGGGGGCGCACGGGGCATCGGGGGCGCACCCGCGCCGCCCCGCCGCGGCCGGTGCGTCAGGGCGTCGGCACGCCCGTCCGGGTGGCGGAGCGGTGCCGGGCCGCTGCCACGAGCGCGGCCATGACCCGGGTGTCCTCGCCCGCCTCGGGGTGCCACTGGACCCCGAGCACCAGGCCGGTGCGGCCGGTCAGTTCGATCGCCTCCACGGTTCCGTCGGCCGCGTGGGCACTCGCCGTGAGCCCGGTCCCCAGCCGGTCCACGGCCTGGTGGTGGTAGGTCGGCACCGCGGCCGGCCCCGCGACGGCTTCGGCGTACCGGGTGCCGGGTACGGGGGTGACGGTGTGTTCGCCGAAGACGCCGGTGCCTCCGGTGTGCCCGTCCAGGTGCTGGTGCAGGGTGCCGCCGAGGGCGACGTTGAGCAGCTGCATGCCCCGGCAGATGCCGAGCAGCGGGACGCCCCGGTCGATCGCCGCCCCGATCAGCGCCAGTTCCCAGGTGTCACGGGCGCGGCAGGGCGGGCCGGTGCGGGGGTCGGGGCGCGCGCCGTAGCGGGCCGGTTCGACGTCGGCGCCGCCCGCGACGACCAGGCCGTCCAGCGCGTCGACGGCCTCCCGGGCCGCGTCGGCGGTGTCGTCGGGCGGCAGCAGCACCGCCAGCCCGCCCGCCGCCCGGACCAGGCGGGGGTAGCCGGCGGGCAGCAGGGCGGCGGGCATCTCCCACACGCCCCACCGGGCCGGTTCCTGGTAGGTGCTGATGCCGATGACGGGCCGGGCCATGGGGCTCCTCCGGTTTCTCCCGGGCTTCCTTGCCGGTCGGGGGTGTTCAGTCGCGTGACAGTTCGGCCTCGGCCGCCGCCAGGGCGGCGAACTCCTCCTCCGGGGCGCCCGCGACCAGGCGGTGGCGGCTGTAGAACGCGAAGTAGGCCAGCGCCACCGCGTACACGCCGAGGGCGATGAACGCCGCGTCCCGGTCCACCAGGAAGGTCGCCACCAGCGCCGAGCATGCCAGGACGAACGCCACGGAGGAGGTGAGCGCGCCGCCCGGGGTGCGGTAGGGGCGTTCGAGCGCGGGTTCGCGGCGGCGCAGCACGATGTGGGAGAGCGCCATCAGGGCGTAGCTGATGGTGGCGCCGAAGACGGCGACGTTCAGGATCCGGCCGCCGTTGCCGATCCAGGCGGCCAGGGTGAAGCCGATCGCGCCGGGGATCAGCAGGCCGAGGTAGGGGGACTTGCGGCGGTTGGTCAGCGAGAGGAAGCGCGGCAGGTAGCCGGCCCGGGAGAGCGCGAACAGCTGGCGGGAACCGGCGTAGATCAGCGAGAAGAAGGACGCCACCAGCCCGGCGAGGCCCGCGTAGTTGACGAAGCGGCTCAGGCCGGTGGGTCCGCCCTCGCCCTCCAGCGCGACCACCAGCGGGTTGCCCGCCTCCTGGATGGCGCGGGCGCCCTGGGCCCCGGTGGCGGCGAGGAAGGTGAGTACCGCCAGCCCCACCAGTACGGTCAGCGAGATGGCCAGCGCCCTCGGCATCGACCTGACCGGGTCCCTGGCCTCCTCGGCGGCGAGCGGTACGCCCTCGACGCCGAGGAAGAACCACATGCCGAAGGGGAAGGCGGCCCAGATGCCGAGCAGCCCGAAGGGCAGCCAGCTCGACGCCCCGAAGGCACCGTGGTCCACCGGGATGTCGTCGAGCCCGCCGGCGTCGAAGTCGGTGAGCGCGCCGACGGCGAAGACGAGCAGCGCGGCCACCGCGACGGCGGTCACGACCAGGCTGAACCGCAGCGCCTCGCCGACGCCCCAGAGGTGGATGCCGATGAACAGGGCGAAGCAGACGAGGTAGACGGGCCATCCCGAGGTGAGCCCGAACAGGCCGAGGGATTCGACGTAGTCGCCGATGAACAGCGAGATGGCGGCGGGGGCGAGGATGTACTCGATGAGGATGGCCGTTCCGGTCAGGAAGCCGCCCCAGGTGCCGAGTGCCCGGCGGGCGAAGCCGTAACCGCCGCCCGCGGTGGGCAGGATGGCGGAGAGTTCGGCCAGCGCGAAGACCAGGCAGGCGTACATCAGGCCCATCAGCACCATGGCCGCCGCGAGTCCGCCGAAGCCGCCCTTGGACAGGCCGATGTTCCAGCCCGAGTAGTCGCCGGAGACGACGTACGCGACGCCGAGCCCGGTGAGCAGCAGCCAGCCCGCGCTGCCCCGGCGCAGGGTGCGGCGGTGCAGGTAGGCGTCGGTGCCGGACGGTTCGCCGGGTGGGCTGGTGGGGGTGTCGGTTCCCTGGGCCATGGGCGCTCCAGACGTGTGACGACGGCTCCGCGTCCAGGCGGAGTCGCGGGGAGACGAGGAAACGGGGAAACGGGGAGGGGAGACGGACCGGTCTTCGATCAAAGGTTCAACCGCACACCTTTGTGGAACACCCGGTGAAACACAAGAGGCGGGCACCGAACGGCGACACGGATGCCTCAATCTCCCGCCCCAACGGCCACGAAGACTTCCGCACCTGCCCGCCACGAGCGGCCGGAACACCGGTCCGGCAACCACGGCCGGGCCCTCTTCCCAATCAATGGTCGCCTGTCATACCTTACGGATTCCGGTGCACCCAAGGAGGAATCCCGTGGCAGACCGCACACCCCCGCTGACCGTCGAGAAGCTGCGCGCGCTCGTCGCGGACGGGTCCGTCGACACCGTCGTGCTGGCCTTCCCGGACATGCAGGGGCGGCTCCAGGGCAAGCGGTTCGCCGCGGACTTCTTCCTCGCCGAGGTGCTGGAGCACGGCACCGAGGGCTGCAACTACCTGCTCGCGGTGGACACCGAGATGAACACCGTCGACGGGTACGCGATGTCCTCCTGGGAGCGCGGTTACGGCGACTTCGCGATGCTCCCGGACCTGGCGACGCTGCGGCCGGCGCCCTGGCACCAGGGCACCGTGATGCTGCTGGCGGACCTCGCCTGGGACGACGGCCGCCCGGTCGCCGCCGCACCGCGCCAGGTGCTGCGCCGCCAGCTGGACCGGCTGGCCGCCCTCGGGCTCCGCGCCCAGGTGGGGACGGAGCTGGAGTTCATCGTCTTCAAGGACAGTTACGAGCAGGCCTGGGACCGCGGCTACCGGGGGCTGACCCCGGCCAACCAGTACAACATCGACTACTCCATCCTCGGCACCGGCCGCGTCGAACCGCTGCTGCGCCGCATCCGCAACGAGATGCGGGGCGCCGGGCTGACCGTCGAGTCCGCCAAGGGCGAGTGCAACCTCGGGCAGCACGAGATCGCCTTCCGCTACGACGAGGCGCTGGTCACCTGCGACCAGCACGCCGTCTACAAGACGGGCGCCAAGGAGATCGCCGCGCAGGAGGGCGTCGCGCTCACCTTCATGGCCAAGTACGACGAGCGCGAGGGCAACTCCTGCCACATCCACCTCTCGCTCACCGACGCCGAGGGCGTGAACGCCATGGCCGGCAACGGGCCGGACGGCATGTCGGAGCTGATGCGCCACTTCCTCGCCGGGCAGCTCGCCGCGCTGCGCGACTTCTCCCTGCTGTACGCGCCGAACATCAACTCCTACAAGCGGTTCCAGCCCGGTTCCTTCGCGCCGACCGCCGTCGCCTGGGGGCACGACAACCGCACCTGCGCGCTGCGCGTGGTCGGGCACGGCGGCTCCCGCCGCTTCGAGAACCGGCTGCCCGGTGGCGACGTCAACCCGTACCTCGCCACCGCCGGGCTGGTCGCCGCCGGGCTGTACGGCGTCGAGAAGGGGCTGGCGCTCCCGGAGCCCTGCACGGGCAACGCCTACACCGCCGGGTACGAACAGGTGCCCACCACCCTGCGCGAGGCCGCCGACCTGTGGGAGGCCAGCCCCATCGCCAAGGAGGTGTTCGGCGAGGAGGTCGTCGCGCACTACCTGAACATGGCCCGCGTCGAACTGGCCGCCTACGATGCCGCCGTCACCGACTGGGAGCTCCGGCGCTCCTTCGAACGCCTCTGACCTCCTCCTCCGCCCCGTCCGCCACTCCCGATCGAGGCCCGTACGTGTCCCACCCGAACGCAGCACCCACCACGGACGCACGACCGACCCTGGACGTCCTGAACCCGGCCACCGCCGAGGTCGTCGCCACCGTCCCGGCCGCCACCGCCGCCGATGTCGACGCGGCCGTCGTCCGCGCCGCGGCCGCCCAGCGCGTCTGGGCCGCCGCGGCACCCGCCGACCGCGCCCGGCTGCTCCGCCGGTTCGCCTCCGCCGTCGACGCGCACGTCGAGGAGCTGGCCCTGACCGAGGTCCGCGAAGCCGGTCACACCCTCGGCAACGCCCGCTGGGAGGCGGGCAACGTACGCGACCTCCTCGACTACTGCGCGGGCGGTGTCGAGCGGCTGCTGGGCCGTCAGATCCCGGTCGCCGGAGGCATCGACTTCACCCTGCTGGAGCCGCTGGGCGTCGTCGGCGTCATCGCGCCCTGGAACTTCCCGATGCCGATCGCCGCCTGGGGCACGGCGCCCGCGCTCGCCGCCGGCAACGCCGTCCTGCTCAAGCCTGCCGAGACCACCCCGCTGACCGCGCTGCGCCTGGCAGAACTGGCCCTGGAGGCCGGGCTGCCCGAGGGGCTCCTCCAGGTGCTGCCGGGCGAGGGGCCGGTGGCCGGTGCCGCCCTGGTGGAGCATCCCGGCGTCGCCAAGATCGTCTTCACCGGTTCCACCCGGACCGGCAAACACATCATGGCCCGCTGCGCCGCCCGCGTGAAGCGGCTCACCCTGGAGCTCGGCGGCAAGAGCCCCAACGTGGTCTTCGCCGACGCCGACCTGCCGGCCGCGGCCGCCGCCGCCCCCATGTCCTTCCTGGACAACGCGGGCCAGGACTGCTGCGCCCGCACCCGCATCCTGGTCGAACGGTCGGTCCACGACCGCTTCCTGGAGCTGCTGGCGCCGGCCGTCGCCGCCGTGGTGGTCGGCGACCCCTCGGACGAGAAGACGGCGATGGGGCCGCTGATCTCGGCCGCCCAGCGGGACCGGGTGCGCTCCTACGTGGCCGGCGCGCCGGCGGCCGGGGCGGAGACGATCCTCGGCTCGGCGCCCGAGGGCCCGGGGTTCTGGTACCCGCCGACCGTCCTCGTCGGGGTGGATCCCGATGCTCCGGTCGCCGTCGAGGAGGTCTTCGGCCCGGTCGCCGTGGTGCTGCCCTTCGACGACGAGGCGGACGCCGTACGGCTGGCGAACGCGACGGAGTACGGGCTGTCCGGTTCCGTGTGGACCCGGGACGTGGGCCGTGCGCTGCGGGTCGGCCAGGGGCTGCGGGCCGGGAACCTCTCGGTCAACTCGCACTCCAGCGTCCGGTACGCCACCCCCTTCGGCGGCTACCGGCAGTCCGGGCTGGGCCGCGAGCTCGGCCCCGACGCCCTCACCGCGTTCACCGAGACCAAGAACATCTTCATCAGCACGGAGGACTGAGCAGCATGACCGACACCACCAGCGTCTGCCGCCGCCTGACCGGCCGCACCGCCGTCGTCACCGGGGCCGGAAGCGGCATCGGCCTGGCCACCGCACGGCGGCTGGCCGCCGAGGGCGCGCACGTCGTCTGCGCCGATGTGGACGAGGAGCACGGCAAGGCCGCCGCCGAGGAGGTCGGCGGCCTCTTCGTCCGTACCGACGTGACCGACGCCGAGCAGGTGGAGGCCCTGTTCAAGGCGGCGTTCGACACCTACGGCTCGGTCGACATCGCCTTCAACAACGCGGGGATCTCGCCGCCCGAGGACGACTCCATCCTGGAGACCGGGCTCGACGCCTGGCGCCGGGTGCAGGAGGTCAACCTCACCTCCGTCTACCTGTGCTGCAAGGCGGCCATCCCGTACATGCGCCGCCAGGGCAGGGGCTCCATCATCAACACGGCGTCCTTCGTGGCCAGGATGGGCGCGGCCACCTCGCAGATCTCGTACACCGCGTCCAAGGGCGGGGTGCTGGCGATGTCGCGGGAGCTGGGCGTGCAGTTCGCGCGGGAGGGCATCCGGGTCAACGCGCTCTGCCCCGGGCCGGTCAACACCCCGCTGCTCCAGGAGCTGTTCGCGAAGGACCCGGAGCGGGCCGCCCGCAGGCTGGTGCACATCCCGGTCGGCCGCTTCGCCGAGGCCACCGAGATCGCCGCCGCCGTGGCCTTCCTCGCCAGCGACGACTCCTCCTTCGTCAACGCCACCGACTTCCTGGTGGACGGCGGCATCTCCGGCGCGTACGTCACGCCGCTCTAGAGCATTGCCCCATACCCCTGTTGAACGCGTTCAACAGGGGTATGGGAGTCTGCTTCCCGACGGTCCGGCCGGTACGGACCGCATACGGGAGGTCCTGATGGCGGGTGGGCACGGGCCACGCACACGGCGGACCCTTCTCGGAACCCTGATGATCGCCGCGACGGCCGTTGCGGCGACGGCGTGCGCAGGGCCCTATCAGTACTACGACGGAACCGGGCTCCACGACGCCACGTCGGCGGAGCTCGCCGGGAACTGGAAGTGCGTCGAGGGGACCCGCGTCGCCCTCCGCCAGGACGGCACGGCCGTTGTGGAGAAACTCGACGGACACGACTTCGACTTCGACGACGGCTGGCGCCTCTCCGGCCGGGGGACCTGGCGGCTGGCCGACAGCAGTGGCGGGCAGACCGTCCGGCTCAGGCTGACGGACCGGACACGGGTGGACCGGCGTCCTCCCGGGACGTCCACCGGCACCCCGGCCCCCACCGCCCCGACCTCCACCGCCCCGGACTCCGGCACTTCGGACACCGACGCCCCGTCGACGTACTCGTGGAGCTTCTACGTGGACCGCGACAAGCGCGACGCGCCGGTGCTGTTCTTCTTCTACGGCGACCCCGACATCGGGAACACCTATGTGATGGAGCGCGAGCCGGCGTCGTAGCCGGGCGCCGCACGCGGGGGCGTCACCGCCGGTACCGCCGCGCCACCGCCGCGAAGGCCTCCTTGGGCTCCCACTCCATGTCGGGATAGGTGTGCCCGCGACGGCCTTCGAGGAGTTTGACGATGCCGAGCCCGGCCCGGTCCAGGTCGTCCCGGGGGTCGCCGTCCGGGCGGTGCGGGTAGCCGGACAGGGCGAACAGGAACACGAACGCGCTGTCCACGCCCTCGGCCTCGAAGACCTCCAGCAGTTCGTCCAGGTAGGCGGCCTGACCGGCCTCGTCGCGCTCGTACACGCCGTCGAGCCGCACCGGCGCACCGGTCTCCGGATCGCGCTCCACCACTTCCAGCACACGCCCGCCGCGGTCCCCCGCGCCGAGGTAGGCCGCGGTGCCGAACCCGGTCATGGCGAGCGGCTTCGGCCCCTGGGCCAGGGTGCGCACCGCGTCCCGGAACAGATGGGCGATCCCGGCGGAGCGGATCAGCTCGAACGTCGTGATGTCGAAGGGGTCCCAGTCGATCCGCTCGAACTGGATGGCCGCGTAGGTGAGCCGTCCCCCGAACCGCTCGCGGACGGTGGCCGCGGCCTCGCGGAGGAACGCGTTGATACGGACGCCGAGTTCACCCATCGCCTCACCCCGCCGCCCGGGCCGTCCCATCAGCCCCTCGACCCGCTCCTCGGGGCTCGCGCCGGGCAGGAAGCCTCGGTTCATCACGCTCAGCTCGACCCCCGCGACGAACACGACGTCGGCGCCCCGCCGCCGGATCCGTTCGGCCCGCTCGGCGCAGTCGGCGAAGAGCGCGAGGATCCGCTCCGGTTCCAGCTCCAGCGGGTAGGGCGAGAACCAGACCTCCAGACCGAGCTCCGCGGCGATCCCGGCGGCCAGCTCCAGCCGTTCCGGGTCGCCGCCGATGATCTGCACGGCGTTGCAGTGCAGGTCGTCGCGGATGACGGCGAGTTCGCGCCGGACCACTTCGGGGTCGAGCCACTCCCGGGCCGTCCGTCCGTGCACGACGAATCCGGTGTCGTAGGTCATTCCTCTTGCTCGCACGGTGGCGTCCTCCCTCTCGTTCCCGGAGGCACCGAGACTGACGCAGAAAATGCGTACACGCAAGTTTGCGTGCACGCATCATTAGGTGGGAGGCTGTCGCCATGACGACACCACCACCGGGTCTGCGGGAACGGAAGAAGCAGGCCACTCGTGCGGCGTTGCGCGAGGCGGCGCTGCGCCTGGCCATGGAGCGCGGACCGGACCAGGTACGGGTCGAGGACATCGCCGAGGCGGCCGGGGTCTCGCCGCGCACCTACAACAACTACTTCGCCAGCCGCGAGCAGGCGATCGTCTCCGCCGTCACCGCGGACCGGGAGACCCGGATCGCGGCGGCGGTCGCGGCCCGGCCGGCCGGAGTGCCGCTGGCCGACGCCGTCACCGAGGCGGTGGTCGGGCAGTACACCGACACCGGCGAGCAGGCGCCCCGGGCGCTGCTGCTGATCACCACACGGACCGCGCTGCGCGAGGCGTTCCTCGGGAGCACCGCCGCCATCGAACCGCCGCTCGCGGCGGTGATCGCCGAACGGCTGGGCGGCACCGGAGCGCAGACGGCCCGTGTCCTCGCGGCGAGCGTGGCGGCGGCGGTCCGCATCGCGCTGGAGGAGTGGCTGCGGCCCGCCGGGAGCCCCGGGGACGGAGGGCTGGTCGTCCCCTCCGGCCCCCTGGCCGGCCGGCTCCGCTCGGCACTGGCCCCGCTCGCGCCCGCGCTGGACGCCGCCGAACGGGCCGCCCGGCCGTGAATCCGCGCCCGCCGAGCCCGTACGGCCGACCGGACTCCCGGCGCAGCGGTGCCCGGCTCCCGGCGGGTTCCGCTCACACGGTGCCCGGCGGCTCCTCGTCGACGGGGGTCAGCAACCGGGTGAGATGGCGGGCCGACGCGTCCCAGGACCACGACTCCTCGACCCAGGTACGGCCGGCGGCGCCCATCGCGGCCCGGTCCGGGTCGAGGAGGACACCGGTCAGCGCCTCGGCCACGGCCCCGGTGTCGGTGCCGTCCACCACCCGGCCGGTCCGGCCGTCGAGGACGGTGTCCGGGGCGCCGCCCGAGTCGCCGACGACCACCGGCAGTCCGCTCGCCGCCGCCTCCAGGAAGACGATGCCGAGTCCCTCCGCCTCCAGACCGGCCCGCCGGGTGCGGCAGGGCATCGCGAAGACGTCCGCGGCGGCGTAGTAGGACGGTGTGCCGCTGTGCGGGACCCCGCCCACGAAGTGGACGGCCCCCTCGCCGTGCCGGGCCGCCAGCTTGCGCAGCCGCGCCTCGTCGGGCCCCTTCCCCACCACCAGCAGCACCGCGTCGGGCACCTGCCGCCGGATCAGCGGCAGCGCCCGGATGAGGGTGTCCTGTCCCTTGCGGGGCACCAGTCTGGCCACGCAGAGGATGATGCGCGCGTCCCGCAGCCCGAGCGCGGTGCGCGGGTCCGGTCCGGCGTCGGTGCGGGGGCGGTACGCCTCGGGGTCGACCCCGGGAACCAGCCGGCTCATGCTTGCCCGGGGACCGAGCGCGGGCTCGATCCGGGCTCGGGTGTACTTCCCCAGGTAGGTGACCACGTCGACGCCGGTGCCTATTCGGCGCATGAGCTGGCGCGCGCCGGGCGTCCTGGCCCACCAGATCTCGTGGCCGTGGGTGGTGGCCACGATGCGCCGCACCCCGGCCCGTCGCAGAGCCGGCGCCATCAGGGCCAGCGGGGCGGCGGCACCGAACCAGACCCGGTCGCAGCCGTGCGCCTCGGCTATCTCGACGGCCCTGCGGGTCGCCCGCCCGGTCGGCAGCAGCGTCCGGGCCGGGTCGCGCACCACGGGGAACGGCAGGCCCGCGTCGTAGGCGGCGTCACCGGGCTCGTGCGAGGTGTAGACGACCACGTCGTCGTCGGGGACGCGGGTGGCCATCGCGTGCACGAACGTCTCGATACCGCCCTGACGCGGCGGGAAGTCGTTGGTGATGACGAGGGTGGAGCCCATGGGGTTCTCGGTTTCCTTCGGCAGGCGGGGAACGGTCGGATTCATACGGAAACGGGCAGCCCTGAACCCGGTCACGAGCATGACTGCTCACCGGGTCGGCCCAGGGGGCGTCCGGTCACCGGTGCGATGAGGGTGCGGGCGGGACGGTACCCGGCAGTACGCTACCCGGAGGAGGCGGCCAACTGCCGTGCGAGAGGCGGTTGTTCAGTATCCGGTGGGGCGCACCAGACCGGTTTCGAAGGCGTGGACCGCGGCCTGGGTCCGGTCGCGCAGCCCGAGCTTGGCCAGGATCCGGCCCACATGGGTCTTCACGGTCTGCTCGGCCACCACGAGCCGTCCGGCGATCTCGGTGTTGGACAGCCCCTGGGCGATCAGCGCCAGGACCTCGGTCTCGCGCTCCGTCAGCTCCCCCGCCCGCCCGGCCGGGGCGCGCGGGGCGGCGCTCACCCGGGCGAACTCGGCGATCAGCCGCTTGGTGATGTTGGGGGCGAGCAGTGCGTCGCCCTCGGCCACCACCCTTACCGCGTGGGCGAGTTCACCGGCCGAGGCGTCCTTCAGGAGAAAGCCGGAGGCCCCGGCGCGCAGTGCCTCGTAGACGTACTCGTCGAGATCGAAGGTGGTCAGGACCAGGACCTTGGCGGTGGCGCCGTCGGCCCCGGTGACGGCACGGGTCGCCTCGATGCCGCCGAGCCGGGGCATCCGTATGTCCATCAGGACCACGTCCGGGGCGAGTTCGGCCACCTTCTCCACCGCGTCGGCGCCGTCCACGGCCTGGCCGACCACCTCGATTCCGGGTTCGGCGTTCAGCAGCACCGTGAAGCCCTGGCGGACCATCATCTGGTCGTCGGCGATCAGGACGCGGATGTCCGTCATCGGGGATCCTCTGCGGGGTCGGCGGGGCGGACGGGGCGGACGGGCTCCGCCGGGGGCAGTGCGGGAAGTATCGCGGTGACGTCGAATCCCCCGTCGGGGGTGGCTCCGGTGGCGAGTTCGCCGCCCAGCATCGCGGTGCGCTCGCGCATCCCGAGCAGGCCGTGGCCCCCGTCGCGGGCGAGCGGGGCGGTCCGGTCCGGTCTGGTGTTGGTGACCCGGACCACGACTGCGTCCCGCTGGTGGCCGATCTCCACCCGGACCCGGGCGCCGGGGGCGTGCCGGATCGCGTTGCTGAGCGCCTCCTGCACGATGCGGAAGGCCGACAGTTCGACGCCCGGGGACAGCGGGCGCCGCTCCCCGGTGACCGTGGCGGTGACGTCGAGTCCGGCGGCGCGCGCGTTGCCGACGAGGGCGTCGAGCCGGTCGAGGGTGGGTTGCGGGGCGTGCCGGTCGGCCTGCGGGAGGGGGTCCTCGGAGCGCAGTACCCCGAGGACGCGGCGGAGTTCGGTGAGGGCGTCGACCGCGTTGCGGCGGATGCCCTCGACGTTCTCCCGGAGCTCGTCGGAGGGGTTGTCGACCAGGTGCGGGACGACCTGGGCCTGGATGGAGATGACGGACATGTGGTGGGCGACCACGTCGTGGAGTTCGCGGGCGATGCGGTTGCGTTCCTCCAGCAGGGTGCGCCGGGCGCGCTCCTCGGCGGTCAGCCCCTCCTGCACGACCAGCCGGGTCCGGGCCACGGACAGGCCGCGCAGGGCGGCGCCCAGCATCGTGACGACGACGAGGACGGCGAGGGCGAGGCGGGGGCCGGGGCCGTTGCCCCAGGAGACCGCCGCGTCGCAGGCGAGTCCCACCAGTACGGTGATCGCCAGGGCTTCGGCGGCGACCCTGGGCCGTACCCTCAGGGCGAGCAGGAAGAGCACCCCGGCCTGCACCGCGACACAGGTCGCGTTCCAGGGGTACGCCGAGGGCTCGGGACCGGCGAACGAAGGGGCCCCGAACCGGAATTCCTCCGGTCCGGAGGCGGAGTTGGCGGCGAACGGGGTGACCACCACCGTCACGATCAGCGACGCCCACCAGGCCGGGACCGGGCGGTACAGGACGGCGAGGAGCGCCACCGCCTGGACCACGGCGAAGAGGAGGCCGAGCTGGATGCCCGCGCCGAACTGGAAGGCGTACAGGTTGGTGTCGGCGACGAGCAGGCCCACCGCGACCATCACCAGCGGCACCATGATGACCGGCCGCCAGTCCAGCCAACGCGGCTTCCCATAGCCCCCGTTCGGGCCCTCCCGCATGGTCAGGAGGTCCTCGCGCAGCGTACGGGGCAGGGCCCGCAGCCACCGTACCGAACGCCTCACCATGTCTCCCCCGTTCACAGATGGCACCTTAGACACCTCGGGCCGCCGTCCGTCGGGGGCGTCCCTCGCGGACGACCAGGCTCTTTCCGCGCGGGCGCCGCCGCTCGTACCCGTGGAAGGCCGCCCGGCAGAGTGCCAGCGCGACGGCGAACACCGGCAGCCAGGCCAGCCGGGCGAGCACCCAGCCGGGGTGGTCGGGCGGGGTGTGCAGGCCCGGCAGGGGGGTTCCGGCCGCCAGGCCGAGCGCGGTGACCGCGATCATCGCGGTCTGGTGCCACAGGAACACCGTCATGGCGGAGAGGTTGAGCACGGCGACCACGGCCCAGAGGGCGGGGCGCCGCAGCATCCGGCGCAGCGGGCCGAGCAGGAGCAGCGCCGCGCCGCACTGCGCGAGGCCGAAGGTGACCACCGCGAGGGTCGGCGGGTCGAGGTTGGAGATCTCCGTGCCGGGCACGCCGACCATGGACGCGGGGTAGCCGCCCCAGCGGACGAGCACGGCGGTGGCCGCGGCCCCGCCGAGCAGCAGGGTCCAGCCGGTGCGACGGCCGCACAGTTCGCCGCGCGCCCAGGCCGCGCCGAGGCAGTACGGCACCAGCCAGCCGGCCGCCACGTTGACCGAGGCGAACGCGGTGGGGACGTCCAGGCCGAAGCGGTACAGGTCGACGACGAGCACGACGGCGAACGGCCAGAGCGGATGGAGCCGTGCCACCAGAGGGGTGGCGGCCGTGAGGCCCATGAGGACCGCGACGAACCACAGCGGTGACCAGACCAGTTTGCCCAGGGCCCGCACGGTGTCCGGGTCGGTGCCGGATGCGAGCAGGGTGAGCGCCACGGCGGCCCATACGGCGAGGAGCACGGCGGTCGGGCGCAGCAGCCGGACGGTCCGGGCCCGCAGCCAGCGGCCGTAGCTCTCGCCCCGGGCACGGGCCGTGGCATGGCTGCGCGCCCCGACCACCCCGCCGACCAGGAAGAAGACCGCGAGGGTCTGGAACAGCCAGGTGGCCGGGGTGAGTTCGGGGAGGTCGCGCAGCGGGCTCGCGCCGTGCACGGTGCCGCTGTCGGTGACCAGGGCGGTCACCAGCCAGTGACCGAGGACGACGCCGAGGATGGCGAGGGCGCGCAGGGCGTCGAGGGCGCGGTCGCGGTCGGCGGGGGTGGCGGATTCGATCCGCCGGGCGAGGTCACGCATGGCGCTCTCCCGGGGCCGGTACTGATCCGGCCCGGCCGGCCACGATCCGGGCGATGTTCCGCAGTGGTTCGGAGCCGCTCCTCAGGTAGTCGCCGTGGCCGCCGTCGCCCGCCGCGAAGATCCGGGCGCCGAACCGGGGTGAGACGGGGTCGGTGCCGAACCCCAGCTCCAGGAAGGGCAGCCGCAGCCGGACGTGCGGCACGTCGGCGATCCAGTCGCCGCCGGCGCGGCCCGCCCAGACGGTCGCCCCGGTGCGCAGGGCGGCGGCGTCCGGGTAGCCGGTTCCCGGGCTGCCGTACAGGACGATGTCGGCGGCCCGTGCTCCGTGCGCGGCCCGCGCGCAGACCACGGTGCCGTAGGAGTGGCAGAGCAGCACGGTCCGCGCACCGGGCTTGAGCCGTTCCAGCTCATGGGTGAAATCGACGAGCCCGGGGGCCGCCCCGATGGCGCGGTCCGGGGTGACGGAGCCGGCGCTCACCGTGTCCGGGGTCCGGTATCCGAGCCAGGCGATCACCGCGGTGCGGCCGCCCAGTTCGTGGAGCAGGGCGCGCGATCCGTCGCGCAGCCGCCAGTAGTGGTCGAGGCCGATGCCCGCGCCGGGGACGAGTACGGCGATCCGTTCCGCCCGCGCCAGGTCGCCGAAGACCTCGGCGGAGCGGCCGCCGTCGCGCCCGTCGAAGGTGAGGAAGGTGCGGGCGGGGTCGGCCATCTCGTGGAGCGCGGCGGCCCGTACGCGGTCCCCGTGGCCGGCCGCCGCGCGTTCGGCGGCGACGATGTCGGTCCGGGTGGCCGCGTACCGCTCGGCGAGGGCCGCGGGGGCGGCGGTGCCCAGCGGGGTCCGGGCGGCCGGTGCGGGCGCCGGGACTGCCTCGGGGCGTGCCATGCCGGAGACCGGCACGGCGACCGAGGCGGCCACGAGCGCGGCGAGCAGACCGCGGCGCGGTCGGCCGGTGCGTGGTGGGGACGGCATGACGAGGTGGTTCCTTCCGTGCCTGGCGGCTTCGGGGAGGGACGGTCGGGGCGAGTGGTACCGAAGCTAGGGACCGGGCCGGGTAGTCGGCGTCCCACCGGGGTGTGAACCTGATCCGTAGCTCTGCGGGACTACGGGTATGACCGACGGTCAGGGGCGATAAGGGGGAGATCGGACGGTCGACAACAGGTCCGAACTGTGCCGTTGGTACAGTCAAAGACCGAATTGCCGGACCAGGAAGAGGCCAGCGGACCATGGCGGTGGACGATCTCGACACCCGTATCCTCCGGCTGTTGATCGAGCAGCCGCGCACCAGCGTCCGCGAGTACGCGCGCATCCTCTCCGTCGCCCGGGGCACCCTCCAGGCCCGGATCGACCGGCTGGAGCGGAACGGTGTGATCACCGGCACGGGTCCGGTGCTGTCCCCGGCGGCGCTGGGCCATCCGGTGCTGGCCTTCGTCCATCTCGAAGTGACCCAGGGGCATCTGGACGAGGTCGGCGAGGCGCTCGCCGAGGTGCCTGAGATCGTGGAGGCGTTCTCGACGACGGGCGGCGGGGACCTGCTGGCCCGGGTGGTGGCCCGCGACAACGGACATCTGGAGGATGTGATCCAGCGGCTGATCCAGCTGCCCGGCGTGGTCCGGACGCGTACGGAGGTGGCGTTGCGCGAGCGGGTGGCGCACCGGCTGTTGCCGCTGGTCGAATCGGTGGGCCGGACGGCGGCGGCCGACCGGAGGTGATCAGGGTCGGGCATGCCGGGCATGCCGGACGGCGATGCCGCTCGGCGGTCCTCGGAGCTCGGCGGACCGATATCCTGATCTTGCCGCGCGCCCCCCACCCTCGCCCCGGTTGCTATCGGGTCGCCGCCGTGGCATCAGATGCAGAAGCGGCCCACGATCCGAGAATGGTGTACAGGTGCTGGTAGCAGGTCGGTACCGGTTGATATCCCCCATCGGCCGCGGCGGCATGGGCGAGGTGTGGCGCGCCGCCGACGAAGTGCTCGGCAGGGCCGTCGCGGTGAAGCTGCTGCTGGGCGACCACGCGGACGAGTCGGCGACCGCCCGGTTCCGGCTGGAGGCTCAGACCGCGGCCCGGCTGAGCCACCCCCACTTGGTGGCGGTGTTCGACTTCGGTGCCTGGGAGGACCGCTTCTACCTGGTGATGGAGCTCATCGAGGGCCGGAGCCTGGGTGCCGTCCTCGCGGCGGAGGAGCGGCTCGGCGCCGAGTGGGTCGCCCGGATCGCCGGGCAGGCGGCCGCGGGGCTCGCCGCCGCCCACCGCCAGGGCATCGTGCACCGCGACATCAAGCCCGGGAACCTGATGCTGGACGCCGAGGGCGCGGTCAAGATCGGCGACTTCGGGATCGCCCAGTTCGTCGACGACCCGTCCGCGGCGCTGACCACCACGGGGCAGATCGTCGGCACCAGCCTCTATCTCGCCCCGGAGCGGGCTCTTGGACGCACGGCCGGTTCGGCGTCCGACATGTACTCCCTCGGCTGTGTCATCTACCAACTCCTACTGGGAGAGCCGCCGTTCCGCTCGGACACGGCGACCGCGACGCTCTATCAACATGTCGACACCGCACCCGTGCCGCTCCGGCAGCGGGGCGTGGACCTGCCCCCGGCCTTCGACTCCTACCTCCTCGGACTGCTCGCCAAGCAGCCGGAGGACCGGCCCAGCGCCCAGGACGTCGCCGAGTGGTTCCAGAGCGACGCGTGGCGGGGGCAGCCGGAACCGCTGCCGATGTACGCCCCCGCCCCGCATCCGGCCACCGGGCCCGCCCCGGCGATGCCGGGGCTCCCGCACGCACCGGCCGCCGTTCCTCCGTACGGCGCGGCCCCGCCCCCGCCCGGCGCGGCCGAGCAGGGCGCGGGCCAGGCGACGTACCGGCTGCCGCAGTCCGGCGGGCACCGACGCCGCCAGCCGGACCGGTCCGCGCCCACCCGGATCACCAGCACCAGCGCCCGGGAAGCGATCCGGCGGCGCCCCCGGGTGGCGAGCGCCATCGCCGGTACGGTCGCCTTCATCGCGGCCGTGTACCTGGGGATGACCTTGTTCTCCCCGGACTCCGACGACTCCGGCACCCCGGACCCCGCCCCGTCCGCGACGAGTGACACACGGCAGCAGGACGCGTCCACCGCCCCACTGCCGCCCGCGCAGGGGTCGGAGGACGGCGACCAGGGTGATCAGGACGACTAGACGAGCCATTCCGACGTGATCAGTGGTGACAAGCGGTCAAGGACCGCATAACGGGCTGGCCGGTCTTGCGGTTGCGCCAGATCGCGCCGGCCATCGCGAGGACGCGTTGGGCAACACGGACGGCGACACCTTCGAAGGTCCGGCCACCATGCTGTTCCAGGCCGAGTTGGCCTTCGAGGGTGTCATTGACCGACTCGATCAACTGCCGCACCGACTTCAGGAGACTCTCCCCCTGCGCTTCTTCTCCCGATTGAAGGGAGGCCGCAGCAACTCCGTTCCCCGGAAGGCCAGATCGGCCTCGAACCCCTTGGAGGCGAAGCCCTTGGCCGCGATCACCAGCAGGCTCGGCCGGTCCGCGGTCAGGTGCGGTTCGCGGTCCAGCACCGCCGACAGCACCTCCCGCTCGTCCGGCTCCGGGTTCGCCAGTGCCCACAGGATGGGCATCCCGGGTCGGGGCGCACACCAGGAACAGGCGAAGGCCCCGGAAGAGCCGGGAGTGCGAGGCGCAGTACCCGTATCCGGCCCAGCCGGCGCAGGATGGTGGCCAATGTCGAGGACGACGGGGCTCCTGATCAGCCGCCCTGATCCCACGATCTCGTGACGTACCCGGCCGGGTACGGGGCGGCCACCGTGTGATCATTGCCGTGGGCCACAACACAGACCCTGCCCGCCCTCGGATGGTGTTCGACCAGGTCACGGCCCGGATCACGGGCCGCTTCGGTCGAGTTGGACCGAGGGCGAGTGCCCGCGCCCCCCTGCGCATCACTCAACGACATGCCCCAACGAGCGACTCGGTATCTGCCGAGGCAACGGCCGCCCGCCATTCCGGTCAGATGGGCCGCAGCACCTGATCAGGCTCTTCGGAAGCAGCCCCGGCGCACTCCGCGAAGCCCACGTTGCCGAGCGCCAGCTCCACCTGGACGCCGTGCACCGCGGCGGGCACAACTCGAAACTCCCTGGGCTCCGGCGACTCGATGAGCTCCTGGTAGTAGACGGGGTCGAGCTCGCTGTTGTCCTCCCAGACGGTCGACAGAGCCAGCAACGCCCGCGTCGGCGACTGCATCGTTTCGCGGTCAGCAAGGAAGACGACGCTCAGGTCCTCATCCACCGCGGCGGCAAGAACCTCATCGGCCGTCGCCCCTGCCCAAGCGGGCGCATCGACCAGCTGCACGCTCGCGGGAAACTCAGCACCCGGCCCCCACGGCCGACGCAACTCCTCCACCACCGCACTCCACGATTCGTCGTCGCTGAAGTCGGTCCTGATGACGAGAACGTCGAACACGTCGCGTCCGATCGCGGGCAGCACTCGCTCAAGGTTCTCTGGCAGCATCATGCCCAGGACTCTCCCACCCCTCACTGACAACCAGCCCCTGCGAGAGTGATCCCGAAGGAACGTCATGACCGCACTGTTCCAGCTCGCCACCGAACTGCCCGTCGACGTCACACGGCAGTCAGCCGCCGGGGACCGGGGCGCCTACGCGGCCGAGGCCGGCCACCGTCACGATGGCGCCTGAACCCAGAAGCGAGGGAGCAACACACATGCTGCTACGTGATGTCGAGTACGGCGACGTCGACGCCTACGTCCGGATGCGATGCGATCCGGTCATGATGGCCGAACTGGGCGGACCGCTGCCTCGTGAAAGCATGGAGACGAAGGTCCAACGTGATGTTCGACGCGTGGCAGCGGACACCGACTGGACCAAGATGATCGTGCCCGACGAGGCCGAGCCGGACGCGGTCGCGGGAACCGTGACCCTGTGGCCCCACGACGCGGGCGGCGAACGCATCTCCGAGATCGGCTGGATGGTCCTGCCGGAGTACCAAGGACGGGGACTCGGGAAGCAGGGCGTCCGCAGGCTGCTTGAGCTGGCCCGCGACGACGGCCGGTGGGGGCTGATACACGCGTTCCCCGCGACGACCAACACCCCGTCCAACGGCATCTGCCGCGCGCTCGGCTTCCGGTTCCTGGACGAACAAGACGTACCCTTCGCCGGCCGGGTCCTGCGAGCCAACCACTGGGCCATCGACCCCCGCACCGACCTGACCTGATACCGGTCCACGGCCCGCCGGATCCCTGCGCGAAGCTTCGGTGGCCGAAGGGAGGACACCTGTTCCCGGTCGTGGATGCGGCGTGTGGGGGCGCCCCCCTCATGGCCCGCATCGCCGCGACGCCGACTCCATGACCTGGGAAGCCTTTGAGCAACCTCATCGCAAGGCCCGCGACTACGTGGCATTCGGTACGTTCCGCTCGGCCGTCACCCATACGATCACGCTTTGCGGGCCCTGAGTGCGGTGACCGGCTCCGACAACGACGGCACGCACGCCTGAGCGCCACCAGGCTCGGCCCGCCCCGCCTCCGCTGGTACAGGACGTCATGATCCGCCGGACAGGCCTTGGGGCGCATTCCGGGAGGCGGACCTCCGCGCCCCGCCCGGCGTCAAACAACCGTCAGGACCGGACACCTCGACGTCAGCGGTCCGTCAACGGGGGCCGGGGGCGCCGCTGTCCCGCCTAGCGTCGCCGTCATGCGACACCACCTCCCCCGTACCGGGCCGCGTCCGGTACGTTCCGGCACGCTCGCCCATGACCTCGACTGGGCCGCCGACCTGCGGTTCGCGGTGCACTGCTCGGTGGTCCTGCTCGTGCTGCTGCTGGGGGTCGACGGGGCGGCCCGGCACCTCACCTGGCCGCGCGTGCTGTTGTGGACCGGGCTGGCGGCTCTGTTGTGCGCGGTGCTGGTGCCGCCCCGGGTCCGTGCGGGTGCCGGGTGGCTGTCGTGCCGGGGGCTGCTGCGCGAGCGGACCGTGCGCACCGACCGGCTCGTCGCGGTGTGCCGGCCAGACGGTGTCGCCCAGCGGGTGGTGTTCCGGGACGCCGGGGGCTCGCGGGTCGAAGTCGATCCGGAGGTGTTCCTGGCCAATCCGGCGTTGTGGCACCGGGTGGACACGGACGCCCGGGGCAGTGCGGAGCGCGGGACCCTGCAGTGCGGGGCGACGACGCTGCGCCGTCTGTCCGAGCAGGTCGACAGCAGGCACGCGCTACGCGTGTTCACCCTCTCCGGGCTGGAGTGACCGGCTTCGTACGGTCGTTGTGCGATCCCACCAGCACGGCTTGACCAAACTTGCCAACTCCCGCCACCAGCACCGCAGTTCATTGACGCGACCATGACCACGTGTGAGTGTTCGGTCGCTCGATCACGGACACCGGGGCGCGGGCGGTCGGCGACGGCCGGGCATGTGCGCCGTGGTACGCGGCTGCCCGTGGTCGAGGCCCCCACCGATTCAAGGAGCCTCGATGAATCTCAGACCGATGACGGCCGGGACGACCCTGGCCGTCCTCGCCGCAATGCTGGTGGCGACGGGTGCCCCCTCGGCGTCCGCCGAACCGTCCCCGCCGCCCGCCCCGAGCGCGCTCACGGCCGCCGTCACGGCCGCCGACCGGGCAGCCGCCAGTGGTCTCGACACCCTGGCGAAGGGGCCCGAGGAGCGGTACGAGCGGCAGATGGTGACCCCGTGGATCAAGGGTCTGTACTCCGTCGCGTACCAGCGCACCTACCGCGGCCTGCCGGTCGTCGGCGGGGACGCCGTCGTGGTGGCCGACTCGAAGGGCCGGGTGCGCGGCACCCAGTCCGCGGTCTCCCGGCGGATCAACGTGCCGACCACACCGACCGTCTCCGCCAAGGCGGCCGAGAAGACCTCCCGCAAGAAGCTGCGCACCGTGCAGCGGGTGGAGTCCCACCGGCTCGTCGTCCGCGCCACCGGGAAGAACTCCCGGCTCGCCTGGGAGACGGTCCTGGCCGGGCGCACCGCGAAGGCGCCCAGCCGGCTCCATGTCTTCGTCGACGCGGGGACCGGCAAGGTCCTCGACAGCTACGACGACGTCAAGGCGGGCACCGGCAACAGCCAGTGGAACGGCCCGTCCCCGCTGGCCATCGACACCACCTCGTCGGGCGGCAGCTTCTCGCTGCGCGACCCGAACCGGTCCGGCCTGAGCTGCGCCGATTACAGCACCGGCGGAGTCTTCACCAAGTCGACGGACTCCTGGGGCACCGGCAACGCCTCCAGCAAGGAGACCGGCTGCGTCGACGTGATGTGGGCGGCGCAGCACGAGTGGAACATGCTCAAGGACTGGCTGGGCCGCAACGGGCACAACGGCAACGGCGGCAGCTGGCCGGTGAAGGTCGGGCTGAACGACGTCAACGCCTACTGGGACGGTTCCTCGGTCTCCATCGGCCACAACAACGCCAACCAGTGGATCGGCGCGATGGACGTCGTCGGCCACGAGTTCGGCCACGGCATCGACCAGTACACCCCGGGCGGTGCCAACAACGAGTCCGGGCTCGGCGAGGCCACCGGCGACATCATGGGTGCCCTGACCGAGGCGTACACCAATGAGCCGGCCCCGTACGACGACCCCGATTACACCGTCGGCGAGAAGATCAACCTGGTCGGCAACGGGCCGATCCGGATCATGTACAACCCGGGCCAGATCGGTGACCCGAACTGCTACAGCGCCTCGATACCCAACACCGAGGAGCACGCCGCGGCCGGGCCGCTCAACCACTGGTTCTACCTGCTGGCCGAGGGCTCGAACCCCGGCGGGGGCAAGCCGACCAGCCCGACCTGCAACAGTTCCTCCGTCACGGGCATCGGCATCCAGAACGCCGGCAAGGTCTTCTACGGCGGCATGCTGCTGAAGACGAGCGGGATGACGTACAAGCGGTACCGCACGGCCACGCTGACCGCCGCGAAGAACCTCGACCCGAGCTGTGTCTTCTTCGACCGGGCCAAGGCCGCCTGGGACGCCATCAGCGTCCCCGCCCAGACCGGCGACCCGACCTGTACGCCGAGCGGCAACAACGACTTCACACTGTCCCTGGACCCGTCGTCCGGCACGGTGAAGGCGGGCGCCTCGGTGACGTCCACGGTGCGGACCACGGTCAGCTCCGGGAGCGCGCAGACGGTCACCCTGTCGGCGAGCGGTCTGCCGAGCGGGGTCACCGCGACCTTCAGCCCCGCCTCGGTGCAGGCCGGTGCCACCTCGACGATGACCGTGTCGGCGTCCTCCGGCGCCGCGCCCGGCCCGTACACCTTCACGGTGAAGGGTGACGGCACCCAGAGCCACACCGCGCAGTACACCCTGACCGTCAGCGGCGGGGGCGGCAACCCGGGCGGCGGCGCGCCGAACATCGACGTCGCCAACATCCAGGCCCACCTCGCGCAGCTGAACACCATCGCGACCCAGAACGGCGGCCACCGCCGCGCCGGGAGCGCCGGTTACACGGCGTCCGTCGCCTATGTGAAGGGCAAGCTCCAGGCCGCCGGATACACCGTCAGCGAGCAGCCCTGCACCAGCTGCACCTACGGCGGCAACAACCTCATCGCCGACTGGCCGGGCGGCCCGTCCGACCAGACCGTCATGTTCGGCGCCCACCTGGACGGGGTCTCGGCCGGCCCCGGCATCAACGACAACGGCTCCGGTTCGGCGACGCTGCTGGAGAACGCGCTCGTCCTGGCCCAGCAGAACCCGACCATGACCAAGCACGTGCGCTTCGCCTGGTGGACCGGCGAGGAGCAGGGCATGCAGGGATCCGCCTACTACGTCGGTCAGTTGAGCTCCGCGCAGCGCAGCGCCGTCAAGGCGTACTACAACTTCGACATGGTCGCCTCGACCAACGCCGGTTACTTCATCAACAACGTCAACTCGGCCGCCTCGGCCCCGATGAAGGAGTACTGGGACTCGCTGAACCTCGCACCGGAGGAGGACGTCGAGGGCCAGGGCCGGTCCGACGACTACTCCTTCCAGCAGGTCGGCATCGCCACCTCCGGCTACGCGACCGGCGCCAGCGCCACCAAGACGTCGGCGCAGGCCGCCAAGTGGGGCGGGACCGCGGGCCGTTCCTACGACCCCTGCTACCACTCGTCCTGCGACACCACGTCCAACATCAACGCGACCGCCCTCGACCGCAGCGCGGACGGTGTGGCGTACACCCTGTGGAAGACAGCGGTCGGCACCACCGCGCCCGCCGACGACTTCTCCGTCTCGGTCAGCCCGGTCTCGGGCAGTGTCCAGCCGGGCGCCTCGGTGACCGCCACGGTCTCCACCGCCACGACCGCGGGCTCGGCGCAGTCCGTGCAGCTGACGGCCTCCGGCGCGCCGAGCGGGGTCACCGTCTCCTTCTCCCCGGCGTCCGTGCAGTCGGGTTCCTCCTCGACGATGACCGTCGCCGCCGGGGCCCAGCCCGCGGCCGGTACGTACACCCTGACGGTGACCGGCACCGGCAAGGCCACCCACGCCACCACGTACTCGCTGGTCGTGGGCGGTGGCGGCAGCTGCCAGCCGAAGCAGGTCGTCGGCAACGGCGGCTTCGAGAGCGGCACCACCCCGTGGACCCAGACGGACGGTGTGATCAACAACCGGACGTCGGAGAAGCCGGCCCACACGGGCGCGTACCAGGCCTGGCTCGGCGGCTGGGGCTCGACGCACTCCGACACGCTCTCGCAGTCGGTGGCGATCCCCTCGGGCTGCTCGGCGTACAAGCTGTCGTTCTACCTGCGCACCGACACCAGTGAGTCGGCGGGCGACCCGACGGCGTACGACACGCTGACCGTGAAGCTGGGCACCAGGACGCTCGCGACGTACTCCAACGCGGACGCGACGAGCTCCTACGTCCAGAAGACCTTCGACGTCGGCGACCTCGCCGGCCAGACGGTCACCCTCGGGTTCACCAGCAATGAGGACGCCTACCTCCAGACGAGCTTCGTCCTGGACGACGTGGCGCTCGACGCGAGCTGATCCGGGGTCTCTCCGGGCGGTTCACCAGCCGGGGCGGGGCGTGTGCGGACACGTCCCGCCTCCGGCGTTCTCAGCGGACGACGGCGGCCAGCCGTCTGATGAAGTCCTCGGTCTCCGGCCGGTTGTCGTGACCGGCCGCCAGCCGGACGTGCAGGCCGCGCAGTTCCTGGCCGAGCAGGGTCGACGCGTTGACCTCGGTGGTGTCGAGCACCGGCCCGGCGATGTCGATCGCCGCCTGCGGGTCGCGGGCGCAGGCGTGGGCGTCCGCCATCCGGGCGAGGAAGAGCATCCGCGCCGAGTGCATCCCGGGCGGGAGCAGCCCCAGCGCGGAGCGGGCCGCCCCGACCGCGCGCAGCGCCAGCCGGCGCTCCCCCGTCGCCGCGGCGAGGTCCCGCAGCGCCCCGGCGGCACCGGACTCCACGCGCAGCCGGACGGAGGCGACGGAGAGCCAGGGCGCCTCCGTCTCGTCCTGCTCGCCCACCCGGTCCAGCTGTGACCAGGCGCGGTCGATGTGGGCGAGGGTCTGGCGCGCGTCGCCCCGGACGGCGTGGCCGCGCGCCAGGTACAGATCGCTCATCGCACCCGCCCAGTACCGGCCCGCGGCGGCCTGCCGGATCGCTCCCCCGTAGGCGACGGCGGACGGGCCGTCGCCCTCCAGCCGGGCCAGGGTGCTCATGTCGCCGAGCGCGGCCACCTCCGTCCCGACGTGCCCGGCCAGTCCGGCCCAGCCCAGGGAGCGGTCGAGCCAGGCCATCGCGGTGGCGTTGCGGCCCCACAGCAGCCGCAGACAGCCCGCCGACTGCGCGTACTCCGCTGCCAGGGGCGCGAGTTGACGCTGGTAGGGCGCCGCGGGCAGGGCCATCCAGCGGAGCATCGCGTGCAGGGTGCGCTCGACCACGGCGGTCGCCCCGGGCCAGGCCCGTTCCTCGTCGGCGCGCAGGCAGGCGGCGAGCAGCGCCGTAAGGGCGTGCACCGTGTCGAGGTCCAGCGGCGGGGCGTCGACGGTGGCCGGGCCGAGCGCGCAGAAGGCGGCGTGCAGGGCGACGACGTCGGCGAGGACCGGGACGGTGCAGCCGCCCCGGCCGTGCACCGGGCACATCAGGCCGTAGCTGGGCAGGCGGGTGGGCAGGACGGTGTCCGGCGGCAGCATGGCGAGCAGGCCGGCGCCCGCGGGCTCGCCGGGCAGCGGGCCCCGGCGGGCGGGCCCGGGCGGCGGGAGCGCGGCCGGAGCCTCCTCGCCCGTGCCGCCCGTCCCGGCCGCCTCCGCCTCCTCGCAGGCGGCGAGGAGCGCCCCGTCCGCCGACATCAGCCCGTCCAGCCGACGGGCCAGCGGCAGCGGGGTGCGGCGGGTGCCGTGCTCCAGCTTGCTGATGGCCGTGTGGTCGTATCCGACGCGGGCCCCCACCTGCACCTGGGTGAGTCCGGCGCGTCTGCGCCACTGGCGCAGCCGGGTGCCGAAGACCCGCCACGCCTCGGCGGTACGGGCGTCCGGCGCGGGGCCGACGCCCTCGGTCACCCGGCGCTCCGCGGAGCCTCGCCGGACCCTCCACCCTTGCCGTGCTCATGACTCATGGCCGGGAGGATAGCGAGCGCGTGGCCGCGCTGTCCTCCGTGCGCCGGGAAGATGGCGTCTTCCCTTTCCCTCCCGTTCGGCGGCAGTCCGGCCGACCGGACACTCCGTCATATTCCCTCCTTCATATGACCGGTGGGGCGATTCGGCCGATCACGGCCGGTGGCCAGGCCCATCGGCGTGCGGCCGCATGAACGGTCCGCCCGCCGGGCATATGACGGATTACCGTCAGGAGGTGATGGCAGTGGGCCGCATCAGGATCGTCCGACGACCACAGACCCCGCACCGACCGCCGCCGCCGCTCGATCTGCGCACCCCGTCCGGCCGTCCCCTGCCCTACTGAGCCCGGCGCCCGCGCGGCGCGCCGCGTCACGGCCGGTGGAGCGCCCGGGGACCCGCTCCGCGTGATGATGAGGGCGGCGAGCCGTCGTGGCGCGCGGTGTCCGGCCCGGGGCGCCCGGCCGGCCGGCTCGGAAGGGACGGCCCTCATGCACGCAACCCGGCCGAGGAGACCGGTCGCCGCGGTGCCGGTCGCGCTGGCGCTGCTCCTTGCCGCCCTGGCCGGCTGCCAGGGCGGCAAGGGTGCCTCGTCCAGCGGCACGGCCTCGCCCACGTCCACCGGCGGGCGCGGCCATGTCCTCGCCGTGAAGGTCGACAACGTCGCCGCCGCGCGCCCGCAGTCCGGGCTGGACGAGGCGGACCTGGTCTACGTGGAGCAGGTTGAGGCCGGTCTCAGCCGCATCATGGCGGTCTACTCCTCCCGGCTCCCCTCCACGGTGGGCCCGGTGCGCAGCGCCCGGGAGACCGATCTGGAGCTGCTCCGCCAGTTCGACCGGCCGACGCTCGCCTTCTCCGGCGCGCAGTCGAAGCTCCTCCCGGTCATCGCCGCGGCCCCGCTGAACCGGCTGACCCCCGACAAGGACCCGGCCGCGTTCTACCGGGCCCAGGGCCGGGCGGCTCCGCACGACCTCTACCTGCGGCCGGGGAAGGCCCCGCGGGTCACCACGGGAGTGAACGCGGCCGAGGACCTCGGGCTGCGGTTCGCCGCCGCCGTGCCCGGTGGCCGGTCCGTGACCGGCCGCACGGTCCGCTATCCGGAGGCGAGTCTCGCCTTCACCTGGTCCGCCGGGGAGCGCCGTTGGCTGGTGTCCATGGACGGCACCCCGGCCCGTACGGCCGACGGGGCCCGGTTGCGCGCGGCCGATGTGGTGGTGCAGTACGTGACGGTGCGCCCGTCCGCGTACCGGGACAAGTGGGGCAGCACCTCCCCGTACACCGAGACCGTGGGGTCCGGCTCCGCGCTGGTGCTGCGGGACGGCAAGGAGTACGAGGCGCGCTGGTCGCGCCCCTCGGCCGGGGACACCACGGACTTCACCACCCCGGACGGCGAGCGGATGACCTTCGCGGCGGGGCAGGTCTGGTTCGTCCTCGCGCCGAAGTGACCGGGCACCGGTTCCGGTGGGTGGCGGGGACCGTGGTCGGACAGCGCCTGCGAGCGCCGGACGCGCCCTGTTCCGGGCACCGTACGACCGCACCGTCCCCGCTGGCCGGCCCCGGTACCCCGGACCACGACGGCTCCCGCCGTCCGGGCTCCCAACAGGCGGGGACCGCCGCCGTGGTGCGGTGGTTCCGCGCCCCGCGGTACGGACCCCGTCCGCGGTGCTGGTGCGCCTCGCGGTGACGGAAACGCGGACCGTCGCCGCTCCGGCCACTTCGCGTCCCGGCTCGCGCACCGGAGGGTGGAGGTTTCCCGGATCACCCACGGACCGGCCGTCCATGATCGATGATGTGCGGACGACTGCCGTCCCCGGTACGGCACCGGCTCCAGGAAGGGATTCCCGATGCGGGACACGACGCCAGAGCGGTCCACGTCACACGCGCGGTCCGAGCACGGCCCGGCCGAGGAGGCCCAGGTGATCGTGGTGGGGGCGGGGCCCGCGGGTTCGTCCGCCGCCTTCCATCTCGCCAGAGCCGGTGTCGACGTCCTGCTGCTGGAGAAGTCCCGTTTCCCCCGGGAGAAGGTGTGCGGGGACGGTCTGACCCCGCGCGCGGTGCACCAGCTCATCAGGATGGGCGTCGACATCAAGGCGCCGGGCTGGATGCGCTCACGCGGCATGCGCTGGATCGCCGGGAAGCACCAGGTGCACATCGACTGGCCCGCGCTGGGCCAGTACCCGGACTTCGGCCTCTCCCGCAGCAGGCACGACTTCGACGACATCCTGGCCCGGCACGCGGCCGGTGCCGGGGCCCGGCTGCGCACCGGCGTGAAGGTGACCGAGCCGCTGACCGACCGGGTCGGCCGGATCACGGGCGTCGCCGCCGTCACCGAGGAGAAGGAGCCGCTGGCCTTCCGCGCACCGGTCGTGATCGCCGCCGACGGCGCCTCGGCCCGGCTCGCCCTCGCCATGGGCGTCCAGCGCGACCCGGCCCGGCAGATCGCGACGGCCGCCCGCCGCTACTACCACAGCCCCGAGCGTTCGGCGGAGGAGTATCTGGAGCTCTGGGCCGACCTCACGTTCCCGAACAGCGACCGCTTCCTGCCCGGGTACGGCTGGATCTTCCCGATGGGCGACGGGCGCGTCAACGTCGGCCTCGGCGCGCTGCCGCACCGGCGGCACGGCAAGGCGGACCTGCGTGCCGTGCTGGACAGCTGGCTGGCCCGTACGCCGGAGTCCTGGGGACTGCGCGAGGAGAACGCGCAGGGGCCGGTCCGCAGCGCGGCCCTGCCGCTGGGCTTCAACCGCCACCCGCTCTACGCCCGCGGGCTGCTGCTCGTCGGCGACTCGGGCGGCATGGTCTCCCCCTGGAACGGGGAGGGCATCGCCCAGGCCATGGAGGCGGGCGAGGTCGCCGCGGAGTCCGTCACACTGGCCCTCGCGCTGCCCCGGGGCGCCCGCCGCGAGCGGGTGCTCGGCGGCTACCCGGTCGAGATGAACCGCCGCTGGGGACGCTACTACCGCCTCGGCAACACGGCCGCCGACCTCGTCTTCAGCCGCTCCGGCTTCCAGCCGGTCCTCAACCGGTACGTGATGGGTTCGCCGTTCCTGCTCAACACCATGGCCCGGCTGCTGACCAACCTCACGGACAAGCCCTCGCACGACCTGATCGACCATCTCCTCAACGGCGCCGTGCGGCTCGTACCGGAGCCGAAGGTGCGGCTCCGGCGGCGCTGAGGCCGTGCCCGGCGGACGGGGGCCGGGCGCACCTCGGGGCGGGCCCGCCGGTCAGGACCGGCGGCGCGGCCTGCCCCGCTTGGCGGCCTTGGCCTGCTTGGCCCCGCCGGTGCCGGTCCGCGGCTTCCGGGCGCCGGACGAGCCGCCGCCCTGCTTCCCGGCCGCCCGGCCGGCGGCGGGCTTGCGCCGCGCACCGTCCTGCTTCTTCTCCGGTTCCACGCGGGAGCGCGGCCGGCCCCGGGTGGAGTTGACGGTCCGCCCCCGGACGATGCCGATGAACTCCTCCACCAGGTCGGTGGTCTCCTCCTCCGGCCAGGACAGCACCACGCTCGACTCGGGGGCGTCCAGCACCGGCCGGTAGGTGAGGTCCTTGCGGTGGTGGAGGCGGGCGAGCGACTGCGGGACGACGAGCACCCCGATCCCCGCCGCCACCAGCTCGACGGCGTCCGCCGTGGTGGCCGGGCGCTCGATCGCGGGCCGCCCCGGAAGCCGCTCCCAGCCGAGGGTGTCGTCGAGCGGGTGCAGCACGATCTCGTCGGCCAGGTCGGCCGCAGCGATCTCCTCGGCCGAGGCGACGGCGTGGTCCTTCGGGACGATCACCACGGTCGTCTCGGTGTAGAGCGGAATGGCGCTCAGGACCGTCCGGTCGACCGGCAGCCGTACCAGCCCCGCGTCGGCGGCACGCTCCCGCAGCGCGTCGGACGCCTCGGCGGCCTCCACGGCCACGAGGGTCAGCGGGACGTCCGGCAGCCGCTCGTTCCAGATGCGCACCCACTTGCCGGGGGTCACCCCGGGAACGTACGCGAGCCGGAACGACGGGGTTTCTTCCGAGCTTGTCACTCCGCCAGGTTACCGGCCCTGGTCAGGGCCGGTGCACATGCTCGATACCCTGGTACGCATGACGTCGCACAAGACCGCCCAGACGATGAAGCCCGCGACCGCGGCGAAGAAGCTGGGTGTGTACCTAGAGGCCACCCCCGCCGAGTTCCAGGAGGGTGTCGTCTCGCGCACCGAGTTCAACGCGCTCCAGGCCGATCCGCCCGAGTGGCTGCGCGAGCTGCGACGCAACGGCCCGCACCCCCGGCCGGTCGTCGCCGCCAAGCTCGGCGTCTCCATCTCGGGCCTCGCCCGCGGCGGGGTCACCGAGGCGCTCACCACCGAGCAGATCGACGCGCTCAAGCAGGAGGACCCGGAGTGGCTCCGCCAGGAGCGCACCACCCAGGCCGAGGTCCGCAAGGAGGCCGTGCGCATCAAGAAGAAGCACGCGGCCCGAGCGGCCCGGGCCGAGGACGCCCAGTCCTGATCCCTTCCGTTTCCGTCGCCGCCCCCAGGAGCTTTTCGGCTTCCGGGGGCGGCGACGGCGTTTCGGCGGGCCGTACGGGGATGCTCCGGCGGCCCTCAGGCCACGCCCAGCATCCGGGCGTGCAGGGCCCGGACCTCCTCGGCGAGCACCGGGTCGGGGCCCGAGACCGGTACGCCGGGGGCGACGACGTGCACCGGCAGCGCCGCGACCGGTCCCGCGTCGAAGCCCCAGCCCTGCCGCCAGGCGACCAGCTGCCCGCAGCCCGACGCGTACACGATGCGGCCCAGGCCGACCCAGGCGTGGGCCGCGCTGCACATCGGGCAGTGCTCGCCCGAGGTGTAGACGACGCTCGTCCGCCGCTCCTCGGGCGAGAGGTTCTCGGCGGCCCAGCGGGCGATCTCGAACTCCGGGTGCCGGGTGGCGTCGCCGTCCTTGACCCGGTTGCGGTCCTCGAACCGGACCGTGCCGTGCCCGTCCACGAGCAGCGAGCCGAACGGCTCGTCACCGGCGTCGAGCGCCTCGCGGGCGAGCTCGACGCAGCGGCGGAGGAAGGTCCGGTCCGTCTCCGTGACCGGCTCCACGACGCCTTCCGCACCCGTCCCGTTCTCCGTGCTCATAGCCACTCTCCGTACTTGTTCTTCCAGGCTCACAGTCCTGCGATATTCGGTATACCATTCATGATTCCATGGCCGTTCACGCCGCGGCCCCCCACCTCACCGCATGCCGGTCCGGCGACGGCGACATGGAGGCCCGGCCAGTGAACAACGCCCCGACGAACAGCATCGCGCACACACCGGTGTCGGTGTGGAAGGCGCCGGGCATGCCCGCCCTGCTGCTCCTGACGGCCGCCGGGTTCTCGGGTTTCGCGGTACTGCTGCCCACCGCGCCGCTCTGGGCGGTGCGCGGCGGCGCGGACACCGCCGGGGCCGGTTCGGTCAACGCGGTCCTGATGCTGTGCACCGTGTGCGCGCAGACCCTGGTCCCGGCCACGATCCGGCGTCTGGGCTGGCGGGCCACCCTGGTCGCCGGGGCGGTCCTGCTCGGCGCCCCCTCGCTCGCGCACCCGTCGGCCACCGGGCTGGGCGCGGTGCTGGCCCTGGCCGCGGTACGGGGGCTCGGCTTCGGGGTGCTCACGGTCTGCGGCGCCACCGCCGTCGCCGAACTCGTCGGGCCGGAGCGGCGCGGGAAGGCGGTCGGGGCGTACGGACTGGCCATCGCGGGACCGCAGTTCATCCTGGTCTCGACCGCCCCGTGGGCCGCGGAGAACATCGGGTTCACGGCCGTGTTCGCGGTCGGGGCGCTGCCTCTGCTGGGGGTGGTGCCCGCGCTGCGGCTGACCCGCCGGCTGGACGGGCGCCCGGCCGGGACCGACCGCCCGCAGGACCGGGCCGCCGTCGCGCGCACCACGTACCTGCCGCTGTTGCGCCCGATGCTGCTCCTGCTCGGGGCCACGACGGCCGGGGGCGCCCTGATCACCTTCGCCCCGCAGATGAGCGACGACCCCGCCGCGACGCTGGCCGCGCTGTTGCTGCTGACCGGGACGGCGGCCGTCGCGCGCTGGCGGTTCGGGGCGGCTGCCGACCGGTACGGCACCCGGCCGTTCCTCTGGCCACTGGTGGCCGCCACCGCCGTCGGGCTCGCGCTGACCGCCTGGGCGGTGGCCACACCGGGAGAGACCCGGGTGGTGCCGCTGCTGACCGGGACGGCCCTGGTCGGCGTCTGCTACGGCGGACTCCAGAACCTGACCCTGGTGGACTCCTTCGCCGCCGTCGACCCCCGGTCCAGCGGGGTGGCGAGCGCGGTGTGGAACATCGGCTTCGACGGCGGGACGGGGCTGGGCGCCCTCCTCGTCGGGTTCCTCGCGACGGGCACCTCCTTCTCCGTCGCCCTTCTGGTCACCGCCGCGCTCTCGCTCGCCACCCTTCCGCTCGCGCTGACCCGCCGGAACGGCTGACGCACCACCCTTTGGCATACCATCCGGTCATGGCTGATGTGATTCTGACGAACGTCCGTCCCTGGGGCGGGGCGCCCGCGGACATCGTGGTGTCCGGCGGCGAGATCCGCTCCGTACTGCCCGCCGGCACGGCCCCCGAGGACGGCGACCACCTCGACGGAGGCGGCCTCCTGGCCCTGCCCGGCTTCATCAACGCGCACGCCCATGTCGACAAGAGCTGGTGGGGGCAGCCCTGGGTGTCCTACGGCGGCGAGGCCACGACCCAGGGGCGCATCTCCCACGAACGCGCCGAACGCGACGCACTCGGTATCCCAAGCACGGACTCGACCACGGCCGTCCTACGCGAGTTCCTCCGGCACGGCACGACGGCGGTGCGCAGCCATGTGGACGTGGACCTCGGCGTCGGGCTGCGCGGGATCGAGGTGGTCCGCGAGGCGGTGGCCGCGCTCGACGGCGCGGTCGAGGTGGAGATCGTGGCCTTCCCGCAGGACGGTGTGGTGCGCCGCCCCGGCGTACTGGATCTCCTGGACCGGGCCGCGGCGGCGGGGGCGACCTCGATCGGCGGGCTCGACCCGGCCTCGATCGACCGCGACCCGGTGGCACAGCTCGACGGCCTGTTCTCCATCGCCGAGCGGCGCGGGGTGGGGCTCGACATCCATCTGCACGACCGGGGCGAGCTCGGCGCCTTCCAGTTCGAGCTCATCATCGACCGCACCCTGCGCACCGGGCTGCGCGGCAGGGTGACGGTCTCGCACGGCTTCGCCCTGGGCGAGCTCCCGGCCGACCGGCAGCTGCGCCTGGTCGAGGCCTGCGCGGAGGCCGGCGTCTCCTGGGCGACCGTGGCCCCGGTCCGCACCGCGCCGCTGCCCTGGCGGGGGATGCGGGAGCACGGTGTCCCGATCGGCCTCGGCACCGACGGGATCCGGGACCTGTGGTCGCCGTACGGTGACGGCGACATCCTCCGCGTCGCGCTCGGCTTCGCCCGGCTGCACGGCCTGCGCACGGATGAGGAGCTGGCCCACGCGGTGGAGCTGGCCACCACCCGCGCGGCGGGCTTCGTCCACCGCGCGGCCCACGACCTCGTGGCGGGGGCGCGGGCGGACATCGTGCTGCTGGACGCCGAGAACGTCCAGGACGCGCTGGTCCGCGCACCGCGCCGCCAACTGGTGCTCGCCGGCGGCCGCGTGGTGGTCCGGGACGGCGAACTGCGGGTCTGACCCTCTCGGGTCACCGCCGGTCCCGCACTCCACGACCGGGGGAGCGCGGGACCGGCGGCCCTCCCCGCCCCACCCGCGCCCCGTAGCCCGTCGGCGTGACCCTCCGCACTTCCCTCAAGACCTCCCTCAAGCGCCCCGGGACCGCGCCCGTAGCCGCCGATGCGCCGCAGGGTCTCTCCGCGGACCGTCTCGCCGGCCCCGTCGACCGGGTCGTCGCCCTGTCGGGCCGACGACGCCTCAGGAGGCGTCCACCCCGCTGTACCGGACCAGTTGCGGGACCCTGGCCGCGAGGGTCAGCAGCACGACGACCAGCAGGAGTCCGCTGAGGAACGCGGTGGCCTGGACCCCGACCAGCTCGGCGGCCGCCCCGAGTCCCAGTGAGGCGACCGGCATGACGCCGATGGCGAGCTCCTGGAGGCCGAGGGCCCGGCCGCGCACCTCGGGCGCGGTCGTCATCAGCAGCAGGGTGGTCTGGAGCACCCCGAACGAGGCGCTCATCAGGCCGATGCAGGCCATCAGGGCGAACGAGAGCGGCACGCTCCGGGACAGCGCGAACAGGGACCACAGGGCGCCCCAGGCCGCCGTGCCGAGCACGAACAGGCCGCCCTTGAAGGTGAAGTCGCCGAGCATCGCGATGACCAGCGAGCCCACCAGACCGCCCAGGCCGCTGCAGGTCAGGAGCCAGCCCAGCCCGGCGGCGTCCAGCCCCAGGGCGTCCTTCGCGAAGACCGGCATGAACCCCTGGTAGACGGGCCACAGCAGAACGTTGGCCGCCAGGGTGACGAACAGGACGGCGGCGGTGAGCCGACTGGTCAGGACGGTGCGGAACCCGCTGACGAGCATCCCGAGCACCGGCTCCGGACGGCCCTGCTCGGCCCGGCCGGCGCCGCGCAGCGGCCAGAGCGCCAGCAGGGAGACCGCGTACCAGGTCGTGGAGATCCACAGGGCGGCGGGCGCGCCGAAGGCGCTGATCATCGCCCCGCCGATCGCCGGGCCGACGACCTGCGTCATGTTCATCGCCAGCGCGTTCAGGGCGTTGGCGTTGCTGAGGTTCTCCCGTCCGACGAGATCGAGGACGAGCGAGCCGCGCGCGGGCTGGGACGGGGACTGGGCCAGGCCGATCGCCAGTCCCCCGGCGACCAGCGCCCCGTACGACACCTGGCCCGCGGACGCCATGGCCGCCACGACGACGACGGCGCACAGCGCCCACAGGCAGGCGATCATGAGCAGCCGGACCCGGTCGTACCGGTCGGAGAGCACTCCGGCGAAGGGGCCGAGGAGCATGGGGGCGAGCCGTACGGCGGTGAACACGGCGAGCAGGAACTCGGAGTCGGTGGTGTCGAAGACCAGCCAGCCCAGCACCATGGTCTGGGTCCAGGCCCCGCCGTAGAAGAACAGGTTCGAGACCCACAGCAGCCGGAATCCCGGGCTGCCGCGGAGCGAGGCGACCGCCTGCCCGGCCCGCGCCGCCCGCGGTCTCCCCGCTTTCGGTGGTGCCTCCACCGGTTCCTCGCGCGACAACGGGCCCCTCCTCGTCCGACGACACGAAAATGGTATACCGAATGTGTCGGACGATGGTCACGCACCTTCCGGGCGAGGGTTTGCCCCGATGTGCTCCTCGCGGCCGGCCGTGCGGGCGGTCAGCGCCTCCCGGGGCGGCGGCGCCCCGGGCCGCGCCGCTACTCGAAGCGGGTGACGTCGCCCGCGCCCCGGCGGACGATCTCCGGCCCGCCGCCGGAGAAGTCGACGACCGTGGTGGGCTCGGTGCCGCAGTCGCCGGAGTCGACCACGGCGTCCACCACGTGGTCGAGCCGCTCCTTGATCTCCCAGCCCTGGGTCATCGGCTCGTCCTCGTCGGGCAGGAGCAGCGTGCTGGAGAGCAGCGGCTCGCCGAGTTCGGCGAGGAGGGCCTGGGCCACGACGTGGTCGGGGATCCGCACGCCGACGGTCTTCTTCTTCGGGTGCAGCAGCTGGCGCGGCACCTCCTTGGTCGCGGGGAGGATGAAGGTGTAACTGCCCGGGGTCGCCGCCTTGATGGCCCGGAACACGTCGTTGTCGATCTGCACGAACTGGCCGAGCTGCGCGAAGTTCTGGCAGACGAGCGTGAAGTGGTGGCGGTCGTCGAGCTGCCGGATCGACCGGATGCGGCCGATGCCGTCCCGGCTGCCGATCCGGCACCCGAGGGCGTAGCAGGAATCCGTCGGGTACGCGACGAGCGCGCCGGAGCGGATGCTGTCGGCCACGGTGCTGATGGTGCGCCGCTGGGGGTTCTCGGGGTGCACATCGAAGTATTTCGCCATTCGCGGAGTCTAAGGGCTGTCCCGCGGCCCCCGGGGGGACCGGCGTCCGCGCCCGGGCCGCGTCAGACCCGGGCGCGGAGGGTGGCGGGGGCGAGGCCGAGGAGGCGTTCGGCCGTCGCGATGGCCATGTCCTCCAGCACCGGGTGGTCCAGCTGCGCGTCGTCGTTCGCGTACACGCCGAGGCCGTCGACGGTGACCAGGATGTGCAGGGCCGCGCCGAGCGCGTCGTCGGTGGTGAAGAGCCCGGCGCTCCGGCCGTCCTCGATGAGCCCGGCGAGGGCGTCGCGGGTCGCGGACTCCTCGGCGCGCACCGCCTCGCGCAGGCCGGGGCGGAACCTGCTGGCGTGCCGGGCGTTGAGCCAGAGCCGGCTGAGGTCGCGGTAGGCGCCGTCGGCGAGGCGGACGAGGAAGCGCGCGAGCCGTACGTCGGCTGGCAGTCCGCGCTCGGCGAGCGGCAGCAGCCCCTCGCGCTCCTCCGTCGCCGCGTGCGAGAACGCCTCGCTCACCAGCCGGTCCGCGGCCGGGAAGTAGTGGCCGATGAGTCCGGGGCGGACGCCCAGGTCGTCCGCGACGCGGCGGAGCGTCACGCGCTCCAGCCCCTCCTCCAGGGCGATGGCCGCCGCGGTCCGCAGGATCTCCGCGCGGCGCTCGCCGGGCTGTTTGCGAACTCTTGCCGGCCGGGGTCTTGACGTCATGGGGGACACGCTATTGGATGTGTGACCAACATGCAGTTGGCCAGTTGCCCAATAAAGGACCACGGCCGGCGGAACGCGAGAGGTCCTCGATGACGACGACACAAACCGGCTCCTCCGCGAGCCCCCTGGACGAACCCGGCTCCGAGCGCGCGGGACACGTCGAGACCAGGGGCATCGACCTGGTCCCGGAGGACGAGCGCGGCGGTCGGCCGCGTCAGCTGTTCGCCGTCTGGGCGGCGCCCAACGTCAGCTATCTGAGCTTCGTCGTCGGCGCGGCGCTGATCCTCATGGGCCTCACCCTCCCCCAGGCCCTCGGTGTGATCGCGGCCGGGAACCTGCTGTGGATCTGTACCGGCATCCTCGCGGCGAGCGGACCGGTCGCCGGGACGAGCGGATCGGTGATCAGCCGGGCGTTCTACGGGATCGTCGGCAACAAGGTGGTGCTGGTGGTGACCGGCTGGCTGATCGCCGCCGCCTACCTCGCGCTGAACTGGTCGGCCGCCTCGGTCGCCGGGATCGGCCTCGCGGGCCGGTTCGGCCTGCCGGACAACACGGCCGTCGACGCCACGGTCATCTGCCTGATCGCCGGTGGCACGCTGCTGATCGCGATCTTCGGATACGCCACGATCGTCCGCCTCTACACCGCCCTGAGCGTGCTGCTGACCGTGGTGTTCTTCGTGGTCACGGGGTACGTGCTCGCCCACACCGACTGGTCCTACGCCCCGGCCGAACCGCTCAAGGGCGGCGCGCTCGCGGTGGCGCTGGCCACCGGCTTCACCCTCATCGCCTCCACGCCGCTCTCGTACAGCAACAGCCCGGACCTCGCCCGTTACCTGCCGCGCGACAGCAGCCCGTTCGCCGTCGCCGGATGGACGGCGCTGGGCGCGTACCTGCCGAGCACCGTCTTCACGATGGTCGGCGCGCTGGCGGCGACCACCCTCGACATGAGCGAGCCGGAAGCCGCGCTGGAGAGCATCCTGCCGGGCTGGTTCATCCCCGTCTTCGTCATCGCGGTCGTCGTCAACACCATGACGAACAACGGCATGACGGCCTACAGCGCCAGCCTCTCCATCCAGTCGGTCGGCGTGCGCCTCGCACGTGTCCCCGCGGTCCTGATCATCGGGGTCCTCGGCACCGTCATGACGCTGTACGCCATCCTCGTCTTCGACTTCCTGACCAGCGTCCAGACCATGCTCCAGCTGGTGGTCGTGGTGACCGGACCGGCCATGGCGGTGGCGGTGTGCGACCTGCTGCTGCGGCGCAACCGCTACAGCGGGGCGGACCTCATGGAACAGCGGCGCGGCGGCCCGTTCTGGTACCGCGGCGGCTTCCACCGGGCCGGGTTCCTCGCCATCGTGACCGGGGGCGTCGTCTCCGCGCTGTGGGTGAACACCAGCTTCTGGATCGGCCCGATCGCCGGGGCGCTGGGCGATGTCGACCTGGCGATCCCGGCCGGGATGATCACCGCCGCCGCCGTCTACTGGGCGGCCGCCCGCGCCCTCGGCAGCATCCCGCGCGGCTGACCCGCGCCCGGTCCGCGCGCCGGACCGGGCGGGAAAGCCGCCCCTCACCCTCCGCAAGACCCGAAGGAACCCCTGTGTACGCCGACGTCATCGTGTACGCCCAGCACATCGAACACCTGGCCGGGGAGGCCGTGGACGCCTCCGCCGACGCCGACGCCGTCGCGATCGCCGACGGCCGGATCGCCGCGGTCGGCACCGCGGCGGAGATCGACGGGCTCCGGGGCCCCGGGACGGTCGTCCACGACTTCCCGGGCGCCACCGTCCTGCCCGGCCTCACCGACATCCACGCCCACCCCGTGTGGGGGTCGATCTCCATCGGCAGCGGGGTGGACCTGTCCGGCGCCGCCACCCTGGAGGCGGTGTTCGACCGCCTGGCCGGGGCGGTGGGGACCGTAGCGGCGGACGAGTGGATCAGCGGGTACGACCTCGATGTGAACGTCTTCGACGGCGAACCGGAGGGCTCCGTGTTCGAGGAGCGCTTCCCCGGCCGGCCGATCTCGCTGATGACCAGCGACGCACACGCGCTGGTGGTGAGCCCCCGGGCGGTGGAGCTGGCCGGGCTGACCGGCGAGGAGACCTTCACCGACGCCTCCTGTGTCGAGGTCGGCCCGGACGGCCGCCCCACCGGCTACGTGGTCGAGCTCCAGGCGATGGACCTGGTCTTCGCGCACTACCCCGAGGTACCGGTGGAGACGGCCGCCGGTTACGTCCGCGAGCAGCTCGAACAGCTCGCGCGCGGCGGGCTGACCGGGCTGCACGCGCTCGACTTCTCCGACCCCTCCGAGGAGGTGTACCGGTACCTGGAGGACCACGGCGAGCTGCCGCTGCGCATCCGCTGCTCGCCGCTGGTCCCGGCCGACTCGCCGCCCGAGGTCTGGCAGGAGGTCGCCGGACTCCAGGGCCTGCGCGGGCGGCGCTGGCACGTCGAGGGCGCCAAGTTCATGCTCGACGGGACCGCCGACAACGGCACGGCCTGGTTCGAGCAGCCCGACATCCACGGCGAGAACCGCGAGCCGCTGTGGCGCGACACCGAGGCGTACCGGGCGGCGATGCGCTTCTTCACCGAGCGCGGCATCCCGACCGCCACCCACGCGATCGGTGACCGGGCCGTCCGTTTCGCCCTCGACGTCATCGAGGAGGTCGGCCCGGCGGGTCGCGCCCCGCACCGCATCGAGCACCTCGAATCCGTCCCGGACGACCTGCTGGACCGGTTCGCCGCGCTCGACGTCGTCGCGAGCCTCCAGCCCGTGCACGGCACCCGGCACACCCGCGCGGACGGCAGCGACAACTGGTCGCGGCGGATCGGCCCCGAGCGCGCCGCCCACGGCTGGCGCACCCGCGACCTGCTGGACCACGGCGCCGTCGTCGCGCTCGGCTCCGACTGGCCCATCGGCCCCGGCGATCCGCGCGTCGGCCTGGCCGACTGCCAGCTACGCCGCCCGGTCGAGGAGTCCGACGCCGCGCCCGTCCAGCCCGGCCAGGCCGTCACCGCCCGCGAGGCGTACACGGCGATGACCGCCGCCGCCGCGTACGCCGCCGGGGCCGGGGACGAGCTGGGGCGGATCGCGCCCGGCTGCCTCGCCGACCTCACCGTGTTCGCGGCCGACCCGCTCCGTCTGGCCCCCGAGGCACAGCCCGGCAACCCCGTACTCGCGACGGTCGTCGGCGGTGCCGTACAGCTCCACCCGCACACCGTGAAAGGACAGTCGTGACCACGACGCCGATCCCCCGCCCCGCACACCGCCGCCATGTCGAGGCCGCCGGCGCCGACCCGCGCGCCCGGGGCGTCGCCCGGGGCGAGCAGCTGCGCGACGCTCTGCCCGCCGCGATCGACACGTACGACCGGCTCTTCGCGCTCGGCGGGATCTCCCCCGCCACGGTGCGCGGGGACGCCGAGCGGGCCCTCGACGACATCGGCCGGTTCCGCCCCGGGGCCCGTGCCGAGATCGAGGGCATCGCCCACGGCTCCGGCACCGACCTCTGGCGCGTCGCCGCCCTCAACGCGCGCACCGAGATCCTGGCCCGCAGCGCGACCGTGCCGCCCGGCGAGTGCACCACGCTCGTCCGCCGGACCACCGGGGCCGACGGCCCGGCGCGCACCTTCGGCGTCCAGACCTGGGACTGGCACGTGGAGCTGAGCGGTGCCTGGCACACCCAGGAGATCCGCGGCGGGCGCCACGCCTTCGTCGGTCTCACCGAGGACGGCATCCTCGGCAAGATCGGGGTCAACAGCGCCGGGCTCGCCCTGCACTTCAACATCCTCGGGCATGTCCGCGACGGTGTCGGCGGCGTCCCCGTGCACGTCCTCGCGGCGATCGTGCTGGAGGAGGCGGGCAGTGTCGCCGAGGCGGTCGAGCTGGTGCGCTCCGCCCCGCTGGCGTCCTCGGGCTCGTTCGCCCTGTTCGACGGGGTGGACGCGGTGCTGCTCGATCTCAGCCCGGCCGGGGTGTTCCCGGTGGAGGCCCGGGGCGGCACGCTCGTACGGACCAACCACTTCCTGACCCCGGCCCCCGCGAAGGACGAGAAGACCTGGCTCTACCAGCCGGACTCGGGCGAGCGGTACGACTTCGTCCGCGCCCGCCTCGACCGGGCACCGGCCGCGACGCCCGAGGAGCTCGCCGCCGTGCTGGTGACGGGCGAGGGCGAGCCCGCGGTGACCTGCCTGCCGGACCCGGACAAGCCGCTCGGGCAGCGCTGGGCCAGCCTGGCGACGGTCGCCCTGGACCCCGCGACACGTACCGCCCGGGTCCTCGACGGCACACCGGCCGACATCGGCTCGCGCGACTGGCGCGTGCTCACCGCCGGCTGACCGCCCCGCGCCCGCCCCCGGACCCCGACGGGTCCGCCGGGCGGGCGCGCGGGTCCGCTCAGCCGGCGGACGCGTACGAGGTGGTCTTGCTGACCCACTGGGAGAGTGTGATCTGCCGGGTCGCGGCGCGCTCCGCGCCGCGCCGCTCCGAGGGGGCGTCCCCCCGGCCCGGTCCCTGGCCGTGGGCGAGGGCCTCGCGCAGCAGGGCCAGATGGGCCGGGACCTGCGCGGGGCGGCCGTACGCCGTCCGGCAGGCGGGGCAGGCCGCCAGGTGGGCGGCCACGGCGCGGGCCTCGTCGGGGGCGAGGGTCTCGGGTGCGTTGGCGGCCAGCTGTTCACGGATCGTGCGGCATTCCTCGGCAAGGGGCTTCTTGCCGGACGTCTCGGTCAGGCAGCGGGCTCCGGTCATGGCGAAACCTCCGTTCATGGCCCCACCATCCCCCGGCGAGGGGTCCGGACACATCGTCCGCACACAGTGATTCGCGCCTACCACGGCTGCGGTATCCGGTCCGCCGGTGTACTGCCGGGTCCGCGGCCCGGCGCCCGGCGGGCTCTCAGAGCCCGTCGGGGTGACCTTCGATCGATGGGCGTCCGCCCGGTCAGAGGTCGCCCGGCGGGCTCTCAGGCCGCCGGGCTGACCAGCCCGCACTGGTAGGCGACGACCACGAGCTGGGCGCGGTCCCGGGCCGCCAGCTTGGTCATCGCCCGGTTGACATGCGTCTTCGCGGTCAGCGGACTGACGAACAGGCGGTCGGCGATCTCCTCGTTGGACAGGCCCAGCGCGGCCAGCGCCGTGACATCGCGTTCCCTCGGCGTCAGGCAGGCCAGCCGCTCGTGCACCCCGACCGGGCAGGGGTCCGGCTGGGCCAGGAACCGGGTGATCAGGGCCCGGGTCGCGGTCGGCGACAGCAGGGCCTCGCCGCTCGCGACCGTACGGACGGCGTCCAGCAGCTCCTCCGGCCGGGCCCCCTTGCCGAGGAATCCGCTGGCGCCCGCGCGCAGCGCCTCGGCGACGTGCTCGTCGTCCTCGAAGGTGGTCAGGACGAGCACCTTGACCCCGGCCGTGCCGTCCGCCTCGGTGATCAGCCGGGTGGCCTCCAGACCGTCCATCTCGGGCATGCGGATGTCCATGAGGACGACGTCCGGGCGCTCGGCGGCGGCCAGTGCGACCGCCTCGCGGCCGTCGGACGCCTCGCCCACGGTCTCCATGTCCTCCGTGGCGTCGAACAGCATCCTGAAGGTGCCCCGCAGCAGGGCCTGGTCATCGGCAAGCAGTACGCGGATCGTCATGCCCGTCCCTCTGGTCCCGTGCCGGTCCGGGGCGGGAGCGGCCGGGGCGCAGCGGCAGTTCGGCCGTCACCGTGAATCCGCCCTCGGGGCGTGGTCCCGCGCGCAGTCGGCCGCCGATGGCGGCGGCCCGTTCGCGCATGCCGATCAGTCCGTGACCGGCGCCCGGATGCGGACGGCGCGGTCCGTCGGACCCGTCGTCCTCGACGGTGATCGTAAGGCGTTCGCGGTGGTAGTGCAGGCAGAGCCGGGCGCGGTCGGCGCCGGCGTGCTTGCGCACATTGGTCAGGGATTCCTGGACGATGCGGAACGCGGCGAGGTCGACGGCCGGGTCCAGGGGGCCGGCGTCGCCGTGCCGGGTGTGGCTGACGGACAGCCCGGCACGTTCGAAGGAGGCGAGCAGGGCGGGCACCTGGGCCAGGCCCGGCATGGGGGCGCGGGGGGCGACCGGGTCGTCGGACTGCCGCAGCAGCCCCACGGTCACCCGCAGTTCGTCCAGGGCGGAGCGGCTGGTGTCGCGGATGTGCTCCAGTGCGGTGAGGATCTGTTCCGGCCGTTGGTCCACCAGGTGCACGGCGACGCCCGCCTGGGCGTTGATCAGGGCGATGTGGTGCGCGACGATGTCGTGCAGTTCGCGGGCGATGCGGACCCGTTCGGCGGCCACCCGCTGCCGCGCCTCCTGCTCACGGGTGCGTTCCGCGTGTTCCGCCCGTTCCTCGACGGCCAGTACGTAGGCGCGGCGCGAGCGCACGCCCTCCCCCACGGCGGCCGGCAGCGCGGTCCAGGCCACCATCGCGAGGGTGTCGGGTTCCAGCCATGATCCCGCGGCGCCCATCGTGGAGGCGCCCACCAGGACGGCGGCCGAGCCGGCGGCCGCCGTCCACGCGGTACGCCGGTCGGTGCGCACCGCCACGGTGTAGACGGAGACCAGGACCGGGCCGGCCACCAGCGGGCTGTCGCGGACCCCGAGCAGCTGGAAGAGCACGCCGCAGCCGGTGGTGACGGCGAGGACGCCGACCGGGTGACGGCGCCGCCAGACGAGCGCGGCGCAGCCGATCGCCGCCACGAGCACCGTGGACCAGCGCATCTCGAAGGTGCGCTGGTGCGGATTGACCGAGGCCGCCACGACGGACAGCACGAACAGCACCACCGCGCGCATCGCGTCCGCCGCGAGGCCCCGGGCCGGTCCGCCCGGCCGCCACACCTGGGTCATGGCCATTCCCCCACCGTAGGGGCGGGGGACGAATCGGGCATCGGCTGGGCCGGGCGCCCGTGCGGGCCGTGCGGGAGGGGCCCCGGCCCGGCCTCCGTGCCGCGCGTCGGGGGCACCTGGAGACGGAAAGCCCTTTCGGGTTGCTGTGACCTTCGACACACCGCATGTTTCATGCCGGACACACGCATGTCCTACACGTGTCATGACCATGACTTGCAGGTGACGGCCGGTGCACACCCACGTGAGGAAGTCCGCATTGCCGCGCCTCGGGGTCTTTGCGGTTCACACCCGCTTAACGCGCGTAGACACCTTGGCCGGGAGAGGACATCACGACCTGTTGACCCCGCTGATCCCGCACCAGTTAACTACCGCAGATCACGCCCAACGGACCCTTGAATCGGGGGACTTCATGCCGATGCCGTTACCCGGCGCACCCGCTCTGCCCTCGGCGCCGGACCTGGTCATCGCGGTCAATCCGCTCCATCGCCCCTCCCCCCGGCTGACCGCCGCGGCGGCCCGGGCGGGCGCTCTCGGAGTGCTGGAGCTGCCCACGGGGGACGCGCGCGGGGCCGAGGAGTTACTGGCCCGTACGGACCGGTGGACCCGGGCACCGTTCGGCGTACGGATCCGCCCCGGCTGCGTACTGCCGGACGACGACGGCCCCGGGTCGCTCCCCGGGCGCGCCGGGACCGTCCTGCTGGCCGATTCCGCCCGCCGCCCCGCCGACTTCCCCGGCCGCCGGGTCCTGGTGGAGGTCATCTCCCTCGCCGAGGCCCGCACCGCGGCCCGGGACGGGGCGCACGGCCTGGTGGCACGCGGTCACGAGAGCGGCGGCCGGGTCGGCGAACTGAGCACGTTCATCCTCCTCCAGCAGATCCTGGCCGACGAGGCACTGGACCTGCCCGTGTGGGCCGCGGGCGGCATCGGCCCGTACAGCGCGGCGGCGGCCGTCGCGGGCGGCGCCGCCGGAGTGGTCCTCGACACCCAGCTGGCGCTGTTCGACGAGGCCCAGGTGGCCGCCGGGACCGCCGAGGCCCTGCGCGGGCTCGACGGCTCCGAGACCGTCGTCCACCACGGCCACCGGGTGCTGCGCCGCCGGGGTCCGGCCGCGCCCGCGCTCCCCGGGGACGCCGAGGAGTTCACCGCCCGGATCGGCGGGGACGACCCGGGCACCCAGTTCCTCCCCGCCGGGCAGGACGTCTACCTGGCCGGTTCGTTCGCCCGGCGGTACCCGGACGTCTCCCGGGCGCTGCGCGCGGTACGGGGCGCCGTGGCCGGGGCGCTGGCCGACGGCGCGGCCGGCGAGGCGCTGGCGGCGGGCTCCGCCGGGGCCCGGACGCTCGGCACCGCCCTGCCCATAGCCCAGGGGCCGATGACCCGGGTCAGCGACCGGCCCGCGTTCGCCGCCGCCGTCGCCGCCGAGGGCGGGCTGCCGTTCCTGGCGCTGGCGCTGGCGGGGCCCGAACGCACCCGCGCGATGCTGGAGGAGACCCGGGCGCTGCTCGGGGGGAGCGCCTGGGGCGTCGGCATCCTGGGCTTCGCGGACGACGCGGTGAAGGAGGCCCAGCTGGAGGTGGTCCGCGAGCTGCGGCCCTCGCACGCGATCATCGCGGGCGGAAGGCCCGCGCAGGCCGCCGCCCTGGAGGCCGAGGGCATCACCACCTTCCTGCACGTGCCGTCGCCCGGCCTGCTGCGGCAGTTCCTGGCCGCCGGGGCGCGCCGGTTCGTCTTCGAGGGTTCGGAGTGCGGCGGCCATGTGGGACCGCGCGGCAGCTTCCCGCTCTGGCAGGCGCAGACCGAGGTGCTGCTCGACTTCCTGGCCGAGTCGGGCGGCCGGGGCGCCGACGAGCTGACCGTGCTCCTCGCGGGCGGCGTCCACGACGAGCGGTCGGCGGCGATGGCGGCGGCGCTGGCCGCCCCGCTGACCCGGGCCGGGGTGGGCTTCGGCGTACTGATGGGCACGGCGTACCTGTTCACCGAGGAGGCCGTGGCCGCCGGGGCGATCCAGCCGCTGTACCAGCGCCAGGTGATCGCGGCGGACCGCACCGATCTGCTGGAGACCGCCCCCGGGCACGCCACCCGGTGCGCGCACTCCGCGATCACCCGCGACTTCGCGGCCCTCAGGGACGAGCTGCGCGAGCGCGGGGTGCCCGACCGGGAGGCGTGGGAGCGGCTGGAGCGGTTCAACGTCGGCCGGCTCCGGCTGGCGTCCAAGGGCATCGAGCGGGTCGGCGACGAGCTGCTGACGGTGGGCGAGGAACGCCAGGCGCACGAAGGCATGTTCATGGCCGGCGAGGTGGTGGTGCTGCGGCACGGCCCGACCGGGGTGGCGGCGCTGCACTCCTCGGTGACCGAGGGCGCCGCCCGGCTGCTGCGGGAGCGCGCCCCCGCTCCGGCGGCGCCCGCCGAGGAGTCCGCGCCGCTGCGGATCGCGGTGGTCGGGATGGCCGGGATGTTCCCGGGCGCGGCCGACCTCTCCGAGTTCTGGGCCAACGTGCTGTCCGGGAAGGACTGCGTGACGGAGGTTCCGGCGGACCGCTGGGACCCGGGGCTGTACTACGCGCCGGACGGCGACGGGGAGCGCACCCCGTCCCGCTGGGGCGGCTTCCTGCCCGAGATCCCCTTCGACCCGCTGGCGTACGGCATCCCGCCGGCCTCGCTCGCCAGCATCGAGCCGGTGCAGCTGCTGGCGCTGGAGGCGGCCCGCCGCACGCTGGCGGACGCCGGGTACGACGCGCCGGGCACCGACCACCGGCGCACCTCGGTGATCTTCGGGGCGGAGGCGGGCAGCGACCTGTCCAACGCGACGGCGCTGCGCACGGTGCTGCCCTCGTACATCGGGAGCATCCCGGCCGGTCTCGACGAGCAGCTGCCCCGGCTGACCGAGGACTCCTTCCCGGGGATGCTGGCCAACGTCATCGCGGGCCGGATCGCCAACCGGCTCGACCTGGGCGGCGCCAACTACACGGTGGACGCGGCCTGCGCCTCCTCGCTGACCGCGGTGGACGCGGCCTGCAAGGAGCTGGTCACCGGCACCAGCGACCTGGTGCTGTGCGGCGGCGCCGATCTGCACAACGGCATCAACGACTACCTGCTGTTCTCCTCGGTGCACGCGCTCTCCCCCTCCGGCCGCTCGGCCACCTTCGACAGCGGCGCGGACGGGATCGCGCTCGGCGAGGGCGTGGGCTGCGTGGCGCTGAAGCGGCTCGCCGACGCGGAGCGCGACGGCGACCGGATCTACGCCGTCATCGACGGGGTGGGAAGCGCGAGCGACGGCCGGGCACTGGGGCTGACCGCGCCCCGTCCCGAGGGCCAGCGCGCCGCGCTGGAGCGGGCGTACGCGGGCGCGGGCGTCTCCCCCGCCGAGGTCGGCCTCGTCGAGGCGCACGGCACCGGGACCGTCGTCGGCGACCGCACCGAACTCGCCACGCTCACCGAGGTGTTCACCGAATCGGGTGCGGCGCCCGGGAGTTGTGCGATCGGATCGGTCAAATCGCAGATCGGACACACCAAGTGCGCGGCGGGCATGGCCGGTCTGATCAAGACGGCGCTCGCCCTGCACCACGGGATCAGGCCGCCGACGCTGCACGTCCGCGAACCGAACGCGGCCTGGTCCGAGGAGACCAGCCCGTTCGTCTTCCACACCGAGGCGAGTCCGTGGCCGGTGGAGCCGGACCGGCGGGTCGCCGGGGTCAGCGCCTTCGGCTTCGGCGGCACCAACTTCCATGTGGTGATGCGGGCCCACGAGCAGACCCCGGCGCCGCACGCCCTGGAGCGCTGGCCCGCCGAGCTGTTCGTCTTCCGCGGCGCGGACGCGGGGGCGGCCGGCCGCTCCGTACGGCGGCTGCTCGACCTGCTGGAGCGGGGCGGGCCCTGGCGGCTGCGGGACTACGCCCGGCACGCCGCGCACCGCGCCGACCGGGCCGCGCTGAACGGGGAGCCCGTCCACTACGCGGTGGTGGCCGAGTCGCTCGGGGCGCTGCCCGGTCTGCTGGAGCGGGCGGCCGCCGGTGAACACGCCCCCGGTGACGGCGTGTTCGGCGCCGAACGGGAGCGGGAGGGCCTGTACGGGGAGACCGGGGAGGTTCCCGCCGAGGCGCTGGCGTTCCTCTTCCCGGGGCAGGGCAGCCAGAAGCCGGGCATGCTCGCGGACCTCTTCGTCGCCTTCCCCGAGCTCCACCGCCATCTGCATCTCGGCGCGCGGTGGGCCGGGGTGCTGCACCCGCCCGCCGCCTTCGACGCGGAGACGAAGGCCGGGCAGCTGGCCCGGCTCACCGACACGGCGGTGGCACAGCCCGCGCTGGGCATCGTGGAACTGGCCGCGGCCGAGCTGCTCGGCGGGCTGGGGGTACGGCCCGCGATGGCGGCCGGGCACAGCTACGGCGAGCTGGCCGCGCTGGGCGCCGCCGGGGTGTTCGCGCCGGAGGACCTGCCGGCGGTGAGCGCCGCCCGTGCCTCGGCGATCCTCGGCGCGGTCGACGGCGGCGACCCGGGGGCGATGGCCGCCGTGAAGGCCTCCGCCGAGCGGGTCGCGGAGGTGCTGCGGCTGACCGGCCACGACGGCGACGTCGTCACCGCCAATCACAACGCGCCGGAGCAGACCGTCGTCTCGGGGCCGACCGCGTCGGTGGAGGCGGCCTGCACCGCGTTGCGGGACGCCGGTCTTCCGGTCGTGCGGCTCCAGGTGGCCTGCGCCTTCCACAGTCCGCTGCTGTCCGGTGCGGGCGATACCTTCGCCGGACGGCTGGCCGGGGTCGAGGTGCGTCCGCCCGCCTTCGACGTGTGGGCGAACCGGACCGCCGACCGCTACCCGGACACGCCCGGGGAGATCCGCGCGTCGCTGGCCGCCCAGATCGAGTCGCCGGTCCGGTTCACCGAACAGATCGAGGCCATGTACGCGGCGGGCGCCCGGGTCTTCGCCGAGATCGGCCCCGGCCGCACGATGTCGCGGCTGGTGGGCGCGATCCTCAAGGGCCGCCCGCACCGCACCGTCCCACTGGCGGCCGACCACCGGGGCGGATTGCGCGGACTGCTCGACGCGCTGGCCCGGCTCGCCGTCCTCGGCGTCGACGTCCGCCTCGCCCGGCTCGTCCAGGGCCGCTCCGCCGTCGACCCGGAGACCGCGACCGCGCCGCGCGCGGCGGGGTGGACGGTCGACGGCCATCTGCTGCGCCGCGCCGACGGCACCATCCCGTCGGGCGCCCTCCATCCCCCCACCCAGATATCGGAGTCGGTCGTGCCGGAGCATCCCCACCCCAGCGGTTCCCCGTCCGGACCCGACGCCCTGATCGCGGAGTTCCTCCGCAGCAGCCGGGAGATGGTCGCCGCCCAGCGCGACGTACTGCTGCGCTACCTGGGCGGCCCGGAGGGCGGTCCTCCGGCGCCCCTGTCAGTGCCGGGCACACCGGTGTACGCCCCGGCGGCGGTCTACGAGCCGCCCGCGCTGCCGGCCGCCCCCGTCCCCGTCACTGTTCCCGCCGTGCCCGAGGCGCCCGCCACCGACCGGGCGGGGGTGCTCGCCGCCGTCCTCGACGTCGTCGCCGACCGCACCGGCTACCCGGTCGACATGATCGAGCCCGGACTCGACCTGGAGGCCGACCTCAGCGTCGACTCCATCAAGCGCGCCGAGATCGCCGGCGAACTGGCCGGCCGGCTCGGCCTGCCCACCGACACCCCGGAGGGGCTGGACCGGCTCAGCGCGGCCCGCACCGCCGCCGCCCTCACCGACCTCCTCGTCGAGGCGCTCGGCGACGGCTCCCCGGAGCCCGGGGCCGCCGCACCGGACGCGCCGGACGCGCCGGAGGCGGAGAGCGAGGCCGTCGAACCGGAGATCGTCGCCCCCGTCCGGCTGGAGTTCACCGAGGAGGAGCTGCCCGGGGTGGCCGCCGCGCTCCCGGCCGGGAGCCGGGTGCTGCTGCTCGGCGGTGGTAAGGCCGCCGAGGCGCTGGCGGACCGGCTGCGGGCCGCGGGCGCCGACCCGGTCACCGCCGACGACGTACCCGACGACCTCCCCGGCACCGTGTTCTACCTGGGCGCCCTGGACGCCGACGCACCGCCGCTGCCCGAGGCGCTGCCGCTGTTCCAGAAGCTGCTCGCGGCGGCCCCGGCCCGGCTGGTCGCGGTGGAGCGGCGGGAGACCGGTGCGGTGACCGGGCTGCGCGGCTTCTTCCGCACGGTCGCCCGCGAGTACCCCGAGTGCGCCGCGACCCTGCTGGAGGTGGCGGCGGACGCCGGTGCCGGGGACGTCGCCGGGGCCCTGCTCACCGAGGCGGCGGCCACCGACCGGGAGCCGGTCGTGCTCACCGACGGCACCGTCCGGCGGGCGCTGCGGCTGACCCCGACCGGGTTGGGCGCGCTCGCCGAGACCGGTGCGGGCCCGGCCGGGGACGGGGTGGCGGAGGCGGAGGCCGCCGGTCTCGACCGGGACGCCGTGGTGCTGCTGGTCGGCGGCGCGCGCGGCATCACCGCCCGGTTCGCCCGGACGCTGGCCGCCGCGAGCCGCTGCCGGCTGGTCCTGATGGGCCGCACCCCGGTCCCGCCGGAGACCGAGGACCCGGCGACGGCAGGGGCGCGGGGCCGTGACGCGCTGCGCCGGGCGCTGCTGGCGGCGGGGCTGACCCGGCCGGCCGAGATCGAGCGCCGGCTCAACGCCCTGCTGGCGGCCCGCGAGGTGCGCGCCACCCTGCGGGAGCTGGCGGAGCTGGGCAGCGAGGCCCGCTACCACTGCGTGGACGTGCTGGACACCGAGGCCGTGAACACGGCGGTGAAGGAGGCGCACCGGGAGTACGGCCGCCTGGACGGGGTCGTGTACGCGGCCGGGGTCATCGAGGACCGGCTCATCGCGGAGAAGACCGCCGACTCCTTCGCCCGGGTCCTCGCCACCAAGGTCCAGGGGGCACGGGCGGTGCTGGACGCGGTGGACTCGCTGCCCTCCGGGCCGCGGTTCGCGGTGCTCTTCGGCAGCATCGCGGCGGCGCTGGGCAACCGCGGCCAGAGCGACTACGCCACCGCCAACGACGCCCTGGAGGAGCTGGGCCGCCGCTGGACCCGGCCCGGACGGCGCGGGCTCACCGTGCACTGGGGGCCCTGGGCCGCGGCGGAGACCGGCGGCGGCATGGTGACCCCCGAGCTGATGCGCTCGTACGCGAACCGGGGCATCAAGCTGATCGACCCGGAGGAGGGCCCGCTGAGCCTGCTGCGGGAACTGGCCTGGGGACCGGCCGGGACGTACGCCGCGGTCTACACCGCGTCGGGCTGGTGACCGGCGTGACCGCACAGACCCCGGTCGCCGTCGTCGGCATGGACGTCTTCCTGCCGGGCGCCGGGGACCTGGACACGTACTGGCACAACATCGTCGGCGGGGTGGACGCCATCACCGAGGTGCCGGACGACGGCTGGGACGCCGGGTTCTACGCGCCGGGCGCCACCGGCGGCGACCGGCGCAGCGACCGGATCTACTGCCGGCGCGGCGGGTTCGTGGACCGGACGGCCGAGTTCGACGTGGCCCGGTTCGGGATCATGCCGTCGTCGGTGGCGGGGACCGAGCCGGACCAGCTGATCGCGCTGGAGGTGGCGTACCGCTCGCTCCAGGACGCGGGGGGCGACGGTGTGCTGCCGTCCGCGCGGGAGCGGGCCGGGATCGTGCTGGGCCGGGGCGGCTATCTGACGCCCGGCCTGGTCCGGCTGGACCAGCGGGTGCGTACCGCGAACCAGTTGGTGCGGACGCTGGGCGAGCTGGCCCCGCACCTCGGCGAGGAGGAGCTGGAGCGGGTCCGGGCGGCGTTCACCGAACAGCTCGGACCCGAGCGGCCGGAGTCCGCGATCGGGCTGGTGCCCAATCTGGTGGCCTCCCGGGTCGCCAACCGGCTCGACCTGCGCGGACCCGCGTACACGGTCGACGCTGCCTGCGCGTCCTCGCTGATCGCGGTCGACCACGCCGTGCGCGAACTGGCCTCGGGGCGCTGCGACCTGATGCTGGCGGGCGGGGTGCACCACTGTCACGACATCACCCTGTGGAGCGTCTTCAACCAGCTCGGGGCGCTCTCCCCCTCCGAGCGCATCCGCCCCTTCCACCGGGGCGCGGACGGGGTGCTGATCGGCGAGGGCACCGGGGTGGTCGTCCTGAAGCGGCTCGCCGACGCCGAACGGGACGGGGACCGGGTCTACGCCGTGGTCACCGGCACCGGGGTGGCGGCGGACGGCCGTTCGGCGAGCCTGCTCGCCCCGGATCCGGGCGGGCAGGTCCGTGCGGTGCGCCAGGCGTGGCAGGCCGCCGGGCTCGACCCCAGGGCCGCCGGCTCGATCGGTCTGCTGGAGGCGCACGGCACCGCCACCCCGGCCGGCGACGGGGCCGAACTCGCCACGCTCGCCGAGGTGTTCGGCCCGGCCGGGGAGGACGGCCGGGCGGCGATCGGCTCGGTGAAGTCGATGATCGGGCACACCATGCCGGCCGCCGGGATCGCCGGGCTGATCAAGGCGGCTCTGGCCGTGCACCACGGGGTGCTCCCGCCGACGCTGCACTGCGAGGACCCGCATCCGGCACTCGCGGACACCCGGTTCGCCCCGCTGGCCCAGGCGCGGCCCTGGCCGGATCCGGTGGGCGGCGCGCCGCGCCGGGTGGGGGTGAACGCCTTCGGGTTCGGCGGGATCAACGCCCATGTGGTGCTGGAGCAGCCGCCCACGGCCGTGCCCCGGGCGGTGCCCCGGGTGACGGTGAGCGAGCCGGAGCGGGTGCTGCGGCTGGCCGCCGGAACGGTCGACGGGCTGGCCGCACTGCTCGCCGGTGACGACGCCTCGGTCCTGGCCGCGGGCCGGGACGAGAAGGCGCCGGGCGGCGGTCCGGTGCGCCTCGGCATCGTCGACCCGACCGAACGCCGGCTGAAGCTGGCCCGCAGGGCCGTGGCCAAGGGGATGCCGTGGCGGGGCCGCAGCGACGTGTGGTTCACACCGCGCCCGGTCCTGGGGGCGGGCGGCGGGCGGACCGCCTTCGTCTTCCCCGGCCTGGAGGCCGAATTCACGCCGCGCGTCGAGGAGTTGGCCACCCGCTTCGCGCTGCCGTGGTCCCCGGGCTCCGACGCCCGGGTCGGCGACGTGGGGCGGCACGGCGCCGCCGTCTTCCAGCTCGGCCGGCTGCTGGACACCGCGCTGCGCCGGGTGGGTGTGGAGCCGGACGCCGTCGCCGGGCACAGCGTGGGCGAGTGGACGGCGATGGCCTGCGGCGGCATCCACGCCGCCGACGAGGTCGACGCGTTCCTCTCCGCCTTCGACCCGGACGCGCTGCGGGTGCCCGGGGTCGCCTTCGGGGTGCTGGGCCTGCCCGCCGACCGGGTGCTGGCGGAGCTCGGGGACCGCGAGGACGTCGTGCTCTCGCACGACAACGCGCCGCGCCAGTCGATGATCTGCGGCCCCGAGGAGGAGGTGGCCGCCCTGGTGCACCACTTCCGCTCCCAGGGGGTCGTCTGCCAGGTGCTGCCGTTCCGTTCCGGGTTCCACACCCCGCTGCTCGCGCCGTACCTGGGGCCGATCCGGGAGGCCGCCGAGCGCTACTCGCTGCACCCGCAGACCACCCCGGTCTGGTCCGCGACCACCGCCGCGCCCTTCCCGGCCGGTGCGGACGCGGTGCGTGAGCTGTTCGTCCGCCATCTGCTGGAGCCCGTCCGCTTCCGGGAGACGGTCCTCGCGCTCCACGCGGCCGGGTTCCGGGCTTTCGTGCAGCTCGGGGCGGGCCAGCTCGGTTCGTTGATCGACGACACCCTCGCCGGGCAGGACCGGCTGGTGGTCTCCGCGCACTCCTCGGCCCATGACAGCCTGGCGCAACTGCGCCGGGTGGTGACCGCGCTGTGGGTGGAGGGCGCCGCCCCCGATGTCGCCCCGCTGCTCACCCCGGGCGCCGCCGAACCGGCCGTACCCGCCGCCCGGGAGGCGGAACGCACCGCCCGCCCGGGGGTGCGGCTGGACCTCGGCGGGGCGCTGGTGTCCCTGCCCGCGCGGGAGCACGGGCTGCTGGCCCGGACGTCCGCGCCGGCGGCCCCGGCGCCGGTCCCCGGTGCGGCGCGCGATCCGCTGAGCGCCGAGCTGTCCGCGCTGCTCGACGCCACCGCGTCGGCGGCCAGGGAGCTCGTCGGCGCCCGCGGCCTCGCCCGCCGCTCCCCCGCCGCCCGGCCGGTCCGTCCGGCGAGTCCGGCGAGTCCGGTGGGTCCGGCAGTTCCGGCCCCGGCGGTCCGGCCGCCCGGGGCGGAGCGGGAGCTGCGGGTGGACGTGGCCACGATGCCGTACCTGCTGGACCACTGCTTCTTCCGGCAGCGTCCCGGCTGGCCCGACGAGGGGGACCGCTGGCCCGTGGTGCCCGCCACCACGGTCGTCACCCACCTCATGGAGTTCGCCGAGCGGGCCCGCCCCGGGACGCGCGCCGTCGCCGTGCACGACGTACGGCTGCTGAAGTGGATCGCCGCGATCCCCTCGGTGCGGGTGCCGGTGGAGGTGCGGGACGTGGCCCCGGACCGGGTGGAGGTCGCCCTGACCGGCTACTCCCGGGCCGTCGTCGAACTGGCGCCGCGCTACCCCGACGCCCCGCCGGTGTGGCCCGTCGACCCGGCCGCGGAACAGCGCCCCGAGCTGCGCGCGGAGCAGCTGTACACGGACCGGTGGATGTTCCACGGCCCCCGCTTCCAGGGGGTGAGCGAACTGACGGCCGAGGCCGACCACTACGTACGGGGCGTGCTGACCACCCCCGAGGCGCCCGGCGCGCTGCTGGACAACGTCGGCCAGCTGCTCGGCTACTGGATCATGTCGAAGCTCGACGAACGCACCACGGTCTTCCCCGTGGCCATGGAGCGCATCCGCTTCTTCGGCCCGCACCCCGCCCCCGGCACCCGGCTCACCTGCGCGATCCGGATCACCGAAGTGACCGGTTCGACGCTCACCGCCGACATGCGGCTCAGCCACGAGGGCCGGGTGTGGGCCGAGTTCACCGGCTGGCAGGACCGGCGCTTCGACAACGACGCGACGATGCGCGCGGTGGACCGCTTCCCCGGCCGCAACACCCTCTCCGAGCGGCACCCCGGCGGCTGGCTCGCGGTGCGGGAGCGCTGGCCCGATCTGGCCACCCGCGAACTGGTGATGCGCAACATGCTCGGCGGCGCGGAACGCGAGGTGTACGACGGGCTGAAGCCGATGGTCCGCCGTCGCTGGCTGCTCGGCCGGATCGCCGCCAAGGACGCGGTGCGCACCCTGCTGTGGCGGGAGGGCGCGGGCGACGTCTACCCGGCGGAGGTGGCCGTGCACAACGCCGCGTCCGGCCGGCCGCTGGTGCGCGGGGTGCACGGCCGCGAACTGGGCGAGGGCCTGGCCGTCTCGCTCGCGCACTGCGGGGAGACCGGGGTGGCCATCGCCCGCCGGGGCCCCTGCGGGATCGATGTCGAGGAGGTCGCCGACCGCTCGCGGGAGACGATGACGGCCTCCTGCGAACCGGCCGAACTGGCCCTGCTCGACGGTCTCGTGGCGGCGGGCGAGGAGGGCGCGGCGGTCTGGTTCACCCGGTTCTGGACGGCCAAGGAGGCGGTCTCCAAACGGCTCGGGACCGGGCTGCGGGGCCGCCCCGCCGACTTCCGGGTGGTGTCCGCGGCCCCCGACCGGCTGAGCGTCGTGGCCGGGGGCGTGGCGTACGAGGTGAACAGCGCCGAGCTGACCGGCGGCGCACGGGAGCCGGACGGGCGGCGGTACGTCGTCGCCTGGACGGCGGACGACGGAACGACAGGAGCCCAGGATGACCACTGAAGCGACCGAGGCGATCGGGGCCGCCGCGACGGCCACCGGCCCGGCGGACGAACTGCGCGCGAGGACCCTCGACGACATCGCGGGCATGCTCCGCGAACTGCTGGCCGAGGAGGGGCTGGACGACATCGGGATCGACCGGGACACCCGGTTCCACGACGACCTCGAACTGGAGAGCATCGACCTGGTCACCCTGGCCGGTTCGCTCCGCGAGCACTACGGCGAGCGGGTCAACGTGGCCCTGTTCATCGCCGATCTGGAGCTCGACGAGATCATCGCCCTGACGGTCGGCCGGCTCGTCGACTTCGTGACGGACTCGCTGCGGTCCGCCCCCTGAACCGGGCGCCCGTCCCGCCGGACGAGGCCCCCGCTCCCGGGCCCGTCCGGCGCTCCCGCACCACCTCTTCCCACGAAAGGCCCACCCCCCATGGCCAAGATCCGTACCGGCGAGATCATCACCCACGTACAGCGGTTACCGGCCACCGCCGTGCCCGCCCACGGCGGTGATCCCCAGGTCGTCGTCCTCGTCCACGGGCTGCTCACCGACAGCCTCGCCAGCTACTACTTCACACTCGGTCCCGCCTTCGCCGCCGCCGGGCACGACGTCGTCATGTACGACCTGCGCGGGCACGGGCGCAGCGACCGGCCGGCCACCGGCTACCGTCTGGAGGCGTTCGTCGACGACCTGGCGGCGCTGCTGGACGGGCTGGACGTCACCGGCCGGGTGCATCTGGTCGGCAACTCCTTCGGCGGGACGATCGCCGCCGGTTTCGCCGCCTGGTACCCGGACCGGGTCGCCACCATCACCATGATCGAGTCCGAACCGCCGGTCGCCCTGTGGAACGAGCACATGCGGGCGGGGCTCGCGGACGCCAAGGAGCACCTGGTCCTGGAGGAGTCGATCAGCTGGATCGCCGCCCACCACGGCGCGCACACCGCCCGGCTCTCCCGCAACGCGGGCCGCATCCTGCGGGCGACGACGCTCGCCGAGGACGTGCCGCTGAGCCGGACCATCGACGACGACCTGTCGGCGCTGGCCTGCCCGCTGCTCGCCGTCTTCGGTGACGAGTCGGGGCTCAGCGCCCAGGTGCCGGACCTGGAGAAGCGGGTGGCCGGCTGCCGCACGGTGGTCCTGCCGGAGCAGGGCCACTCGGTCCTGGTCGAACAGCCCGCCGTCACCCGTGACCTGATCCTGGGGTGGATCGCCGAGCACACCCCGGCGGGAGTCGCGCGGTGACACGGTTCCTGCTGGTCGTGCCGCCGCTCGTCGGCCACACCAACCCGCTGGTCGGGGTGGCCGAGGAGCTGGCCGGGCGCGGCCACACCGTCGCCTGGTGCGGGAACGCCGAGCAGCTCGGGCGGCTCGTGGGCGGGGGTGCGCGGATCTACGACTGCCCGATGCCGGTCGACGGGCGGATGGTCCGGCCGCCGGGGCTGACCGGTCCGGCGGCGTTCCGGTTCCTCTGGGAGAACTTCTTCGTCCCGCTGGCCGAGGCCATGGCCCCGGGCGTGGAGGCCGCCGTCGACGACTTCGCGCCCGACGCGGTCCTCACCGACCAGCACACGCTGGCCGGTGCGCTCGTCGCGGAGCGGCGCGGCATCGCGTACGTCAGCGCGGCCAGCACCTCGGCCGAACTGGTCGATCCGCTCGCCGCGTTCCCGAAGATCGGCGCGTGGCTGGCGGAGCTGCTGGACGGGCTGCGCCGCCGTATCGGGGACCCCGCCGCCGAGGGCGACCCGCGGTTCTCCCCGTACGGGGTGGTGGCCTTCACCGGGCGCGAGCTGATCGGCGACGCGCCGCTGCCGCACGACCGGGTGCGGCTGGTCGGCCCGGTCATCGCGGAGCGCCCGGGCGACGGCGACTTCCCGTGGGAGGAGCTGGACGGGGACCGCGCGCTGGTGCTGGTCTCGCTGGGCACCGCCAACACCGACGCGGGGGGCCGTTTCCTGCGGGAGGCGGTCACCGCCCTGGACGCGCTGCGCGACCGGGTCCAGGGCGTGGTCACCGACCCGGGCGGCCTGCTGGAGGACGTACCGGACGGCATCCTGGTACGCGGGCACGTGCCCCAACTCGAGCTGCTGGCACGGGCGTCGGCGGTGGTGTCGCACGGCGGGCACAACACCGTCTGCGAGTCGCTGTGGCACGGACTGCCGCTGGTCCTGGCGCCGATCCGGGACGACCAGCCGATCGTCACCGGTCAGGTCGTCGCGGCGGGCGCCGGGGTCCGGGTGCGGTTCGGGCGGGTCGACGCGGCCCGGCTGCGGACGGCGCTGGAGACCGTGCTCGACGACACCGGCGGCCACCGCACCGCCGCCCGTGCCATCGGCCGCTCGCTGCGGGCGGCGGGCGGCCGGCGGGCCGCCGCCGATCTCGTGGAGAGCGCCGCGGCCGGCCGGTCCTGAGGAACGTCCCGCCCACAAGGGCGGGGGCGCCCGGCCCACCGGCCGAACACCCCCGCCCCGATCCTCATCCGTTCTCCCGCATTCCCACCATGGCAGGCGCTTCGCATTCCATCCGCCAGGAGGGCCGGTATTTCAATTCCCGTTCCCGCGGCCGCTGAATTTCGCACGCCCTTTTCAAGGTCTCACCGCGCCGGAAATCAGGGGAGCCCGATTCAGCCGGTAATACCGTTGAGCAGCGCGAGATATCCGTCGCGGTGTCCGGCCGTGTTCGGGTGGTAGGACTCGTCCAGCTTGCTCCACTCCAGGCTCGTGACCCAGTCGGGGCCCTTGGAGCAGATGCTGTGCGGGTCGAACGAGGACCGCGGGTCGAGATAGGTGAACCCGGCGGCGGAGGCGGCCGCCGACTCCACACCGGCCAGCGTGTCGGCCGCCGAGTTGAGCGCCGTGCGCTCCTTGTCGCTCAGCCCGAGGATGCCGCAGCTGCCGCCGATGGTGTACAGGCGCGGGTAGCCCACGACGACGACCCGGGCCTGGGGGGCGCGGGCCCGGATCGCGGCGTACACCTGCTGGAGCCGGCCCGGAAGATAGCCGGTCGCGGCGGCCTTCGCGGCGTCGACGCCCGCGACGCAGTCCTTGTCGTCGATGGTGAGGATGCAGTTCTTCAGCACGTCGACGAAGCCCACGTCGTTGCCGCCGACCTGGACCGTCACCAGGGTGGTGTCCGCCGTCACCTGGGGCACCTGGTTGGCCAGCAGCTCCGTGGTGGTGTCGCCGGAGCAGGAGGCCTCGACGAAGGCGTAGTCGGTGTGCTGGGCCGCCCACAGCCTGCTGTACGCCAGCGGTCCCCGGCGGCAGGCGTCGCCGGAGTTGTCGTACGTACGGGTGCCGACGCCCACCGCGTAGGAGTCGCCGAGCGCCACGTACTTTCCGCCCGCCGCATGTGCCGGGGCAGCCGATATCGCACCGACCAATAAGGCGGAAACCATACCGAGAACGATCTTCATGGATCGCATGGGACCCTCTCCGATTGAAGAAATTACCGACCCCCATGAAATACCATCGGTGAATGCGCCGGGAACACCCATTCATCGGAAAAATCAAAAACTCCCGATGACGTCCGTCCGAACGGACGCCTTCCGTTCCCGGCGCCGCACGACGTGTCCTGGCGCGTCCGGGGGGTGTCCGGCCGACCGGCGGCCGTGGCGCCTATGCTGCGCTCAACACGGACACGTCAAGGGGGGCTGGACGGATGACGGCTGGTTCGCTCGATTCGCTGCCGGAGTGGGGCTCGGCCCTCGATTCGGTCGTGGTGTACGCGCGGGGCGCCCTCTGCCGCCGCCTGGCCCGGGGCAGCGTGCCGCCGGACGGCCGGGTACGGGTGACGGGCCTGCCCCGCTCGCTGGACCCCGGCTCGCTGCGGGTCCGGGTCCTGGGGGACTCCGGGGCGCGGGTCACCGGGGCCCGGGTGGAGGTCGGGGCCGAGCCGTCCGGCGCGGAGGTGCCCGAGGGGCCCCGGCGCGAGTTCGAGCGGCTGACCGAGGAGTACGCCGCGGTGTGCGGGCGCCGGGACCGGCAACTGGGCCTGATCGAGGAGGTCTCCGCGCTCCGGCCCGTCCCGCCCGCCCGCAGGCGCGAGGACCCGCACCGCCGTACCGCCGCCGATGCCTGGCTGGCCCTCGCCGACTTCGTCGACGGGCGGCTGACGGGGCTGCACGCCCGTCTGGTCGAGCTGGAGGAGGCGGTGCGCGAGGCGGAGCACCGGCTCACCGTCGCCGCCGACCGCCTCGAACGCGCCTCCACCGACACGCCGTCGCCCGGTGTGGACACCACGGTCCGCGCGGTCCTGACGCTCGACGGTGCCGGGGACGGCGACACCGGGGTGGAGCTGGAGTACGGAGTGCCGGGCGCCGTCTGGGTGCCGACGTACCGGCTGGGCCACCGTCGGGACGACGACAGCGGACGCCTGGTGCTGCGCGCCTCGGTCGCCCAGCGGACCGGCGAGGACTGGACGGGCGTGCGCATCGCCCTGGCCACCGCCGACCTCCGCCGCCGTACCGATCTGCCGAGGCTCCGTTCGCTCCGGATCGGGCGCGGCCGGCCCGCACCCGCGCCCTCCGGCTGGCGCGAGCCCCCGGCCGGGCTGGGCGACCTGTTCTCCGGCTACGACGCGGCGGGGCCGCCCCCGCCACCGGCCGGCGTCCTGGCGGTGGCCGCCGGAGCCGGAGCCGGTCCCGTACGGCCGTCCTCGCCGCCTCCGCCGCCCCCGCCGCCGACCGGGGCTCCGGTGGCCGGCGGGTACGGGGCCGCCCCGGCCGCCGCCCGCTCCGCCGTCCCGGCCGCGCCCGGCGGAGCCGTACCGCCGCCCCCTCCCCCGGTGACGGGACCGCCGCGCCCCGGGGACGCCGAACTCGACTACGCCGGGCTCGTCCTGTGCGGCCCCGACGAACAGGGCGGCCGCCGGGGCAGGCTCTTCCCCGGCGCCGCCTTCGACCCGGTGACGGCCGAGCACCGCCGCCGCGCCGAGGCCGTGGCCGCGCTGCCGCTGCCCGGTCACGCCGTGCGGCCCCGTGAGTCGGCGGGCTCCTTCGACCACCGCTTCGACGCCGCCGCCCGCGCCGACATCCCGTCCGACGGCACCTGGCACACCGTCACCGTCGGGGAGATCCCGGTCGGCCTGCGGACCGAGTACCTCTGCGTACCGTCCGTGGAGCAGACCGTGTACGCGACCCTGGTCCTGTCCAACGCCACCGACCAGGCTCTGCTGGCCGGCCCGGTGGAGGTCACCGTCGACGACGAGTTCCTGCTGACCGCCGCGCTGCCCACGCTCGCCCCGGGCGGGGTGCGCCGGATGGGGCTCGGCCCGGCGGAGGCCGTCCGCGTCACCCGTCGCACGCGGCTGGACGAGTCGGCCTCCGGCCTGCGCGGCACGACCACGGTGCTCGACCACCACGTCCAGGTCGAACTGGCCAACCGGCTGGCCCGGCCGGTCACGGTGGAGGTGCGCGAGCGGGTGCCGGTCACCTCCGACCCGAACGTCCGGATCGAGGAGCGGGCCGACTGGACGGCCCCGGAGGACGGTGCCGGACCCGACCCGCACCCGCCGGGCACCCGCGTCTGGCGGCTCGACCTGCCCCCGGGCGCCACCGCCGCCCTCGACGGCGGCTACGAGATCCGCATCCCGGCCGGCAAGGCCCTGGCCGGCGGCAACCGCAGGAGCTGAACACACCATGTCCACGCCCCCGAAGCCGATCGCCCTTCCCGTCACCGCCGTCACCTGCCTGGAGGACCGGGCCCAGGTGGAGCGGACCGCCGTACTGGACCTGGCGGCCGGCGTCCAGCGGCTGCGCCTCGGCCCGGTCGGCGCGGCGGCCGTCGACCGGACCCTCCACGCCGAGCTGGTCTCCGGTCCCCCCGCGACCGTGCTCGACGCCCGGATCGTCCGCACCTGGACCCCGCGCGGGCCCCGGCCGCCCGCCGACGGCGACTCCGCCCTGCGCCACCGACTCCACGCCCTGAAGACGGAGCAGCGCGAGCTGGAACAGCGGCGCGACCGGCTCCGTACCCGGCTCGACGTCCTCGGCCGTCTCGCCGCCGACCTGCTGCGGGAGATCGGCGAGGGTGCCGGTTCCGGGGAGAGCGAGCTCGCGCGCTGGACGCGTGAGCTGGACCGCGCCGACGAGGAGCGCGACACGTACGCCGAGCGGCTCCGCGCCTGCGAGGCCCGGTTGAGGGCGCTCACCACCGAACTCGCCGCGACCCGGCACGCCCTGGACCTCGCCGAGGAGGAACCGGCCGAGCTGGTCGGCCACATCGAGCTGACCGTGGCGGCGGAGGCGGCCGGTCAAGTCACCCTGCGGCTGAGCCACCTCACCCCGTGCGCCCTGTGGCGCCCCGCCTACCGGGCGGTGCTCGACGGGGACACGTTGACGCTGGAGACCGAGGCGGTGGTCTGGCAGCACACCGGCGAGGACTGGTCCGACGTGCGGCTGACCCTGTCGACGGCCCGTTCGTCCCTGGCCGCCGAGCCGCCCCGGCTGGTCGAGGACCGGCTGGTCCTGACGGACCGTCCCCCGCACGAGCGCCGCACGGTCGAGGTGGAGCTGCGCGAGGAGGAGATCGCGGACCTGGGCCCCGCCCCGGTGCTCGGCCTGCCCGGGGTCGACGACGGCGGCGAGACCCGCGTGCTGCGGGCCCCCGCGCCGGTCTCGGTGCCGGGCGACGGCCGGGCCCACCGGGTGCCCGTCTCCGTGTTCAGCACGGCCGCGCCCGCCGAGTATGCCTGCGTCCCCGAACTCTCGCCGCTGGTCACCCGGGTGGTGCGGTTCGACAACCGGTCCGGCCACGCCCTGCTCGCCGGGCCCGTGGACCTGGTCCGGGACAGCGGCTTCGCCGGGCGCGGCGCACTGGAGTTCACCGCCCCCGGCGCCCCGGTGGAGCTGGCCTTCGGAAGCTGCGACGACTACCGGGTGGTCCGCCGTACCGAGGAGTCCCGCGACACCACCGGCCTCACCCAGCGCACCGTGGTCACCCGCACCGTCCGACTGGACCTGTCCCGGTTCTCGGCCCCCGGCGAGCGGGACGAACGCACCGTCGCCGTCCGCGAACGGATCCCGGTTGCGGAGGTCTCGGCGGTGGAGGTCCGGCTGCGCGAGAAGTCCTGCTCCCCCGCCCCGGACGAGGTCGACGCCGAGGGCATCGTCCACTGGACCGTCCCCCTCCCGCCCGGCGGCCGACGCACCGTCACCCTGGTCTACGAGCTGTCGGCGAGCGCCAGGGTCACCGGCCTGTGAGCCGGTCGACGGGCCCGGCCGCCGGGCGGGTGCCGCACGACCGGCCGGGTGCCGGGACGGAACGGTGACCGGCGGCGCACCCCCCGGACCGCCGCCGGGGACCGGGCGGGCCCGGCTCTTCGACGCGGCGCTGTGGGTGGCGCTGGCCGGTGCGGTGGTGTGGGACTTCCGGTCCGCGCTGGCCCCCTCGGCGGTACGGGACCTGGTGGCGCCCCTTCTCGTCCTGGCGGTGGCCGTTCCGGCGAGCCGCCGCTGGCCGGGCACCGCCGTGGTCGCCGTGAACGGGCTGTGCGCGCTGGGCCTGGCCGACGCGTCGGACCCGGCCAACGCCGCCGCCCTGGGGCTCGGCGCGATGACGTGCCTGCTGGGCGCCCGAGTGCGGGAGGTGCGCGTTCCGCTGGTGGTGCTCGCCTCGTGCCTGGCCGTCGACCTCGCGGTGTGCGCGGTGCTCGGGCAGGGCGCGATCTGGTGGTTCTACGCGGTCACCGTGCTGCCGGTCGCCCTGCTGGTGCCGTGGCTCGTCGGCCGCTACCAGCAGGCACGGCGTGCCCTGGTGTCGGACGGGTGGCGGCTGGCGCGGAACCTGGAGGAGCGGCAGCGGTTCGTCGCCGAGCAGGCCCGGCTGCGGGAGCGGACGCGTATCGCGGCCGACATGCACGACTCCCTCGGGCACGTACTGAGCCTGATCGCCCTGCGGGCGGGCGCCCTGGAACTGTCACCGGACCTGACCGACCGGGACCGCGCCGATGCGGCGGAGCTGCGCGGGACGGTGTCGGAGGCCGTCGACCATCTGCGGGAGACGGTGACGGTGCTGCGCGAGGGGCCGGACGCGGGCCCCGAGGACTCCTCCGTGGAGTCCGTCGAGGAGCTCCTGGACCGGGCGAGGGCCTCCGGTGTCGTGGTGGAGCTGGTCCGGGAGGGTGACAGCCCGTCCCTCTCCCCGCTGGTCGGACACGCCGTGTACCGGGTGGTGCAGGAGTCCCTGACGAACGCGGCGAAGCACGCCCCCGGCAGTGCGGTACGTGTCCGGATCACCCATGCGGACGGCCGTACCGAGGTCGAGGTGGTCAACGCGGCTCCTCCGGCGGGCCCGTTGCCCGGGCAGGTGCCGGGCAACCGGGGTCTGACCGGGCTGCGGGAACGGGTGGGCGCGCTCGGCGGGGTGCTGCGCGCCGGACCGTTCGAGCGGGGGTTCCGGGTCACCGCCGTGATGCCGGACCGGGTGGGCGGCACGCCTCCGGACCGTGCCGTGCCGGACGGCCGGGACGACGGGGCGGAGTCGGCGCGCCGGATGCGGGACGCGCGGCGCGAGGTCAGGCTGCGGTTCGCGGTGGCGTTCGTCGCCCCGGCGGCCCTCGCCGCGACGGTCCTTCCGGCTGCCGGGTACCTCGCCTACCAGTTGTCGACGTGCATACTGCGCCCGGTGGACTACGCCGCCGTCCGGATCGGCCAGGACCGGGCCGAGTTCGTCCGCCTCCTGCCGCCGCGCGGATACCGCTACCCGTCGGACGCGGCACGCGCGGTCCCCCGCCCGTACGGCAGCACCTGCGTGTTCTACCGGTCGAACGGCAGCCTTCTCGACCAGGCCGACCTGTACCGGTTGTGCTTCTCCGGTGGCCGGCTGGTCGCCAAGGACGTCATACCGGGCGGCCCGGTATGACGTCCCGGGGCCCGGGTCAGGCGTCCCGGTGCCGGAGCACGCAGGCACCGGCCACCTGGGCGGCGGCCGTCCACGCCAGCAGGACCAGAAGGCCCACCGGGGCCGGATAGGGGGCGTTGCCGTCACCGAGCATGAAGTACCCGCCCGCGGTCTGCGGCAGATAGTCGTTGACGGCCAGCAGCGCCGGGCCGCCCAGCCCGACCAGCATCGCGGGGAGCGCGGTGATCAGGACGAAGAGGGCGGCCACCGCACCCGCCGCGGCCCGCGCGGCGAACGAGACCCCCACCGCCAGCACCCCGATCAGCGCGCAGTAGACGCCCATGGCGAGGATCCGGGAGGCGGTTCCGGACGCCTCGAACTCGGCATGCCCCCGGAACGGGCCCCAGGCGACGGCGGTGCCCAGCACACCGAACACCGTGCCCGCCACGAAGCCCACCACGGCGCTCAGCAGCGCCTTGGCCCCCTGCACCCGGTGTCTGACCGGCACCCACAGCAGCGAGTTCCGCACACTGCTGGTCGTGTACTCGCTGGTCACCACGGTCACCGCGAGGACCACCAGGACGAACTGGGTGAGGGCCACCGAGGAGACCGGGGCGTTGCCCACCGGCTGGACCGGCTTGTCGTTGATCCGGGCGATCGACCCGTAGTAGAAGGTGAACACCGCCGTGACGACCAGACCGGCGGCCAGGCAGACGTAGGGCGTGCGGATGGACCACAGCTTGGTCCACTCCGCGGCGAACGCACCGGCGAACCCGCCACCGCTGCGGTCCTGTTCCGGACGGCCGCGGTCCGGGCGCTCCCGCCGTTCGCCGTCCACGACGGCCGATTCCACGCTCATGCGCCCTCTCCCCGCTTCTCGCCGGGTCCGGCTTCGCCGGTCCCCGTCCTCCCCGTCCCGTACTCCACGCTCCGCGCGGTCAGTTCCATGTAGACCTGTTCCAACGAGGCGGATTCGGTGCGCAGTTCGTGCAACCGGACACCGAGCCGGTGGGCCAGGTCGCCGATCTCCCCGGCGTCGCGGCCGTTCACGACGAGCCCGCCGTCGGCCGCCGTCTCCACCTCCGCCCCGCCGTCCTCGCGCAGCCGGCCGGCCAGCAGGCGCAGTCCGTCCGGGTCGGGGACGCGGATCCGCACCGACGCCGGGGAGCCGCCGGCCAGCAGCTCGGCCATCGGGGTGTCGGCCAGGAGCCTGCCCCGGCCGATGACCACCAACTGGTCGGCGGTCAGCTGCATCTCGCTCATCAGGTGGCTGGACAGGAAGACCGTCCGGCCCTCCGCCGCCAGGGACCGCACCAGCTCGCGCACCCAGCGGACGCCGTCGGGGTCGAGCCCGTTGACCGGCTCGTCGAGGATGAGCACCTCCGGGTCGCCGAGCAGCGCGCCCGCCATCCCCAGCCGCTGGTACATGCCGAGGGAGAACGCCCCGGCCCGGCGGCGCGCCACCCCGGCCAGACCGACGGTCTCCAGCACCTCGTCGACCCGGCGCGGCGGAATGCCGTTGCTGCGGGCCTGCGCCACCAGGTGGGCGCGGGCGGAGCGGCCCGGGTGCAGCGCCTTGGCGTCCAGCAGCGCGCCGACCTCGCGGACCGGGTGCCGGAAGGAGGAGTACGGCTTTCCGCCGATGAGCGCCTCGCCCCCGGACGGGCGGTCCAGGCCGAGGATCATGCGCATGGTGGTCGACTTCCCGGCGCCGTTGGGCCCCAGGAATCCGGTCACCCGGCCTCCCTCGATGTCCAGGGTCAGACCGTCCACGGCGACGGTTCCGCCGTAACGTTTGGTCAGGCCTCGCAGGCTGATCATTGGTTGTCCCTTCGACTCACTCGTACTCCCGTCACGCTAGGAAGCGACCGGGTCAGGCACATCGGTCGTTCGCCGGGAGGACCCCCTGCTTTCGTCGGGGGTGGCGTCAGATCCCGGCCCGGAGGGCGCGTTCACCGCTTAGGGTCGTCCTGTGCGGGAGACACGGGAGGACGAGGAGGCCGGGGAGGCGCGACCGCTACGGATCCTGCTCGCCGACGACGAGGCGATGATCCGTTCCGGAGTACGCGCGATCCTGGCCCGGCATCCGGGCATGGAGGTGGTCGCGGAGGCCGCCGACGGCCGGGCGGCCGTGGAGCTGGCCCGTCTGCACCGGCCCGACGTGGCCCTGCTGGACATCCAGATGCCCCGGCTGGACGGCCTGGACGCGGCCGCGCAGATGTACCGCGACCGCCCCGGCGCGGCGGTGATCATGCTGACCACGTTCGGCGAGGAGGCGTTCGTCGTCCGCGCGCTCCACGACGGGGCCAGCGGGTTCCTGCTGAAGGCCGACGACCCCCGTGAGCTGCTCAACGGGGTACGGGCGGTGGCCGCCGGGGGCGCCTACCTCTCACCGAGGGTGGCGGCCCGGGTGGTCAACGCGCTGCGTACCGGCCGGGCGGGGCACGGGACGCCGTCGCGGCAGGCCGTGGAGCACCTCACCAAGCGGGAGCTGGACGTACTGGCCCTCCTCGGGGCCGGACTGTCCAACGCCGAGATCGGGGCGGAGCTGTTCCTGGTGGAGAGCACGGTCAAGGCGCACGTGAGCGCGATCCTCGCCAAGCTCGGGGTACGCAACCGGGTCGAGGCCGCCATCACCGCCCACGAGGCGGGCGTGGTCCGCCGCGTCCGGGCTCCGCTCCCCCGCCCGGTGCCCCGGACCAGCGGCCAGGGCCCGGCGTCGGTCGCACGGCCGACCGGACGGGACTCCCGTACGTGACCGGGGCCGTGCGGCCCAACCGGTCCTTCCGGTGGCGGCGGACGGGTCACCCGCGAGTGGCCTGTCAGTGCCCCGGCGCCCCGTCGGCGGCGCGAACGTCGGCCAGGGACCTCTTCTGGCGGCCCTCCGCGTCGAAATTGCCGGGCGAGAGCCACTGCCGCAGCGCCGTGCCGACGCGCGGCCACTCGGCGTCGATGACGGAGTACCAGGCGGTGTCGCGGCTGCGGCCCTTGTAGACCACGGCCTGGCGGAAGATCCCTTCGAAGGTGAAGCCCAGCCGCAGGGCCGCCCTGCGCGAGGGCGCGTTGAGGCTGTCGCACTTCCACTCGTAGCGGCGATGGCCGAGCTCGTCGAAGACGTAGGACATGAGCAGGAACTGGGCCTCGGTGGACACCGGGGTCCGCTTGAGAAGGGGCGAGAAGGTGACGCTGCCGACCTCGACGACGCCGTTGGACGGGTCCTGGCGCATCAGGGCGAGAGTGCCCACGGCCCTGCCGGTGCCCAGGTCGACGACCGCGTAGGTCAGGGGGTCGTCCGCCCGCGCCGCCTCCGCCAGGTGGGCGCGGTGGCCGGCCGGGTCGTCGAAGGGGCCGACCGTCATGTAGGTCCAGTCGCTGTCGTCCGTCGCGCGGGCGAATGCCGCGTACAGGTCGTCGGCATGGCGGTCCGCGTCCAGGGGCTCCACCCGGCAGAAGCGGCCCTCAAGGGTGACCCGGCCGGGCGCGGGAACGCCCGTCCAGCCGGGCAGCGGGGGCCCGACGGGCTGGCCGTATTCGTTGGGTCGTGCGGACATGCTGGTCTCCTCGCGTGGTCCGGCTCTTCCGGGCCAGGCATCGCGCGGCCCCCGATGAGGTCCACACTAAGGTCATTCCGCGGGGCCCCGACGTGGCGTACCCACCGCGAGGGCGCGAGCACATCGCGTCGCCGCCCGGCGGAACGAGGGCGGATCAGGCGGAGGCCACACGCAGCACCAGCGCGGCGACCGCGAGCAGGGTGAGCACGACCACCGGCGCCACGGCGTAGTCCTTCACGCGCAGGTGGGCGATGACGCCTCCGGCGAAGTAGAGCACCAGCCCCACGGCCGCGGCCATGCCGAGCGGTGCGACCACCAGACCCGCGAGCAGGCCGAGCGCGCCCGCCGCCTTCGCGGTGGCGAGCCGGGGAAGCCAGGACTCCGGCACGCCCACCTTCGCCATGCTGCCCACGACCTGGGGGTTTCGGGTGAACGTGAGGAAGGCGGAGCCGGCGGAGGCGAGCGCGAGCAGCACGGCGACGACGACATATCCGATGAACACGATGGAACAACTCCAATGATCAATGAGAAGCAATCGTTGAACGATATCAATGATTACTCGCAATCCACAATGGAGTCGCTGTTACGGTGGCGTCATGGCAGCTGCGCGACCGGACGACCGACTCGGCTTTCTCCTCTCCTTCCGCGGAGAGCTCACCGGCGTACGCATCCGCGCCGCCCTGGGCGTGGTCGGGCTGCCCCCACGCCAGGCGATGACCCTGATGCGACTGGCCCCCGGCGCCACCAGTCAGCGCGAGCTGGCGGCCGCGATGGAGATCGACCCGAGTCAACTCGTTGCAGTACTCAACGAGTTGGAGTCGTCGGGGCTGTGCGAGCGCCGACGGGACCCCGCCGACCGGCGGCGGCACATCGTCGAGATCACTCCGGCGGGCCAGGGGGTCCTGGAGCGCATGGACGAGGCGGTGCGCGAGGCCGAGCGCGAGATCTTCGGTGGTCTCACCGAAGCCGAACAAACCCTGCTGCGGGAACTGCTCGACCGTGTCGTGGTGGACCCGGCCGCCCACGAGTGCGGTGAGTGAAATGCCGCACCGGCCCGGCCGAGGATTTCGGCCGGGCCGGTGCTGGTGCCCGCGGTCGGTATCGGTATCGGCGGCGGGGGTCCCGCGCCGCCCGGGTCAGCCCGCCTTCGGCGGGTTCTCCGTGTCGAAGGCGAAGAGTGTGTTCCGGGCCGCGGTCACGACCACGATCCGCCCGACGACGGTCACGCGCGGGGTGGCGCCCAGCTCGCCGGTCAGGCCGTCCGCCTGCGGGTTCGTCGTCCACAGGGCCGTGCCGTCCTTCGGCGACAGTGCGACCACCCGGCCGGTGGCCGAGCTGAAGTACAGGGCGCCGGTACCCGCGGCGGGGCCGGACGCGCCCTCCACACCGGTCTGCCGTGCCCACTTCGTCCGGCCGGTCATGGGGTCGAGCGCCGTGATGCGACCGGTCTGGCCGCTGACGTAGAGGGTGCCGTCCACCATGCCCGGCGTCCCCGCGTACGGCTCGGCCAGCCGGGAGTGCGTGACCTTCCCCGAGTCCGGGTCGACCCGCACCACCCCGTCGTACCCGGACAGGTCCGTCCCTTCCCGCTGTTCCCGCAGGAACACGAGCCTGCCGTCCGCGACGCCCATCGGCACGGCGGCGCCGTCCACCTCGATGGCTCCGCCCAGCTTCCCCGAGGCCCGGTCGACCGTGTACAGGGTGAAGTGGCGGACCTCCACGGCGTTCGCCTCGCCCGCGGGCGCGCACATCGCGAGCAGCCGCGAGCCCATCGGGACGGGAGCGCACCACGAGTCCGCGGGGAACGGTGTGGTCCAGGTGACCTTTCCGCTGTGCGCGTCCCGGTATTCGAGGCGGGAGTTGGAGACATCGACCGTCACGACGGACGAACCGAGCACCAGGGCGTCCATGGACCGGCCCGTGACGGCCTGCGACTGGGCGCCGGACGGCGTGGACCACAGCTCCCGTCCGCTGTCCGCGTCGACCGCCACCACCTCGATGGGAGAGCCCACCGCTTCGCCCTGGGCGGCGACGCGGTAGCCGAGCACCGTGTCGTCCGTGGCGCCCACCAGGTGTATGCCCTGGACGGGGACGCCCGGACTCTTCACCGTCCACGCCCGCGAGCCGTCCACGGCACTGAGCCGGGTCGCGACCACACCGCCGCCCCCGCAGAACACCGCGTCTCCGTGGGCGACGCAGCGCAGCTCGTCGGGGATGTCCTCGCGGGCGCCCAGCGCGACCGTGTGCCATGGCTTGAAACCGTCCGGAAGCGGTGCGACCGGGGCCGCGACACTGTCCCCCTTGCCACCGCCCTTCGTGCCGAGGCCGGCCACCGTCAGTGCGGCGGCGCCCCCGCCGATCGCCGCGACCGCGACCGCGGCCGCGAGCACGGGGCGCCATCGGCGGTGCGGACGGCGGCCGGTGGCGGTCCCGGCCTCGCCGGATCCGGCCGGGACCGGGACGGGGGCCGGTTCGGCGGGGGCCGGTTCGGTCGGCGCCGGGGTGTCCCGCGTCGCGAGGTGGTGCTGGGTGCTCACGTCGCGGGTGTGACCCGCGCCGGTCCCGTTCGCGCCGGTGTCGCCGACGCCGCCGAGGTCGGCCGGCAGGTCCCGCAGCAGCACGAGGAGTTCGTCCGCCGAGGGGCGCTTCCCGGGCTCCTTGTCCAGGCACAGCTCGACGACCGTGCGCAGGGCCGTCGGCACGGCGTCCAGCGACGGCTCCTCGTGCAGCACCTGGTACGCCGTCATGTAGGGGCTGTCCGCGTCGAAGGGGCCGTGGCCCGTCGCCGAGTACACCAGCAGCGTGCCCAGCGAGAAGACGTCGGAGCGCGGTCCCACACCGCGCGGCGCCTGGAGCTGCTCCGGCGACATGAACGGCGGCGTGCCGATGATCCGCCCGGTCATCGTCAGCGTCTGCTGGTCGGTGGCGCGCGAGATGCCGAAGTCGATGACCCTCGGCCCCTCGGGCGAGAGCACGACGTTCGAGGGCTTCAGGTCGCGGTGGACCACCCCCACCCGGTGGATGTCGCGCAGCGCCTCCGCCAGCCCGATGGCCAGCCGCCTGAGCTCCACCCCGTCCAGCGGGCCGTCCGCGGCGATGCGCTGGGTGAGTGTCTGCCCCTCGATGAAGGCCGTCGCCATCCACGGCTGGTCGGCCTCGGGGTCGGCGTCGACCACGGCGGCGGTGAACGCGCCGCTCACCCGTCGGGCCGCCGCGACCTCCTGGCGGAAGCGGATCCGGAACTCGTCGTCCGCCGCGAACTGCTGGTGGATCACCTTGATCGCCACGGGCCGCCCCGAACTCGTACGGGCGAGAAAGACCGTACCCATCCCGCCCGAGCCGAGCCGGGCCTCCAGCGGATAACCGCCGACCTCGACCGGATCACCTCCGCGCAGCGCCACTCTTCCCGACCTCCCCGTCCCCCGTGCGTCTCGGCCGCCACGGGCCCGCTCCATTTGTGCTGCCTACAAAGTAGCCGCAGAGCGATGGGGCGGAGCAAAGCGGGTGGCCCACAGCCGACCCGCGGCGGGCGCCGCCGACCTGCTACGGGGAACGTCTCCCGCACCCCGTCCCGTCGCCGCGCCCGATTGACGCTCCCGGACGCCCGGGGGAATACTCTCCGCCCGGTTGGAACCGGGCGCGCGCGGAGGCATCCGACGGGCGCGCCGCGGACCGGCGTGACAACGCACACCGGACGAGCACCATGAGACGGACCGTCGGACAGACATGGGGTGACGCTTGTGACCGAGTGGATTCCGGCATTCGACGCCGACTGCCCGTTCTGTGAAGAAGTGGTGAAACGGGTGCGCGCGCCCTTCGGCGCTCCGTGACCACGTGCCGGAACGGCCGGTGACCATCGGGCGGGAGCCGTCCGCGTAGGAAGGTGTCCCCCATCCGGGGTGCCCGCGGCCGTGTCCGGGGCGGGGCGGGCGGGGCGGGCGGGGCGGGGCGGCAGACTCGTGGGTGCGCGTACGCGGCCACGGGCCCGCCCGGCGTCCGCCGCGTTCCCCCGGACCGCGCGCACCGAGCCATCTCCCAGGAACGAGGTACGGCCATGACGGACGCGGCCCGGCAGCGCCCGCGCGTCGGCTGGATCGGCACCGGCCGCATGGGCTTCCAGCTCGCCGCCCGGCTGCTGGACGCCGGATACGACGTGGCGGTGCAGAACCGTACGCGGGCCAAGGCCGAGCCGCTGGCCGAACGCGGGGCGGAGGTCGTCGACGTCCCGGCCGACCTGGCCGACCGGGACGTCGTCTTCACCACGGTCTCCGCCTCGCCCGATCTCCAGGCGGTCACCACGGGACCGAACGGTGTGCTGACCTCGTCGGCCGCCGCTCCGGGGGTACTGGTCGACAGCTCCACGGTCTCCGCGCGGATGTCGGCACTGATCCGGGACGAGGCCGCGCAACGCGGGACGGAGTTCCTCGCCGCCCCGCTGAGCGGGAATCCGAAGGTGATCGCCGCGGGCGGACTGACCATCGCGGTCTCCGGCCCCCAGGAGGTGTTCACCCGGGTCGAACCGCTGCTCTCCGCGCTGGGCCGCGGGGTGACCCATGTCGGCGAGGGCGAAGCCGCCCGCCTCGTCAAACTCGCGCACAACGTCTTTCTCGGTGTCGTCACCCAGTCGCTCGCCGAGATCACCGTTCTCGCGGAGAAGGGCGGCGTCAGCCGTGCCGCCTTCCTGGAGTTCCTCAACAACTCCGTGATGGGCTCGGCCTTCACCCGTTACAAATCACCCGCGCTGGTGCATCTGGACTTCACACCGACGTTCACCATGCCGCTGCTGCGCAAGGACCTCGACCTGGGACTCTCCGCGGCCCGCGAGCTGGAGGTCCCGATGCCGCTCGCCGCCGCCACCGCCCAACTGGTCGCCGCCGCCATCGGAGCGGGGCACGTCGGGGAGGACTTCGCCGCCCTGATCGTGGAGCAGGCCAGAAGCTCGGGCCTCACGCTGGAGCCCCAGGACGTTCCCGTGGACGACGGTCTGTGACCGGTCGCCGCGGGCTCCCGACGACCGCTCGACGAAGCTGTGCGGGCGGGCCCCGGACGGCGTGTCAGGCCGGGTCCCCCGGCTCGATCAGGGCGGCGAGGGCGGCGACCCCGTCCGCCGCCGCGATCTGTTCGGCCAGGACTCCGGCCCGGCGCCGGTAGCCCGGCTCGGCCAGCACCCGGCGGGCCGCCGCGCCCAGGGTCCTGGCCGACGGGCGGTTGGTGCGCAGCCCGATGCCCGCTCCCGACCAGGAGACCCGCGCCGCCACCTCGGCCTTGTCCTCGGTGGCCCCGGCGACCACCAGCGGGACACCGTGGCGCAGCGCGAAGTGCACGCCGCCGTACCCGCCGTTGGTGATCATCAGGGCGGTGCGCGGCAGCAGTTCGTCGTACGGGAGGAAGGAGGCCGTTCGCACGTTGCCCGGCAGCCCGGCCCGCCAGGCGGGGGTCCCACGGCCGCCGGTGGCGACGACCACGGTCACGTCCTCGCCCGCCAGCGCCGCCACCGCCGGATTGATCAGCTCGTCGAAATCGGTGTTGGCCGCCGTGCCCTGGGTGACCAGGACGACCGGGCGTTCGCGGTCGAGCGTGCTCCACCAGTCGGGCAGCGGATGGTCGCCGGTGGAACTGCGGGCCAGCGGGCCGATGAAGTGGACGGGCGCGGCCGCGCCGGGGCGCGGGTACTCGAAGGCCGGAACGGTCAGCTGCACCAGGTCGTCCGCCAGTGCGGGCCAGTCGAGGAACAGTCCGGGCAGCGGACGGCCGGTGATCCGCCGGCACAGCTCCGAAAGGTCCCGCTGCTGCGCCGGGAAGACCACCCGCCGCACCAGCGTGGTCAGCACCCGGTTGCGCAGTCGGCCGAGCGGGCCGCCGCGGGGCGGCAGGCCGAGCCCGAACGGAGCGACCTCGGGGCCCGTCAGCGGCAGCGGCACGATCCCCGCCAGCATCAGGCGCGGGCGCCGGTCACGGGGCAGGAGGGCCAGTGGGGCGGCACCGAGGAACAACGGCTCGGCGAGTACGACATCGATGCCGTGCGCGTCGATCAGCGCGGTGACGGTCTCGTACTGCGGTTCCGCCGCCCGGAAGAACATGTGGTCCAGGTCGAATCGCATCGCCGCGAGGCCGCGCTTCCCCGCCCGCTCCGGGTGGGAGTCGGCCCAGGTGTCGTCGAAGTCCACCGCCTGCGGCAGCGGCGCGAAGTCGGCCCCGGCGGCCCGGACCCGGTCGGCGAAGCGACGGCCCGTCAGCAGCGTCACGCGGTGTCCGGCCCCGACCAGGCCACGGGCGACCGCGAGCAGCGGGGTGACGTGCCCTTCCGCGGGCGACGAGCAGATGAGAACTCCGGGCATGTGCGCCTTCCCCCTCCGCTAGCATTCACTAACACCAGCGAGTATTGACTACACCCCGAGGAAGGTCAAATGAGTGGGGCGGAACGCCGTGGCTACCGGTCGGCACTGCGCGCGGAGCAGGCCGAGGCAACCCGGCGGCGGGTCCTCGCCGCGGCCGCGGACCGCTTCGCGGAGCACGGATACGGGCGGACGAAGCTGACCGGGATCGCCGAGGACGCCGGCGTCTCGGTCGAGACCGTCAAGGGGTACGGACCCAAGCGCGCCCTCCTGCTGGCCGCCTTCGAGCAGACCTTCGCCGGGGCCGAGGGACCGGTGCCGCTGCTGGAGCGCGAGCCGTTCACAGCCATCGAGCACCTGGAGGGCGAGGCCTACCTCGCCGCCGGAATCGAGCTGATCGCCGCCGCCAACGCCCGCTCGGCACGGCTGTGGCGCGCCTTCGTCGGCGCCGCGGACACGGAGGCCGACGTCCGGGCCGTCCTGGACGAGTTGCTCGACCGCCGCCGCACCGACATCCGCGAGACCGTCGCACGGCTGCGCGCCCGTGGCCTGGTCGACGAGTCCGTGGGCGAGGAGGCCGCAGCGACCCTGTCGTTCGTCCTCTCCCCCGAGGGGTACGAACAACTCGTCCTCGACGCCGGGTTGGCCGAGCGGCAGTACCGCGACTGCCTGGTCCGGCTCGTCGCGGCCGTGCTCCGCCCCGGCCCCTGACCGCGCCGCACGTCCCGTCCGAGGTCGCGGCCAGGGGTGCTCGCAGAAGGACCCGTCCACACCGGCCGACGGAACCGGACGGTCTCTCCGGTCAGCCGTTCGGGCTGGTGAGGTAGGAGTCGATCACGCGCATCGCTTCCTCCGTCCCGCCTCTGCGGTAGAGCCAGTGGCCCACGACGTCCATGGTGTACAGGGACGCCCGGGGGAAGGAGCGGGCCATCCGCCGCGCGCCCGGCAGGGGGGTGGCGAGGTCGTGGGTGGCGTTGACCACGAGGACGGGCGGGAGTGGGCCCTGTACACGGGCGGGCCGCGGCTTCGGCGGCGCGGTCCAGCCCTGGCAGCCGAGGACGGTGTCCAGGGACTGGGCGTTGTAGCGGACGTGCGGGGCCGCCTTCGCGACCCTCTCCCGGATGGCCCGGTAGTGGGCGTAGTCGCGGATCCGGAAGTCGTAGTCCCGGCAGAGCACGAGCCGCGGGAACGACTGGGCGCCGACGGGTACCCATCGGACCTCGCCCTTCCCCGTGTCCAGGGCGGCCAGTTGGCGTGCCGTCTCTTCCCGGCTCCCCTTGCCGAGCGCGAAGGTCAGGAAGTCCGAGAGCCTGTCGGCGTCGACCCTGGTCCGGGTCGGACCGTTCGGGCCGGGCTCGCGGAGGGTGCCGGCGTCGGCCCGCGCGAACAGCGTGTCGGTGACGGCTGTGAGGTCCCTGCCGTGCAGTGCGCATGCCGTGTCCGTGTCGCACCAGGCCGCGAGCCGTTTCAGGGTGTTGTCGATGGTGACGCTGCCGTCGGTGAGGTAGCGCTCGGCGTCCGGCCGGTCCGGGTCCATCGCGCTGTCGAGGGCGAGGGCGCGCACCCGGTCCGGGAAGAGCCGTGCGTAGCGCTCGCCGAGGAAGGTGCCGTAGGAGTGGCCGATGAAGCTGATGCTGCGTTCGCCGAGGGCGGCGCGGATCGCGTCCATGTCGCGGGCGACGCTCTCGCCGTCCAGTTGGGCGGCGAGCGGGCCCGTCCGTTCCAGGCAGCTGTCCGCGAGCCGGCCGTTGAGCGTGCGCAGCCGTTCGAACTCGGCGGCGTCGCGGGGGCGGGCCGGGATCGAGGCGCTGATCGTCTCGTCGCATTCGGCGTTCCGGCTGCGGCCGATGCCACGCGGGTCGAAGCCGATGATGTCGAAACGCCGGAGCATCCGCGGGGTGTAGCCCTCGGTCGGGTCGTCCGCGTACAGCGCGTCGTCGGCCCCGGCCGCCCCGGGACCACCCGGGTTCGACATCAGGACGCCGATCCGCCGTGCCGGGTCGGTGGCCCGGTACCGGGCGACGAAGATGCCGGTCCTCGGGCCGTCCGGCTCCGCCCAGTCCACCGGAACCTCGACCGTCGCGCACTGCGCCCTCGGGCTGGGGTCGGGGTAGGGCGGCTCGGCCGGCGGGCAGGTGCCCCAGCGGATCGGCGGTACGGAGACGGTGCCCGTCGGCCGTCCCTGCGCGGCGGCCGCCCCGGGGACGAACAGCGTGCCGGCGACGGAGAGCGCCAGCATGGCGGAGACGGCGCGCCGCCGCCCGGGGCCCGGGTGGGGCACCCACTCCGAGGTGGTGCGGAACGTGGTCTTCGAGGTGGGTTCCGGGCTCCGGTTCCGGCGTGCGGCTGGCCCCGGGTTCAATGTCCCGCTCGTGGTCGTGTTCATGCATGGCACTGTGGAGACGCCGTATGACGGTGGCTCCATGACCACGTGGTGGGAACGTAACAAGGGTTCCTTCCGCCCCGCACGGCGCGACCGCCGGGACGTCTCCCGCGGGTCCTCCGGCAAGTCCCTCGGCGGGCGGCCCCGGGCCGCCGTCCGGTGACCGTGCTCGCCGGTTCGGACGGGGTGGCCGGGGAACAGGGCCGGCCCGGGCCCCCGACCGCGTCAGGGGCCCGGCAGGCAGCGGGACTCAGCGGCGCGCCTCCTCCAGCAGTCCCCCGAGCGCCCCGGGCAGATCGCCGGTGTGCACCACCCCGAGGTGCTGGGTGGCGCGGGTCAGCGCGACGTACAGATCGCTCACCCCGTACGCGGACGGCTCCACGACCAGCACGGTGTCGAACTCCAGGCCCTTGGCCTGCCGCGCGTCCAGCAGCACCACGTCCCGGGTGAGGTCGGGCGCCGCCCCGTGCCCCGCGTCCGGCAGCTCAGCCAGCAGTGACGCGTGCAGCGCGGCCGGAGCGACGACGGCGACCCGTCCCCCGCCCCCGGCCGCCGCGGCCTCCCGGGCCACGGCGGCGGCGAGCCCGTCCCCGGCGACCCGCAGCGCCCAGGGCCGCACCCCGGTCGACCGCACCGAACCGGGCGGCACGAACGACGGGTCGTGCGCCCGGAGGAACCCGGCCGCCACCTCCATGATCTCGGCGGGCGTACGGTAGTTGACCCCCAGCCGTACGTGCTCCCAGCGGTCGCCCACGTACGGTTCCAGAATGCGCTGCCAGGAGCCGAGGCCGGCCGACTCCGCGGTCTGGGCGGGGTCCCCGACCAGGGTCATGGAGCGGGTCGGGACGCGCCGCATCAGCAGCCGCCAGGCCATCGCCGAGAGCTCCTGCGCCTCGTCGACGACGATGTGGCCGAACGCCCAGGTCCGGTCGGCCGCCGCCCGTTCGGCGGCGGTGCGGTGGTCGGCCGCCTCGTGGCGTTCGGCCATCCGCTCGGCGTCGATGATGTCGTGCGCGGCGAGGACTTCGGACTCCTCGTCCTCGAATTCGTACGTCTCCGAGCCCGCCGAGAGGTCCAGCACCCCCTGTGCGTAGGCGATCCGCTCCTGCCGCTCGGCCTCGGCGGCGGCACGGGCGGCACTGTCGTCCTCGCCGAGCAGCTCCGCCGCCTCGTCGAGGAGCGGCACATCGGCCGGGGTCCACTCCCCCTCCTGCCGGCGGATCAGTTCGGCCGACTCGTCGTCGAGATGGACCGGCTCCGCGAGGAAGTCCGCGACGAAATCCTCCGGGGAGAGCTGCGGCCACAGCTCGTCGACGGCGGCATGGACCTCCCGGCTCGTCGCGATCTCCTTGCCCATCTGGGCGAGGTCGTCGGGCCCCAGCAGATTGGGGCCGCCGAACGGGTCCGCGCCGATCCGCTCGGCCAGTTGCGCGGTCAGCGCGTCGATGATGTGGAACGCGAAGACGGGGCGGGCCAGGTTGTGGGGCAGCCCGCTCTCGCGCGCCCGGTGGCGCGCGTCCTCGGCCATGGCCCGGTCCAGCAGGAGCGTCCCGTACCCCTCATGGTCGATCTCGGTCGCCCGTTCGGGCACGGTCTGCCGGTCCCGCAGCGCCTCGGCCAGCACCCCGGCCATCCCGACCCGGCCCTTGACCTCGGCGGCGGCCGGGCTGTCGGTGCCGGTGGCGTGCACGCCGGGGAAGAGTTCACCGACGGTGGCCAGGAGCACCCCGGTCTCGCCCAGGGACGGCAGCACATCGCCGATGTAGCTCAGGAAGGCCGGGTTCGGGCCGACGATCAGCACCGCGCGGCGGGCCAGCAGTTCCCGGTGCTCGTACAGCAGGTACGCCGCGCGGTGCAGCGCGACGACGGTCTTCCCGGTGCCGGGACCGCCCTCGACGACCAGCACGCCCTGGTGCGGCGCCCGGATGATGGCGTCCTGTTCGGCCTGGATGGTCCGGACGATGTCATGCATCCGGCCCGTGCGGGACGCGTCGAGTGCGGCCAGCAGGACCTCGTCGGCGTCGGCGCCCTCGTGTCCGGTGCGGGTCTGGTCGGCGAGATCCATCAGCTCGTCGTGGAGCGCGGTGACGGTGCGCCCCTGCGTGGTGATGTGCCGCCGTCGCCGCAGCCCCATCGGGGTGTGGCCGGTTGCCAGATAGAAGGGGCGCGCCACATCTGCCCGCCAGTCGATGACCAGCGGTGTGCGGGATTCGTCGTCCTGGCGAATTCCGATGCGTCCGATGTGGTGGCTACGGCCGTCCCGGAAATCGATGCGCCCGAAGCACAGCCCGTTCTCCCCCATCTGAATCGCACTGAGCAGCCCGGACTGTTCCGCCACCAGGACGTCCCGCTCGATCCTCGCCTGGAAACCGTTCCCCACCTGCGCGAGCGCGGCACGCACCGACTCCTCGGCCTGCTTCCTGAGGAGATCGAGCCGTGCGTAGAGGCCGGTGACGAATTGCTGTTCCTGCCGCATTTCCTCGCTTGACAATTCCACTCCTGACGCGATATGCTTCTCGTAGAGAGTTTCTCTTCATGTCTTTTCGTCAAAGTCATGAAGAATCAAATATACGCAGGATCGGGCTCCGAGTGTCAATTCACTCGGAGCCCGATCCTTTTGTACAGGAGGCTTGCGTCGGGAGGCTTCGGCATGAGCGAGCGCGAGGAACGCCCCTTGCTGTTCCTGGACGTTGACGGACCTCTCCTGCCGTTCGGCGACGGCCCGCAGCGCGAGCCGTCGGGCGCCGCGACAGACCCGCACCTGACGCGGCTCGACCCGCGCGTGGGGCCCCTCCTCGCGGCCCTGCCGTGCGAACTGGTCTGGGCCACCACCTGGGAGGACGAAGCGAACGCTCACATAGCACCGCGGCTCGGCCTGCCGCCCCTCCCGGTCGTGCACTGGCCCGACCCCTCCGACGCGCATGAACGCGAGGACCAGTGGTACGGGCTCCACTGGAAGACCCGGACCCTGGCGGCATGGGCGGACGGACGCCCGTTCGCCTGGGTCGACGACGAGATCACCGGCGCCGATCAGGACTGGGTGAACGCCCACCACCCCGCCCCGGCCCTCCTCCACCCCGTCGCGCCGTCCCTCGGCCTCGCCGCCGACGACCTCGCAGCCCTCGACCAGTGGCTACGGGCCGCCTGAGGCTTCCCTCGCGATCCACAGGAACCGGCGACAACCCGGCCGGCGACGCGATGGGGCCACCGGGGCGAGCGGCCCGGTGGCCCGGAGCGGAAGGGTCCTTCATGCGGCAGAGGTGCAGTGGCCGCTGATCCGGCGGGCGGCTTCAGTTGACCGGTCCGTCGGCCGGGGTGGTGGCGGTGCGACCGACGTGGCGGGCCAGCCACATCAGCAGAGCGTCCAGATCGGCGGCCGCCGAGAGTACCCGCTCGGCCGCTTCGGGAGTGTGCAGCCACTCCTCGCAGCCCAGGTGACGGGCGGCGATCAGCGAGCGGTGGCGCAGCAGGTCCGCGCGAGGGTGGTGTGCCGGATAGCCTCGCGGAGGGCGTTTCATCATGTCCCCGGAGATGTCGTAGCCCTTGTGCCGTACGTCGTTGACGATGGCCGACAGTTCGCGGCCGCTGTTCTCGGAGGCCGCAGCGCTGCGGAACATGTCCACCTGGCCGGGGTCGGGGTACCACCAGGCGCCCTGGATCCGCAGGCCGTCCAGGGACAGCCGGAGCCCGATCTCGACCTTGCGGCCGAGCCGGATCACCGCGCTCTGGTGCTGCCACCACCAGGAGCCGGTACGGAAGTGCCAGACCGAGAAGTCCTCGTACCGGGGGTCGGTGTCGGCGATGTCGTTGAGCAGGGCGATCATCGGCCGGCGGACCAGGCGCTCGCGGTCCGCGCGGTAGCGCTCCCTGGTCTCTTTGGTCGGTTCACCCTGGAGTTGCCACAACACGTCCATGGCCTGCGGCGGCCAGCCGGTGAACTGTCTGCGCATGCGGGGAGGATAGCCCGGCCCGGGGGCGGCCCGCACAAGGGCGCTGCGGACTGGGACGGTCTGCTTCGAGCCGAGCGGCGCGGAGTTGGAGCCGCCCCCGACCGCCTATGTCTGGGGCGGCGCCGCGTAGACCTGCGCGGCGAACGCGTGTACCTGCGCCTCGGGCAGGCTCCGCGCGACGTCCGCCTCGCTGATCATTCCGACCAGCTTCTTGTCCTCGATCACCGGAAGTCGGCGGATGTGATGGGTGCCCATCTCGGTGATCACGTCTTCCACGCTGGCGTTGCCGTCGATCCAGCGGGGCGTTCCTTCGACGAGGTCCGCGGCGGTGCACTGGCTCGGATCGTGGCCCTCGGCGACGCACTTCACCACAATGTCACGGTCGGTAATGATTCCGCACAACCGCTCGTCCTCGTCGCTGACCGGCAACGCGCCGACGTGCAGTCGGCGCATCCGCTGCGCGGCGTGGAGCAGCGTCTCCGTCTCGGGGATCCACTGCGCGCCCTCGTGCATGATGTCCTTGGCCGTGGTCATAGGAATCTCTCCTACCTGGGTGCGGTGTGTGCTGCTCTTCGCCAGGGATCCCGTCCGCGTCTCCTTCAATGGTTGCGCCACGGGTGGGGTTCGGCGAGCGGGCACCGCCGCTTCCCGCAGCGGATCCGAGGATCGGCTCTACGGGTTCACGAGCGGCACGGGGCCGGCCCGGGTTGTTCTCCCGGCGCGCCGTCTGCTCGTACGCGAGGTGCGGGCGGCTGCGACTGTCCGAAGACGGGTCGGGAGTGTTGTCAGGGGGCCCAAAAGATCGTCGCTGTCGGCCTCTGCTCCCTTTGCCGCGCGTGCGTATGAGAGGGCGAAGGGACGGCAGTGCTCGGGAGGCGTCGGTCCCTGTGGCAGCGGGACGGACGGGGCGTTCGTGAAGGTCGTACGGTTTCGGCCATCGCGGTCCCGTGACAGGCGGATCCAGATGCGTCGGGACGGAGACAGGGGTCCCGTGACAGATGGTCTCGACCGCTCGCCAAACGATCCTGACCACTGGAGTCTCGAACATCGGCCTGCCTGCGCGGCAGTGCTGCGCCGCCGTGCGCGGGCGCTTCTACGGCACCCGAAGGAGCTGTCGCATCAAGTGGACGGATGTTGGGCTGAAACCTGCCGCCCGGTACAGATCGTTGGCCCGGGTGTTCTCCTTGAACACGGTCAGGGCCATGCCGGTGTTCCCCGCGGACGCGGCATGTTCTTCCGCCGCCCGGAGCAGCACCCGCCCGTGCCCTCGTCCCCGGTGCTTCTTCTCGACCTCCACGTCGTGGACGAATCCCGTGCGCCCGTCCGCGCTCCCGCCGAGGCAGAGGTGTCCGATGCGCTCGCCCTGGTGGAAGAAGTCCTGGAGCTGGTAGGACCCCGCTGTTCCACCCGGTCCCGCGAGGGAGGTCAGGGCCCTCCGCGCGCTGGACTCCGCGTAGCCGCCGGGCAGTCCCAGTTCGCGCAGCAGTACCGCGTACCCGCGCAGGAACCCTCGCTCCCACGACTCCCGCCCGGCCTGCGACGTACGCACGGCCGCATATCCCTCACCGGGTTCCGGGTCGGCCCGGTTGCCCGGGCCGACCCGCTTGCCCAGGTCGTGGGCGAACTCCTTGTATCCGGCCCGCGACAGCATCGGGAGATCGTCGAACCGGAAGGCGGGGAGCGTCAGGAGAACGTGATCGCATCCGGCGCCGAACAGTACTTGTTCCGCCGCGCGCACGGCCCCCAGGGCGAGACGGCGTTCGTGATCGTCGTCCTCCACCTGGAACGAGTGGATCCTGCCCACGGGTGCTCCGGCGCCCGTGGCCAGCCGGAGGGATCCGGCATCCCGCGCTCCCACTCGGACGACGTACTTCTCGATCGTCGGATCCGCGCCGGGCGCGCCCTCGGACGTCGCCTCCACAAGACGGAGATCTCCCGGCCGCTCCATGTTCCTCCTTGGTTGCCGTCCCGCGTCGCATGCGATCGGTCAGGTCGCGGGACACCCCAGCGCGGCCAGTAGTGCCTGCGCCTCCGAAAGGCCGGCCCGTGGCCCCTCGAGGGCGACCACACCACCGGCGCTGACCACGACTTCGTCCACTCCGGCCGCCGCGTATTCGGCCACGCGGTCCTTCAGCTCGGTCGCGTCCCCGTACAGGAAGGCACCGCCGTCGATGAGGGCCCTCGCCGCCTTCACCGGGTCCGCCTCCACGTCGGTGTCCATGCCGGCCTGCCTCAGCATGTCCTGATAGTGGGGCAGACCGAGATGGGTCCGGTTTCCGGCCAGGACGAGTTCCTCCCCCGCACGACCGGCCTTGTCGAGCGCGGCGGGCACCATCGCGACGACGCGCGGGACCGCACGGCCGCGAGCGGCCGCTCCCTCCCGCAGCGCCGGCAGGATCACGTCACGGATGTACGCGGCGGGCGCCAGCCAGGTGATCGCGACATCGGCCTCCTCTCCGGCAAGCCGCGCCATCCCGGGCCGGAGCACGCCCAGGCCCACTTCGACCCGGGGGCGAGTGACCTTGGGGAGTCTGCCGTGAAAGGAGAAGTACTCGCCCGTGACAGCCAGCTCTCCCCCGTCCAGCAGCCCTTTCAGGATGCTCACGTACTCCCGTACCGCCCCCAGCTGGCTTCGGTAGGGCGCGCCCAGAAGCCTCTTCTGGAACGAAACGCTGCCGGGACCGTAGCCGGCGACGACCGGGTGCCCGGTCGCGGCGGCCACGGACTGGGCCTGGACAGCCGCGTCGTAAGGATGCCGCAGCGGCATCAGCGACACACCGATGCCCGCGGAAACCGGGAATCCGGCCGCCGCCGCGTGGATGAACGGATGGTGTGTGTCGCCGCTCAGTACCTGGCCGAGCCAGAGCGTGCGCCCGCCCCTCGACTGAGCGAGCGCGGCATAGGGCAGGACGGCCTGCATCCGTGCGCCTCCGACGGGCATCATGAGCCCGATGGCAGGCGTCATCGTGTTTCTTCGCACATCAACTCCCATGTGTGGACAAGAGAAATCCGGCCGCGGTCACAGCGGAACGGACGGCGAGGAGAAGATGAACTTGGGCTTGACGCCCGGATCGTAGCCACCGCTCTTGACGACGACGAACTGGAACGCCGCGGCGTTCTCCCGCTCGCTCGCGGCGCACGACGCGATCTCGGCGCGGACGTACTCTCGGAGGATTCGGTACAGATGGTTCTCCGTGATCCCCTGAACACCGGCGGACGCGACGACTCCGCTCAACTTGCCGCAGACCATGAGAACGGACTTGACGTTCCGCCGCTGCGGGGACCACAGAACGGAGGTCCAGCCCCTCTCGTACGGTTGCGACGGCCGCTGCCACCCGCCGGTCGAGCGGTCGGCGTGCACGAGGCGGTAGAGCACGACGTAGTCGTGCTGTGCGGGGATGGGCGCGAAGAACCGCCAGTTCGGGATGAGGCCGAGACGGTCGAACCGCCGCAGCCCGTCGAACACCCGGTGGGGATGCTGGCTGAGGACCGTCGCGGTGAACCAGCCCGCGAGAGCGATCTGGACGGAACGGTCGAGGACACTGCGGTTCAACGGTCGGCCTCCGCCCCGTAGAGGTCGTGCAGGAAGCGTCTTGTCCCCTGAGCGATCTTCTTCGCTCCTTCCTGGTGCGGCACTGCTTCTCGCCTGATGTCGTCGAGGACCGTGGTGCCGGCGAAGTCCGGCAGGTCCATGAGCTCCGCGTGCATCTCCTGGTATGCGAGGCTCTCGGCGTTCCTGGGGCTCGACATGAGCAGGGACACCGGGACGGGGACCTTCGGTATCGTGCCCGGCTCGGCCAGTTCACGATGTGCGGCCCGCCATTCGCGTTCCGCAGCGGTCCAGGTCGAGGCCGCGCGGTACTGATCCAGGCAGAGCGATCTCACGCGTCGGGGGACCTGTTCGATCCACGGGGGCGCCATCAGCAGCGGGGACAGGCCGGAGCGCAGCGACTGCGGCATCAGGGTGAAGCCGAACCCGGTTTGCTCGGAGAGCGATCGAAGCAGCTTCGACCGGTGCAGCTCGCCGGGGTACCGGGGATCGATCACCAGCACTCCGCCGACCAGCTGGGGCGCCTCCGCCGCGGCCCGCAGGGCGAGGAGCCCACCGAGTCCGTGGCCGACCAGCACCACGCGACGGCCCCCGCACGTCACCCGCACCAGGTCCGCGGTGTCCTTCACGAGCAGGTCGAGAGTGAACGCGGTGGTGCTCCCGAAACGGCTCCTGCCGTATCCGGCGCGGTTGGCCGCCAGGACCGAGAAGTCGTCGCCGAGCTCGTCCTCGACCGCGCTCCATCGCTCCACGGTGTCGCCCAGATCCGGCAGAAGCGCCACCACGGGGTCCGTGGCGAGCGCCGGGCGAGGTGTGCGCCGGAACCGGTACGCGACGGTGTTGCCGTTGTCGGTGCGCACGAATAGCTCCGAACCGGTTCCCCGCGCGACCCGGCGGGACGTCCGCCGCTGCGCGACGGCTCCGGTGAGCAGAGCGGTACCGAACACCGCGGCGATCAGGCGCGGCAGCGCGTCATCCCTGGTGTCCACGGAGTCCCTCCGCTGTGCCGATCGCGTTCGGACGCGTCACGTAGAGGACCGCGGGATAGGTGGAGCAGAAGGCCCACACGAAGCGCGAGAGCCCCATCACCCGGGCATTGGCCAGGTGGAAGGAGCCGGAGACGGCCAGCATGAGAGGGGCCGCCCTCCCCTTCGCCATAAAGATCACGGGGAAGGCGCACTCGAACAACAGCACCCCGTGGCTCGCGTACTTCGACAGCTCCGGGAAACGCCGCGTCAGCCTGTACGCCCCCTCGTCGCCGTAGATCTCGGTCCTCAGGATGCCGGGCAGCGCTTCGCCCGAACGCCAGCCCGGCCCGGCGAGCTTGGTCACGCCGGCCGCGAAGTACGACAGGGCCGACTGGAGTGCGATGAACCAGAGGCAGGTGTCGACCACCTTCGGCTGCCGCTCGCTCAGCCGGGCCACGGCAGCGACCCCCTGCACCGTGAAGGCCACCTGGTCGGATCCGTCCGTTCCGAAGTGCTGGCGAGGATTGACCACCAGGGAGGACAGGGCGAGGAAGGACCCGGCGGCCGCTCTGGTCCGGCGCCCGGTCGACGGCACCACGAGCGTCGCCGCCGCGGCCACGCGGGCGATCTGGATCGACCGGCTCACCCGCGGCCTGCCCACGAAGTCCAGGACCCGTTGCACCGGGGGAGGTGCCCACGCGAACTCCTCACGGACCAGGTCCCAGTCCACGAGAGGGGCGTTGCGCGCCCGGCGTTCGTTCGTCAGTGACTCAAGAGCTGCGACCAGGTGCGTGATCGCGCTGATCTGCTCGGTCGTCGTCAGTGCGCGTGCGCGGCCCGGCCGCGGCATTCGGAATCTCCCTGACCACCGCATGTCTGTCTTTCCCACCTGTTCCGATCGTCCGCCGGGCTGCTGTCAGGCCAGCAGGAGAGCCGCGTCCCACGGCGTCGCCTCGGTGCTTCCCGAGGCATAGGCGTCCAGTGCCAGGACGACGCCGGTGGCGCCGTCGAGGAATCCCGGGAGCGCGAGTGTCGTCCGGCCGTCTTCGTCCGGGTATCCGAACCCGAAGGGTTCCCGTTCGTCGTAGAGCCGGAGAACCACGTCAGCGATCTCTCCACGAACGCGGTTCACCTCCTCGGCCCGTGGCCCCGTCGCGAAGAACTTGAGGCAGTTGAGCGCACCGGCCCAGCCGTGGCAGAGCCCGGCGCTGCGCACCGGCCATTGGTCCAGCGGTACGCGGACCAGGGATTCCACGGCGGAATGGGCCAGCAGGCGCAGTTCCTCCCTGCCTGTCGCGTCCGCCGCGAGACGCAGCGCGGAGGCGATGCCGAGACTGCCGTAGCACCACGCCGTTCTTCCGCCCTCCTCGTCGCCGTCACCGGAAAACCAGGCGTCCCACGGGATGAAGTCGGGCCAGTAGACGCCGTGCTCCCCGGTCCGGACACGATCCCGGTAGACGGCGGCCAGCGTCTCTATCGTCTGCATCTGCCCGGGTACGGACACCCCCTGCTCGTGGGCGAGGGCCAGAAGTGCCAGCGGGCCGGCGATGCCGTGCGACATGCCGAGGTTGAGGTTGCCGTCGCGTGGCGAGGCGACGAGCCCGCCGCGCGGTCTGGTCAGCGTCCAGTAACCGGGGATGCGGTGGCCGTCGACGGAACGACTCTCTCCGAGAGCGACCAGTGCCTTCAGGACCGACACGAGGGTGTCCCGCATCGGGGCGCCCCTCAACAGGGCGTACCGGCCCACGCCCGCCAGACCGCTGATGGCGTCGAAGCGGGCCCGGTCCCCGATGGGATCGTGTGCGACGGAGGTGTGCACCGCTGCCACGACGGCGCCCAGGGAGGCGTCGATCCGTTGCAGGGCGCTTCCGTACCCGTTGCCGTTCCCACGGCACAGAAGGATCGACAACGCCAGGCCGCTGAGCCCGGAGTGAAGTCCGGGGTCACCGGCCGAACCGCGCTGCAGCAACTGGACGGCCGCGGTGAAATGCCGGTGTGACACGCGGTCCATCCGCAGGCCGGGAGGTGCGCAGTCGCCGAAGAGGAGGGCCACGCCGGGCAGCCCGCTGCCCAGGCTCCGCATCTGCGCCTCCAGCTGCGCCGGGGTCGCGTCGTCGCCCAGCGAGTTCGTGAACGTCCTCATGACGGACTCGGGGTCGACGAGTGCGGCCGAGACGTCCTGGCAGACCCGGCGCACACGGCTGGTTCTGTCGGTCATCGGTGTCGCAGCCTTCGCGCCGCGTGGCCGAGCAGGATGAGGCTCCGTTCCTCGTTCTCCGGGTTCACACCGACAAGACGGTTGTGCTGCATGTGGAGGAGGCTGGAGATGGCGTAGTTCTGCTGCTTCTCGGAGAACCGGGACGGGTCCCGCGAGATGCTCTCGCCGTAGCCGCGCGCGGCGGCGTTGTCTCCCCAGGCCCGTACCAGGTCGAGCGCCGGAAGGCGTTCGGTGACGCTTCGTGCGACGTCCTTGGCCGTCACGATCCGGCACACCTCGTCGATCTGGTCACGCCCGACGGCCCCGTCCCTGGACTTCATGAACCGTTCCGCCGCCCACGTGGTCCAGTCCACCCCAAGAGCCTCCAGGAGGGCCGCGTAGTCGGCTACCAGGACTGTGTTCGCGGCGACGTCGAGGGCCTTGCCACGGTTCAACAGGCGGATCTGGTTGACGGCCACCTGGCTGTCGACGCAGAAGATCCTCTCGGCGAGCGACAGCGCCTCGGGCCCGCCGTAGCGCTCGGCCTCCGGCTCGTAGGACTCGGCACCGGCGCGGCGGAGGAGACCCCTGCGCATGAGTGCTCGCAGGTTCTCGTGCAGCCGCTCATACATCCGTCCCGTCGTCCTCGCGTCGGCGCTGTGCAGACGCAGACGGATGTGCGGTTCCGGATCGTTGAAACGGATGAAGAACCACTGGTCGGCCAGATCGGCCATCTCCCTTATCAGTTGCGGCAGATGGCGCGCGATCAGCTCGTCGTGGGTGTCGAGGTCGGCGTACAGCCGTACGTACGCCCAGTCGCCGCCGAGATCGTGGCGCACGGGTTCGATCACTGCCGGCGGATGCGGCGGCCGGGGATCGTCCGTGCCGGACCTCCCGCGCAGCGGTACCACGATCTCGTTGGACCGGCCCTGGAGCCAGCCGAAGTCCTCCTCGCCCGCGCCCGGTCCCTCCATCAGCGTGATCCCGCCCTTGAGCAGGTCACGACGGAGGATCTCGCGGTGGAAGGCGTCGTCGAGGTCCAGGGTGTAGACGCGGTCCTGGTCCACGACGCCGACCCGCCGGTCGACGCGGGACGCCTCCCGCCACCGCGGGACCGCCTCGTGCCAGGCCGAAGGGTCAACCGCGGCCTGGCGCAGGGCGGGAGTCGCACGCCAAGTCCTGGGAAAGGCGACGACCTTGCCGATACGGACGCGCGGCAGCACGGGCAGCGCGTCGTACCCCTTCCAGTTCCATTCGCGCCAAACCTTCCGACCGCTCGTGTAGCGCAGTTCGCTGAGAAACCTCGCCAGGTTCGGCGCGCCCCCCTGCAGCGCGAGCATGTGCGGAACGAAGGGGCGTACCTCCGTGTCCTCACGCGGCCAGTGGAGGCGGAGCCTCGTTCCGTCGGAGTGGACGACCAGTTCTCGCCAGTCGATGGGCCGGCCGCCGTCCTCCGGGCCGACGAAGGTGCCGAGCGGGAGGGTGAAGGGGACGAGGCGCGGCGTGCGCATCACGTTGCGGGCGCGTGTCGAGGTCGGCTCGAAGAAGACCTGCGCGTGGATGCCGGAGGAGCCGTCGGACGGGTAGAGCGAGGCAAGTCGGTCCACGCTGCCGGTCAGTTCCGCGAACCGCCCCATGGTTGCGCCCATGACACGCGCGCCCACCAGCGGTGACGAGACCAGCTCGAAGTCACCGGCGTTCAGCGCGTCGGTGTCCCGGGCTTTGAGCTGGAAGCAGAGATCCATGTCGTACGGGGGTGCTTCCGTGCTGTCCGCGAGCAGTTCCACATCGGACTCGTCCAGGACGACTTCTCCGTCCGGGTGTGTCAGTCCGCGGTGCAGCAGCACGGCCACGTGTTCCTCGCGCCGTGCCCGGCGGAGCTCGTCCTTCGTGCCCGTGAAGTCGGGGAAGACCCGGGAGTTGACGAGGGGGTGGCGGTATCCGGTGGGGAAGCCCAGACCTCGGTGCGAGTCGATGAGCTGTTCGAGCCGGACCGCCCCGTACTTGCCGTAGCGGTCCATGAACGCGTAGAAGTACGACACCATGTGCGGGTGCGACGGCTCGTCGGGGGTGATGCGCCACATCGAGGACGCGTACGACTCGATCTCCGCGAGCACGCCGGGCGGGACAGCCGCCCGGATCCCCGGGTCCAAGTCCACCTGGATGGCACCCTTGGCCGTCTCGGCGAGGCCTTTGGCCGTACGGGAGGCGGTCCTGAGCTCCTCGATCCCTTCCGCCGAGTCCGGGCGCTCCTCGTAACGCCGCAGGCGGGTACGGAGCTCTCGCATCGTGTCGGACTCAGGGCAGGTGCCGTCGTGCGGCAACTCGTCGAGGAGGTCGGAGCGCAGCGAGGTGAGCAGGACACCGTTCCGCACGAGTCCGAGGAGGTAGCGGTCGACCTGCTCGGCCGTGGTATCGGGCAGGGTGCCGGCCAGCCGGTCGACCAGCTCCGCGTACCCGACCGGCTCCGCCGCCTCCTCACGCACGGTGGCCAGGAGCGGGGTCATGCGGATGCTCGCCTGGCCGCTGCCCTTCTCCCCCGAGCCGTCCGGGGCTTTCGTGCTGGGCAGCACGAGCCTGTCCCCGCGGACGTGGCCGAGGTTGGTGACGACGACTGTGAGCGCGTGACGCACGCTCGGGTATGCCAGCAGGGTCCGCGCCACCTCGGAGAACCACGCCTCGTCGAACCGTGCCCTCACACGGGGTTCCGTGTACTCCACACGCGCGGTGTCCGCCGTTTCCAGCACGGAGACTCCGGCGTGCAGGCCGAAAGGTGTCGGCCGGCCGGCTATGCGCAGGGCGTACTTGGTGAGCGAGACGGCCATCTTCATCACGCGCTTCCGCGGCAGTTCCGCGCCTTCGAGCAGCCGCTCCAACGTCTTGTCGAGAGACGGGCTCGACACCGCCACGGCGTCACGGAGGCGCTGGTCCGATGCCAGGAGCCGGATTTGCTCCAGGAGATCGGAGTCGCAGAAGTCGTACGTTTCGCTCGCCGGAGTCGAGGGAATTTCTTCCGGGCTTCGAGAAGTGGCCACCGCACGAAGCATGAGCGGTTCTCGTGAAGTGAAGTAACCGGCCTTCAACCCTGCCTCCATAAGAACGAGCCGTCGGGCCTGCAAAAAGAGGACTGAGCCTCTTTTCACAGGCCCGACATTTCTAAATATCCCTCAGGGGATGATTACGCGCAGCAGGTGCGCCAACCATTGGAGGTGCTGGACCCGTTGCCCATGCTGTCGACCGCACAGCTGTACATCTGGTCAGCCACGTCGCCACTCGACATGAAATGGACGTCGAGGTCGAGGTCGCTCAGTTCCTCGTCAGCCGCTGCGATGAGGAGATCCGTGCTCATGATGCAACTCCCATTCATAGTCAGGGCGCGCATGGAAAGTAACGGATATTTCCCGAGGCCCAATGCCCCGTGCTCCTGCGAGGAAGAAATATCCGCTACGAGTTTCCACGCCGAACGCCAGAACTTACCGCTCAAAAACCTAGGCTCCGATGATCACCCGTGTCAACAGTTCCACAAAAGGAGGGAGGGATTCCCCAGACTATGCCCCATATGCGAATATCGATCACGGGGACTTCACCGGTGGGTATCCGCTCGGGCGGCGGGTCGCCGAGCGGCGCCACGCCTCCAGGGCCGGGGCACTGGAGGCGAAGCGGGTGGTGGAGCTGGAGCCGACTCGGGGTGGCACGGCCCGAACGGGAAGCGGCCCGGGCCGGTGCCGGGCCATCGGGCGAGTCGGACTCCTCCGGGCCGCCACCAGCAGCAAGGAGGGTTCCCAGCCGGTCATGTCGATGACCACGTGACCTGACGACCGCCGGCCGGGGCCAGGACGTCGCCGATCAGCTTCAGCGGGTCGGACTCGTCGTCGGCGGCCCGCCGCGACAGCAACGTTCTGCCGCCTGCATCCAGGGCGAGGCCGTGATGGCGGCTCTTGCCGCTGTCGGCCCCACCCGTATCCGACTCACCGCACCCTTCACGTATGTGCTCGTTCTGTGTGTGTCACGGACGACCTCCCCGGCATTGCGCTAAACCGTGACTTGTTCGCACTTCCTGATCGGCGGCCGCATAGTTGCGGGATGCCGGGCGGCGAAGCGAGGAAAACCACGGGACAGCAGCCGCCTGATAGCCACACGACCCAGTCCATGAAGGGCTCGATCAGCCCGATCAAAACGGTCGAGCCACCCGAGTTGCCGAACAGCCCGCCCGGACGAAACGCTCTTTTTGACGCCCCCTGAGAAGCAATCACGCCTGCGCTCGAGCGACCACCGACGCCCCGTCCAACCGCCCCACACCCCCATTCGGATGTGTCTATTGTGGCTTCATGCGAGCATCGGATGGTTCGGTCGAGTGGCTTGAAGACTTCATCACCGCGTGGCACGGCCCACGTCAACCGGGCTACGGCCTGACCGAGACGGAAATACCCGCTTTCCTCCCAGCTCCGCTCCAACGCCTGTACCGTCATGCCGGACGCTGGCCCGGCCCAAATCCGGAGGAGCACTTGCCGGAATCACCCGGAATCTTCCAGCAACAAGATGTGCTCGTCCCCGCCGAGGCTCTGAGCCTTCACGAGGGAATGGTCGAATTCCTCACCGAGAACCAAGAAAGCTGGACATGTCGCGTTACGGTCGGCAGTCCAGCGGCACCCGTCGTGCTGAGCAACGCCCACTGGATGTGGGACGACGAATCGGAAGACGAGTACACCCCGCTGACACCATCTCTCGAACAGTTCCTTACGAGCTTCGTGCTCCAGGAAACGGTCCTCGGATGCCGCAACCTCGCCACCACTGACGAGTCGGCGGCCCTGCCCAAGCAGTCGATCCCGCTCTGGCTGGACGGCTGGTACGTCTTCGAAGAGCCCAGCCACAGCTTCTGGAGCGTTGACTCCGCACTCGTCGCCGACATCAGTGGAACCCGCTGGGTCGGCTGGAACGGCCCGGACACGCCCCCATCCGAGCTCGGCGAACTGCAAATGATCCGAAGCTACTGAACTTGATCGCGTGATGTCGGTGCCGTTCGCCCGGCAGTTGGACGTCGGCACCGGCCGCCCTGTGGTGTGCACACGCAGGGCTGCGGGTTGACCGATGCCAGGAGAGCTACGCGGGAGCGGTCACGGCTCCAGGCCATGGAGCGTTTCGAACGCGGGCAGAGGAGCGCGGAAATTGCCGCTGCCCCGCGGGGCAGCGTGCGGTCGCACGCTGGGAGTGTCCGGCTCGCCTAGCCGCACACTCCGCCTGCCGACCGCCCCGACCAGCAGGGCCGCGACCACCACGCTCCCGGACGCACGAAAGGCCGCCCTCTCACGGATGAGAGAACGGCCTCCGACTCGCGTTTCCGCACAGTCGGGACGACAGGATTTGAACCTGCGCCCCCCTTGACCCCCAGGAGTGAGGGTCAAGGGTATTTTCTGGATATAGCAGACTTAATCCGGGTGCACTGAGTGCACGTGACGGCCCGTCGTGCACCGTCGCGCATACCGTGTGGTCCCCAACTCATGTCCGGGCCCAGCCCCATGCCCCTCGGCGATCCTTGCGAGCGACAACGAAGCAGCGAACTGCCCCGCCCTTCGAGGCAGTCTGCCGATACCATCCCGTTCCTGGGCTGGGGACTCCATTCATGGGTGTGTGTCAGCCTCATGGCGCTCCATCGCAGAAGAGGAACGAACACCCTGTGAGCATCGCTCGCGTAGACGGGCGGGTACAGCCTGCCCGCTCGGGTGACCCGAAGCGGGTCGGCCCCTACCGGATCATCGGCCGTCTCGGCTCGGGTGGCATGGGCACTGTCCACGCCGGTCTCGATCCAGCTGGCCTCCGTGTCGCTGTGAAGGTGATCCACCCCGCACAGGCCGAGGACCATGAATTCCGGGCCCGCTTTCGCCGAGAAGTCCAGCTCTCTTCTCGCGTGCACGGACCGTGCCTCATACCCCTCCTCGCAGCAGACCCGGATGCCGAGACCCCCTGGCTCGCTACCACCTACGCGCCCGGGCTCACCCTCGACCAGCATCTCGCCGCCCACGGAGCGCTCACCGGCGCCACCCTGTACGCCTTCGCCACCGGCGCTGCCCAGGCCCTCGCCGCGATCCACGCCGCCGGAGTCGTCCACCGGGATGTGAAACCGCAGAACGTCATCCTCACCCCGGCCGGCCCCCGGGTCCTGGACTTCGGTATCGCACACGCCGCCGACGGCACCTCCGTGACCCGGACCGGTGTCATGACTGGCACCCCCGGTTGGATCAGCCCCGAGCACTACCGCACCGGCACCGCCGGACCCGAGGGCGACATGTTCGCCTGGGGCACGCTCGTTGCCTACGCCGCCACGGCACGCCTCCCCTTCGGGACCGGAGCTCCCGACGTGGTCGCCTACCGCGTCATGTCCGAGGAACCCGATCTCGACGGCCTCCCCGACGAACTGCGCGAGCCCCTGACGAAGGCGTTCGCAAAGAACCCCGCCGAGCGAATCAGCGCCGACGCGGCAGCAGAGCAATGCGAGCGGCTCCTGGCCCGCCAGGCAACCCAGGTTCTCGGCGCAACCGCCGACCCTGGGCCGACGCGGATCGGTGACCACCTCACCACTGCATGGAACCTCCCCAGCGTGGAAGACCCCGCTTGGAGCCTGCCCAAGCCCTCGAGACGCAGGCGCGCGCTCATGGCCGCCGCCACCGCAATCGCCGTCGCCGCCGCCTCGGGTGGAATCGCCGCCTCCTACACCAGCGGCGACCGTGCTGAGGTGGCCCTTACGTCCGACCGCACCACTCCTGCGACACCCTCCGCCAAGACATCCGCTCCGGTCAGCGCTTCTGCAACCACGGCTTCCGGCCCGCCTGCCGAAACCACGTCCACCCCTGCGATCGATCCGCGAACCATCAGGATCCCCAAAGATCCACTCGCCGGGGTAGCCAATCCCGCCTACAGGAGATCCGACGACGAAACCCAACCTCACCCGGACGAGTGGAGAGCAAGCACCACCGCCGGCAGCACCGAAGAACGGGACGCCGAGAAGACAATCCGGGACCGGATGACGTCCATGCTGGCCACAAAGGACATGGACTTCATGAAGCCCACCATCACGTTCAACCAGCGGGCACAGACCGTGATGGTGACCGGTGGTCCCGTCCCGCAGTTGCCCGAGAACTACCAGGAAGTGTTTCGCAGGGCCGGTGAGATGGCAGCCTGCTCCACCCTCGCGCATCGTCTCAAGAACGATCCGACCACCTGGCCCTACGGCCGCTTCGCCATCTACTGGAAGACATCCGAGCTCGATGCAACGTCCCTCGGCTACGGGGAGGCCACTGACGGCTGCATCTCAGAGATAGCCGGCCAGTGGCACGGAGACGAATCCGGCATGGCCACGGCCGAGATCCCCAGCAGCGACAAGGCGGAGATCCGCGTCGCCGACGCCACGGTCAAGGCCATCGTCGCCACCTGGAACACCAACACCACCGAGACGAACGACGACCCCATCACCCTCAACGACGGCATCAGCCTCGGCTTCGACCCCATCGAAAACGCAGCCTACGTCTGGACCGACGACCCCAACAGCCGCTTCACCAGCCACGCCTCCCAGTCCAACCTCAGAGGCACAGCCGAGGAGGCTGTCTGCCGCAAACTCACGCTCGAGTTCCGCAACAACAAGAGCTGGCAATACACACACTGGTCTGTCGCCGTCTACGACTCGTACACCGGCACGCGCCAGTTCGTCGGGTCAGGAACCTGCCCTTACTGATCATTTCAAAATGAGGTTCGGAGTCTTCGCAAGCAGATGATGCTGCAGGCGAGTTGGAGTGGTCCGAGGTGGAGATCGGCTCGTATCTCGTAGCGGATCCGCAGGCGTTTGAACTGGTGGAGCCAGGCGAAGGTGCGCTCGACGACCCACCTGGTC
>NZ_JBIVPT010000020.1:0-124827 GCF_044754785.1 Streptomyces sp. NPDC092952 | reverse complement strand
ATCGCCAAGGGCGCCGGCACCGGACTCTCCAAGATCGGCGACATCACCAAGGGCCTCAAGGGCATCTCCAACATCGAGATCCCCAAACTCCCGGACAACGCGGTCACCCTGCCCAATGGCTCGACCATGCTGCCGGACGGCACCTTCCACCTCCCCGACGGGGCGAAGATCCCCGACGGGGGTGTCGAACTCCCCGGCGGGAACGTCAAGTTCCCCGACGACGTCCCCGTCATCCCGGAGAACACCACCAAGCTCCCGAGCGCTCCGGACAATCCCGGCCAGTACTTCGACAACGACGGGAACCTCCTCGACAAGGACGGCAAGATCGTCCAGCACGCAGGCGACGCCCCCAAGGAGGCGTCGCCCACCATCCCGCACACGGACGGCAACGGCCCGACCACTCCGCACACCGACTCGACCACCCCGCACCCCGACGGTCCGGCCAAGGAACCGGCCCTGGTCGGTGTCGGGGCGAACACGGCGGACAACGTCGCCCACGCCGGCGCCCACACGGGCGACAACGTCGTCCATCTCGGCAGCGACATCAGCGACCCCGTCCACCTCGGCGACAACCTCCCCGGCAACCATCTCGGCGACAACCTCCCGGGCAGCCATGTCGGCGACAACCTGCCCACGGGCCACCTCGGCGACAACCTTCCGGGCGGGCACGCGGGCGACAACCTCCCCGGCGGCCACGCCGACGACCTCGGCCACGGCCCCAACGCCAGCCACGAACCGCCCGGCAGCCACGGCGACGGCCCTGGTGGCAGCCACGGAGACGGTCCCGGCAGTCACGGGGACGGCCCCGGCAGCCATGGCGACGGCCCTGGCAGCCACGGAGACGGTCCCGGCGGTCATGGGGACGGCCCCGGCAGTCACGGCGACGGCCCTGGTGGCAGCCACGGAGACGGTCCTGGCGGCGACGGCCCCGGCGGCCACGGCGACGGTCCCGGCGGAGGTGACGGCCCCGGCGAGCCCGGCAACTGGGACAGGCCGTCCCACGAGTCCGGCCCCATGGAGCTCGGCGGCAAGACCGAACAGCTCATCCGGGACCAGATGCGCGGCTCGAAGGTCAAACCCGGTGACCTGGACAAGGCCTTGGCCAACCTGGCCGACCATCCCTCGGGCCAGGAGATGGCGAACCTGATTGCCTCCGGCCGGTTCAAGGGGCTGACGAACTACGATCAGGTGGTGTCCAGCTTCACCCAGAAGAATGGGATGTCGGGCGGTATCGAACAGCTCCGGCTGGCCGAGCGCCTGCAGAACAGCGGGGTGACGGACATCAGCTTCGAGATCAAGAAGGATGTCGTCATCAAGCCGGACGTAACCACCGGTGCCAGGACGGACCTCGACGTCATGGCCAGGGACGCCGACGGCAAGGTCTACGGCTACCAGTTCAAGGAAGTCGCGAACCCGAAGAAGGTGACTTCCAAGATGTGGCAGAACATCGGGCAGCTCGCCGACTCGGGAGCGGACGTCAAGGTGTTCGTCGTCGACACCAAGGGCACCATGGCGGACATGCTCGCCCAGGGGGTCGAGAAGGACCTCACCAGAATCCACAACGAGAAGGGCGTGACCGTCGTGCTCCGCGTCGAGGACGGCACACTCATGTATCCGCCCGGTTCCAACTTCATGCCAGGAGGACGGCCTTGATCGCCACCACCCCCGTCGCCCGATGGTCCTGGGGCGATCCCGGGCATGAGACCGACCTGGTCCAGGAAGCCGCCCGCAGGTTCTCCACGGCACTCGGCGTCCTCGGCCGCCACCACCTGGGTACCCCCCACGGCGGAAAGGTGACCGTTCTGGTTCCGGAGCCGGGGCGCCAGGATTTCGTGCTCCGAGCGGATCTCCCGGCCGACGACGCCCTCGTACCGACGATCGTGCGGAGGATCGGCGACGGCGAGGTGGGCGGTGTGGAGCTGTCCGCGTCCTGTGACGGCCTCGTCGAGACGTCCGCCGGGGCCAAGGCGGTCGAAGGGCTGTTCCGGCTCGCGGTCGACGTGTCCGAGAGCTTCTTCCACGTGGAGCTGACGACGTTCTCCGACGCCTGGATGCCGTACGACCTCCGGGGGCGCGAGCAGGACGACGTCTTCACGCGCAACCAGCCGCGCCTGGCCGCGGCCCTGGCGGACCTCTCCGAGGCCCTCGGCCTGGAGACCGACCCCGAGGACCCGACCTGGTTCGGGATCCCCACCGAAACGGGCGTCGAGAACCACTTCGAGGACGACGACGGGTCGCCGTCCGACGTGTGGGGCCGGTTCGAGATCCCCTACCGCAACGGGATCTTCAGCCAGACCCCGCAGTTCACGGCCTCCTACCGGCGCGAGGCCACCGGCCCCGTCCAGTACCTTCCGGTGCTCGGCGGGCAGGGCCTCCTCGGATACCTCTGGGCCTCGGACGCCGAGAACGCGGCCAGTTTTGAGCCGCGGGACGCCGCCGACATGGACGGCTACCGGGCCGGCCTGATCTGGCTGGACCGCCTGCAGGCCGCGTACGACCGCGGGCTGTCCCCCTCGGCCGCACTGGCGGAGCTGGCCGGCGCCCCGTCGGATCCCGTGGCCGGGCAAGCCGCAGGAGCCGCCCCCGCCGACGCGGGCGACTTCGCGACGCTGCGGGAGCTGGCCGGGAACTGACCCGGGGCGCCCGGAAGGGACACGAGGCACGGGCCGAGGATCGTCGTCCAGGTACGGGCCACGGAGCGCCAGGAGCGCGCCCCGTGGCCCGTACCGACCGCGGTGCACGTCAACGGTGCACCCGGCCCGCTCACCCTCAAGGACCCGCCCGGGCCCGAGGACCGGAGGCTGTCATGGCACTTTCCCGCGTCGACATCGACGACCCGGAATGCGAGATGGACGAGGGCGAGGTCGTCTCCTACCAGGGGCGGAGATTCACCGGCGAGCTCATCGAGTACCAGCGCGGCACGCTCGTCAGCCTCGTCACCTACAAGGACGGGATCGAGGACGGACCGTCCAAGGAGTGGTACGCGGACGGGACACCGAGGTCCGAGGGAACGCTGCGGGCCGGTTTCCCCGTCGGCGAGGCCAAGGACTGGCACCCCAACGGGAGACTCGCCTCGCGGGTACTCATGAGCGCGAACGGACTCCGGCAGCTGGAGATCACCGAGTGGGACGAGAACGGGAACCCGACAAAGAAGTGGCACGCCGACCAGGGGTGACCCCGCCCGGTTCCGACTCCGCACCAGGAGGACGCCGGATCCGGTCGCAGGCCGAAGGGGAACCGGGCCGGGGAGCCGCATGAGACGCATCGACATCGACGCCCCCGAAGTCGACATGAACCAGGGCCAGCGCCTGCTGCACCGCGGAGAGCCCTTCACCGGCGAGGTGGAGGAGCGCCTGGGCGGCGCTCCGGTCAGCCTGGACTCCTACGTGGCGGGAGTGCGGCACGGCCCGAGCCGTGAGTGGTACGAGGATGGCACCCTCCGGTCCGAGGGGACGGCACACGGAGGACGCGCGGTCGGCGTGTCCAGGGAACGGCATCCGAACGGTGTGCTCGCTGCCGAGAGGGAGTTCCCCGAGACCGGTGGCCCCATGCTCGCCGACCGCCAGTGGGACGAGGAGGGGCGGCCCACGAAGAACTGGCAAGCAGGCACGGGGCGGTAGCTTCCACGGCGAAGGGGTCGAACACCAGTGGATACACTCGTCGGCCTTCACCCTTCGGGACCCCGAGGAGACCGGCGTTGAATCATGACCGGCTGACGCCCGAGGTGTGTGCCTGGCTGACCACATGCCAGTGGTCAGCCGACCGCGACATCGGTGCCCGCACCGAGGAATGGGTTCGGATCCGGGTGCTGGACGCCGAGGAGCACGGGATCGTCCTGACTCCCCCGCCGGAAGCGGTTCGCATCATGCGCCACTACGGTGAACTGCGCATCGCCCACCCCACCGACCCGGAATCGGCGTGGATCATGGACCCCACGTTCGGGTACCGGGGCGACGCCACGGCCATCGCGGAGCTGGCCGCCGAGCTCGGCACAGAGCTCTTTCCCATCGGCTACGAAGCCCTGGAGTACGGAATCCTGTTGGCCGACAGATCCGGACGCGTCTTCCAACTCCACCACACCGGGGGCTACTACATGGGCGCGAGCATGGCGGACGCGCTCGCCCGCTTCCTGGACAGGACCGCTCCCCTGGACGCGGAGGACTCCTTCGTCCGCGTCCCGGACCCGGGTGCGACTGACCGGTCCGACACGGCTGGTTCCCCCGTACCGGACACCGGCGAAGCGACAACGGAGACAACGGATGCGTTCCGATCAACTGACACCCGACATACGTGAGTGGCTCGTCGCCCATGGCTGGGCACCCGGTCGTGACCTCGGGGCGCGGGCCGAGGAGCTCGTTCAGGTGCGGGTGCGGGACTCGGCGCGGCAGGAATGTCCTCTGCGGCCGGTACCGGCCGCGGTGCACGTGATCCGTTCATTCGGGCTGCTCACCCTCAAGCACCCTACGGTGCAGCGCTGTTCCTGGGTCATGGACCCGACCGTTGGATATGATGGCGACGCACGGCTGATCCGGGAGCTTTCGTCCGGACTGGGCACGGAGCTATTCCCCGTCGGATACGAATCATCCGAGTACGGAATTCTCCTGGTGGATGAAGGGGAACGGTTCTTCCATCTCCATCATACCGGCGGTTATTTTCTGGGCGGAAACACCCTGGACGCGTTCTCCCGATTCCTGACGGGCCTACCCGACCCCGACGCGGAGGACTTCTTTGTCTGAGCAATTCCCTGCCACGGAACTCCGCTGCTCGGGCGGCGCCCTGGCGGAGACATGATGATCGTCGACTTCTTCCAGGAACTCTGGCCCCCTTCTTTCGGAACCCCGAGGGGAAGCATTCATGATTTCCTCGCGCCGGAACCCTACGAGGACGCCGAGCGGATCGCACAATACCTCCGGCGCGGGCACGAGATATTCAGCGTCATGGGAACCTCCGAGGACGTGCTCGGCTCCGGACACACCGTACTCGGGGGCGACTCCATCCTCTCCGACGGGAAATGGATCTGGCGTGGCGACCTCTGGTTCTACGTCCGGACACATCATGTGGAACTTCCCGCGGAGTTCCTCGCCCACGTCAGGGAGAACAACCATCTGGTGCCGCCCGAGGACGCGCCCCGGGTCATCCGGATCGCCCGGTACGTCGATGCCCGCATCTGATGGGCCGGCGCGGCGGAGCCTGTCAGCCCTTGACCCCCACGACTCCCCATCCCCGCGCCGCCGCCTCGGTGAGGACGCGGGCCCACTCCGTCAGCAGGTGGACGAAGCCGTGGTCGAAGTCGGCGGGCCGGCCGTCGGAGGACACGGCCGCGGTGTGCTTCGCGAACGGTTCGCGCAGGCCGTCGAGGAGCGGGTGTACGCGTTCCCAGGTGGCGGCCAGTTCGCGGACGCCCTCCGGTGAGCGGGCGAGCAGCAGGCTGGTCCCGCACGGTGGCGTGTCGCCGGATGCGGCGGCCGTCGCGGCGAAGAACTCCAGGTCCGTCCGGCCCGATTCGCCGTCCGGGCCGTCCCAGATCAGGCCGAGCAGGAAGTCGTCCAGTTCGGCGCGGAGCGACGGGTCGGCGTGGTCGCGTACGTGGTCCCAGTGGTGCGTCGCCCAGAAGTGCGGCTTGTACGACCCGAGCGTGTACAGGAACTCGTAGACGGCGAAACGGTCGCTGTCCGGCCCCTTCGGCCGCGCCCAGTCGCCCCGTACCGTGGGTGCCTCGTAGTCCCACAGCCCCGTCTCGTCGGCGTCCCAGGCGCACCAGAGCCTCGACAGCCGTTCATGCGCGGGCACTTCGCCCAGCCATGACCAGTCGACGACCATCACCGTGATGTCTAAACCCATACGGCGAGGCTACCGATCACCGCCGGGCGCCGCAGCGAGAGCGGCGACGAGACGGGTCCGCGGTGCCACGTGACGCGGGTGGCCCCGTCCTGGATGTGGGAGTGTGCGGGCATGGTCGAATCGTGGGTTCTCGCCGGCGGTGCCGCCGTGGTCTCCGCCGGGAACGTGACGGAGCTGCTCCGGGCGCGGATCACCGGCGGCGCGCTGGAATCGGTGCTGGAGAGCGCGTCCGGGCGGACCCTGTTCGTCGTGAGCAACACCGGGCGGGCCATGGTGATGCTGCTCGAACATCCCGGCGACCCGGGCGAGCATGCCACGGACCCCGGTGCGGAGGGGTGGAGCGACGGCTACGTACTCGCCAACGGGCAGGAGGACGAGTACCCCGACGCCGACACCGTGCCGCTCGCCGAGGGACTGCGTATCGTCCGCCACCTCCTCGCCACGGGGCGGCCGCCGTCCGACGCGTCGTGGACGGTCGACCGCTGAGGGCCGGGCCGGTACGTCAGGCGGACGTGCACTCCGTCATCTCCGGTTTGTTCGGCGGGTCCGGCCGGTCCAGCAGCGGGCCGAGGTACTTGTTGAACAGCCGCTGCCACTCCCCGTTGTCCATGATCTTCCGCAGCGAGGCGCACACCTCGCTCTTCAGCCCCTTCTCGTCCGGTTTCATCGCGACGCCGTACCCCTCCGCACCCGGCCCGCTGTCCAGCCGCTTCAGCCTGCCGGGGTTGCGCTTGACGAATCCGGCGAGGATGACGTCGTCCGTGCTCACCGCGTACACCGACGACCGCGGGTCCAGCAGGTCGCGGACGCACCGGTCGTAGCCGTTCGGCAGTGAACCCGTCATGTGGTAACCGGCCGTGGGCAGCCATGACTCGTACGTCGAGCTGCGCGCCGTGCAGACCTCGTACTGCTTCTCCTTGAGCATCCGGGAGTCGTCGATCGCTCCCCTCTTCGCCTTCTTGAGGACCATGAAGCCCCGGCTCGCCACGTAGTACGGCCCGGCGAACGCGACGCTGTAGTCGGGGGCCTTCGCGTGCTTGCGCTCCTCGGTGATGCTGTAGGTGGCGATGACCAGGTCCACGTCGCCCTTCTGCAGCATCGTGCTCCGGTTCTCGGTGCTCACGGTCTGGAACGTCACCTGGGAGCGCTCGTAGCCCATCTCCTTGGCGATCGCGTAGGCGAGATCGATCTCGTACCCCTGGTACGTGCCGTTCTTCTGCTCGCTCAGCCCGGGCTGATCGGCCTTGACACCCACGTTCAGCCTGTCGTGCGTCTTGATGTACGGCTCCGACCGGGCACCCCGGGCCGGCGGTTTGCCCGCTTCCGCCTCGCCGGTTCCCCGCATCCGCTCCACGGTGTACCAGCCCGCGCCGAGCAGCAGGGCACCGCAGACGACGCCCACCGTGAGCTTCCGCCACGACGGGACCGGCTTCTTCGGCCGGGGCGGGGACAGGGGCCGGGGCGGTACGGGGTGACGGGGGTCCTCGGAGCCGGACTCCTCCGCTTTCTGCTTCCGCCGCTCTTCCCGCTCCTGGTTCTTGCGTGTTTCCCGGACCACCGGCTCGCCGTCCGGCCCCGGTACCGGCCCCGGCCCCGGCGTCTGAACCGGCACCGGGGCCGTCCTGCGGAGGATGTCGCGGAGGAGGTTCTCCGCGCCCTCGGCGCTCAGGCGACGGGTCGGGTCCTTGTCCATGAGCTGGCCGACGACGCCGGCCAGTTCCTCTCCGTACTCCATCGGCAGCGGGGCGGACCGGCAGGCGGCGACCAGGACTTCGTACTCGTTCGGCCGGTCGAAGGGGTGCCTTCCCTCGACCATCTCGTACAGCGTGACGCCCAGCGACCACAGGTCGGAGGCGGCCGTCGCGGGGTACTCCTGGGAGGTCTGGCTGAGGATTTCGGGCGCCAGGTACTTGAAGGTGCCGATCAGCTCACCGGCCTTGGTGAGCGGGGCGGCTCCGTCGAATGTCGCGATCCCGAAGTCGACGAGGATCGCGAAGTCCTCCTTGGCGAAGAGGATGTTCGCCGGTTTGACGTCCCGGTGCACCACCTTGGCCTCGTGCACCGCGCGCAGCCCGCTGAGCACCTGGAGGCCGATCGCCGCCGTTCGCCGTACCGAGAGCCGCCGTTCCTCGCGCATCAGGTCCGCGAGCGACCGCGCGTCGAGCAGGTCCATGATGATCCAGACCTGGTTGCCGGACTCGACCCGGTCGTGCACCGCCACCACGTTGGGGTGCCGGATCTTGGCGATGGCCGCGGCCTCGCGCCGGGCCCGCTGCATCATCTGCTCCTGCGTGACCGCCCCGGCGGCGTCCCGGCTAAGCAGGCCCTTCACCGCGACATGCCGGTCCAGGCGGGTGTCCAGCGCTTCCCAGACCTCGCCCATGCCGCCGCGCCCGAGGCTGTGCAGGAGCTCGTAGCGGCCGTCGATCACGATGTGCGGCACGGGGGCCACGGGCCGGTTTCCCGGCTCCGGGGTTTCCGGATCTCCATGCGTCCTCGGCCGTGGCTGGGACGACTCGGCCGGATCGCCCGGGGGAGAGTCGCCCGACCAGCCGTTGTGGGCGCCGCGGGGCAGGCCGTCGCCGTCCCCGTGGCCCGAATCACGACCGGACGTACCCTCGCTGTGCATGCGACCCCCTGTGGACTACATGGATGAAACAGATTAGACGCTTAGTCATATGCACAGCGTGTAGCGTCACTTACTCACTTTTCATGTCGAGGTACCACCGGTCGCGGCCGCTCCGCTCTCCGGTCCGTCGGCCGTCCGGCCGCGCACTCCGTCACCGCTGCCCCGCAGCCCTCTCCTTACGCGTTCCCGGCGTCACTGACCGCAAGGGCAGGGGGCGTTGCCCTTTCGCTTGGCCCGTTCTTCTACGTGGCCGGTGGCGTCGCCACGCAGTCTGAGGTGGGCGAGTGGGTGAGTGAGCGGCATTCCGGAGGCCGGGAGGGCTGATGAGGGCGGTTCCGGGAAAGGACTCCTCCTCGGTGTCCACGTCCGGTTCCGGGTCGGGGTCCGGTCGGGGTGGTGGTGCCCCCCAGCAGAAAAGTGTGGCGCCCGGCCTCGGAGTGTCGCGTTCTCCCGCGCCCGGGGCCGCCGGAGGACCGGGCCTGCAGCGTCTGCACCACCTCCAACGGGCCGCGGGGAACCGTGCGGTGTCCCGTCTGGTCGCCCAGCGCTACACCCCACCCGTCAAGCCCTCACCCGCCCAGGCCCCCGGGTTCCGGAAGGTGAAGGCCGACATCGCGGCGAAGAAGACCCGCCTGACCGTCCACGCCCCCGCCGCCACCGAGTCGAAGTCCGCCCAGGACGCCGCGGTCGCGCCCCCGGACGACAGGGAAGCCCAGGGCAAGGCCGCCAACGCGGAGAAGATGAACGCCGCGAAACCCGGCGAGTTCAACAAACAAGCCTTCATCGACGCCGTGAACAAGGCCATCGACGCCCAGGCCCCCAAGAACCTCGACCAGGCCGACAAGTTCTCCAAGTCAGGCAAGGCCGACCAGATCAAGAACGAGGTCGACGGCAAGGTCACCGACGGAAAGACCGCCTCCGCCAAGGACATCGACACCACCACCAAAGCCCCGCCCGACACCACGGCGGCCAAGGACAAACCCGTCACCCCGATGTCCCCCGACCAGCCCCCGCCCAACCCCGGCGCACCCCCCGCCGCCGACGCCGTCCCCGACAAACAGCCCCCCGCGGTCACCGACTTCTCCCAGGGCCCCGCCGCCAACGACCAGGCCATGGCCGACGCCGAGGTCACCGAGGACCAGCTCGCCAAGGGCAACGAACCCGAATTCGACCAGGCCCTGTCCGCGAAGAAGACCGCCGAGACCGACTCCGCCAAAGCCCCCGCCAAAGGCAGGGCGGCCGAGAACCAGCAGCTCACCACGGCCAAGGCCGGTGCCGCCGCCTCCGGCGCCCAGGCCCTCAGCACCCTCACCGCCACCCGCGCCTCGGCCGGGAAACACGTCGACGGCGGCAAGAACGAAACCAAGACCCGGGACGAGAAACGGCGGGCCGAGGCCACCGCGAAACTCCAGAAGGTCTACGACACCACCAAGAAGGACGTCGAGACCACCCTCACCGACCTCGACAAAAAGGTCGACACCGCCTTCACCACCGGTGAGAAAGCCGCCCGGGACGCGTTCACCGCCGACCACAAACGCCGCATGAAGGCCTACAAGGACAAACGCTACTCAGGCATGTTCGGCGGCGCGAAATGGGCCAAGGACAAACTCATGGGCATGCCGAAGGAGGCCGACAACCTCTTCCAGGAAGCCCGCAAGCTCTACGTGGCGAAGATGCAGACCGTCATCTCGTCCGTCGCCGACATCATCGGCACCGAACTCGGCCGCGCGAAGACCCGCATCGCCAAGGGGCGGGCCGAACTCAAGGCGGAGGTCGACAAACTCCCCGCCGACCTCCGCGGGTTCGGTCAGGACGCCGCGAAGGACTTCGCCGGGAAATTCGACGACCTCGAATCCACCGTCAACGAAAAGTCCGAACAGCTCGTCCAAGACCTCGCCCAGAAATACACCGCCGCACTCAACAAGGTCGACGAGGAGATCAAGAAACTCCAGGAAGCCAACAAAGGCCTGGTCGACAAGGCGAAGGACGCGATCGTCGGCGTCATCAAGACGATCAACGAACTCAAGAACCTCCTCCTCAACATCCTCGCCAGGGCCGCCGCCGCGATCATGAAGATCATCAAGGACCCCATCGGGTTCCTCGGCAACCTCGTCAAGGCCGTCGGCGCCGGACTCCACCTCTTCATCACCAACATCGCCGACCACCTCAAAACAGGCCTCGTCTCCTGGCTGCTCGGCACCGCCGTCAAAGCCGGACTCGAACTCCCCCAACGCTTCGACCTCAAGGGCATCATCCAGCTCATCGGCGCCCTCCTCGGCCTCACCTGGGCCAACATCCGCACCCGCATCACCCGAAAGGGCATCCCCGAACAAGCCCTCACCACCATCGAGACCTCCGTCCCCGTCGCGAAGAAACTCGCCACCGAAGGCCCCGCCGGCGCCGTCAACGAAATCACCCAAGAAGCAGGCGACCTCAAAGCCACCATCCTCGAAAAACTCACTACCTACCTCATCCCCACCGTCCTCATCGCCGGCATCACCTGGATCATCTCCCTCCTCAACCCCGCCTCCGCCTTCGTCCGCGCCGTCAAAGGCATCATCGACATCGTCACGTTCATCGTGAACCAGGGCGCCCAAATAGTCGACTTCGTCAACGCCGTCCTCGACGCCGTCACCGCCATCGCCAACGGCGGCGCAGCCGGCGTCCCGAAAATGGTCGAAACCGCCCTCGCCACCAGCATCCCGTTGTTGATCGGCTTCCTCGCCTCACTCCTTGGCATCAGCGGCCTCGCCAACAAAGTCAAATCCGTCTTCCATACCGTCGCCAAACCCGTCAACCGCGCCATCGACAAAATCATCAACCTCATCACCAAAGCCGGAAAGAAACTCTGGAACAAACTCAAGCCAAAGAAATCCGAAAAGAATAAAAATCCAGCCAGGGAAGGAAAGGCCGACAAGGAGGACTCAAGAAACCCCAACCAGAAGAGCGCAGCCGTCCATGCCGCCATCCAGGACGTGGAAAAACTCATGCGCTCAAACGAAATATCAAAGGGCGGGATAGAGAAGGAGCTTCCACGAATAAAGAGGAAGAGAGGACTGAAGGAACTCCGCCTTATCAATTCACCGGACGGATCCTATCGTGCCCACGCAAAAATAAATCCGGAAGAAGACAGTCGACCGCATTCCGATGTTGGCCTGGTCGGTGAAAACTTTGAGAAGCATGCAGAAATTCTGATAGGAAAAGTTCACGCAGACTGGTGGGATAAACAACTGGGCCACCCCGAGGCCACCGAAGGAAAGCTCTGGGAGAACCAGAACATCCTCTTGCCGACCCGAATCCTGGCACAGAATTACATAAAGAAAAAGGAGGTTCACAAGAAAATTGCACACGATTACTACTCCGACGGGCGAAGCGATCCCAAGCTGGATCACTTCTATAACCGAGTCCTCGGGAATTCTGAATGTTACGCCCGGAAGGATGTGGTTGACCTACTTGGCAGAGGGGCTCTCAATACCTTAAGAAAGGTCGGACTCACGCGCGCAAGAAAGCCCGGAGATGAGGAGATCCGAAAGGAACTCCGAAGGATGCGCTTCCTGCCGGAAGAAGGTATCTACGGGCGCTTCCTCCCCTTCCCCAAAGGGACCAAGGCTCCGGATCCGAACCTGGAGAAGGCCATCAACGAGGTTCAGGCCTCTCCACGGGAAAAGATCATTGAATTCCTTCGGATAATAATGGAAGGAGGGTCGATCCAAGGGATCGATTGGCCAAAGTTCAAAGAACTGTGGGACACTCACAGCAATTCCAAGGCATACGTGAAGTCAAAGTTCCGTGAAGCAGATGGAGGCAAACACGAATGGATCACGACTGACTACATACCTAAAGTTTTGGAGTTCGCCGTTGACCACCGGAAAAAGAATCGCCTCAAAGAAGCACAGGACTGGCTCACATTGCACCACAAGCTTCGTTCATTCACCTCCGACGTTATCTACCGAATAGAGGTACCGGAAGGAACCGGTCTGGTCACGCGCGGCGTGATAGGTGCACATGTAGGTGCGTTCATCAAGACATCGGACAGAAAATTCACGTTCAACGAGGGTGACGGTCCGTGGCACGACGGACTTCGGAAGATGTTTGACGATTTCGTCAGCGCCAACCCTGCCGGAACGGCCATAGATTTCCTCGATAAACTTGCAGCGCAGCTGCCTGAATCCGGCACTTTACCCGAGATCAGTCGGCTCATATGGGACCCGAAAGCTCACCCCATCGCTGCCGACATGCGCAACGTAAAGGTGGACGCAATATATCGAATGATTAAGGTGACATCCGACGGTGCACGCACCGTGGATGAGCACTTGAACATCGAGCTCGGAGAACTGGAGGACCTCCAAAGGCTCAATTACGACCGCGTCAGAAAAGACTTCAAAGAAGCTCGCAAAAGTCTCACCGGGGAGTGAGTCCTTAAATGAGGTACCCAGTCGGACCAGCACTAGAAAAGGCACTTCGTCTGACAGCACTCAACAAGCGGCTTAAGGGAGATTCGAGCGAAACTGTCAGGGACTTGTTCGTTCGGTACAGCGACTCCCTGGTGGGGTTGCGAAATTTCCCGGACATTGAAGTTCTCATCCTGGCTGGATGCGACCCTGTCTCGTTCGATGAATTCTCGAACCTGAGCCTTCTGGCCTCACTCCGCGTCCACGACAGTGGATTGAGTGGAATCACAGGGGTAGAAAATTTTTCCGATCTGGACTTTCTGAGCATCCAGCGAAATACGGTCCAAGATCTGAGACCTCTCCTCGGGAATCGGATCGCCAGAATCGAGATCGAAGGGAACCCACTCTCAGAGCATTCCTACTACGAGGTGATCCCAAAGCTCGTGGAGCAAGGGTCCGAGGTTTCCTACTCCGGAGAACGCGAATGGAGAATCACTCTCCGAATGCAGAGTGCCGGAATCCCGCTCGTCTGTTATTCATCCGAAGATCTGTATTATCTGTGTTGCCCCGGATTCAGCATGACCAAAACCCCTGATTACGATCACCCAGAGGTGAGGGTTGGCGAGGTTGAGGAAATCCTGGACCGGGACCCGAGAGACCTCATCAGACTTTTTGAGAAGCGCGGAGGAACTGGAATTCCGCCGGAAAGCTGAGGGCTGCCCGGTATCCCTGAATTCATTTCTCCCGCCAGTACCCCGGGACAGCACACTGCCGACTCGGGGTCCCGACGGAACAGTCCCTACGCGAACCGTTCGCCGCAGCGGCTGCAGAAGAGGGGTTCCGGGTCCTGGGAGAGGTGGCCGCAGGCGGGGCAGACGCGGTCGAGCATGCACGGGGGCTCGCCGGCCTCGTACGTGGGGGCGGCGGGCGTCGGGGCGGGCTTGATCATGAGGCCGGGGCGGCGGCGGTGGACGGTCAGGTAGGTGAGGCCGTCCGGGCCCGCGGCGAGCGCGCGGCGGGAGGTCTTCGGGAGCCAGAGCACCGTGGAGGGGGTCAGCTCCAGGGACGTGTCGCCCGCGTCCAGCCGGCCGTTGCCGTCGAGGGCGATCAGGAGGACGTCCAGCACGTCCTCCTGGTGCGTGCCGACCTCGCCGCCGGGCGGCAGGCGTACCAGGTTGGCGTCCAGCTCGCGGCCCTGTTCGGCCAGTTGCCAGACGGCCCCGCGCTGCTCGGGGGTCACGCTGTGGATCAGTTCGTCGAGTACGGCCAGGACGCTCGGCACGGAGTTCACGGCGGCCAGGCTACGCCCCGGCAGGGGGCCCGGAAGAGGCATCGCACACGCATGCGAAGCTTGGGGTCCGCTGTGCAGGGCGCGGGAGCACTCGTACCCCCCACCAGGTCATCCTCGACCAGTGCTCGCCGTCGACCGCAGCGGCTTGTCAGCGGATGAGAAGACGTCGAAGACGATCCTTGGGGTACGACTTGAGATCGAAGCACGGAGCAGCGCCGAAGAGACGGCTGCTGTCGAACCGAAGAGCCCGGGTCACGGCCGCCGTCGCGGCCTCGGCCGTCGCCGGTGTCCTGGTCTTCGAGGGGGTGACGGGCAACTCCTCCGTGGACACCGAGGCCACGTCCGCCCCGCCGAGGACCGACGTACGCAGCACCTCGCTGAAGCTCGGCGAGGGCGGCACGTCCGCGGCGCTCGGCAGGCGCGACACTGCGGCGTTCAGCATGCTGGGCATCACCTGGAGCGACCCGGCGGCCCGGGTGACCGGTGCCGTAGAGGTCCGGACCCGGTCCGCCGCCTCCGGGAACTGGACGGCCTGGACGCCGTTGGAGACCGACCGCGACGGGCGTACGGAGGCCGGCAGGTCCGGCACCCGGGGCAGCACCGAGCCGCTCTGGGTGGGCCCCTCCAACGGGGTCGAGGCACGGATCAACGCGGGCGGCAGGATCTCCACGAAGCTGCCCGCCGGGCTCCGGCTGGACACCGTGGACCCGGGCCGCGGCACCACCTTCGCCGCCGAGCCGGCTGCGTACGCCGCCGACCTCCCCGCCGAGGACCCGCCCGGCACCGACGCCACCGACCCCACCGGGCCCGCCGCCCCGGAGACCACCGACCCGGCCGCTCCGGACGAGGGCACCACGTCCGCCGAGCCGACGCCGCCCGTCCCGGAGTCCCCCGCGCCCACCACCGGGCAGTCCACCGCACCGGCCAGCCCGACCCCCTCGGCCCCGGCCGGCTCCTCCCCCGCCACGACGCTGCCGCCCGCGCCGTCGTCGAGCGTGCCGAAGCCGCCGATCACCTCGCGGGCCGGCTGGGGCGCCGACGAGTCGATGAGCCCGGAGGCGCCGGAGTACCTGGACGGCGTCAAGGCCGTCTTCGTCCACCACACCGCCGGGAACAGCACCTACACCTGCGCCGAGTCCCCGGCGATCGTGCGCAGCCTGTACGCGTACCACGTCAAGAGCGAGGGCTGGAAGGACATCGGCTACAACTTCCTCGTCGACAAGTGCGGCACCGTCTTCGAGGGCCGCAAGGGCGGCGTGGACCGGCCGGTGCTCGGCGCGCACACCTACGGCTTCAACCGTGAGTCGGCCGGTATCGCCGTGATCGGTACGTACACCGGCGCGACCGCGCCCGCCGCGGTGACCACGTCGGTGGCCCGGGTCGCCGCGTGGAAGCTCGGCCAGTACAAGGGCGACCCGGCGGGCACCACCACGCTCACCGCGGGCGCCTCCGGGAAGAACTACTTCGGCAAGGCGTTCACCGCCGGGGCGAAGTACCCCTTCAACCAGATCTCCGGGCACCGCGACGGCTTCAACACCCAGTGCCCCGGCACCGCGCTGTACGGGCAGCTGGGCACGGTCCGGGCGCTCGCCGCGGGCCCCGTCACCGGGCTGGCGATCAAGTCGGTGACCGGCGCCGGGCTCTCGGGCTCCACGTACTACACCAAGTCCGCGGTGACCGTCGGCTGGTCGGCGAGCACCCCGAACGTGTTCATCAGCAAGTACGAGCTGCTGGTCGACGGCGTGTCCGTCGCCACCACCGCGTCCACCGCCACATCGGCGGCCGCCGCCCTGGCGCTCGGCACGCACAAGGTCCAGGTCCGCGCCACGCACCAGTCGGGGAAGACCACCACCTCCGCGGCGGCCACCGTGGTCGCCGAGAAGACCGCGCCGACGTTCCCCACCAAGCCGAACCTGGCGCTGCGCACCGGCACCGTGAACACCACCGCCGTGCCGCTCACCCTGAAGTGGAAGGCCGCCGACACCGCCGTACTGAAGGAGGTCCGGCTCACCGCGCCGGTCGCCAAGACGTACGGTCCGGCGACCACCAGCGCCTCGCACACCGCGAAGTCGGGCGCCGCGACCACCTGGTCCATGAAGGCGTACGACCTGGCGGGCAACACCGCCACCGCGTCGGTCGCCGGTACGCCGGTCATCATGCAGGAGACCGCCGCCACGAAGACCGGCACGTGGACGACCAAGTCGTCCACCAGCTACCTGGGCGGCAAGTCGTACTCCAGCTCCGCGAAGAACGCCGGCCTGAGCTGGACGTTCACCGGACGCTCGGTCGCGCTGGTGGCCTCCCGGGCCAGCAGCTCGGGGCAGGTGTACGTGTACGTGGACGGGAAGAAGGTGTCCACGGTGGACCTGAAGTCCAGCACCACCAAGTACCGCGACGCGCTGTGGACGAAGAGCTGGTCGTCCAGTGCCAAGCACACCGTCAAGATCGTCGTCGTGGCGACCTCGGGCCGTCCGACGGTCACCGCCGACGGGATCGTCTACCTGAAGTAGTCGGCCGGGTCGGGCGTCGCGCCGCCCCCGGTGGTCCGGAGAGACGGGACCACCGGGGGCGGCGCGTACCCGATGCCCTTGCTTCGAGCGGACTCGAAGGCGTTGGGTTGTCGTCCATGGAGTACACACAGCTCGGACGCACCGGACTCAAGGTCAGCCGTCTCGTCCTCGGCACCATGAACTTCGGCCCGCAGACCAACGAGGCGGACAGCCACGCCCTCATGGACGCGGCGCTGGACACGGGTCTGAACTTCTTCGACACCGCGAATGTGTACGGCTGGGGCGAGAACAAGGGCCGCACCGAGGAGATCATCGGCACCTGGTTCGCCCAGGGCGGCCAGCGCCGCGACAAGGTGGTCCTGGCCACCAAGATGTACGGGAACATGGGCCCCGACGGCGAGGCCTGGCCCAACCACGACAAGCTCTCCGCCGTGAACATCCGGCGCTCGGTCGAGGCGTCGCTGAAGCGGCTCCAGACCGACTACATCGATCTGTACCAATTCCACCATGTCGACCGGAACACCCCGTTCGAGGAGATCTGGCAGGCGATCGACGTCCTGATCCAGCAGGGCAAGATCCTCTACGCGGGCTCGTCGAACTTCCCCGGCTACAAGATCGCCCAGGCCAATGAGCTGGCCGCCCGGCGGGGTTCGGTGGGCCTGGTCAGCGAACAGTGCGTCTACAACCTGTTCGAGCGCCGCGCCGAGATGGAGGTCATCCCGGCCGCGCAGGAGTACGGCCTCGGGGTCATCCCGTGGTCCCCGCTGCACGGCGGACTGCTGGGCGGGGTGCTCCGCAAGGAACGCGAGGGCACGGGCAGCCGCTCGGTCTCGGGCCGCAGCGCGGACACGCTCAAGGACGCGGCGCAGCGCGAGCGCGTCCAGGCGTACGAGGACCTGCTCGACAAGCACGGGCTGGAGCCGGGCGAGGTCGGTCTGGCCTGGCTGCTGACCCGTCCCGGGGTGACCGGGCCGATCGTCGGGCCGCGCAACCGGGAGCAGCTTGACTCGGCGCTGCGGGCGCTGGAGCTGGAGCTGTCGGCGGAGCTGCTGGCCTCGCTGGACGAGATCTTCCCGGGTCCGGGGCCCTCGCCGGAGGCCTTCGCCTGGTAGGACCCCGACGGGCGCCCGAGCGTACGGGAGGCCGTCGTCGTTCCGTTCTCCTCCGACAGCGGTACGACGACGGCCCGCCCGTACGCCCTCGCACGGGCGTGCGCCACAACCCTTCGGGGAGCTCGCCCGTCTGACGGGGCACAGGACTACGCATGGAGAGTGCCACCGTGAGACCCGTTCACATCCTTCTCGCCGCCGCCGCGCTGCTCGCGCTGACCGCCTGCTCGGCCGAGAAGGACGTCACGAAGCCCGCGCCGGAGGGGGTCGCCGCCGCCGAACGGGCCGCCGGTATCCCGTCCGCTCCGACCGGTGATGCCCGGGACGCGTACCTGGACGCGATCGCGGCCGTCGACCCGCAGCTCGTCGTGGACGAGGAGCGGGCGATCGACGCCGGGCGGAACCAGTGCTCCTCGATCGCCTCCCCGAAGGCCGACGCGCTGGCGGCCCAGCGGTTCGGAACCGATGCCCGGCCGCTCACGGACGCGCAGGGCAAGCGGCTGAACGCCGCGCTGCGCGAGACCCTCTGCCCCTGACCCGGCCGCGAACCGCTACGTCCGGGGAAGGCCCGGCGGTAGCCGCTCGGCGACACCCCGATCCGCTTGAGGAAGTGGTGGGGGGGGGGGGAAGTCGTTCGCCGTGCCGAGGCCGCTCGGTTCACCGACCCTGGCGACCGGCAGGTCCGTCGCCTCCAGCAGGCTCTGGGCCTGTCGCAGCCGCTGGTCGAGGAGCCACCGCCACGGGGTCGCCCCCGTGGCCGCCTGGAACCGCTGGTAGAGGCTGCGCGGGCTCATCGCGGCCCGTCGTGCCAGGTCCTCGACCGTCAGCGGCCGGTCGAGGCGCTGCCCGGTCCGCTGGTCGACCGGGGCGCCCGGACGGCCGCGGAGGCGGTCGCGGCGAGCCCGCTGGTCCTGACCCGCGTACTGGACCACGACGCGCTGCGCCCGGCCCTCGGCCCCGCAGAGGGCGCCCCGGCGGGCCGGACCCTGGTCGGCCTCGGTTCCGGTTCCCCGGAGCAGGCCCGCGAGGTCGCCGGATCCGCCACCCTGCTGTGGTGCACGGGCCGCGCCCCGCTCCCCGGTCTGCCCCGGCGCACGGAGTGGCGGTGGGACGGGACCGTGCGCACCGCTTGGAGCGGATCGGGGCGGGGCGGGGCGCCGGTCAGGATCCGACGGCGGCTGCCACGGCGACGACGGCGAACATCAGTACGAGAGCGGCCGCCATGATGCGGTTTCTGGTCTTGGGATCCACCCTTCGAGCCTAACCGCCCGGCTCAGTGTCCCAGCGCCCAGGAGGCGACCACTTCGTACCGGGGCCGTTCTCCGAGCACCCCGGAGTCCGGCAGGTTGCTGCGGACGAGGGTCAGCTCGCCGACCTCCCACGCCGTGCCCTCGAAGGAGGCGAGCGCCTCGACACAGGGGCGCAGATCGGCCCCGGCGCGGCGGCTGCGGGCGAGGGTGAGGTGCGGGGTGTAGCGGCGGTGCTCGTCCATGGGGATGCCGGTGCGGCGGGCGGCGGCGTCGGCGCGCTCGGCGAGGAGCCGGAGACTGTCGAGCGAACCGGCCGCCCCGGCCCAGAGCGCCCGGTCGCCGAACCGCCCGGCGCCGTGGAGGCGCAGCGGGAAGGGCTCGGTGCGGCGGGCGGCCCGGCCGAGGCGCTCCGTCAGCTCGGGCAGCAGTTCCTCGTCCACGGGCCCGAGGAAGGCGAGCGTGAAGTGCCAGCCGGGCACGCCGGTCCAGCGGAGCCCGGCGGCCTCGGGCGAGGCGTGCAGCGGGGCGACGGCGTGGCGCAGCTCCTCGACGGCGGGGGCGGGCGGCAGCACGGCGACGAAGAGTCGGAGACGGCTCATGCGCCGAGTCTCGCACCGCCCCGGGCCGCCCGGGCCCGTTCCGCCCGCCCGAGCGGCACCGCCCGTACCCCCCGGTGAACGGGCGGTACGGGCGGTGTCGCTCGGGCGTGTCCGCGCCGTTCTCCGGCCTACGCCGCGGCGGCCAGCTCCTCGCGGGGTACGAAACGCACGTGCGGCCGCCCGGGGCGCAGGTCCACCCGGAGCCTGAGGCCGCCCGCGCGGGCCAGCATCAGGCCGACGCCGATCGCCGCCAGCAGCGAGAACGCCCCGCCGACGGCCATGCCGGTACGGACCCCGTAGGCGTCGCTGATCCAGCCGACGATCGGGGCGCCCACCGGCGTACCGCCGGCGAAGACCATCATGTAGAGGCTCATGACCCGGCCCCGCATGGCCGGATCGGCGGCCATCTGGACGCTGGTGTTCGCGCTGATGTTGGTCGTCAGCCCGATCATGCCGATGGGGAGCAGCAGGATCGCGAAGATCCAGACGGTCGGGGCCATCGACGCGATGATCTCCAGCAGCCCGAAGGCGGTTCCCGCGGCCACCAGCATCCGCAGCCGGGAGGAGCGGCGGCGGGCGGCGAGCAGGGCTCCGGCGAGGGAGCCGGCCGCCATGAGGATGTTGAAGAAGGAGTACATCCCGGCGCCGCCGTGGAAGATCTCGTCGGCGAAGGCGGTGAGCCAGATCGGGAAGTTGAACCCGAAGGTGCCGACGAAGCCGACCAGGACGATCGGCCAGATCAGGTCGGGGCGGCCGGAGACGTAGCGCAGCCCCTCGCGGAGCTGGCCCTTGGCGCGCGGGACGACGGTGACCTTGTGGAACTCCGCGGGGCGCATCAGCAGCAGGCCGACGAGCGGGGCGGCAAAGGACAGGCCGTTGAACATGAAGGCCCAGCCGCTGCCGACCGTGGTGATCAGGACACCGGCGACGGCCGGGCCGATGAGCCGGGCGGACTGGAAGTTCGCCGAGTTGAGGCTGACCGCGTTGCGGAGCTGGGCGGGGCCGACCATCTCGGAGACGAAGGACTGACGGGCCGGGTTGTCGACGACCGTCACCACGCCGAGCAGGAAGGCGATCAGGTAGACGTGCCACACCTGGACCACGCCGGAGAGCGTGAGCACCGCGAGCGCGAGGCCGCACAGGCCGAGCGCCGCCTGGCTGACGAGCAGCAGCTTCCGCTTCGGGAAGCGGTCCGCGATGACTCCGCCGTAGAGGCCGAACAGGAGCATCGGGAGGAACTGGAGGGCGGTGGTGATGCCGACCGCGGCGGCGGAGCCGGTGAGGCTCAGCACGAGCCAGTCCTGGGTGATCCGGGCCATCCAGGTACCGGTGTTGGAGATCACGGCGCCCGTGGCGAACAGGCGGTAGTTGCGTATCTTCAGCGACGAGAAGGTCCCGCCGGACTTGCTCTCGTGGGTGGAAGTCGGTGCGGGGGCGGAGTCTGCTCCGGATCCCGTACTCAAAGGGGTTCGCCTCCTCGGGCATCTGCGGTCACTGGGTGACGGGGCGGCCGGACGGGCGGCGCGCCGGCTGTGGACCGGCGGCCGCCCGCCCCGCTACAGGTGGGCGAGCTTCTCCAGCACGGGTGCGGCCTTGCGAAGCGTCTCCCACTCCTCCTCGTCCAGGCCCTCGGCGAGGGCGGTCAGCCAGGCGTTCCGCTTGGAGCGGCTCTCTTCGAGCATGGCTTCCGCCCGCTCGGTCTGGCTGACCACCTTCTGGCGACGGTCATCGGGGTGCGGTTCCAGTCTGACGAGGCCCTTCGCTTCCAGCAGCGCGACGATGCGGGTCATCGACGGGGGCTGTACGTGCTCCTTGCGGGCCAGCTCGCCCGGGGTGGCCGAGCCGCACCGGGCGAGCGTGCCGAGCACGGACATCTCGGTGGGGCTCAGCGACTCGTCGACGCGCTGGTGCTTGAGGCGCCGGCTGAGCAGCATCACGGCGGAGCGGAGGGAGCTCACGGCGGCGGCACTGTCGCCGTCGTGGATCAGGTCAGGCATGTTCATTAGCGTAACTCATTACTCAACCTAAAGACCATTCGAGGCGCACACGCGGGAGCACTTCGCCCAATCCCTCACTCGAACGAGTGAGTCACCTCCGGAAAGTGACACGGGGCGGCGCAGCGGAACGTAACCCTGCTGGCCATGGGATCGACTGTGCTCAGTCTGCGGGTGGACGGCGAGCTGCTCGACCGGCTCCGGCAGCATGCCGCAAAACGCGGAATGAGCGTCCAGGACTATGTGGTCCGGACGCTCATTCGCGACGACTTCGACGAACGCTTCAAGGCGGCCGTCGACGAGACGGAGAAGTTCTACGGCCCGGGGGACGCCGACGGGGACGCCGGGGTCAGGGCCGGAGGGATCACGTGAGGCCGAGGGCCGGCATCGCGTAGTAGAAGACGAAGACCGCCGAGACCACGTACATCGGGACCGGCACCTCGCGCCAGCGGCCGGCGACCACGCGCAGCACGGAGAAGGCGATGAAGCCGATGCCGATGCCGTTGGTGATCGAGTAGGTGAACGGCATCATCAGCATGGCCAGGAAGGCCGGGATGGAGAGCGTGTAGTCGCTCCAGTCGATGTCCCGCACCGAGCCCGAGATGATCAGGAAGCCGACCGCCAGCAGCGCGGGGGTGGCCGCCTGCGAGGGGACCATGGTCGCGAGCGGGGTGAAGAACAGCGCCGCGGTGAAGAGCAGGCCCGTCACGATGCTGGCGAAGCCGGTACGGGCACCCTCGCCGACGCCCGCCGTGGACTCCACGAAGCAGGTGGTGGCCGAGGAGGAGGTGCCACCGCCGGCGGCGACCGCGATGCCGTCCACGAACAGCACCTTGTTGATGCCGGGGAAGTTGCCGTCGGCGTCCGTCAGCTTGGCCTCGTCGCCGACGCCGAGGATGGTGCCCATCGCGTCGAAGAAGCAGGACAGCAGCACGGTGAAGACGAACAGGATGCCGGTGAGCACGCCCACCTTGCTGAAGCCGCCGAACAGGCTGGCCTCACCGATCAGCCCGAAGTCCGGGGTGGCGACCGGGTTGCCCGGCCACTGCGGGACGGTCAGGCCCCAGGAACCGGCCGGCAGGTCGCCGACGGCGTCGATGACCACCGCGACGATCGTCATCGCGACGATGGAGATCAGGATCGCGCCCGGCACCTTGCGGACGATCAGCCCGAGGGTGAGCAGCGCGCCGAGGACGAAGACCAGGACCGGCCAGCCGTTGAGGTGACCGTCGCCGCCGAGCTGGAGCGGGACGGTGGTGTGCGCGGCGTCCGGGATGCGGGAGACGAAGCCCGAGTCGACCAGGCCGATCAGCAGGATGAAGAGACCGATGCCGATCGCGATGCCTTTGCGGAGCGAGGTCGGTACGGCGTGCATCACGCGTTCCCGGAGCCCGGTCGCGACCAGCAGCATGACCACGATGCCCGCGAGGACCACCATGCCCATCGCGTCCGGCCAGCTCATCCGGGGGGCGAGCTGGAGCGCCACGACGGTGTTGACGCCGAGCCCGGCCGCCAGGGCGATCGGCACATTGCCGATGACACCCATCAGGAGGGTGGAGAACGCGGCGGACAGCACGGTGGCGGTGACCAGCTGGCCACCGTCGAGCTGATGGCCGTACATGTCCTTCGCGCTGCCGAGGATGATCGGGTTCAGCACGATGATGTACGCCATCGCGAAGAACGTCGCGAATCCGCCACGGATTTCGCGGGCGACCGACGACCCCCGCTCGGAAATCTTGAAGAAACGGTCCAGACCGTTCTGCGGCTGGGGGGCCGCAGGCTGCTGGGCGTCGACCGGAGCGGTGGCCGAGGGGGACATGTATGACCTCAGTCGTACGTAGTTGGGGAGGAATGAGTGAGATTTGGACGATCTAACGAACAAATCAAGTCATTATGAAGCAGATTCAGTATGAATACATGAGGTGAAGATCGCTATCTCCGCGCGTAGAACATCGATGACCTGGGCCGGAAGGGCTTCATAACGTTTTGGAGCGGCCGGATACAGCCGCCCGAAGGCGTGCCGGCACCCTCCGTTCGGCCCTGCGGAAGGCTTCGGGGACGCCTCGAACAGGGGCCCCATACACTGACCCCATGGCGAAGTGGACACCGAAGCACGAGGCACCCGAGCCCCTGGAGGGGCCCGTCGTCGCCACCATCACCGGCGGCACGATCCTCTGGTTCGTCCTCTTCCTGGTCCAGATCCCCTTCTACCGCTGGTTCGACGACCACGGCCACCTGTGGTGGGTGTGGACGTGCCTGGCCGGCGGGGGGCTCGGACTGATCGGCATCTGGTACGTCCGCAAGCGCGACGCGGCGATCAAGCGGGCGGCGGCAGCGGCCGCCACCGCCACCCCGGCCGCGGGCGGCGGGAGCGCCGCTTAGGGGATGCCCAGCAGGGCGTACTACCCCGGCACCGGTCGTCCCGTACCCCCACAGGACCATTCCCCCCTGGCCCACGTCCTCCGCCGGTCTGATCTTCGGACCGGCCGGTGGGTGATTCGGGCCATCTGCCCGTACCGTCGAAACCATGACGCAGCGGGCATCGAATCCCTCCGATGAGCACACCCCGGGCATAGCGGGCTCCACCGGCCTGCCCGGCCCGGCCACGATCGACGCCGGGGCCGAACTGGATCCGGTCCACCCGGTGGGGCTGCCCGCCCCGGCGGTGGACCCCCGCGGGCTGACCGCGGCCGAGGTCGCCGAGCGGATCGCGCGCGGCGAGGTCAACGACGTACCCGTCCGGTCCTCCCGCTCGCTGCGCGAGATCGTGCGGGCCAACGTCTTCACCCGGTTCAACCTGATCATCGGCGTGCTCTGGCTGATCATGCTGTTCGTGGCGCCGTTCCAGGACAGCCTCTTCGGCTTCGTGATCATCGCGAACACCGGTATCGGCATCATCCAGGAGTGGCGGGCCAAGAAGACCCTGGACTCCCTGGCGGTCATCGGCGAGGCGAAGCCCACGGTGCGGCGGGACGGAGTGGCCGCCGAGATCTCCACCTCGGAGATCGTCCTCGGCGACCTCATCGAGCTGGGCCCGGGCGACAAGGCGGTGGTGGACGGCACGGTCGCCGAGGCCGACGGGCTGGAGATCGACGAGTCGCTGCTCACCGGCGAGGCCGACCCGGTGCTGAAGCGGCCCGGCGACCCGGTCATGTCCGGCAGCTTCGTGGTCTCCGGCGGCGGCGCGTTCACCGCCACCAAGGTCGGCCGCGAGGCCTACGCCGCCCAGCTCGCCGAGGAGGCGTCCCGCTTCACGCTCGTCCAGTCCGAGCTGCGCACCGGCATCTCCACGATCCTCAAGTACGTCACCTGGATGATGGTGCCGACCGCGCTGGGCCTGGTCATCAGCCAGCTGGTCGTCAAGGACAACAACGTCAAGGAGTCGATCGCCCGCACCGTCGGCGGCATCGTCCCGATGATCCCCGAGGGGCTGGTGCTGCTGACCTCCGTCGCCTTCGCGATCGGGGTGGTGCGGCTCGGCCGCAAGCAGTGCCTGGTGCAGGAGCTGCCCGCCATCGAGGGGCTGGCCCGGGTCGACGTCGTCTGCCTGGACAAGACCGGCACCCTCACCGAGGGCGGCATGGACGTCACCGAGATGCGGATGCTGGGCGGTGCCGACGAGAAGTACACGGGTGCCGTGCTCGGTGCCCTCGGCTCCTCCGACCCCCGCCCCAACGCCAGCCTCCAGGCCATCGTGGACGCCTACCCGGACGCCGGGTCCTGGCGGTGCACCGCCACGCTGCCGTTCTCCTCGGCCCGCAAGTACAGCGGCGCCGCCTTCGACGAGGGCGACGGCCGCGACTCCACCTGGCTGCTCGGCGCCCCCGACGTCCTGCTGCCCGAGCAGGACCCGGCGCTCGGCGAGATCGAGCAGCTGAACCAGCAGGGGCTGCGGGTGCTGCTGCTGGCCCGCGCGCAGGGTCCGCTGGACGGCCCGGACGTGGCCGCCGGCGCCGTACCGAGCGCCCTGGTCGTCCTGGAGCAGCGGCTGCGGCCGGACGCCGAGGAGACCCTGGCGTACTTCGCGGACCAGCGGGTCGCCGCCAAGGTGATCTCCGGCGACAACGCGGTCTCGGTCGGCGCGGTCGCGGCGAAGCTGGGCATGCAGGGCGCCGAGCACACCCTGGACGCGCGCCGGCTGCCCACCGACCCGGACGAGATGGCGACCGCCGTGGAGGAGAACGCGGTCTTCGGCCGGGTCACCCCGCAGCAGAAGCGCGACATGGTCGCCGCCCTCCAGTCCCGCGGCCACACCGTCGCGATGACCGGCGACGGCGTCAACGACGTACTGGCGCTGAAGGACGCCGACATCGGCGTCTCCATGGGCTCGGGCTCCGAGGCGACCCGGGCCGTCGCCCAGATCGTGCTGCTGAACAACAGCTTCGCGACGCTGCCGTCCGTCGTCGCCGAGGGCCGCCGGGTGATCGGCAACATCACCCGGGTCGCGACCCTCTTCCTGACCAAGACCGTCTACTCGGTGCTGCTGGCGATCCTGGTGGTCTGCTCGCAGGTCGACTACCCGTTCCTGCCGCGCCACCTGACCCTGCTGTCCACGCTGACCATCGGCGTACCGGCGTTCTTCCTGGCCCTCGCGCCCAACACGGAACGGGCCCATCCGCACTTCGTGCGCCGGGTCATGCGGTACGCGATCCCGTCCGGCGTCATCGCGGCCGTCGCGACCTTCGCGACGTATCTGATCGCCCGCCACCACTACACCGGCCCGAACGCCCTCGACGCCGAGACCAGCGCGGCCACGCTCACGCTGTTCCTGGTCTCGATGTGGGTGCTGGCGATCATCGCCCGTCCGTACACCTGGTGGCGGATCGGCCTGGTGCTGGCAATGGGGCTGGCGTTCCTGGTGGTGCTGGTGGTGCCGTGGCTCCAGGAGTTCTTCGCGCTGAAGCTGGTGGGTACGGCGATGCCGTGGACGGCGGTGGGGATCGCGGTGGCGGCGTCGGCCCTGCTGGAGTACGCCTGGCGGCTGGTCGGGCGGCGCTTCCCCTCCTGAGGCGCGCGGCCCGCGTCCTGACCCGCGCGGCTCCCGGCACGGGAAAGGGCGGTCCCCGGTCGGGGGCCGCCCTTTCGTCACCTCACGTCGACGAAGTCACCGGCGGCGCTGACGGCCGGGGTGGTGGACGTGCCGGCGAAGCTGTAGCGCCAGTAGCCGTCGACCGAGGCCTTGGCCGTCGTCTTCAGCGTGCCGGTGCTGCTGGTCCTGATGGTCTTGACGGTGGTGTAGGTGCTGCTGTCCTTCTTGCGGAACTGCAGCTTCACCGACTGGCCCGCGTAACCGTGGTACGCGTGGTCCTCCCAGTTGGCCCGGGAGAGCTTGCCGGTGATGGTGAGGGTCTTGCCCTTCTTCACCGGCTCGGGCGCGGCGTTGACCGTCAGCTTCGAGTAGCGCTGCACCCGGGCGGTCGAGGCGAAGTCGGAGGAGGTGTCGGAGCCGTCCACGGCCCGGGCGCCCGCCAGTACGTGCCAGGTGCCCGCCACCGCGTTCTTCGGCAGGTCGACCCGGGGGTCGACGGTCAGGGTGAGCGAGCAGGTGCTGGTGGTCGCGTTCACCGCGGTGCAGGTCGCCCGTTCCTCGTTCGGCAGCAGGACGGCGTCCAGCCCCTCCTCCTGGTCCTTGCCGTGCCACAGGAGCAGCCAGCCGGTGTCGATGCCGGAGGGGTGGGAGGCGGTGACCGAGACGGTGACCGTGCGCGGCGCGGTCGTCCCGAGGACGATGTCCTTGCCTCCGTTGACGGTGACCTTCGAGACGACGGGGGCGACCGGTGCGGCGTGCGCCGCCGGGAGGCCGAGGGCGGACAGGACCAGGGCGCCGGAGGCCGCGGCGACGGCGGAACGGGTACGCATGGGGTCTCTCCGTGGGTATGGGGCCGGGAACACCGGCAGGGCACGAAGGCAGGGCATATACGTACGCAGCGGGACCCCCTCGGTGGGGGATTCCGCTGCGTACGGGTGGGTACCGCTCCGCGCTACCGCTTCGCGGCCCGCTTCACGAGCTGCACGAACTACTTCACGAGTTACTTCACGTCGACGAAGTCACCGGCGGCGCTGACGGCCGGGGTGGTGGACGTGCCGGCGAAGCTGTAGCGCCAGTAGCCGTCGACCGAGGCCTTGGCCGTGGTCTTCAGCGTGCCGGTGCTGCTGGTCTTGATGGTCTTGACGGTGGTGTACGTGTTGCTGTTCTTCTTGCGGAACTGGAGCTTCACCGACTGGGTCGCGTAGCCCTGGTACTTGTAGGTCTCCCAGTTGGCCCGGGAGAGCTTGCCGGTGATGGTGAGGGTCTTGCCCTTCTTCACCGGCTCGGGCGCGGCGTTGACCGTCAGCTTCGACAGCCGCTGCACCCGGGCGGTGCTGTAGTAGTCGGTGTACGCGAAGGCGCTCTCGTCACCGGCGAGCGCGGCCGCCGTGACGTGCCAGGTGCCGGCCAGGGAGTTCTTGTACAGGTCGTAGCGCGGGTCGATCGTGAACGTCAGCTTGCACGTCGAGGTCGTGGCGTTCACCTTGGTGCACTTCGCCACCTCCTCGTTCGGGATGACGGCGCCGTCGACGTCGTCCCCGTTGGTGCCGTGCCAGAGGTCGGCGTAGGCGTCGGAGACGCCGGTGGGGTGCGAGGCCGTGATGGAGATGGAGATCGTCTTCTTGGCCGTGGTGCCCAGGACGATGTCCTTGCCGCCGTTGACGACGACCTTCGAGATGACCGGCTCCGTGACGTCGGCGGCGGCGAACGCGGACGCCTTCGCCGCACCCCGGGCAGCGGTGCCGAAGACCTCGGCACCCGACGTCGGCTTGTTCAGGTTCGGGGTGGAGTCGCCCGCCTGAGCGGCCGGGACAACCAGAGCAGACAGGGCCAAGGCGCCGGAGACGGCAGCAACAGTGGCTCGAATTCGCATGTATTTCCCCGTGGAGGAAGGCCCCGCGGGCGCGGGACGCGCCTCGGCGGGGCTGGTTCGGACGGTGAGTCTGCTGACTCGTGAGACCAGACCCGCGAGGCGCGTAAAGGGTTGTACAAGAAAATGAATTTCTTGCGAAGGTCACGCATATGCGTACGTACGGCCCGGCCGGGCCCCGGATTCCCGGGGCCCGCGCCCGCCTCAGTCGAACCAGCGGTCCCGGGCCAGCTCCTCCGTACGGGACGGGTCCTCCAGCAGCGCCGCGACCTCGAAGCGCCGCGGCCACTGCCCCGCCGCCCAGGCCAGCCCCGCCGCGACGCCCTCCAGCGTGGCGGCGTGCACCGTGCCGTCCGGCGTCCGGCGCCAGTCCAGCTCGACACCGCCCGCGCGCAGCTCGCCGTGCTCCAGGTACACGTCCGGCGTGCCCGCGCCGAGGAGGGCCCGCACCGACTCCGGTACGCGGTGCTCCTCGCCCTCCGTCGTCACCTCCGCCGCCACGCTCTCGCCGAGCCGCCGCACCTGGAGCAGCTCGGCCAGCTCCGCGGCCCGCGCGGGGGCGACCGGCAGCAGCGGCAGCCCGGCGGTGAGCGGCAGCAGGTCCGGGGCGTCCGCGATCAGGGCGTCCGCCGCGTCCACCACCCGTACCTCCCCGTCGACCACCGCGCGCACCTCGTCCACCAGCGTGACCTGTTCCGGGTCCAGATCGGCCAGCGCCGTGTACAGCGCGTGCAGCTGTACGGGGTCGACCGGGCGCTCCGGGTCCGCGAGCCGGCCGAGGAGTTCGGCGGCGCCGCCCGGCTCGTCGAGCAGCGCGGCCACGGAGGTCCGCACGCCCAGCGCGTGCAGCACCTGCGCGTCGTCGAAACCGGTCGCGTCGGCCGCGTCGTACAGCCCGGCCAGCCTCGGGTCGCCGCCGGCGGCGCGCAGCCCGGCGGGGCGGCGGCCGTCGAGGACCGGGTGGTCGCGCAGCCACCAGGCGGTGTAGGGGCGGACGGACTGCGTGGTGCCGTCCGGGAGCAGCACCCGCACCGGCTGGGTCAGCGCGTCGCGCAGCGGCGGTCGGGCGAGCAGGGCGAGCGCCTGCGGCCAGGCGTCGTCGGCGACGAGGTCGAGGTCGCGGACGGCGACGATCTCGGTGGCGACCGGCGGTACGGGGCTGTCGGGGAGCCGGTCGAGGACGTCCTCGCACCAGACGTCGACGGCGTCCAGCAGCCCGGCGTCGTCGGGTTCGGCGAAGTCGCCCTCGCGCGGTTCGAGTTCGTCCGGGTCGAGGACCACGTCGGTGGCCCGGACGAGGGCGAAGGTGGCGAGCACCCCGCAGGCGGTGAGCGGCTGTTCGCCCCAGCGGTCGGCCAGCTCCTGGTCGACCAGGGCCAGTTCGTCCTCGCGCATGACGGCGGCGAACGGACTGTCGGGGAGGACGAGTTCGCCGGCGGGGGCCGGTTCGCCGTCCTCGTCGGGGAGGGCGAGGGCGCCCAGCCAGGGTTCGTCGCCGGGGGCCAGCTCGGCGTCCCGCACCAGGGTGAGGACGGTCTCGGCGAGCTCGTCGGCGTCCAGCCCGTCCTCGTCCCAGATCTCGCCCGCGTCCAGCGATCCGGCGACGGCGGCCCGCACCTGCGGGGTGGTCAGCACGGCGCGCGGGGTGGCGGGCAGGGCGCCCAGCTTCTCCAGGAGGGGGTGGGCGGCGTCCGGGTGGGCGACCTTCAGCCCGAGCCGGGCGAGCCGCTCCAGGACCGGGCCGGTGAGGGCGTCGGGGAGCGGCAGGAGGACCTGGCGCGGCCCGATGGTGGTGCGGGGCAGGACGGGGGCGAGGGGCCCGCCGTCCTCCGGCCCGTCCGACCCCGGCCCGTCCGCGCCCGGCGTCCCGGCCAGCGGCACGGGCAGGCCGGTGAGGCGGTCCGGGTCGATGCCGGAGAGGCTGTCGTAGAGCCGCCGCCACCAGCCGGGGTCGCGTTCCAGCCCGGCGAGCCGGTCGATCGCCTCGGTGAGCGGCACCCGGGCGACGCCCAGCGTGCGCAGCTCGGCGCGGCGTTCGAGGCCGGCGGGCAGCAGGCACGGCAGCACCTCGGCGAGCACCCGCACGGTCTCGGCGCCGACGCCCTCCACCACCTCGGCCTCGATGGGGCGCAGCGCCCCGGTGGCCTCCTCGGCGGGGGGTGCGTCCGTGGCGGCGTCCTCCCAGCCGTACCGGCCGGCGGCCTCGTCGGGGGCGGTGTCGCGGGGGGCGGCGGGGGCCAGGAACGCGATGCGCGGCAGCCGCTCCAGGATCGCGGCGCGCAGCCTCCCGTCGAGTTCGCCGGTGCCGAGCGGGCCGGGCACCAGGTCGACGGTGGCGGCGGTGACCGGCCGCCAGGCGGCGAGCAGTTCGGCGTACGCGTCGGCGGCTCGCTCCACCAGGAAGTCGGTGAGCGGTCCCGGGGCGAAGTGGCGGCGCGCGGTGTCCAGGGGCAGCGAGGCGATGAGCAGCGCGGGGACGCCGAGGGGTTCGTCGGTGGGGGTCGGGGCGTGGACGACGGGGAGGGTGCGGGGGCGGACCGGGGCGCCCTCCGCGTCCACCGGGACCGCCCAGGTGACCGACCAGTGCGGGCGCAGCCGCTCCTCGCGGGGGCGGTCGGCGAGGAGCGCGGGCTCGACGGGGCCGTGGTGGGTGACGGTGCGCCAGCGGTTGGTGCCGTGCGCGGAGTCGTCGACGTGGGTGTACGGGCCGTGCTCGGTGCGGCGCAGGGTGCGGACGGTCCCGGGGGTCTCGATCACGATCTCTTCGAGGCCGCGCAGGGTGAGCAGCAGGGCGTCGTCGACCGCGGCGAGCAGCCGGTCCACCAGGTCCTCGGCGGTGCCGTCGCGCAGCGGGAGGACGACGACGGTGTCGTAGCCCTCGGGTGCGGTGCCCTCGGCGGGCAGCGGGAGCCGGAGCAGCGGTACGTGGCCGTCGCGGCGGCGCAGTTCGTCGCCGAGACCGGGGCTGGCGGTGGCGGCCCCTGCGGCGAGGTCGCGGGCCTCGGCGAGGGACCAGCGGACGCCGCCGTGCCGGCCGACCACGGCGGGTTCGTCGCTCACCGCGAGGACCGCGGCGAAGCCGACGCCGAACCGGCCGACCGCGCCCTCGTGCCCCTCCCGCTTGGCGGAGGCGCGGAGCGTGGAGAGCGACTCGACGCCGGTGGCGTCCAGCGGCGCCCCGGTGTTGGCGGCGGCGAGGACGGCGGGGCCGTCCGGTCCGGCGGGGTGCAGGGTGAGGCGGAGGCGGCCGGGGACACCGGCGCGGGCGGCGGCGTCGGCGGCGTTCTGGGCCAGCTCGACGACGAGGCGGTCGCGGTAGCCGCCGAGCGCCAGCTCCTCCTCCGCGTTGGCGTCCTCGCGGAACCGGGTGGGGCCGGCGCCCCAGGAGTCGAGCACTCCGCGCCGCAGTCGCGCGGTCCCGAACGGGTCGGCCCCCTCGGTCGCATTCATGCCCACGCTCTGCTCCGCTCTTTCCGGTATCCGGTCACGCACGGCCCATGGGGCCCAGTGTGCGCCCGAAGGTACCGGGTCCTCGCGCGGGGCGTGGCCACGGGACGGCGCATCGACCGGTTCGGGCGCCACCGCCCGCGGGGTGCGGCCGTCCGGGGACGTGCCCGTACGCGGACCCGGCCGGAAGCGGCCCGAAGGCGCGGGCCGTACGCGGCCGCCTCCACACGTGGCCGGGATCCCCCACAGGCCCGTCATCCGTCACCGGAACCGGCCCGGAGGCGCGGGCCGGGCCGCCTACGAGTGGCCGAGGTCCTCCGTCGGCTCGTCCGCCTCCGCCGGGACCGACCCGGAGTCGCGGGCCGGGCGCAGCGGGTACTCGTCGACCCGCATCGTGTCCAGCGCGTGCGGCGCGGGCTTCGGCGTCTTCGGCATGACCGCCGCCTCGGAGTGCCCGCCGCAGCCGTACGCGAGCGAGACGACCCGCCCGTCGGCCGGGCCGAACTCGTTGGCGCAGACCCCGAACGCCTGCCGGAGCGACCCGGCCAGCGGCACCAGGAAGGCGCAGGAGGAGCAGGTGGCCGGGGCCGCCTGGGCCATCGGCGTCCTGGCGCCGAACTCCTCGTCCCACCGGTCGGCCGCCATGTGCAGCCCGTACCGGGACAGCACCCGGGCCCGCCGCATGCCCAGCTCGTCCGCGACCGCCGCGATCGAGCCCCGGGTCGTCGTCGCGGGGCGCGTGGTCAGCTCGGCGTCCTCCACGTCGGCCCGCTCGGCCAGCTCGTGGGAGACCTCGGGGACCGCGGAGTTCGGCGGCGGCTCGTCCTCGCCGGTGTAGCCGGGCTCCAGACGGATGTCGTCCGCCTCGGTGGGCAGCAGGTCGCCGGGGCCCATGTCGCCGGGGCGCAGCCGCTCGCTCCACGGCACCCACTCCGGGGCGAGGAGGGCGTCACCTCCCGGCAGCAGCACCGTTTCGTCGATGGTCACGTACCGGGCGCGGGAGGCCCGGGCCACGGTCACCGCCCAGCGCCAGCCCCGGTAGCCGGGCTCCTTGCACTCGAAGAAGTGGGTGACGACCCGGTCGCCCTCGGAGACCACGGCGACATGCTCGCCCACGATCCCCGGGGCGGCGGCCTCCTCGGCGGCCGCCCGGGCCAGGTCTACCGCCTCGGCGCACAGGCGGTCGGGAACGGGGGTACGGGCCGCACGGGCCGTACGGCTTCGCGTCGTCGCAGCACTCACAGGTCTCGCTTCTCTCCTACGCCAGTCTCACGAGCGCCGCCAGCACATCCATCGGTTTCGGCCATGACGGACGTGGGCGGAGCGGACCTGGGGGCCGCGTCGACGTCCACACCCGTTGCTGCCTGCCTCGGGCACACCTTTCGTATCCCATTCTGCGGGATCGCCGAGAGGCGCGCGGCCGAGAACAATCGCCGGTGGCGCGCTACGCACGCTACCCTCTCCGCCGCGCCCCGCCCACCTGCCCGTCCCAAACGAGGCCGTATCCGGTGTCGTGTCCCGGACCTGCCGCGCGTGAGCGGCCCGCCGGGCGCGGCCGCCGGGACGCGGTGCCGGACCGGTGACCGTACGGGGCGCGCCGCGCACCGAAGCCCGTACGTCCCCACCGCCTCTGGGGCAGTATGGCGACGTGGCTGCCGCCAGGTCGCACCAGGACGCCGGGCCGGTCCGCAGGACGGGCCGGGCGGTCGGCCGCGCCCTGCGCGCCCCGTTCACCGGCACCGCCCGCGCCGTCCGGCGGGCGACGCACGCGCACGGCGCCGGGGAGTCCGGCCTCGGCAAGCTGATCGAGCTGCACGCCGTGAACGGCGCGGGCGACGTGATGATCACCGTCGCGCTCGCCTCGACGGTCTTCTTCTCCGTGCCGACCGACGAGGCCCGCGGCCGGGTCGCCCTCTACCTCGCCGTGACGATGGCGCCGTTCGTCCTGCTCGCCCCGGTGATCGGCCCGCTCCTGGACCGGCTGCCGCACGGCCGCCGCGCCGCGATGGCGGCGTCGATGCTGGCCCGCGCGGTGCTCGCGGTCGCCCTCTCGGGCGCGGTGGCCACCGGCGGGCTGGAGCTGTATCCGGCCGCCCTGGGCGTCCTGGTCTGCTCGAAGGCGTACGGGGTGGTGCGCAGCGCCGTGGTGCCCCGGCTGCTGCCGCCGCGCTTCTCGCTGGTGAAGGCGAACTCCCGGGTGACCCTGGCCGGGCTGCTGGCGACCGGGATCGCCGCGCCGATCGGGGCCGGGCTCCAGTTCGTCGGGCCCGCCTGGCCGCTGTACGGGGCGTGCGTGGTCTTCCTCGGCGGGACCGTGCTGGCCTTCACGCTGCCGGGCAAGGTCGACTCCGCGAAGGGCGAGCGGCGGGCCCGGCTGGTCCCGGCGCACGAGGCGGTCCCCCCGTCCGGCGCGGGGCGGGGCGGCCGGCGGAGCAACGGGGAGCGGCGCCCCGGGCTGCGCTCGGTGGGCCCGTCCGTACTGAACGGCCTCCAGGCCAACGCCGCGCACCGCGCGCTGTCCGGCTTCCTGATCTTCTTCCTGGCCTTCCTGCTGCGCGAGGACCCGTTCCCCGGGCAGAGCGCCGTCGTCTCGCTCGGCGTCGTCGGCGTCGCCGCCGGGGCCGGGAACGCGATCGGTACGGCGGTCGGCTCCTGGCTGCGGGCCCGCGCCCCCGAGGCGATCGTCGTGGCGATGCTGGCCCTGGCCCTGGGGACCGCGGTGCTCGCCGCGCTCCTCTTCGGCACGGTGACGGTCGCCGCGCTGAGCGCCGTCGCGGGCTTCACCCTGGCCCTGTCGAAGCTGTCGCTGGACGCGATGATCCAGCGGGACGTGCCGGAGGAGGTGCGGGCCTCCGCGTTCGCCCGGTCCGAGACGGCGCTCCAGATGGCGTGGGTGGTCGGGGGCGGTATCGGCATCGCCCTGCCCCTCAACGGCGTACTGGGCATGGCCGTCGCGGCGGGCCTCCTCGCCCTCGGTGCCGCAACGTCCGTACGGGGTCTGGTGGGCGCCGCACGACGCGGCTCGCCGCACCCCCGCGTGGCGTGAACCGGAGCGCCCGATAGCCTTCGGCCCATGACCGTTGCGTTCTTCTCCGGTAAGGGCCGTCGAATCGGCGTCGCTCTTGGTGCCGTGTCCGCGGGACTCCTCGTCCTCTCCGCCTGCGACAAGCCGACGCCGCTCGCGACCGTAACGGTCGGCGGCAACTCGGTGAGCACCGAGGCGTCCTGCTACAACGACGGCAAGGCCCTCAAGAAGTCCGACTACCAGAGCTGCCTCAACAAGAAGGCGGAGAAGTCCGTCGAGGTCGCGATGGACGACAAGGTCCGCTTCGGCGTCGACCCCGAGATCGCGGACAACGGCTGGACCCTGTTCATCAACGGCCAGCAGGCCGAGCAGGAGCCGTACACGAAGACCTACCGGTCCATCCCGGGCTCCGCGTTCTTCTCCAGCCAGACCGGTGAGACGGCGGACAAGACGCAGATCTCCATCGTGGAGACCAAGGACAAGCAGCTCGTCGGCGTCTGGCACTTCGAGCTGAAGAAGTCCTCCTGACCGTCGCCTGACCGTCCTCCGACCTCTTCCCGACTCCGGAGAGTCCTTTCCGTGCGTGTGCTCGTCGTGACCGCTGTCCCGGTGGAACGGGACGCGGTCACGCGCACGTTCGGGGAGCCTTCCGTGCGCCGGGTGCCCGGTGCGGAGATCCACCGTGCGGGCCCCTTCGACGTCCTGGCGGGCGGCGTGGGCCCGGCCGCCGCGGCGGCGTCGACGGCCTTCGCCCTGGCCGCCTCCGGCCCGGCCGGGGACGGTTACGGCCTGGTGGTGTCGGCCGGGATCGGCGGCGGGTTCGCCCCGCTCGCCCCGGTCGGCTCCCTCGTGGTGGCCGGGCGTCTCGTCGCCGCCGACCTGGGCGCCGAGACGCCCGGGGGCTTCGTGCCCGTGACCGGCCTGGGCTTCGGGCGCGACCAGCACCTCCCGCCCCGGTCGCTGGTACGGGCCGTGGCCGACGCCACCGGCGCGGCCACCGGTGACGTGCTCACCGTCTCCACCGTGACCGGCAGCGCCGAGCGTGCCGCCGCCCTGCGCGCCGCGTACCCGGCGGCCGCCGCCGAGGCGATGGAGGGCTTCGGGGTCGCGGAGGCCGCCGGGCTCACCGGCGTGCCCGTCCTGGAGCTCAGGGCCGTGTCGAACGCGGTCGGCCCGCGCGACCGGGACGCCTGGCGCATCGGCGACGCCCTGACCGCGCTCGCCACCGCGTTCGGGAAGCTCGCCCCCGTACTGGAAGGTTGGACCAGCCATGACCACCACGACGCCTGACCAGGTGCCCGCCCCGGCGGCCCCGCTCCGGATCGCCTACTCGCCCTGCCCGAACGACACGTTCGTCTTCGACGCCTGGGCGCACGGCCGGATCCCGGACGCGCCCGCCCTCGATGTCACCTTCGCGGACATCGACATCACCAACGGCCTGGCCGAGCGCGGTGAGCTGGACGTCCTGAAGGTCTCGTACGCGGTGCTGCCGTGGGTCCTCGACGAGTACGCGCTGCTGCCGTGCGGCGGGGCGCTGGGCCGGGGCTGCGGCCCGCTCGTCCTCACCCGGGAGCCGGGTACGGACCTGACGGGCCGGACGGTCGCCGTGCCGAGCGAGCGCTCCACCGCCTATCTGCTGTTCCGCCTCTGGGCGGCCGAGGTGGTGCCGGGCGGGGTCGGCGAGATCGTCGTCATGCCGTTCGACGAGATCATGCCCGCGGTGCGGGACGGGAAGGTGGACGCCGGTCTCGTCATCCACGAGGCCCGGTTCACGTACCAGAACTACGGGCTGCACAACCTCGCCGACATGGGCCGCCACTGGGAGGACACGACCGGGCTGCCGATCCCGCTGGGCGCGATCATCGCCAAGCGCTCGCTGGGCGCGGAGACCCTGAAGCTGCTCGCCGAGTCGGTGCGCGCCTCGGTGCGGGCGGCCTGGGACGACCCGGAGGCGTCCCGCCCCTACGTGCTGGAGCACGCCCAGGAGATGGATCCCGCCGTGGCGGACCAGCACATCGGGCTGTACGTCAACGAGTTCACCGCCGACCTCGGCGAGGACGGCTACGCGGCGATCCGGGGCCTGCTGACCCGGGCGGCAGCCGAAGGACTCGTACCGCCCCTCGGCCCGGACGCACTGGCGTTCGCCTGATCCCGGCCACCGTTCGGGGGCCGGGTCGGACGTGCGGGAACGGGGCCGGGATCCGGGAGTCCGGGTACGGCCGGTCGGGCGTCGAACCGGTCGGAGGTCAGCGGGCCAGCCGGTCAGCCGGTCAGCCGGTCAGACGTCGAGCTGGTCGGCCACCGCGCGCAGCAGACCGCCGATCTTCTTGCCGGCCGCCTTGTCGGGGTACCGGCCGCGTTCCAGCATCGGGGTGATGTTCTCCAGCAGGGTGGTCAGGTCCTGCACGATGGACGCGAGCTCGTCCGGCTTGCGGCGCTGTGCGGCCGCGACGGAGGGGGTCGGGTCCAAAACCGTCACCGAGAGCGCCTGGTCCCCACGCTGACCTGCGACGACGCCGAATTCGACGCGCTGGCCCGGCTTGAGGGCGTCCACGCCGTCGGGCAGCACGGAGGAGTGCACGAAGACATCTCCGCCGTCGTCGCGGGAAAGGAAACCGAAGCCCTTCTCGCTGTTGAACCACTTGACCTTGCCAGTCGGCAAAGCACGCACCCCATCTCAACCCGTATGCCCGTATGCCGGAACAAAGCCTCAGCAGGTCAGGCTATCCAGTGGTGGTGCTGTCCCCTGCTGGCAGCAGCCTCCCCAGGGGGGGTACCCGCCGTCAAGCCTGATCATCCGGACTCTGTCCGGAAACGACACCCACCGCGGACCCCGGTGGCCGAACAGCGGTTCGCCGCCGCCGGGACATACCCTGGCGGGGTGAGTACTACACCTTCTGGCGCGGGCGACCGGCTGATCCGGATCGGCGCGATCGTCTTCTTCGTCGGCGCACTGTCCACCCTGGCCACCATGGCCCCGCTCTTCCTCGGCACCCATCCGCTGCCCTCCATCGCCTGGTCGCTCTGCATGCTGATGGGCGTCGGCTTCCTGATCGCCGCGGCGGGCGTGGTCCGGTCGGCCCGGGCGAACTCGGCCAAACGCTGAGGGCTGCCCCCACAGGACCCCAGGGCACCCCGGCCGGGCACCCCCACCAAGAAATACCCAAGTAACTTGGCAAAGTTACTTGGGTAGTTTTACGGTGGGCCCATGACCGAGAACCCCGGGCCCCAGGACACCACCGCGACCGCCGAGCGCCTCCATGACGCGGTGAAGCGGCTGCGGGCCCGCCTGCGCACGGAGTCCGGGCAGCACTCGACGGGGCTGAGCCCGACGCAGCTGAGCATCCTGGCGAGCGTCGTACGCGAGGGTCCGGTCACGGCGGCCCGACTGGCCGCGACCCAGCACGTCAGCGCGCAGGCCATCGCCCAGAGCCTCGCCGTGCTCAAGGCGGCGGGCCTGGTCCACAGCGAGCCGGATCCGCGGGACGGCCGCAAGAAGCTGATGAGTGCCGACGCGTCCGCGACCGCGCTGATCGACAGGCTGCTCGCGGGCCGCGCCGCCTTTCTGGCCCGCGCCATCGACCAGGTCGTCGCGGCGGACGAACACGCGGACATGGACAGGGCGATCGAGCTCCTGGAGCGGCTCGCCGACATCGACCTGGGCGAAGGCTCCCGATGAGAGCGGCCTCCGCCGGGGCGGAGCCCGCGATACCCGGGCCCGCCGGCAAGCCCTTCGGCTGGACCTTCACCGCGCCGCTGTACGTGGGCTCCAGCCTCAACCCGATCAACAGCTCCGTCATCGCGACCGCGCTGGTCCCGATAGCCGTCGATCTGAACGTGGCGGTCGGCGCCACCGCCGTCCTGGTCTCCTCCCTCTACCTGGCCAGCGCCGTCGCCCAGCCCACGGCCGGCAAGCTCGCCGAGGTGCTGGGGGCCCGCCGGGTCTTCCTCACCGGCATCGTGCTGGTTCTCGTCGGCGGGGTCGTCGGCGCCCTCGGCCAGAACCTGGCCGTGCTCACCGTCTCCCGGGTCCTGATCGGGCTCGGCACCTCGGCCGGGTTCCCCTGCGCCATGGTCATGATCCGCCGCCGGGCCGGGGAGGCCGGTCTCGGCCGACCGCCCGGCACCGTGCTCGGCGGACTCGCCGTCGCGGGCATGGCCACCGCCGCCGTCGGCCCGCCCCTCGGCGGCCTCCTCGTCGGTGCGGCGGGGTGGCGGTGGGCGTTCCTCGTCAACGTCCCGGTGACCCTGATCGCGCTGCTGATGGCGGTACGGCTGCCGAAGGACCCGCCGCTGGAGCCCTCCGACAGCGGCTTCGCGCGGATCGCCCGCCGTGTCGACCTGGTCGGCATCATCGGCTTCGCGGCCACGATGACCGCCCTGGTCGTCCTCCTGATGGACCTGCCGCACCTGAACCGGGCCGCGCTGGCCGTCCTCGTCGTGGCCGCGGTCCCGACCGCCCGGTGGGAGCTGCGCCGCGCCGAGCCCTTCTTCGACCTGCGGGGGCTGACCGCGAACGGCGCGCTGACCCGCACCTATCTGCGTCAGGCGCTCACCCTGCTCGGCGTGTACTCGGTGATGTTCGGGCTGACCCAGTGGATGGAGGCCGCCCATGGCCTGTCCGCGGTGCGGACCGGGCTGATGCTGCTGCCGATGGGCGCCGTCTCCGCGCTGCTGTCGCGCCCGCTGGCCCGCCGCAATCTGGTGCGCGGTCCGGTGATCGCCTCCGCGCTGAGCATGCTGGCCGGTTCGGTCGGCATCATGCTGCTCGACTCCGACAGCCCGGCTCTCGCGCTGGTGCTCGTCCCGCTGGTCTTCGGCGTCACGACGGCGACGACCACCGTCGGCAACCAGACCGCCCTCTACCAGGCCGCCCCCGCCGACCGGATCGGCACCGCCTCCGGGCTGTTCCGCACCTTCGGCTATCTCGGCACCATCACCTCGTCCGTGGTCGGCGGCATCGTCTTCCGTGACGGTGTCGGCGACCACGGGCTGCACGTCCTCGGCCTGGTGCTCGTCGTGGCCGGGGTCGCCACCCTGTTGCTGACCGTCCTCGACCGTGACCTGATGCGGGGTGGCGCCACGGCCGTCCGAGCCGTGTCCCGCCGCCCCGATTCCCGTAACCCCGATTCCCGTGACCCCGCAAGGAGAGACCCGCAATGACCTCCCCCACCGTTCCCGCCCTCGTCGCCGGGCGGACCGCGCTGCTGTCGATGGACTTCCAGAACGGGATCGTCCCGCTCGCCCCCGAACCCGACGCGCTCCTCGCCCGGGTGGCGGGCGCGATCGCCGATGTCCGGGCCGCCGGCGGCACCGTCGGACACGTCCGGGTCGCCTTCACGGAAGAGGACTGGGACGCCGTCCCCGACCGCAATGTGTCCTTCGCCGCGGCCGCCGCCGCGAAGGCGATGCACCACGAGGACGGGACCACCCAGTTCCACACGGCGGTCGCCCCGCAGGACGGCGACATCGTCGTCCGCAAGGTCCGCTTCGGTGCCGCCTCCACCACCGATCTGTACGCCCGACTGGCCGAGCGCGGCATCGACACGCTGGTCCTCGCCGGGATCAGCACCAGCGGCGTCGTCCTGTCGACGGTGATGGACGCCGCCGACCGCGACTTCCGCCTCTACGTCCTGTCCGACTGTGTCGCCGACCGTGACCCGGAGGTCCACCGGGTCCTCGTCGAGAAGGTCTTCCCGTCCCGGGCCCGCGTCATCGACACCGCCGGGCTCCGCGAACTCCTGGGCTGAACGGGTACCCCGGCCCCGTCACGGGTAGCTCCGCTGCGGTGCGCGGTCGTCGGCCCCGAGGCCCGGATCGAGATCAAGCGCATGACACCCGTGTGGGATCCGTCCCGCCCCCGGCGGCCCAAGGACGCCGAGGACATCGCGCGTCTGGAGACGGCCCTCCGGCTCAGACGTGGAGCTCCGGCGGACAGCCGGTCCAGCGGATCCCGGCGGGGAGGTGGCCGGTGTCGTTGAAGAGGAGGACGGCCGGCGGGCGGTCCGGCGCGTAGTGGATGACGGTCAGTGCCGCGTTGGCGTGGTTGATGCCCAGCCACCGCCACTTCGGCGCACCGAGCGCGGCGCGGATCAGCCAGCCGGTGAGGAAGTTGTGGGTGACGAGCAGTTCGTGGCGGGGCTCGTCCCCGGCGACGGGCCCGGTGAACCGGTCGAGCGCCGCCGCCGCGAGTCGGGGGCCCTCCGCGCGCTCCTCGGCGGTGAACCGGTCCAGGAACGCCGTCCAGTCGTCGGCCGCCTGGGACGGCAGTTCCTCGCGCCCGGGGAGGTAGGGCACGTAGTCACCGGCTTCCTCCGAGCACCGCAGCGGAACCCCGGCGAACCCTTCTCCGACCAGCCGCGCGGTCTGCCGGGCGCGGGCCAGCGGCCCGTGGTGGATCGCCGCGAGCGGCACCCCGTCGAGCCGCTCCCCCAGCAGCCGGGCCTGCCGTCGTCCCGCGTCGGTCAGCTCGCTCTCGTCCGGCGACGCCTCGCCGTGCCGGGTCAGATAGAGGTAGCGGGCGGCCGTGCCGGTCATGGGCTGGTCCCTCCGTGGAGTCGATGCCGCGATCCTCCCGAGGGACGCCACCGCGCACGGCCCCAGTTCCCGGAGGCCGAGGGCTTCGAAGCCGCGGGTCGGGGTACCCCCCTCGCGAAAGAACGTGACACCTGAGGGGTGACTGTCACGTTTCTCTTCGAGGGGGGTGTCAGGGCCCGCCGGTCAGGGGTTCCTGACGGTGATGTCGCCGTTGCTGCTCTCCAGCCCGAGGTGGTGCTTGCCCGCCGGGGCGTCGGGGACGTCGATGGTCCGGTCGCCGTTCGTCGTCTCCGCCGTGACCGCGTAGTCGGCCTTCGGCAGGGTCAGGGTGATGTCTCCGCTGGACGTGGTGGCCTGTACGTCCGAGGGGGTCGTCGTGGTCAGGTCGATCGCGCCGTTGGAGGTCCGCGCCCGGATCCGTTCGGCCGTGATGTTCTTCCCGGTGATCCTGCCGTTGGTCGTCCCGACCTCCACCGCGCCGGACACGCCGTCCATCTCGATCCGGCCGGAGCTGGTGGTCACCTTCACCGCCCCCACCTTCGCCAGGTGCACGCTGCCGCTGGACACCTCCCCGGTCACCGGGATGCCCGCCGGTACGTCGACGGTGTAGCGGACCGAGCAGCCGCTGCCGCAGCCGCCGAGGATCAGTACGCCGTTCTCGATCCGGTGGGTGGCGCCCGTGGGCCGCTCGTCCCGGTAGGTGATCTCCCGGCGCAGGGAGAGCTTCCCGCCGTCCGCCCTGCCGTTGACGGTCACACCGCCCGCCCGGTTCTCCAGCCGGACGGAGGTGATCTTCCCGGACAGCGTGCTGGTGTCCTCCGTCTTCTCCCCCATGACCAGGCCGCACCCGGCGAGTCCGCCGACCGCGAGCGCGGCCGCCGCCAACACTCCGATACGGTGCAGTTCCTGACGCATGAAAGGTCCCCCAGTTCCTCGGACGTCCGGCCCTCCGGACCCGATGCCGCCCAAACTACGAGAAGCCTCCGCGGGGCGGCCATGGGGGAAACCCCCGGTTCGACGGAGGGGCAACCGCATCGCGATCATGTCACGGACATGCCACAGCGGCGTCCGGATACGGGGACTTCCGTACCCCCTGACCTCGCGGTTCCCTCATAGTGATCAAGCGGGCGGCGCGGGGCCGACGGAGCTTCGCGGCAGGCCGCAGATCAGCAAGTAACCGATCAGCAAGGGGTTTTCTCATGTCCGGCAACCGGCGCAAGGCCTTCCTCGTATCCGCTGTGCTCGTGGGCGGCGCGATGCTGATGACGGCCTGCGAGGACCCGGGCGGCGACGGGGGCGCGGACAACGCCGCCCCGCAGAATTCCGCCTCCACCTCCGCCTCGTCCGGTTCCTCCGGCGCGGACAGCGGCCAGGGCTCGGACAAGGGGAGCGACCAGGCCGGCGACTCGGGCACCGACGGCGGCACCGGCCGGGGACAGGTCGGCCAGGTCTGCGGCGCGAACGACCTCACCTGGGGTACCAGGACCGAGAGCCAGGCGGGCGGCTACATCCTCATCACCGCGAAGGCGAAGCCGGGGATCACCTGCTTCCTGCCCGCCAACCCCCCGACCGTGGCGTTCGGCTCCGGCGGCACCGAGGCGAAGCCGTTCGACCAGTCGCCCGCCAAGGAGATCAAGCTGAGCGGCGGCACCACCGCCTACGCCGGGATGACTCCGAAGACCACCAACACGGACGGCGGCCTGGAGATCGGCATCATGGTCGTGGCCACCGGCGAGAGCGACGCCAACCCGGAGACCCTGAACGTCGACACCCTCACGGTCGACTCCCCCGCCGTGACCAACTGGCACACCTCCGCCGAGGAGGCCGTCCCGGTCGGCGGCTGATCCACCCCGGCCCGCCCCGTCACCGGGCGGGCCGCCCCCGCCCCGGGCGGGGGTTTTCCGTACCCTCGGGCGGCCTGCTGCCCGGATGGGCCGACGGGACCGGAACGCCGAGGCTGAACACGCAAGGATCCACCGAGCAAGAAGGACCCCTCCGTGTTCAGCCTCTCCGCGTTCCGCTCCCCCTCGTCCGCCCCCGCAGCGTCCCGCCCCACCGCGTCCCGCCCCCGTTCCCGTCGCCGTGCCGTCCGGGCCGCCGCTGTCGGCCTGCTCGCCGCCACGGTCGGCGCGACCGCCCTGGCGGGCAATGCCTCCGCCATCGTCAACGGGTCGGATTCGAGCGAGAGTTACCCGTTCATGGCGACCATCCCCATGTCGGCCCCCACCCAGGGCCTGGAGGACGGCAACTGCGGGGCGTCGCTCATCGACCGGCAGTGGGTGCTGACGGCGGCCCACTGCGTGCGGGGCGACTGGCTCGAACTGGAAGGCATCGTGCGCGTCGGCAGCGCGGACCGGAAGTCCGGCGGCACCGTACGCGGGATCGACCGGACCTTCGTCCACCCCGGTTATGTGAACGGCGCCAACGCCTTCGCCAACAAGGACGACGTCGCCCTCGTACGCCTGGACCGCCCCGTCACCCAGCGGCCCATCCGGATCGCCGGACAGCCCGGGAAGCCCGGCACCCCGACCAGGCTGCTCGGCTTCGGCACCACCGTCGACACCGAGTTCGCCTTCCCCGACCGGCTCCAGGAACTGGACACCCGCAGGGGCGCGGAGTCCGAATGCGCCCCCGGTTACGCGGACCGCACCCGGCTCTGCACCATCGCCACCAAGCCCGGCTCCATGGCCTGCTTCGGGGACTCCGGCGGCCCGCAGATCGCCAAGGGCCGCGACGGGCGCTGGGAGCTGATCGGCGTCACCTCGGGCCCCGGCGCCCCGGGCGTGCCCTGCTCGCAGGGGCCCGGCCTGTACAGCAGCGCACCGGCCTACGCGGACTGGATCCACCGCACCATGAAGGCCAACCGCCCCACGTCCGGAAACGCGGTCCACACCTCGGCCCGGTAACCGGGTCGTCGCCCACCGGGTCCCGGCGAACCGGGACCTGGTGAACCGGGTCGCGGTGGACCGGGACCCGGCGGCGCAGGGCGTTAAAAGCTTTTAAGTCCTTTGTCTTGAGGACGTTGAAAAAACCCAACCCACCCCGTCTGTAACCTGCGGGCCCCTATGTCACTCACTTGGGTGACTTTGGCCAACTGGGCTGGATTTTGGTGCGGCTTGCGGGCATATGCTCGCGCCAACACCACCCCACACATACGTCGGCCCCCGACCGGGACTCCACATCCCAACCGAGGGCCTGACCACCAAGGAAGAAAGCAGCTTCCCCAATGGGTACCCAGCAGGCTAGCGCGCCCGCGCGCCCCGTGTCCGCCGTACGCGGCGTCGAACACGTCAACACCCGGCACACCAGCCGGTTCACGGTCATCGGCAACCACCTCGCCCAGCACCGCGAGCTGTCGCTGCTGGCGATCGGGCTGGCCACCCACATCCAGTCCCTGCCCAACGGCGCCCGCATCACGATCAAGCACCTCGCCGAGCGCTTCCCCGAAGGCGAAGCCCGCATCGCCAAGGCCTTACGCGAACTCGAAGCCCACGGCTACCTCAGCCGCGACACCAAACGCCTCGCCAACGGCCAGATCATCACCCGCACCCGCTCCTACAACCAGCCCCGGGCAACCGCCTCCCGGACAAAGGAGGCAGAGACCGGTCACCGACGCCCGGACCCCCGTCCCGCACGTCACCAACCGGCCCCCGCCCCAGTCCCTGTGTCCGCACCGGTGCCTTCACCCGCACCGGTGCCCGCATCTGCGACCAAGGCCGCCCCCGCACCCACGTCCGTAGCCACGCTCCCCAACCCCCGCGAACCCCACGCCCGCGAGCCCCACCCCAAGTACACCCGCGCCGCCACCGCCCTCCTCTCCGACCTCCACCGCCACGCGCCCCAGATCACCCTCACCGGGAACGACGTCGCGCTCCTCGCACCCCTCGCCGCCACCTGGTTCGAGCGCGACACCACCCCCAGCGCCCTCCGCCACGCCCTCACCAACGATCTCCCGCACCCCCTCAAGCACCCCGCCAAACTCCTCCGTCACCGCCTCACCGCCTACCTCCCTTCCCCGCCCCGGCCCGTCACCCTCACCGACCCCCTCCAGAACTGCGACAGCTGCGACCGCGCCTACCGCGCCCCCGCACCCGGCCGCTGCCCCGCCTGCGACGGGCCCGGCCAGACACGCATCTGGTCGAACTCCCCTCCGTATAGGTCGAGTTGACCTCCCTCCCCGAACAGCCCCCTCGGAGTCTGCGAGGGACAGGGGCCGGGGTGCGCGTCGTTTTGGCTCCGGCCAAAGCGTGCGGCGGGGCGGCCGTGTCGCGAAGGGCGTCCGCGCAGTTAGCCAGGGCGCCCCGCCACGCACCTCTTCCTCATGGCGTCCAACTCGCCCCGCATGCAACCGGATCAAGGAGAAAAGACCATGGCCTCGACGTCCATCACCCGCACGGTCCCCGCCTCGCCCGCCAAGGTGTGGGACCTCGTCGGCGGCTTCCACGGCCTGCCCCAGTGGCTTCCGTACGTCCCCCAGAGCACGATGCTCGAAGGCGGACGGGTCCGCCGCCTGGAGGATCCGTCGAACCCGGAGAGCATCGTCATCGTCGAGCGCCTGGTGAGCTTCAACGACGCGGAGCGTTCGCTGAGTTACGTCATCGTCGAGTCCCCGTTCCCCGTCGACGACTACATCGCGACTCTCCGGGTCCACGCGGTGCCCGGCCAGGAGGACGTCTCCGAGGTCCAGTGGTCCGGGCGTTTCAACCCGCACAACGCCACCGACGAAGAGGCGGTCGACGTGTTCGAGAAGATCTACAGCGACGGCCTCGAAGCCCTCCAGCAGGTCTTCGCCGCCTGACCGCCGCAGCTCGCCCGCGCGACGCTCCCGGCCGGGCCACGTCTCTCCGGGAGCGTCGTTCCACCGTTCCCGACCTGGGGATTCACGAAATCCGACGGCCTTTCACGGAACCGATCCGGTGAGACAGAACACGGACAATCGCGCGATCGTTTGAAGATCGACCCAGCCCTAATGTCTTCGGTGTCAGCAGGGAACACCCTCACCCGAAGCCGCTGGAGATCATGATGCGCTCGCGTCTCGCCGCCCGTTCCGCCCGCCTCCTCCTGGCCGCCACGGCCGTGACGGCCCTCGCCGTCACCACGACCGCCTGCGACCCCGAGGACAACGCGGAGGCCATCGGGGCCGGCGCCTCCGCAGGGGCTTCCGCCGGAGCGTCCGCCGGGGCCTCCGCCGGTTCCTCGGACGACAAGGGCGGGAGCAACGGCTCGTCCGGCACCGGCTCGTCCGGCGGCTCCAGCTCCAGCTCCGGCGACAAGGGCGGCACCAGCGGCTCCGACTCCGGTTCCGGCGACAAGAGCGGTTACGGGCAGTCCTGCGGCACCAACGACCTGGACCTCACGGTCACCTGGGAGGCCCAGCCCATCAGCCACTACCGCGTCACCGCCAAGGCCAAGTCCGGGATCACCTGCTACCTGGACGTGAACACCCCGAGCGTCTCCTTCGGCTCCAACGCCAGCGGCGTCGCCTCCCCCGTCGGGCAGGGCGGCGAGGACCCGATCAAGCTCTCCGGCTCGGCCGTCGCGTACGCCGGTATCAACCCCAAGACCACGACGGGCGAGGGCGGCGTGCAGTTCGACCACGTCATCGTCGCCACCACCGAGGACGACCCCAACCCGGCCGACCTCGAACTCCCCGACATGGCCACCGTCGACAAGCCGATCGTCACCAACTGGTCCACCAAGGCCAACGAGACCATCCCGGTCATCCCCTGATCCCCCGGGGCGGTCAGCAGCCCTGGAGGAGACGGCGGCCCAGCGGGGTCGCCGTATGGCGGACGCGCTTGCCGTCGCGGCGGCTGGTCACCAGACCGCCCTCCCGGAGCACGGTGAGCTGCTGACTGACGCTGGGCAGGGAGAGACCGGTCGCCTCGGCCAGTTCGGAGGTGGAGGCGGAGGGGCGTACGGCGGCCTCGTACAGGAGCGAAGCGCGGGCCGGGCCCAGCAGCCGGCCCAGCGAGGCGGACGAGGACGCGGGCGCGTCGGCCGTACGGTCGATCGGGTAGATGAGCACGGGCATCATCCCGTCGTCCACCAGGGTGATCGGATCGCGCCAGCAGAAGTACGACGGGATCAGGAGCAGGCCCCGGCCGCCGAGGTGGAGATCGCGGTCGACCGGATAGCGCGCGGTCAGCACCGGCGGCTCCCAGACGGCCATCGGCCGCAGCCCCGCCAGCAGCGCGCGCGTCCCGCCGTGGGCCAGGGAGCGAGTGCGCCGGGCGGTGTCGGCGGCTATCTCGGCATCCATCCGTTTCCACCCGGGCTCGATGAACTCCCGGTGGTAGGTGTGGAACTGGGCCCCCAGTACGGCCAGGGCGCCGGTGTCGCCCCGGGCCAGCTCCGTACCCGCCCACGGGCTTCCGCTGCTCGCCGACAACAGGGACAGCTCATGGCGGAGTTGGCGTTTCGGGGTCGAGAGCACCCGATCGACACCGGAGCGCAGACCGTAGGCACCGAGGTCGTCGGATTCCTCCTCGACGGGCGGGGTGAGGAAGTCCGGGAAGTAGGCGGCGCGCGGCATCAGGCTGCGTAAGACGGCGGCCGCCTCACGGGCCGGGCCGCCCCGGCGCAGCAGCCCGCGCGCCGTGTGGCGCCATGCGCCGAAGGCGAGCGTGCCTTCACGGTGCTGGAGGCAGCAGATGCTGCAGAGGATCTCCCAGAGCGGATCCGGTCGGCGCGCGATGCGCACGTTCTCCAGGTCTCCGCTGGTGAAGTGGATACGCAGCATGGGTTCCCCCCGAGGTCGCCATCACTTGGTAAAAGTCGATAAACAAGCCTGGCATTCACCACACGGCGGACAAGTCGGCGCGGCGGGAGCGGCAGCAGAGTACCCGAAAGGGCAACGGAAACCGCCCCCGGAGGGCAGTCCCCGGGGGCGGTCGGTGCAGCGGTGGTTCCGTCCGTCAGCGGGCGACCGCCTTGGTGGCCGCGCTGGTGGCCGTCCCGTTGGTGTGGCCGGTGCGGCGGGCGGTCACCTTGACCGCGATCTTCTTGCCGCGCTGGGCCGTCTTGAGCGTCAGCGAGGACTTGGTGGCCCCGGAGATCGCCTTGCCGTTGGCGTACCACTGGTAGGAGTACGACGTCGGGGCGGGCGTCCAGGTGCCGTGGGCGGCCTTGAGGACGCGGCCGACCTTCGCGGTGCCCGAGATGGTGGGCTTCTTGGTGGCCTTGGGCGCGCTGCCGGTGGCGACCTTCACGCCGACCGTGTTGGCCTGGCCGTCCCCGAAACCGTTGAGGCGGGCGGTGACCGTGAGGCTGAGCCGCTTGCCGAGCAGGGAGGCCGGGACGGTGTAGGTGGCGGAGGTGGCGCCGGAGATCGCCTTGCCGTCCGCCTTCCACTGGTAGGTGAGGGAGCTGAGGGTCCAGCTCCAGGTGCCGCTCGTGGCCGTGAGCTTGGCGCCCACCTTCACGGTGCCCTTGACCTCCGGGCAGACCGCGCAGCCGAGGGGGTAGCCCTTGGCGGCGGTGAGCGTCACCGAGGAGGCCGTGGCGTCCGGTGCGGTGGCCCGGTGGGCGGTGACGGTGACGCCGACCTTCTTCCCCATGAGGGAGGCCGGGATGGTGAACACGGACCGGGTGGCCCCGCTGATCGGCTTCCCGTCGCCGTACCACTGGTAGGAGTACGACGTCGGGGCGGGCGACCAGGTGCCGGTCGTCGCGGTGAGGTACTCGCCGACGCGGGCCTCCCCACTGAGGGTGGGCGGTGCCGTGCTGGTGAGCGGGGCCGAGGTGACGGTGAAGGAGAGCTTGCCGTACTCGCCGTTCCCCCGGCTGAGGAGGATCGCCGACCAGGCGCCCTCGGGCGCGCCGGTCAGGTCCACCTCGGCGGTGAGGGTGCGGCGGTCGGGCGAGACGGCGAGGGTGGTGCCGGTGATCTCGCGGTCGCCGTTGCGCAGGAGGATGCGGGACTGCTCGTGCAGGGCGGAGCCGGTGACCGTGAGGGTGGTCTTCCCGCCGGCGGGCGCGGTGTTCGGGGAGACCTTGGTGAGGGTGATCCGCTCCAGGCCGCAGAGCGACAGGGTGCAGACCGCCTCGGCCCGGTACGAGGTCGTCGACGCCTTCTCCGGCAGGGAGAGGACCAGGAAGCTCGGGGTCGGTTCACGGGTGTAGTTCTCGATCACCCGGCACTCGTAGGTCTTGGTGAGGGTGGAGTACGAACAGCCGTTGTCGAGGCTCGGGTCGTGGAGGGCGGGCACGGCCGTCTCGGTGGCACCGGTCGTGTCGCTGATGTCCATCGCGAAGCGGTCGCTGTACGTGGTGGGCAGTGCGGCGCACATGGTGCTGTGCTGCTCGTCCAGGGTGCCGGTGACCGGGCCGTAGCCGTACGCGATGCTCTTCACCTGGTCGCACTCGGCGGCCGGGCCGTCCGCGCCGGCGATGCGGACCGCGTCGAAGCGGTAGGTGTCGGCGGCCTTCTTCCCGGGCGGGACGGAGACGACGGCCTGGTAGTGCGTGGAGCCGGTGACGGCGCACGCCCGGTCGCCCGTGCAGCGGGGGCCGCTGCTGACGGCGCCGCTGCCCTGGCCCTTGTCGCCGAAGAGCGCGACGTTGGCGGTGCCCTGGGCGTCGCGGGCGTCGATGTGGACGATGTCCTTCACGTCGCCGGTGGTGACCTGGCGGCAGCGCAGCTCGCCGGGGGCGCCGAGGGTGCCCCCGGTGGAGGCGCCGCCGGGCGTGGTGGCCGGGTTCGCGGTGCAGCCCTTGGCGGTCGCGGTGACGTCCCGGCGGGTCACGACGTACTCGGAGGCGGCGTCGCGGCCGATGACGAGGACGGTGTGGGCGACGCCGGGGGTGAGCGCGCAGGAGACCCAGGTGGAGGTGGTCGGGGTGTAGGTCCGGCAGCTCTCCTTGCCCTGGGTGTCCACGACGAGGAGGTGGGCGAGGGAGCCGGTGCCGGGGGCGGCCTGGAGCTGGACGACCTCCATGACGCTGTGGTCGGAGGCCGGAATGGTCAGGCAGTCCACGGCGGAGCCGTTGCCGATGGTGGCGCGGGCGGAGGGCGAGGCGGCGGTGAAGTCGCCCTCGGGGAGGACCTGGCAGTCGGCCGCCGTGTCGGTGCGGTGCAGGGACAGCGCGTACGGGCCGGTCGGCTTCGCGGTGCCGTCGTTGACGATCAGCACCCGGAAGGGGGCCTTGCCGGTGAGCACGCAGGTGCCGCTGCCGGGATTGGCCGGGTAGGGGCAGGCGTTCTCACCGGCCGCGTCGACGACCGTCACGGCCGGGTGCGGGGCACCACTGGAGGTGGGCTCCACGGCGGCGATCTGCGCACCGGCGGGCAGCGACAGGGACAGGCAGTCCGTCTCACCGGCTGCGGTGAACTCGCCCCGGTACAGGCCGAGTCCGACCGGCTCGCAGCCGGTGGTGGCCGAGTGGTCGATGATCAGGCTCGCGGACTCGGTGCGGACGGTGTACTCACCGGCGGCCGGGAGCGTGCAGCTGATCCAGTACTCGCAGACGGCCGCACCGGTCGCGTCCTCGACGCGGAGCGGGGTGCGGTAGCCGTCGTCGCGGATGGCGTACGCGTCGTAGAGCCCGCCGGCCGGGGCGGTGAAGGTGCGGCAGCCGCTGACCGGGTCGGCTGCGGTGGGGGCCGAGTTGTACCCGTTGAGTGGGGGGTGGGCACAGTCGCCAGCGGCGGCCGTGTTCCGGGTGGCGGCGGGTTCCTGGCCGGTGGCGGCGGGTTCCTGGCCGGTGGTGCCTGTTTCCTGGCTGGTGGCCGCGGTGGCGGCGCCTGCGGGCAGGAGCAGCGAGAGCAGTACGGAGAATACGAGCAGCGGCGCTGTTCGGGCGGCGCGCCGCCCGGATCCCGCGCGGGTGCGCGTGCGCGTACGTGGGCGAGTGAGCAAGTCCGTTCCCCCCGGAGCGGTGACACACCGGCGACTTCCAGCCTGGTGTGAGTAATTCGTAAAGACGAGCGCACATGATGATCGCACAGGTGTTGCGGCTGGTCATCGGAGTATCGGCGCTGAATTTCACATACCGGGGTCTCCAGGGGTTCTCAGCGCTCCCCAGCGTTTCAGCCCTTTCAGGCCACGACCGGTCTCGGGCTCAGGCCACGATCAGGCGCAGGCCGAGCTCCGCCGCGTCGAGGGCGACGAGGTCGCGGTTGCGCTCCGCCCACCGGCCCGACCCGAGATCGTCGCGGAGCCGGTCCACGGCGCGCGCCTCCGCCTCGGCCCCGACCCTGGTCCACACCGAGACCGCGCGGCGCACCTCCTCCTCCAGGTATGCCTCGGGGCGGCGCCAGTGGGCCTCGAAGAACCCGTCGGCGCAGTCCCACGGGACGAGCACCGGCTCCGCACGGCCCCCGACGGCTCGGGTCAGGTCGGCCAGCGAGGGCCAGTCGTCGAGCAGACCGGCGAACTCGGGGAGGTAGTCGCGGGTGAGCCAGAACCGGTCGCGCCAGCCGGGCGGGCCGGCGTCGTACGTGAACACCACCACCCGGCGGGCCACCCGGCGCATCTCGCGCAGCCCGGCGATCGGGTCGTCCCAGTGGTGCACGGTGCTGAAGGCCATCGCCGCGTCGAAGGACTGGTCCCCGAACGGCAGGCTCTCCGCCGCGGCCGCCACGCACCGCGCCGCGCCCGCGGGGCGCTGGGCCCGCATCACCGCCGACGGCTCCACCGCCGTCACCTCCCGGTCCGGCGGCTCGTAGGAGCCGGTTCCCGCGCCCACGTTCAGCACCGTGCGCGCGTCCCCGAGCGCCGCCCAGACCCGGGCGGCGATGCGCGGCTCGGTGCGGCGGGTCGCCGGATAGTCGGCGCCGATGGTCTCGTACAGCCGTGCCCCGAACATCTTGAGCTGCTCCTCCGAGGTCGTCCTGATCCCCATGGCCCGTCCCCTCAGTTCCGTGTCGATGGCGGCGACCGCGGCGGTCGCCCGGTCGCGCTGCTCCAGCAGCAGGCCGCGCAGCCGGTGCAGTCGGGCGACCGTGTCGGTGGCCGGGTCGTCGACGAGGTCCGCGATCTCGCGCAGCCCGAAGCCCAGCCGCCGGTAGCCGAGCACCTCCCGCAGCCGCTCCACGTCGTCGGGCGAGTAGGCCCGGTAACCGGCCGCGGTCCGTGCCGAGGCCCTGACGAGGCCGATCCCGTCGTAGTGATGCAGCGTGCGGACGCTCACTCCGGCCAGCTCGGCCACGCGTCCCACGGTCAGGTGCTCCGCCATGCCGTCCACCCTGGTGTCTGACGCCGCGTGAGGGTCAAGCGCGGGGCCTATCCTGGCCGCATGATCACTCCCCCCGCTCCCGAACTCGTCATATTCGACTGCGACGGTGTGCTCGTCGACAGCGAACGCCTCGCCGTCCGCGTCGAGGTCCAGGTGGGGGCCGAGCTGGGCTGGCCGCTGACGGCGCGGGAGGTGCTGGAGAAGTTCGTCGGCCGGTCCGAGAAATCGATCGGTGAGCTGGTCGAGGCCCGCCTGCCGGGCAGGTCCGCCGACTGGCAGCAGCGCTACCAGGAGCTCCACCGCGCCGCCGTCGACGCCGAGCTCGTGGCGGTGGACGGCATCCACGAGGCGCTGGCCGGGATCACGCTCCCCACCTGCGTCGCGTCGAGCGGCAGCCACGAGAAGATGCGCCACACCCTCGGCCGTACGGGGCTCCACGACCACTTCGAGGGCCGGATCTACTCCGCCACCGAGGTCGCCCACGGCAAACCGGCCCCCGACCTCTTCCTCCACGCGGCCGCGCGGATGGGCGTCTCTCCGGCCGCGTGCGTCGTCGTCGAGGACAGCAAGTACGGCGTGCAGGCGGCCCGTTCGGCGGGGATGAGGTCCTTCGGCTACGCGGGCGGACTGACCCCGGCACACTGGCTGGAGGGGCCGGACACCATCGTCTTCGACGACATGCGCAAGCTTCCGGAGCTGGTCGCCGGGCTGCGCTGAGCGCAAGCGCCGCGCGAGCCCGCGGTGCCGTTCACGACGGGAAGAGGGGATTCGACATGCGACCGACCAGCCGATTCACCACGTGGGCCACGGCCCTGGCCACCACCGTGGGGGCCGTCGTCGCCCTCGCGGGGAGCCCGGCCTCCGCCGCCGACGGCGGCGGGTTCTGGGCCCCGACCTGCGAGTACGGGCGGGCCTGCATCAAGCTCTCGCAAGGCCGCTCCGGACCGGGCGGGCCGTACTGGAACGTGAACGGCTGCGGCTACCACCAGGTCCGGGACCGCTACGCCGGCGCCACCGCCCACGGCAACGCCTTCCAGGTCGTCTACCTGGACGGCAGATGGGACGAGGTGCGGCCCTGGACCAGCCGCGGCCTGGACGAGAACAACCTCGTCACCGTCGTCAACGTGATCTGCTGAACCGCCCGGCCGCACCTCCCGCTCCGACCGCGTCCCCCGGTTCGTCCGCGCCGACTGCTCCCGCCGATGCTGCCGATCGCGGCGTTCATGGGGTGCCAGGCCGGGCCGCTCGGCCGAGGTACGGCCCGGTCAGGGTCTCGGTGATCTCCGCCAGCCGGGCGCGGGCCCGTGTGTCGTACGCCTGGGTGTGTGCGGGCCGCTCGTCGAACCGGTCGAAGTACCGGCCGGTGACACCGTCCAGCGCGGGATCGGCGACCAGGCGCAGCACCGGTCCGGCGCCCTCGTCCGGGCTCACGGCGGGGGCGAAGCCGCTCTGCCGCACCATGGGGGTGTCCATGAGGTCGGCGGGATGCAGCGCGTTGACGGTGATGCCGAGCCGCGCGACTCCGGCCGACAGGTCGAAGCCGGCCATGATCAGCGCCAGTTTGCTGCGGCAGTAGGCGCGCACCCCTTCGTAGTCCGCCTCCAGCATCACGTCGTCGAGGTCGACGGGCGCCTGTCCCGCCGACGCCACGTTGACCACGCGCGCGGGCGCCGAGGCGGCGAGGAGCGGGACGAGCCGGCGGGTGAGTACGTACGGCGCCAGGTGATTGACGGCGAACCGGAGCTCATGGCCCTGGTGACTCGTCTCGCGCACCTTCGGGTCGACGCCGCCCCCGACGGCGGCGTTGTTGACCAGCACGTCGAGCCGTGGCTCGGCCGCTCGGACGGCGTCGGCCAGGGCGCGCACCTGCCCCAGGTCCGCGAAGTCCGCCCGATAGAGGCGCACTTCCGCCTCCGGGAACCTCGCCCCGACCTCGTCGGCGACCGCTTCGAGCCGCTCCCGGGCACGCCCGTGCAGGAGCAACTGCGCGCCCCGGGCAGCCAGGTGGTGGGCGAGGCGGCGCCCCATTCCCTGGGTGGCCCCGGTCAACATGACTGATTTTCCACGGAGTTCGCCCGCCACGGGCCGGCACTCATGCACGCCACCCTTATATCAAAGGCTTTACATCTCTTCCAAGGTTCATTACGTCGGGAATTGCTAGGCTGGACGGATGGACATGCCGCCGGATGCCCGGCTCGGGCTGGACATCAAACGGGCCGAGCAGGCGCTGACAACCGCCAAGGGAAACGCCGTGCGCGGGGCCGATCTGACGGTCGCGCAGTACGCGACACTCCTCGCCCTCTCCCGGTACCCGGGCATGTCCGCCGCCGCGCTGGCCCGCGTCTGCCTGGTCACGCCGCAGGCCATGACGGCCATGCTCAAGACCCTCCAGACGCGGGGCCTGATCGGGCGGACGGCGCACCCCTGGCACCAGCGGATCCTGGAGACCAGGCTCACCGAGTCCGGCCAACGCGCCCTGGCCGCCGCCGACAAGGAGGCGGTCCGCATCGAACGCCGCATCGCGGACGAGTTCACCGCCGAGGAACGGGACACCCTCCGCGCCCTGCTGGCCCGCTGCGTCCAGGCGATCGAGCGCGACGACGACTGAGCGGGCGGCCTTCCGTCCTCGGCCCACAACCGGCTCACACGACTTCCGCCGGGTACCGGAGCGTCCGCCGGGTGCCGGAGCGTTCGCCGGGCCTACGACTCCCGGGCCGGGACGACGAAGGGGACCCGCCGCCCGGACACTGCCTGCCCAGCGATGACCTGCGGGCCGGGGTCGAATATCCGTCGACCCTCGCGCGGGGTCTCGGAGATCCCGCTGTGACCGATCTCGGGGCCGAGGCCGAAGTAGTGGCGGAAGTTGTAGACCAGCGGGCTCCACGCGACCGGGTCGATGTGCTGGGTCCCCGGAACCACCAGGCGCTCAGCCGCGTGCACCCTTGCCACCCGGGCCTCGACGATCAGGAACTCCCCCGCGGCGTCCGGGGCGACCCGGACGGCCCGCGCCTCCAGCTGGATCGGGCACTCCGCCACCCGGGGCGGGCGCACCATCCGTGACGGCTGTGCCCGGAAGCCGCTCGCCGAGAACTTGTCCGGCTCGTACCGCGCAGCCCGGTTCCCGGGCCCGGCCTCCGGGGGCCGCCCCGTCAGACCGCCCAGCCTCTCGACGGCCGCCCACTGACCGGGCTCCGGCAGGCTGATGACCAGCTCCGGCCGCTCCTCCAGGTTCGCCCCGGTCCACCCCTCCCGCGAGAGCCCCAGCACGACCACCTGCCCGAGCGCCCACGCGGACGAGATCGGCGCGAGGTTGAAGGTTCCGTCGGGATTCTCGGTGGTCAGCAGGACGACGGGCGTGCCGAAGTAGAGGATGCTCGGAGTGATGGCCAGATGGCCGTCTGAGGCTGTGACCTGGTGCTGTGGTGCGGTTCGCATGCGCCGACCGTAGAACCCGGACGCTTCGGCCGACGCCGAACAATCGGCCCGCTCTACTCTGGCCGCGCGCAGGGAGCGGCACGGCGTGGAAGAGGGCCGGGCCCACGCGTCGCCGGGAGTGTCAGTAGACGGTGCCATGCTGGCGCCGACAGCTCCGCTCACAGTGACCACATGGGGGACCGATGCCTGGCGAACGATCAGGACCCGACATGTCCGCGGTCGGCTTCAACTCTGCTTGGTGCGCCACCGACCTGGGTGAATACCGTCCCTGCCGCTACACCTATGAGTACTACCCCTACGAGAGCCTGCCGCCTCTTGACTCCACCGAGTTCACGGGCGCCTTCCAATGGCTCGGTGGTACCGGCGATCCTATTCCCGAACAGGTCACGGATCTCCGGCGCTTGGCAGAGAACCTCAGAGCCAAGGGCTTGGCGTTGCCCCTGGACTTCGTCACCTTCCAGACCAACTCGAAGCTGCATCTCTCACTGGATGAAGTCTCGGTGACCAGCTGCTGGACCAACGTCTCAGAGCCCCTGCCCAGTCCGATTGAGCCCGGCGCCTTCCTCGTGCGGTTCCTGAGGGATCAACAGGACTGTGTCATCTGGTACCTCTACCTCCGCCCTTCGGGGGAGGTGTTCGTGGTGCACTCCCATCTCGACTACGAGTACGAGTACGAGGCACAGCGCGACGGGGAGGAGAGGGAGGCCGATCTCGACGATCCGGAGGAGCAAGGGGCCGCGATCCTCTGGTGTGCGCCTTCGTTCGAGGAGTTCGCGCATCGGTTCTGGATCGAGAACCGTCTCTGGCGTGCCCTCAACGACAACGCCCTCTCGGAACTCGACCCTCAAGCGCGTGACTACTTGCGCCACTACGCGTCGGCCGGGACGCCCGTATAGACCCCCATAACCCCGCATGCGAACGAGATCAGACGCGGGCAGCAGAGCGGGTACGCGTTCGTACCCCCAAGAAGTGACCCCCGCACGCGCGGGGACGACATCATCGAGTCGAGCAGTGCGATGTACTGCTCCGGACCACCCCCGCATGCACGGGGACGACAGCACGGCCACCGTGGACGCGCACGGCCCCGTCGGACCACCCCTGGACTCGCGGGGACGACACAAGGCGCCCCCGGTCGAGGATGAGGATCTCCGGACCACCCCCGCACGCGCGGGGACGACACTTCTTGAGCTGGGGTTCTTCAGGGCGCGGCCGCTTTTTTCGTTTAGTTGTTTCTGGTGGGTCAACGACCCCGCTCACCCGGGCCGTTCCCCGCCGACAGCGACACGTCAGAGGAACTTCGCGTACGCGTCCAGCGTGCGCAGGACCTCCGGTTCGGTGGACGGGGGGAGTTGGAGGACCACCTCTTCGATGCCCAGGTCCGCGTAGTGGGAGAGTTTGCCGGGGGTCGGGAGGACGGCGTACGGGACGATCTGGAGGTGGTTCGGGTCGCGGTTGGCGGCGGACCAGGCCGTGCGGAGTTTCGGGAGGGATTCGGCCAGGCCCGCGCCGCCGATCGGGAGCCAGCCGTCGGTGTGTTCCGCGATGTGCGCGAAGAGCTTCGGGCCCGCCGCGCCGCCGATCAGGGTGCGGGGGCCGGTCACCGGGCCGCGTGGTCCTTGGGCCGGCTTGGGGTGGGCGTGGCTGGCCCGTACCGAGCCGAACTCGCCCTGGTACGAGGTGGGTTCGTCCGCCCACAGGGCCTGCATCAGGGCGAGGCGGTCGCGCACCAGGGCGCGGCGGGCGGGCCAGTCGACGCCGTGGTCGGCGGCCTCCTCGACGTTCCAGCCGTAGCCCACGCCCAGCGTGAAGCGGCCGCCGGAGAGGTGGTCGAGGGTGGCGATCTGCTTGGCCAGATCGATCGGGTCGTGCTGGGCGACGAGGGTGATGCCGGTGCCCAGCGCGAGGCGTTCGGTGACGGCGGCGGCCTGGGCCAGGGCGACGAAGGGGTCCAGGGTGCGGCCGTATTCGGGCGGGAGTTCGCCGCCCATCGGGTACGGGGTGTCCCGGCTCACCGGGATGTGGGTGTGCTCGGGCAGGTAGAGGCCGTCGAAGCCGCGCTGTTCGAGCTCGCGGGCGAGCCGCAGCGGGGTGATCGTCTGGTCGGTGAGGAAGATGGTCGTGCCGATCCGCATGTGAGGACCCCTCCGTCGTGAGCAGATGCTGGACCCTGTGGCTCCAACGTATGCCGTGCGGTGCGGAAAAGGGGCGGATGTCGGCAGGGTGGGTGTGGAAGGGTCACCGGATGGATTCTTCGCGAGTCGGCGTACTGCGTGGGCAGTTCGACCTGACCTGGGCGCTCTTCGAGTACCACCTGGAGCGGCTGCACCCCGACGACGTCCTGTGGGAGCCCGCGGCGCACTGCTGGACCGTGCGCCGCCAGGCCGACGGGCGGTGGGTGGCGGACTGGGCGGACACCGAGCCCGACCCCGTGCCCGTTCCGACGATCGGCTGGCTGAGCTGGCACATCGGCTGGTGGTGGGAGGCCGCGGTCGCGCATGCGCGGGGCCGGCGGCCCCGCGACCGGGAGGACGTGACGTGGCCCGGTGACGTCCCCGGTGCCGTCGCGTGGCTGCGGACGCTGCGCGGCAGCTGGCTCGGCGTACTGGACGGGCTGACGGAGGACGGCCTCGACGCCACCGCCGCGTTCCCCTGGCCGGAGGACGCGGGGCGCACGGTCGCGGACATGGTGGCGTGGGTGAACGCCGAGCTGATGAAGAACGTGGCCGAGATCGGGCAGCTCCGGCTCCTGCGCGCCGCCACCACCCCCACCGCGACCGGGCAGTAGCGGTGCCGGGGCCCGTGCGCCGCCACCGTCCGACGTGGCGGTGGCGGCGCACGGGCCCGTACGGGGATCCGCTCAGCGCTTCAGCGTGAAGGTGAAGTCGCCGGAGACCTTGCCGGTCAGGCGGATCGCCGCGACGAGCCTGCCCGACTCGATCAGCCGTTCCGCCTCGGCGCGGGCCAGTCCGCAGCTCTCGGCGATCAGACGGAGCGGCCGGACGGGTATCCGCGCCGCGAACCGGACCGACACGTCGATGACCTCGCGGTCCGTGTCGACCGGTCCGCCGGTGTCCAGCCGCCAGGCTCCGGCCCAGTCGAGGGCGACGCGATTGCGGCGCAACAGGGCTGGCTCCTGCAGCAGGCGGGCTGCCAGGGCGGGGTCGTTGCCGTGCATCCGGTCCAGCAGCTCGGGCCGTACGGAGCGCACGTTCGTCCGTTCCAGGACCGTGAGCTTCGTGGTCTCCCCGCAGGTGGTGCAGAGCGCGAGGAGCCAGGCGTCGATGAGCTTGTGATGGGCGTTGACCCGGAATTTGCCGTACGTCCGGAAGAGTTCGGCCGCGCAGACGTGGCAGCGACGGCGGACGAGCGGCAGGCGGGTGGGGGTGACCACCCAGGTTTCGAGCGTGCTTTCGAGCACAGGTATACACCGGTTCCAGTGTGAGAAATCCGCAGCAAAAAGGAGCGCGGCGCAGAAGCGCGACGCGCGACAGATCAGCTCTCGGGAGGTCTCACACGGTGTACAACGGGGCGCCCTTCGCCTGGACAACTGGATTCGGCAGAAGGGTAGTTACCGCCCTCACTCCCTTCCAGTCATTTCCGGGGCGACGGAGTGTGGACGGGCATCCGGACTCACGTGGAGCGACACGGTGGGAACGTATGGCCCGGGCGGGCCCTCGGGACGACAATGCCCTTCAGGTGTCGCACACCGGGGGGGAGCGGTCCAGGGTGCATACAGGAGGGACGCTTGCGGACGGACCACCGCCGCAGGCACGGGAGTCCGAGATCACCCGGCAGCTCTGCATGGCCGTGCACATACGCGCTTCAGCCCTCTGGGGCCTGGTCACGGGAGAGTCCGGGAACGAGGTGCTCAACCTGGCCACGCACGTACTGCGGGATCCGGCACGGTTGGTCCCCTCGTACGGTTTCGACGCGGTGCCGGTCCTCGTTCAGACCCTTCGCGCCGGGCGCCAACAGGTACTCCGCCGGCTGACGGTCGTGGCCCTGCTCGGCCTTCTGGTCGTCTTCTGGGACCCGGTCCCCGCTGTGGCCGCATTGGCCGTGATCGGCCTCTCCCGGTTCCGTCCCGTCGGCCCGCTGCTGTGGGTGGCGTGGGCGTACTTCTTCGTAGCGCTGGCCTGGGACCCCGGCCGCTGGATGAGCCTGCTGTTCTCGGGGCCGGACACCACAGGGCCCGTCGAGAGGCTCATGGCGGCAAGAACGCCGCTGCTCACGTTCGTGCCCGTCCTGGCCCTGGTGTACGTCGTCGACGCGGTGACCGCCCGGCGGGCCCACGCCCGGGCCGGTCGGAGCGACGACACCTGGCACCGGCTGCCCTTCGGCAGCCCCTGGGCCCGTCGGCAGGTGAAACAGGTCGGTCTGCTGCAGAACAGCGACATCCTCCCCTACGACGAAAAGGGCCAGTTCATCGGAGCGGGCCGGGAGACTCTCGGAGGGGCGGGTATGCGCATTCCGCTGCGTCCCGGGCGGCCGGAGAAGCCCGTCGTGACGCTGCGCGAGACGGAACTGCTGGCGGGCATCGAGGCCGCGATGACCGCTGCCGGTCCGAGCACGAACCGGGTCGGCGCCCTCACGGAGACCGCCCCGCTGCCCGGGTTCTCGGTGACCCGGGTGATCGCCCTGCCGGTCGGCCAGTGGTTGGCGTACAGACGGGCCGGGGCCCGGATGTCGGATTCTGCGAGTGGGCCGGACCGGCCGGAGCGCCAGTACCTGCGGGTCCAGTGCGTGAGCTGGCAGGGGCAGCTCGTGGTGAGCCTCTTCGTGCACGTGGCCCTTCAGGCCGGGGAGCTGCGGCTCACCCTTCTGACGCAGGCGACCACGCCGCTGGCACCACTGCCCATGCCCCGTCACACCGCCGTGTTCGAAGGGCTGTCCAGGGTATTCGGGCAGCTCAGGCGACCGGGGCGAAACACCTTCCCCGGTCCCCTGAGCCTGCGCGACGCACTCTCCTTGCCCGAGATCACGGACATGCACCAGCGGAGCGACGCGGAACGCCACACGGAACTCATGCAGACGGCCGTGCTGAGCGCCGTGAAGGAACTGCTGGAGAGCCGGGGCTTCGCGACGGACGCGGTCTCCGACCCGAGCACGGTGATCAACAACATTCAGGTACTGGGAAACAACAGCGGGTACATCCAGCTCACGGGTGGTCTGACGCTGACGAACGTGGCCCAGACCGCCACTTCTGCCACACCCGGCATCCCCACGGCCCCCGTCGCTCCGGTCGGCCCTCCCGTCGTTCCCGGCGCATCCGTACCGCCCCGCTTCCCTGCACTTCCCGCCCCACCCGCCCCACCCGTACCGCCCGTACCGGCCGCCGCGCCCGGCCCGACGACCCAAGGAGTCCCCATGAGCCCCGTCTTCCCGCGCCGGGACCCGTCCTCCGACCCCGCGCGCACCCCGGGGTCCGGCATCAGCATCGGCGGCGACAACCACGGCACCGCGCAGAACGCGGTCGGTCACCGCCTGTCCCACGTCACCCAGACCGGCACCGGCCAAGGCGGCGGCACGCTCGAATCCGTCGCCTCCCTGCTGGCCTCGTTCCGCACGGACATCGACCGCCACGCGGATCTGCTGACGGACCTGGAGAACCTGCGCGTCCAGACCATGACGCTGACCGGCGCCCTGACGGAGCCTCAGGGCGAGGGTTTCCGCCCCGCCCTGTCCGCGGCGGTCCGTTCCCTGCCCGCCCTGGTGGCCGGAACGGCCGTTCAGCAGTCGGGCGAGGCTCTGGTCTCGGCGATCAGGGAGCTGCTGGGCTGAGCCCGGCGCGGGGCCGCCCCGTCCCGCACCCGGGACCGCGTCCGCCGGGGCGTCGGGGCGGTCAGTACGGCGAGACAGGCGAGGACGAGGCCGACGCCCGCCCAGCCGAGGGCGGGCAGCTCCTCGCCCACGACCAGCACCGCGAGCACCGCCGCCACGGCGGGCTCCAGCAGCGACAGCGTCGTCGCGGCGCTGACCGGGATGCGGGCGAGGCCGAAGCCGAAGAGGACGTAGCCGGTGAACATCGGGACCAGGGCCATGTAGAGCCCGACGCCCGCGTTGGTCCAGGAGGCGAGCAGGGGGGCTCCGGTGGCCGCCAGGACCGGGAGCAGCATCAGCCCGCCGAGCCCGAAGACCGCCCCCATCGCCGCCCGGGCGGGGACGTCCCGGGTGATCAGTCGGTGTGCGGCCCAGGCGTACCCGGCGTACGTGACGCCCGCGACCAGCCCGAGGCCCACGCCCAGGACGGTGCGTCCGGCGGAGGCGGTACCGGTGGCCCCGCCGCCGGTGGCCTCGGCGGCGCAGAGCAGGGCCGTTCCGGCCAGGCCGAGGGCGGCGCCCGCCAGCCAGCGCCGGGACAGCCGGCGGCCGTCGGCCAGCCGCTCGATCAGTGCCGAGGCGGGTGGGGCCGAGCCGATGGAGACCACCGTGCCGACCGCGACCCCGGCCAGGTGCATCGAGGTGTAGAACGCCAGCGGGTACAGGGCCACGCCCGCGCCGCCGACGAGGACGGTCGGCCACCGCGCCGCCAGCCGGTGCCGGGACCGTACGATGCGGCGCCCCGCCACCGCGGCCTGGAGCAGTCCGCCCAGGCCCATCGCGGCGGCCCCGATCGCCAGCGGGCCCACGCCGGGCGCGAAGGTGGCCGCGGTGCCGGTGGTGCCCCAGAGGACGGAGGCCAGCAGCACGGCGAGCGCCCCGGCCCCGGCGCCCGTACCTCTCGCGGCCGCCGCACCCCCGGTCACAGGGCTGCCACCAGCGACGACGCCAGTTCCCTGGCGTGCCGGACGCGGGTGGAGTCGCCCTCCAGGCCCGCGCGCACCACGGCGCCCTCCAGCAGGAACGCCAGGTGTTCCGCCAGGCCCGCGGCCCGCTCCTCCCGGCCGGGCAGCAGCTCCCGCAGGTGGGCGGCGAGCAGGGACTCCACCTCTTCCTTGTGCGCGCGGACGACGGCGCGGCCCGGGTGCCCGGCGGGCAGTTCGGCGGCGGCGTTGAGCAGTCCGCAGCCCCGGAAGCCGTGCTCGTAGGCCAGCTCGGCGTGGTCGGCGTACGCGTCGAAGACCGCCAGCACGGCCGCGGCGGGTCCGGGGGCGGCGGCGGACAGCCGGTGCTCGTAGAGGCCGAGCCACTCCTCGTGCCGGGCCATGAGGTACGCGCGGACGAGGTCGACCTTGGAGTCGAAGTTGTTGTAGAGGCTCATCTTCGCGACCCCGGCCTCGGCGGTGATCGCGTCGATCCCCGTCGCCGTCACCCCGTCCGCGTAGAAGCGGCGCGCGGCGGCGTCGAGGATCCGGCCGCGCGCCGCCCCGCGCCGCCGCTTCACCGGCCGCTCGGCCGTCGTCGCCTCGTCCGCCGCATTCGCCTCGTCCGTCTTGTCCGCCACGTCCATGTCGACCGCCTCCGCACCGGCACCAACCGCTAATTAGGTAGACCAGTCTACCCAACAGGGAGGGCGGGGCTGCCCGTGCCGGACGGGCCCGTGCCGAGCCGGCGGGCGCAGCCCCGGTTCTGGGCCACCGCCAGGCCCGCGACCGCCGCCCCGAGCACCAGCCAGCCCACCGGACCGGCGGCCATCACCACCCCGGTGATCAGCGGCGGCCCGGCGGACTTCTGGATGGACTGCGACATCCCCGCCACCCCCAGGTACGCGGCGCGGGCGTCCTCCGGAGCGAGCAGCACCGCCAGCTCCCAGGAACTCACCGAGCGCATCAGCTCCGCCAGCGTCACCAGCAGCGCCGCCGCGAGCAGCACCACCGCCGCCACCCACGCCCCGCCCCGGGTGGCCAGGGCCATGAAGACGCAGGTGACCAGCATCAGGACCCCGTACAGCAGCACCGCGCGGGCCGCCCCGCGCGCACCCTCGGCACGACGGGACACGCTCAGCTGGCAGACCACGACCAGGACGGTGTTGAGGACGAGGAACGCCGGGACCAGGGCGTGCGGCGCGGAGGTGGAGCTCACCAGCCACAGCGGGAGGCCGACGCCGAGGACGGAGTCGTCGAGGTTCATCGGGATGTCCAGGAGGACGAAGCGGAGGTAGCCCCGGTCCCGCCAGGGACTCCGGCCCGCCGCCGGACGGACCCCCGACGCCGGGCCGGGCACCGACACCCCGGACACCGGCCCCCGCGCCGGTTCGGCGGTGCGCCACACCAGCGCCGCCGCGACGACGAAGGAGAGCGCGTTGCCCAGGATCAGCGCGCGGTAGGCGTCGAGGGTGCCCACCGCCAGACCGAGGGCGGCGATCCCGGCGCCGACGCCGTAGCCCGCGTTGGCGGCGCTGCGCGACAGGGCCTGGTAGGCCACGCGCCGCTCACCGGCGGCCCGGGTGGCGAAGAGCATCTCCAGGGTCTTGGCGGCCCTGTCCCCCAGGTACGTCAGGGCGACGACCGGCAGCAGCGCCCCGAAGCCCGCGCAGACCAGGACGAGGGCGAGGGTCACCAGCCGGAGCAGATGGCAGCCGATCAGCAGCGTACGGACCGGGAGACGGCCGGCCAGCCATCCGGCCAGCGGCGATCCGGCGATGCCCGCGACCCCGGCGGCGCCCAGCAGGACGCCGATCTGCTGGGCGCTCAACTGCGTGACGAAGGTGAAGTACAGGACCGAGGACGCGGCCCACAGCCCCGAACCGGTCCGGTCCACGGCCAGGGCGAGCAGCATGATCCGGGCGTCGCGGCCGCCCGGCGGATCGCGCAACTGGGCCAGCAGCCCCGGCCCACGGCCGCCACCCGCGAGCGCCACCTTGCCGTCCCGCCGCATCACACGCTCCCCCCGAAGGACCCGAACCCGAACCCCCGGAAGCCTGCCCGACAAACACTCTCGACGTCAAGATAGTCGATAACGAGATACTTGATGGCGAGATATCTGCGGTGCGGGACACGGGCGGCTGCGGCAGAGTGGAAAGGAACCACCGGGCGGGGGCGGCCGGAGGAGGTGTCGGATGAACGGGACCGGCAACGGCGGACCGGCGGGCCCGGCCCCCTGTTTCGTCGTCCAGATCCACCAGGCGCGGCGCATGCACTTCGACTTCCGGCTGGAGGTCGGGGGTGTGCTGAAGTCCTGGGCCGTGCCGCGCGGGCCCTCGGAGAACCCCCGGGTGCGACGGCTGGCCGTACCGACCCAGGACCACCCGCTGGAGTACCGCACCTTCGAGGGCGTGATCGCCAAGGGCGAGTACGGCGGCGGCACCGTCATCGTCTGGGACCAGGGCACCTACCGGCCGCTCAGCCACGACCGGTGGGGCGCGCCCGTGCCGTTCGAGCAGTCCCTGGCGGACGGGCACGCGACGTTCTGGCTCGACGGGACCAAGCTGCACGGCGAGTTCGCCCTCACCCGCTTCAAGGGCGGCGACGGCCCCGCCGTCCCGGGCGAGGAGGTGTGGCTGCTGATCAAGGCCAAGGACGGCCGGGCCACCCACGCCGGACCGGACGCCCCCGACCCGTACCGCGCCCGCTCCGCCCGTACGGGGCGGACGCTGGCCCAGGTCGCGGCCGAGGAGGGCGGCGGCGCACCCCCCTGACCACGCCCCGGGCCGGCGAACCGGCTCAGCGCCGGGACCGGCGAACCGGCTCGGACCGTCGGCTCAGGCCGTCGGTCCGGGCCGTCAGCTCAGGCCGTCGCCCCGGTCGAGCATCTCCTCGACCAGGTCGGCGGCCCGCTCGGTGCCGCCCTCGGCCCGCGCGTCGGCCCGCAGCCGCGCCGAGCGGCTGGCCACCTCCGGGTCGGCGGTGAGCTCCAGCAGCGCCGTGCGCAGCGCCTCGGCGGTGGCGTCCTCGGTGTCGATGCGGCGGGCCACGCCCAGCTCGACCAGCCGGTCGGCGTTGGTCGGCTGGTCGGCCGACTGGGGCACCGCGATCATCGGTACGCCGGAGTAGAGCCCCTCACTGCTGCCGCCCATGCCCGCGTGGGTGACGAAGGCGTCGGCCTGCTCCAGGATCGCGAGCTGCGGCACCCAGGAGTGCACCTCGACGTTGGCCGGGATCTCACCCAGCTCCGCCGGGTCGGTGTACTTCCCGATCTGGAGCACCACGTGCCAGCCCGGCAGGTCGCCGAAGGCGGCCAGGCACTGGCGGTAGAACCCGGGCAGCCGGGTGAGCGCCGACCCCATCGAGACCAGCAGCACCTTCTCCGCACCGGCCGGACGCGTCCAGTCGCCGTCCTGCACCCGGGTGCCGAAGCAGGGGCCGACGAAGGTGACGGTGCTGGTGTCGACCCGGTCGCCGTTCGGCTGCATCGCCCTCGGAACCGTCGCCAGGGTGTTCTCGGGGCGGCCGCAGAAGACCTCCATCTTCGTGGTCGTCGCCCCGCACCCGGCCAGCCAGCGGTCGAACCGGGCGCGGTACTCGTCGGCGCCCGGCAGCGCCCAGACGTGGGCCGCGACGTCCTCCTCGTAGCCGTCCCAGGCCACGTACGTCGGGGAGAGCTGCATGAAGGGGCGGCCCTGCCGCTCGGCGAGGGCCCGCGCGGCGAAGGCGCCGATGTCGTACAGGTACAGGTCGGCGGGGTCGGGGTCGTAGACGGCCCGCAGCCGCGGCAGGGCCTGTACGGAGTCGTCGAGGAAGACGCCCATCGCGCCGATGGGGTCCTCGGGCCAGTCGTTGTCGGCGACCGGGAGGAGGGAGTCGCAGTGGACGAACTCCGCGCCGGTGGCCTCGATCAGCTCGGCGACGGCCGGGGCGTTGGCGTACGTCACCCGGTGGCCCCGGGCGACCAGCTCACGGATGACTTCCAGGCTGGGCAGGACGTGGCTGACGGCCGGAATGCCGATCATCGCGATGTGGGCACGGCGACGGGAGATACGTGACATGGGAGATCACTCGTTTCAGATCCGTGGCGGATATCCGTGGTGGATGAAGACACGACAGCCCGATGCACCGGCCGCGCGGGGACGAAACACCGCGGGGGCGCGATCGGGCCGGGCGGGGGACGTGCCCCGCCCCGTGTCAGCCGTAGATCTGGAACATGAAGAACATGCCGGGAACCGTAACCCGGCCCCGGGCCGCGCGCACCGGATTATTTCCGGCCACCCACGGCCCGCAGCGGCGGAAAGCGGACTCAGTCCTCGACGACCAGCGAGGGCGTCTCGCGGGTCAGGACCTCGCCGCGGAAGAACGCCGGGCTGCGCCGTTGCATCACCAGCATCAGCACCACCCCGAGCACCAGCAGCCCGACCCCGATGACGAAGACCGAGCCGACCCCGAAGACCGAGGAGCCGGAGCCGTACGCCGGGTTCCACATGTCGTAGAGGGTCTTGCCGAACACGGCGGTGAGCAGGAGGCCGCCGACGCCCGGGAACAGGCCCTTGAAGACCAGGTCGCGGAAGGAGCGGGTCAGGTCGGCGCGGAAGAACCAGACGCAGCCGAAGGCGGTCAGCGCGTAGTAGAAGCAGATCATGAGGCCGAGCGCGTAGATCGTGTCGACCAGGACGTGCTCGCTGACCAGGGTCATGACCGTGTAGAAGACGCCGGTCGCGACGCCCGCCGTGATGGTGGCCTTCCCCGGGGTGCGGAACCGCGGGTGGACACGGGCGTACGAGGCGGGCAGGGCCTCGTACGTGGACATCGCGAGGACCGTGCGGGCCACCGGGATGAAGGTGGTCTGGAGGCTCGCGGCGGCCGAGGCGAGCACCGCGACGAAGAGCAGGACGCCCAGGCCCGGCCCCATGATCGGGCCCGCGAGGCTGGCGAAGACGTTGTCCGAGGTGTCGGAGTTGGCCAGGCCCAGGCCGGTGGTGCCCGAGCCGACGGCCATCTGCGCGGCGACCGCGGTCGCCAGGTAGGAGCCGACGAGCACGACCATCGCGATCAGCGCGGCCCGGCCCGGGGTCTTCTCGCTGCCGACGGTCTCCTCGTTGGCGGTCAGACAGGCGTCCCAGCCCCAGAACATGAAGATCGACAGGGAGAGGCCGGCGGTGAACGTGGCGAAGGACTTCACCGCGAACGGATTCAGCCAGGACCAGGAGAAGTCCATCGAGGTGGCGAACGCCCCGCTCTTCGCCTTCTGCACCGCCATCACCACGAACAGCGCCAGCACCACGAGCTGGAGCGCCACCAGGCCGTACTGGAGCCCCTTGGTGGCCGTCATCCCCCGGTAGCTGATCGCCGTGGCGACCGCGATCAGGGCGAGGCAGGTCACGATGTGGACGGCCTTGTTGTCATCGAGTGCGGCAATCGCGTCGCTGTTGGTGACCTCCCCGGCGAGGAGCCAGAAGAACGAGGTGGCGACGCCCGCCAGGTTGGACAGCACGATGATCGTCGCGATCACCAGGCCCCAGCCGCACATCCAGCCCAGCTTCGGCCCGAACGCCTTGACCGTCCAGGTGAAGGAGGTGCCGCAGTCCGGCATCGCCTTGTTCAGCTCGCGGTACGCGAAGGCGACGAGCAGCATCGGCAGGAAGCCCGCGAGGAAGACGGCCGGCATCTGGAGCCCGACCTCACCGGCGGTGGAGCCGAGGGTGGAGGTGAGGCAGTAGACCGGGGCGACGGTGGAGATACCGATCACCGCACTGCCCATCAGCCCGACGGAGTTCCCGCCGAGCCCCTTCCCCCGCACGCCCCCGTCGGCCGGAGCGGTGCTCCGTGCCGAGTCTCCGGCCCGTGGCCGCACGTCCAGCTGAGTCATGAAAAGGACGATAAACCCTGCGATTTCCACATTTCGGGGGTGAGACTTCGCCGTCTCATCCTTGAATTTTGGGCGACGATTCGGCGTCGCAGGATTTAATTGAAGGGTACACGCGATTTCGGCCTTCCGATGCAAGGCCAAGTCGAGATCGCAGCGCCGTACGGTTCCCGCAGCCATGCCCGTTTTATGGGGTTTCAAAGTTTCCCGTGATGTCCGGCACTCCCCTCTCCGGGGCCGTCCGGACATCACGGGAGCGGGCTCAGCCGGGCCAGACGATCGACTGGAGTTCGCTGTAGGCGTGCAGGGCGTACGAGCCGACGTCGCGGCCCACGCCGCTCCGCTTGAACCCGCCGAACGGGGCCTCCATGTTCCGTCCGACGGTGTTGATCCCGACCCCTCCGGCGCGCAGCCGCCGGGCGACCCGGAAGGCGCGGGCCACGTCCGAGGACCAGACGTAGTCGATCAGCCCGTAGTCGCTGTCGTTGGCGAGCGCGACGGCCTCGTCCTCGTCGTCGAAGGGGACGACCACGACGACCGGGCCGAAGATCTCCTCGCGGACCACCCGCATGTCGTTGGTGCAGTCGGCGAGGAGGGTGGGGGCGACGTAGAAGCCGCGCCCGTCGGGCCCGGCCGGGCGCTCGCCGCCGGTGACGACCCGCGCCCCTTCCTTCCGGCCCAGTTCGACGTAGGACTCGACGCGGTCCCGGTGGGCGGCGGAGATCACCGGGCCGACCACCGTCCCCCGGACCGCCGGGTCGCCCACCTTCAGGTGTCCGGCGTAGGCGGCGAGCCTGGCGAGCAGGGCGTCGTGGACGCCGCGCTGGACGAGCACCCGGGTCGGGGCGGTGCAGATCTGGCCGCTGTAGAAGGAGAACGTGGTGCCGATGCCGGCCGCCGCCGCGTCCAGGTCGGCGTCCTCCAGCACGACGGCGGCGCCCTTGCCGCCCAGCTCCATCAACTGCCGTTTCATGGACCGCCCGCACACCTCGGCGATCTTCTGTCCGACCGAGGTGGAGCCGGTGAAGCTGACCATGTCGACGTCCCCGGAGTCGACGGCGGCCTCGCCCGCCTCGGGGCCGGAGGCGGTGACGACGTTGACGACGCCGGGCGGGGCGCCCGCCTCCTGGAGCGCCTCGGCCATCCGGTAGACGGAGAGCGGGTCCTGCGGGGCGGGCTTCACCACGACCGTGTTGCCCATGGCCAGCGCGGGGGCCACCTTGCCCGCCGGGTTGGCCCAGGGGTTGTTGTACGAGGTGATGCAGGAGACGACGCCGACCGGCTGGCGGACCGCGATCGCCCCGAAGACGCCCGCCCGGCCCATCGGCCCGGCCTCGTTGATCTGCGGGGCCACCGCCTCCTCGACCGGCTCCAGCGCCCCCTTCGCGTACCGGCGGAACCGGGCGGCGCCCACCGCGACCTGCATGCCCCGGGCGGTCCCGGTGGTGGCGCCGCTCTCGGCGCGGGCCAGCGCGGTGTTGCCGTCCAGGTCGCGCAGGATCAGCCCGGCCGCCCGGTCCAGGATCGCGGCCCGCTCCTCGGGGCGGGTGCGGGACCAGGTGGTGAACGCCTCCCGGGCGGCGGCGGCCGCCGCGTACACCTGGGCGCGGCTCGCCTCGGGGGCGAGGCCGACGACCTGCTCGGTGGCCGGGTCGATCACCTCGTAGTGGCCGTGCTCGGGCTCGACCCAGCTTCCGCCGATGAGGAGCCGCCGCTTCCTGCCGTCCGTACCGTCGCTCATGCGGTGCTCACCGTCCGGGTGTCGCGGCCGGAGCGGAGCACCGTGCCGGGCACCGCGCCGGTCACCTTGTCGTCGCGCAGCGTCTCGACCCCGTTGACCCGGACCGAGACGATCCCGATCGCCCTGGAGTCCAGGCGCGGGGAGTCGCCGGGCAGGTCGTGGACGAGGGTGGCGGGCCCGGCGTCGATGCGCTCCGGGTCGAAGAGGACGAGGTCGGCGTGGAAGCCCTCCTCGATCCGGCCCCGGTCGCGGAGCCCGAAGAGCTGGGCGGGGTCGTCGGTGAGCATCCGCACGGCCCGTTCCAGCGGGACCAGCTTCCGCCCGCGCAGGCAGTCGCCGAGGAACCGGGTGGTGTACGGGGCGCCGCACATCCGGTCCAGGTGGGCGCCCGCGTCGGAGCCGCCGAGCATGACGTCTTCGTGCTCCCAGGTCTCGCGGCGCAGTGCCCAGGAGGCCGGGTCGTTGTCGGTGGGCATCGGCCACAGCACCGTGCGCAGTTCGTCGGCGGCGCAGATCTCGACCAGGCAGTGGAAGGGGTCCTGGCCGCGTTCGGCGGCGATGTCGCGGACGACGCGGCCGGTCAGCCCTTCGTTGGCGGCGCTGTAGGTGTCGCCGATGACGTACCGGGCGAAGTCCGCGAGGCGGCGGAAGACACCGGCTTCCTTGCTCTGGGCGCGGCGCAGCATCTCGGCCCGGGTCTCCGCGTCGCGCAGCCGCTCGATGCGCTCGGGGACCGGCAGGGCCAGGATCTCGCCCCAGCCGGGTATCAGGTTCAGGGCGCAGAAGGTGCCGAGCGACATGTTCATCGGGGTGAGGATCGGCATGGTGAGCGCGACGATCCGGCCGCCGGCCCGGCGGGCCCGTTCGCTGGGCACCAGCTGGCGCGGCACGCGTTCGGGGACGGCGGCGTCGATGGTGAGGACGTTCCAGTTCAGCGGGCGTCCGGCGGTGGCGGTCATGTCGACGAGCAGCTCGATCTCCTCGTCGGAGAACTGGTCGAGGCAGCCCGCGACGATCGCCTCGATCTGGGTGCCCTCGTGCTCGCCGACCGCCCGGGACAGGGCGAGGAGTTCCTCGGGCCCGGCGTGCCGGGAGGCGACGGGCTGCCCGTCGCCGTCGGCGTGGGTGGAGGACTGGGTGGTGGACAGGCCCCAGGCGCCCGCGTCCATCGCGTCGTGGAAGAGCGCGAGCATCGCGTGGAGCTGGGCGGGGGTGGGCTGCCCGCCGACCGCGTCGGCGCCCATGACGTGGCGGCGCAGGGCGCAGTGCCCGACCATGAACCCGGCGTTGACCGCGATCCGCCCCTCCAGCGCGTCGAGGTACTCGCGGAAGCTGGACCAGCTCCACTCGACGCCCTCCTCCAGCGCCTTGAGGGCCATGCCCTCCACCCGGGCCATCATCCGGCGGGTGTAGTCGGCGTCCTCGGGGCGGTCCGGGTGGAGCGGGGCGAGGGTGAAGCCGCAGTTGCCGCCGGCGACGGTGGTGACGCCGTGGTTCATCGACGGGGTGGCGTACGGGTCCCAGAAGAGCTGGGCGTCGTAGTGGGTGTGCGGGTCGACGAAGCCGGGCGCCAGGACGAGACCGGTGGCGTCCTCGCTGGTCACGGCGGTCTCGGCGATCGTTCCCGGCTCGGCGACGACGGCGATGCGGCCGTCCCGGATGCCGACGTCGGCGCGGTACGAGGGCCCGCCGGTGCCGTCCACGACGGTCGCTCCGCGGATGAGGTGGTCGAGCATGGACGGGCTTCCCTTCTGCTTCTGCGGTCTTCCGGAACGCGTGGGGGAGGTGTTGCGGCCGGGGTGCGCACGGCCGCGGTGCGCACCCCGGCCCCACGGAGCGGCGGTCCGGGAAGACGCCGCTGGTCATGGACGTACGGCTGCCGAGCGCGGCCGGGCCGTGCGCGGCCCGGGCGTGCGCGGCAGCCGCGTACGGTTACGCCGCGTTGCGGAACCGGGTCGTGCGGTGCACCGGGTCCGTGTCGATCTCCGGGATCACGTGCTCACCGATCAGCCGGATCGAGTTCAGGGTGTCCTCCCGGCCGATCCCGATCGGCATCCCGAAGCTCAGCTGGTCCGCGCCCGCCTGCTCCCACCGCTTGCACTGGCGCAGCACCTCGTCCGGGTCGCCGCAGATCATCAGTTCCTCGGCGATCAGCAGCTCGATGATCTCCTCGGTGTACTCCGGGAGCAGTTCGGGCCACTCGGGGATGCCCTCGGGGCGGGGGAAGGTGTCGTGGTAGCGGAAGAGCAGCGACTGGAGGTAGTTCAGCCCGCCGCCCACCGCGATCTCGACGGCCTTGGCGTGCGTCTCGGCGCAGATCGCCGTGGAGGTGACCATGACGTTGTCGTTGACGAAGTCCCCGACGGGTTCGGCGTCCTTCACCGCGTTCTTGTAGGAGTCGACGACCCACTCCATGTCGGAGACCTTCTGCACGCTGAAGCCCAGCACGCCGAGCCCCTTCTTCGCCGCCATCGCGTACGAGGACGGCGAGCCGGCCGCGTACCACATCGCCGGGTGCGACTTCCCGTACGGCTTGGGCAGGATCTTGCGCGGGGGCAGCGACCAGTGCTTGCCCTGGAAGCCCACGTACTCGTCCTGGAGCCACATCTTCGGGAACTCGGCGATGGTCTCCTCCCACAGCTCCTTCGTGTGGTTCATGTCGGTGATGCCCGGCATGAACCCGAGGATCTCGTGGCTCCCGGCCCCGCGCCCGGAGCCGAACTCGAAGCGGCCCTCGGAGAGGTGGTCGAGCATGGCGACCTTCTCGGCCACCTTCACCGGGTGGTTGACCGGGGCGAGCGGGTTGAAGATGCCCGAGCCGAGGTGGATGCGGTCGGTGGCGTGGGCGAGGTAGCCCAGGTACACGTCGTTGGCCGAGATGTGCGAGTACTCCTCCAGGAAGTGGTGCTCGGAGGCCCAGGCGTACTTGAAGCCGGACTTGTCCGCCTGGATGACGTACTCGGTCTCCTCGATCAGCGCCTTGTGCTCCGCCTCCGGGTCGACCCTGGCCCGCGCGGCAGGCACGTACCCCTGTACAAAGAGTCCGAATTCCAAGGGAGTTCACCGTCCTCAATCGTTTCTGACGCTCCGTCAGATCGTGATGCGTCCGACTGTTCCACCGGCACCCGTACCCGTCAATACCTGACGCTGCGTCAGATACGCTTCCGGGCGGTCAGAACAGGCTGACCCCCGCCAGCCAGCCGCCGTCGATGACGAAGGGCTGCCCGGTGATGTACGAGGAGTCCTCCGAGGTCAGGAAGAGCGCCAGGGCCGCCACCTCCTCCGGCCGCCCGATCCGGCCCAGCGGCACGAGCTTGCGGTACAGCTCGGCCACCGCCTCCTTCGACGCCTCCGGGTCGGCGGACGGGTCCAGCGCCGCCGGGTTGGTCATCGCGGTGTCCACCGCCCCGGGGCAGACGGCGTTGACCCGGATCCCCTTCGGCGCCAGCTCCATCGCCGCCACCCGGGTCAGCCCGAGCACGGCGTGCTTGGTGGCGGCGTACGCGCCCACGTAGGCCATGCCGGTCAGCCCGGTGTACGAGGCGGTGTTGACGATGGTCCCGCCGCCCGCGGCCGCGATCTCGGGCGCCACGTTCCGGATCCCGAGGAACGCCCCCACCTGGTTGACCTGCACCACCTGCTGGAACTCCGCCAGCGGCGTGTCCACCAGCTCGTTGAAGCGCAGGATGCCCGCGTTGTTGACCAGCCCGTCGATCCTCCCGTACGCGTCCTTCGCGAAGGCGACCGCGGACTGCCAGTCCTCCTCCCGGCTCACGTCCAGGTGGACGAAGCGGGCGGCGTCCTTGCCCAGCTCGCCCCGCAGCTCCTCGGCCAGCGCCTCGCCCTGCTCGTCGAGCACGTCGGCGATCACCACCCTGGCCCCCTCGGCGGCGAACAGCCGCGCCTCCTGCTCGCCCTGCCCGCGCGCCGCGCCGCTGATGACCACGGTCCGCCCGTCCAGCTTGCCCATGTCCGGCCCTCCTGCTTGTCGAGATGGGGTACGACTCCTCGTCGGGACGGAGTGCGTCTACGTGTCGGGATGAAGCGAGACCGCCGGCCGGACCGGGACACGACCGCCGGCCGCGGATGGAGCACGCCCTGGAGCGCGGCCGCCCGCCGGGTCGCCGCGCGCCTACTTGTCGAGGTGGGGCGCGACCTCGGCGGCGAACGCCGCCATCTGGTCGGTGAGTTCGCCACGGCTCCGGCTGCGGAACCGCACCTGAATCTGGTGGACACCCATCGCGGCGTACGCGCGCAGCGAATCGGCGAGGGCCTCCGGCCCGCCGGTGAGGGTGCGCCGCCCGACGGACCAGCCCGGCTCACCGACGTACAGCGGCTCGGTGATCGCGCCGACGGTGATCGGCTCCTCGACCCCGGCGGCCTCGCGCAGCTCCTTCAACCGGGCGATCTGGGCGGGCAGCTTCTCCCTCGGGTCGCCCTGCGGCAGCCAGCCGTCGCCCCGTACGGCCGCCCGGCGCACGGCGGCCGGCGAGGAACCGCCCACCCAGACCGGCACCCGCCCCTGGGCCGGGCGCGGCAGCTGACCGAGCCCGGAGAAGGCGAACCGCTCCCCCGCGAACTCCGGGTACTCCTCGGGCCCGAGCGCCGCCTTCAGCGCGTCGACCGCCTCGTCGAGCACCCGGCCCCGCCCCTCGAAGTCCGCCCCGAGCGCCTCGAACTCCTCCTTCACGTGCCCGGCCCCGACCCCGAGGACCAGCCGGCCACCGCTGAGGTGGTCGAGGGTGGCGTACTGCTTCGCGGTGGCCAGCGGATGCCGCAGCCCGACCACCGCGACATGGCTCATCAGCAGGACCCGCTCGGTGACCCCGGCGAGGAAGGCGAGCGTGGCGACCGGGTCGTACCAGACGGTGCCCATCACCCCGGCGAGCCGCCGGGGGATCGCGACGTGGTCGCAGCTCGCCAGATAGGCGAAGCCGGTGCGGTCGGCGGTCCGGGCGATCTCGACGAGATCGGCCACCGTGGCCGCCGCCTCCCACCCCTCGGCGTAGATGGTGCTCTGCGACTGGATCGGCAGCTGCATCCCGTACGACAGCGGCCCGGCGGTCGATATCGGCACCGTACGGCCTCCTCCCGAGCGAATCTGACACACCGTCACATGACGGGGTGCGGGGCCATCGTCGTACCTGACGCCGCATCAGACAAGGGGTTCGGAGGGGCGGCCCGGTGACGGGCGTTGTCGGACCCGCGCGTTACGTTGGGCGGATGACTCATACGGAGAGCGGGGCGGCGCGCATCAGGCCGCGGCGGTTCCACGAGTCCGCCGGTGTGGCGGACTGGCGCGTCGTGGGCGAGGGGGCGTGTGCGTACTTCCGCACCGGATCGTTCGCGGCCGGCGCTCGGTTCGTGCAGGCGATCGCCGAACTGCCGGGGTCCGAGGACGGCCACCCGGACGTCGACGTGCGGCGGGAGGGCGTGACCGTACGGCTGATCACGGTCACGGACGACTACTACGGGCTGACCGGGCTCCACGTCGAGCAGGCCCGGCGGATCTCGGCCGCGGCCCGCGCGCTGGGGCTGACGGCCGACCCGTCCGCCGTCCAGACCGTCCAGGTCACCGTCGACGCCCTCGACGGCCCCGCCGTGGTGGCCTTCTGGCGGGCCCTGCTCGGCTACCGGGACCGCGCGAACAGCGGCGAGGACCTGATCGACCCGCGCCGCCGCGGGGCACCGTTCTACTTCCAGCGGATGGACGAACCGCGCCCGCAGCGCAACCGGGTCCATGTCGACGTGTGGGTGCCGTACGACGAGGCCGAGGCCCGGATAGCCGCGGCGCTCGCGGCCGGCGGCCGTCTGGTGAACGACGCCGACGCCCCGTCGAACTGGGTGCTGGCCGACCCCGAGGGCAACGAGGCCTGCGTCGGCGTGGCCGGCCCGCCCGAACCGGCCGCCGACCACGTCTGACCGTCTCCGCCCGTCTCCGCCCGTTCGCGGGTGTCCGGGCGGCTCACCGGCCTCTCCGGCCGGGTCAGTCGCCCGGGCCCCGGTACCGGAAGTCGCCCTCGATCTCGATCCGGGCCGGGGGCTTGCTGCCGTCGTAGAAGTTCACGTCGCAGCACTCCCCGGTCCAGCGCAGCCGGAGGCGGTCGCCCACCCGCGCGACCACGGTGATCCGGTTGTCGCGCAGCGGTTCGTGCTCGAAGTAGTAGAGGAGGGACAGGGCCGAGTCCTCGCCCTCGGGCACACCGGGCATGAGGAACGTACGCCCGACCAGCCGGTCGATCTCCGCCTCGGCCGCCGTCATCCCGACGCCGACCTCGGCGGACGGCACCATCCCCGCCTCCGCCGTGTCGGCGCAGCGCCGCGCGCCGTCCGAAGCGGCCGACGCCTCGAACCACACCGTCACCTCGTGGCCGCCGCCGCCCTCTCCGTCCCCGTCGTACGAACGGATCACGCGCACCACGGCCTCGTCGAGGCCGTACACCTCGTCCCCGTTGAACCGGTGCAGAACGAAGCGCCCTTCGGCACCTTCGGCGGTGCTCCGCAGGGGCTCCCCGCCCAGCACCTCGACGTACATGATCCGCCCGTCCACGACGTCCAGGGTGAGCATCCCCTTCTCCGGCAGGAGCGGTACGCACCGGTGCCCCGGGCCGTACGGCTGCCCGTCCGGATGCGGCTCCGTGCGGAAGCTCTGGCAGGCGTCGTCGTCGCAGCCGCACTCCGCCACCAGGCGGAGGTCCCACGCGCAGATCGCCAGATCGCTCTCCCCCTCCGCCTCCAGAAGAGCCACCAGCTCACCGGCGAATTCGGGAAAGACCTCGCGCACGAGGGGATGTTCCGGTCCCATGGGCGAGACGCTACCCGCCGCTCCGGCCCCGCCGGGGAGCGGCCCGGCTCCCGGGACGCACCGGCCCGCCGATAGCCTGCGGCACCATGACGCGCGTATGGACCCTGCCGACACTGCTCGCCCTCTGCGGCGCACTCGCCGCGGCCGGGCCCACGTCCAAGGGGAGCCCCGGCACGGCCGTCGTCGTCCTGCTGGTCTTCCTGGCGCTCGCGGCCGTGAACTCGCCGCTGGTCTTCCCCCGGTCGGTCAACGCGCAGGAGGCGGAACGCCGCGCCGAGGCCGACGGCCGGCCGATCGTCTTCTGGCGCCCGGGCTGCACGTACTGCATGCGCCTGCGCCTCCGGCTCGGCCGCGGCGCCCACCGCATGCACTGGGTCAACATCTGGCGCGACCCGGCCGGGGCCGCGATCGTGCGGGCCGCCAACGACGGCAACGAGACCGTGCCGACGGTGATCGTCCTCGGCACGAACGGCGAACGATCCACCCTGACCAACCCGCCGCCCGCCGAGGTCAAGAAGGCCCTGGAGCGCTGACCGCATGCCCGAGTGACCGAGTGACCTGGGGTGTCAGTCCAGTACGGCAACGTCGGATCCGGCCGGCTTCGGTGGCCTCTGGTGACCGCATTCCAGCCGGGATCCGTTGACGTCGGTCACTGTGCACTCCAGGACAATCTTCGTCGGGTCGCCGTCCTCATACGGCCACACCGTGACGCCTCCCTCCCAGACGAGGGTGGAGAACCAGACATCAATCCCCTCGGCTTCAGGCGCGACCGTGAAGACCTCTCCGGGTTTCAGATAGAAGTCCTCACCGTACGGCTCGATGAAGAGACATAGATCCTTATCACCCGCATTTTCCACAGGAAGCCTGCTGCGACCCACTCATCCCCCAGCCCCCTACCGCGATGAACGGCTCCACGGTATCGACTCACTCGGCGTCGCCGCCTTCAGGCACCCCACGCCCCACGAGCCCTATGAGCCCTTTGCCGGACAGCCTTCAGGGCGGAGCGCCACCAGGAGGTCGACCACGTAACTCTCCTCCACCTCTCCGCCGGGGAATGCCCCGCCCAGCCGCTCACGCTCATCAACGAAGAACGCGTCACGATCGGCCTCGTCAAGAACGAGGAACGCCGAACGGCTGCCGATGTTGGCCAGATGCGTTTCCAGAGAGACCGTGCGGCTCCAGCGCACGTGGCGACGAGCAACCCGCAGCCCCGTCAGACCCGCCAGCCGGATGGCGTCGCTGTCCGAAGGGCGCACCGCGGACCTCGGCCTCACCCCGCAGTGACGCGCGATGCGCTCGTGCTGCTCGCGGATCCATGGCACGTCGAAAGCCGTGGTGTTCCACCAGATCGCCAGTGCACCGCGCGCTCGTAGGACTCGCAACGCCTCCGGAACGGACCGGCCGGGGTCGGTCCACTGCCATGACTGCGCATACGTGACGAGGTCGAAGGAGGCATCGGCCAGCGGGAGCGCGTTGCCGTCCCCCCTCAGGACCGGCACGCCCGGAAGCGCCCGGTGCAACTCCTCGGCCATGGCCTCACCCGGCTCGACAGCGATCACACCGGCGCCCCGCTCCCGCAGCAGCGCGGTGGCGATTCCGGTCCCCGCACCGACATCCGCGACCCGGGCACCCGCCAGACGACAGCCGGCGAATTCCTCGATGGAATCGACGAGCGCGGCCGGGTACGAAGGTCGGCTCGCCGCGTACTGAGCAGCGGCCACATCGAATGACAGGGCACGTGAACCAGCGGTCATCTCCTCATCATTGCCTTCCCGCACCAGGCATTCACCCGCGACCGATCCGGCGACCTCGAGAGGTCCTTGCCCCCCTGACCGACGAGCGCGTTTCCCGTCCTGCCCGGACTCCGACGCCCATCAGCCCCGACGGTGCACGATGACGGTTGGACAACATACGTCAGATCCCTCGGAGGCGACCGCGCGCCGCCTCGATCTCTTCCGTGCGGTGGCTCCGAACACGGCTTGCTTCCTCAGGGCTGCGAACACACGGAGCCTTTTCCAACCTCACGTTGAGGGCGTGATCAGCTGCGGTGTTCGGGGCTGCTGTCGGTAATCGCCCGGAACAGCTCGCGAGCCTGCTCGCAGAACTGCTCGACCTCCGTGATGTCCGGCTCGTCACCGTCAGCCAGCATCCGGGCCTGGAGCTGCTCGGAGCGCAGCCCGCCGTAGCGGGCCCGCACCTCAGCGGTCACCGGCTGGACCGCGATGTGCAGGTGCTTGCGCGCGTCGAGGCCGTGCGACCACATGCAGACGTACCCATGGGGCGGTGGCCCGGAGGAGTTCGTCAGGACCGTCCTGGAGATCCAGGAGGCCGCAAGAGCGCTGTACCCGGCCTGAGCACCGTACCGGGCGCCTCGGCCGTCCATCCTTCCCCACGGTGAACGGCCGAGGCGTCCCACACCGCCGGGGTCTCAGCCGTGGCTGGTGTCGATGACGCAGAACCGGTTGCCGTCCGGGTCGGCGAGTACGACGAAGTCGGGGTCGTCCGGGTACAGGTCCCAGTCGACGTGCCGGGCTCCCAGGGAGACCAGCCGCTCGACCTCGGCGGCCTGGTCGGCCGCGTCCGCGGCGTACAGGTCGAGGTGGACGCGCGGATGTTCCTGGACCGGTGACTCGCTCAGCCCGAGCGCCACCTGCACCCCGGGCCCGTCCGCCGGGACCAGCACCACCCAGTCGTCCGCCGCCTCCTCGCGCGGGACGTATCCCAGGGCCTCCGTCCAGAACGCCGCCGCACGCCGCACATCCGAAACACCCAGCACAACCGATCCGACTCTCAGCATGTGCCGATTCTGACGGATCACCGGCCGGCATGGCCGGGTCAGCGGGCGAAATGGGGTGTCTGCCCCGGTCGTTAGGATCTGAGGGCCCGCACCCGCGGCCCGTGGGGCGAACACCTTCACAACCGGTGGTGCGGGGCTGTGAAATCGCTTGCGAGAGCCCATAAGACGGTCCGCGGTCGCGGGTCGTCCGTGACCAGTGGAGTTCGAACAACATGAGACCTGTACGTCCGCGCCCCTACGCGTGCATAGGAACCCTCCTCGCCGTCGGCCTCCTGGCCGGCTGCTCCTCGTCGGACGGGTCGGTCGAGCCGACGCGTTCGGAATCGTCGTCCGACCAGCCCGGGAACGGGAGCGAGAGCCCGAAGGCGTCGGCACCGGCCTTCGCCACCCCGTCCGAGTGCGACGGCCTCCAGCTCAAGGGCGGTACGACCCTGGCCGGTTCGGCCCTGTCGAAGTGCCTGGTGGCCGCCCTGAAGGCATACGGATCGGGGACGGAGGCCGTGCAGTCGGGGGACGAGTCGGGGACGTCGCGGTTCCTCTTCGGGGACGAGTCCGCGCTGGCCGGGTCGATGACGGGGCCGGAGGGGGAGAAGTCGTACGTCTTCAAGGGCGAGGAGGAGTGGATCAAGACGCCGGGGCTCGGCAAGTGGGTCAAGGGGGACAAGAACAGCAGTGACCCGCAGGAGCAGATCGTGGCCGCCACCGGGAAGCTCTACCGCGCGCTCGCCGATCCGCAGATGACGGCCCAGATGATCGCGTCGGCCCCGGAGTGGACCGTCGAGCAGGAGCGGCCCGTGCTCTCCCTGGAGAACGGGGAGGACGTCACGGCGTGGCGGATCGTGAACAAGAAGCCGTACACGTTCATGGGCGCGGCCGTGCGCGAGCACATTCTCTGGTTCGGGGACGACTTCACGCCCTACGGCGGGCAGGCCGAGTCCCGGGCGGGCGGCGTGATGAGCACGTCCACGCAGCACTTCTACGACCTGGGCAAGCCGGTGACGATCGAGGCGCCCGAGTAGACCTCTCGCGCTCCACGTTCCGCGTTCCGGGGCCGGCGGACGGCCCCGGGGCGCGGGGGCGCGGCGCGCACGGCCGGGCGCCTACAGCGGGACGATGACGAGGGCCGTGTCGTCGTCGGCGCCCGTCGTCGGCAGCAGATCCGCCAGCAGCGCGTCGGCGAGCGCTTCGGCCCCGGCCCCGTGGTGGCGGGTGAGGGAGGCGGCGAGCCGGTCGAGCCCGGTGTCGATGTCCTCGTTCCGGCGCTCGATCAGGCCGTCGGTGTACAGCACGAGGAACGCGCCCTCGGTGAAGGACACCGTCGCCTGCGGCCAGGGCCCCGGGTCGCAGCGGGCGCCGAGCGGCGGATCGGTGGCCCGGTCCAGGAACTCCACGGTGCCGTCGCCCCGTAGCAGGGCCGGCGGCAGGTGACCGGCGACGCTGTACGTGATGTGGTGGGCGTCCCAGTCGACGACCGCGCTGGCCACCGTCGTGTTCTCGGCCCCCACGACGGAGTCGGCGTACAGCTCCAGGATCTCCAGGGCGCGGGCCGGGCCCCCGAAGGAGCGGGAGGCGGCACTGAGCGCGCTGCGCAGCTGCCCCATGACGGTGGCCGCCGACAGTCCGTGACCGACCACGTCACCCACGGCGACCCCCAGCCGGTCTCCCGGCAGCTCCACCAGGTCGTACCAGTCGCCGCCCACCTCCAGCGCGCGGACGGCGGGCCGGTAACGCACGGCGACCCGGTGGTGCCCGATCGCCCGCGGGGCGGGCAGCATCGCCTCCTGGAGGCTCAGCGCGACCGCACGGGCCTGGATCAGCTCGGTGACGTCCGCCACCCGGTGCAGCAGCATCGCGACCCGTCCGTCCGCGTCGGGGACGGGGATATTGGTGATGCTCCAGAAGCGCGTCTCCACCGTCCGGGGCCGGACGACGGGCCCCGTCGGGTCGAACCGCTGCAACTCCATGGTCTCGGTCCTGCCGGTCCTCGCCACCCGGTGCAGCGATTCCCCGATGTTGCGTGCCACGGCGGCGTTGGGGTGGTTCGGGGCGTCGGCGTAGTCGTCGGGCATGTAGTGGCCGATCACGCCCTCCCGGCTGCGGCCGACCATGCGCAGCCACTGCCCGTTGACGTCCGCGAAGTACAGCTCCGGGGTCAGCAGGGCCACCGCCCCCGGAAGCGCCTGGAACACCGCCCGGTAATCGATCTCTGGTTGCTTCATGACTGTCCCGCCTGGACACGGTGAGATCCCACCTACACCATGTCGGATTTACGCGGCCCCCGCCTCCGGATGCCGTCCCGGCGGCACCGAACGGTCGCACAGCGTGACGCGGTACGGCGGTGGGGTGTCGCCCCGGCCCGGGCCAGCCGCCTCGGCCCAGACGACCGCCGTACGGTACCTGCCTACGCAGGGTTCCCGTGATCGGCCGAGGCTTCCAGAACGCCGAGCGCGGCCTCTCGTAGGGTCTCTTGCGCTCCTGCCGTCCACGCCCATCGATGTACCGGCCTCTACCGACGGCCATGCACACACCGGGGCCGACGCACTGTCCGTCGGCTCCGGCATACCTTCGCTCTCATGCTGACCGAACCGGGGAAGGGGAAGGCGGCGTGCGCATGGCTGCACGACAGAGTGACGGGCGGAAGGAGGGACACAGCACTCCATCGGTTGGCTGCGGCTCGGCCCTCATCGGTGGCTGGCTGCAGGCGTTTCGGAGTCCTGGCATGAGAGTGGTCTCAGCCTGGCTGGGCATCGAACAAACCGTGGAGAAAACTACGTTGGCGTGGGCAAGGCAGATTGCCGAGAAGGAGCTCAGCACGGTACTTCCCCGCCGGTGGGCGCATTCCCAGGGAGTAGCGTCGCGTGCCTCCGAGCTGGGCACTGTCTTGGCGGACGACACTGAGTTGTTGTCTGCCGCAGCGGTGCTGCACGACGTGGGCTACGCGCCTCGGCTGGTGGATACAGGTTTCCATCCGCTCGACGGGGCCCGGTTCCTGCGCGACGAGCATGGCGCGGGCGAGCGGCTGGTTCGGTTGGTTGCAAACCACTCGTTCGCACTGTTGGAGGCCGAGGAGAGAAGGCTGAGAGGGGTGCTGGAGAACGAGTTTCCCTTGTTGGAGCAGTCTCTGCTCGTGGACGCGCTCGTGTACTGCGACATGACGACGGCACCTGACGGGCATCCGACCACTGCCAAGGAGCGGGTGGCCGAGATCAAAGGTCGCTACGGGGCGGACAGCATCGTGGGACGTTTCATCCTTCGGGCGTCACCGGAGATCTTCGCGGCGGTGGCCCGAATGGAATCGGAGCGGATGGCTCAGCCGAGGTAGGGGTACGTGCCGGCGAGGTAGTCGCCGATCTGGTGACGCATGCTGGTGTGGATGTCGTACTGATCGAGGTCTGCGGGCTGGACGAAGCGGACGCCGTCGGCTTCCTCGTTGATCGTGGGTGCCCCTCCGATGGGACGTCCGATGTAGGTGTTCTCGTACTGCTGGCGGATCTCGCCGTCTGTGTAGGCGACGATGTGTTTCGGGTTGGTGTAGACGCCGAGGAAGCCGGTGATCTCGGCAACAATGCCGGTTTCCTCCAGGCACTCGCGCACTGCGCATTGGGCGGCCGTCTCGCCAATGTCCTGGGCTCCGCCAGGCAGGGCCCACTGACCGGTGTCGCGGCGGCGCTGGAGCAGGATGGCGCCATCGTCGTCGACAACAAGCAGATTGCTCGCGGGGATGAGGGTGTTCGCCTTCGGCGCGGCGGGGTCGTTGTAGTACTCAGTCCTGCCCACGTGCGGCGGTCCCCTCTTGATCGGGTGTCCAGGGCCGTGCGGTGGCCCAGACGGCTTCAAAGCTTTGAGCGTAGCTGTCGAACCATCCTGCACCGTCGGCTTTCTTGAGGTGCAGGAGGGGATTGGCGCTGGCTGGTCGGCCCCACACATGCGGGTTGACCAGCATGTGGTCGTCGTAGCGGAACAGGGATGTGTAGAGCGTGGTGTCGTGGAGCCGCACTTCGCAGCCCGCCTCGGGGAGCAGCGGACGGTAGTAAGTGAGAGATGCACGGATCTTGGCAGCAAGGGTGTCGCCGATACCTTCTTCGTTTCGTCGGATGGCGACTGCCCGGCCACCTGGATCTCCGAAGCACAGGCGCACGCGAACGCCTTCAGCGGCACGCGCTGAGAGCATCCGAGTGACCTGGGGATTGGATTGGGCGAAAAAGGTGCCGGAGAACACCAATACTCCGATCTGCTCCCGTGCCTCCTGGAGAAGGGTGAGCCACGTGTCCCGGGGGACGCTGGCACGATCCTCATAGGTGCCGATCAGCTCGCTGCCTGGCACGGAGACGGGCTTGCTGGGTGGCTGTGAAGCGGGCCAGAGAAAGGACTCTTCCACCCGCAGGTGCCGAGCGGCCCGAAAACGGTGACGCGGGTGTGGGACACGCCCGCCAAGCCATCGGCCGACGGTCTTGGGGTCAACTTCGCAGAGTGCGGCAAGCGACTCGGGGGAGACGCCGCGCTGGGCAAGTACGGAGTGCAGTCGCTCGTTCACAGACGTCATGCAATCGGAGGTGTGCGCGATCGGGCAAGGACGTTCTGGGACGTTCCTGCGGTGCAGGGAAAGTCGGAGATCCCTACCCTGGCGCCATGCGGCTCATCGTCCTGTGGGACATCGACCACACACTCATCGAGAACGGCGGCGTCAGCAAGGAGATTTACGCCGCTGCATACTCAACCATCGTGGGCCGCCCCCCGGCGGGACCGGCGAAGACGGAGGGCCGGACGGATCGTCTGATCATGCGCGGCATGTTCCAGCAGCACGGGGTGGCGGAGCCTGAGTGGCCCGTTGTCGAGGCTGCCCTCGCCCGTGCTGGTGCGGGGCGTGAAGAAGAACTGCGCCATCGAGGTGCCGTATTGCCAGGTGTATACGCGGCACTTACGGCTGCGGCAGGGCGCCGCGGCTGGGTCTCATCGGTCCTGACGGGCAATATCGCGGCCAACGCTCGCGTGAAGCTGTCCGCCTTCGATCTCGATCCGCTGCTGGATCTCCTGGCCGGAGCCTATGGCGCCGATGCCGAGCAGCGGCCCGACCTCGTGGCGGTCGCACGCGAGCGGGCACAACTCCTGCGAGGTGCGCGGGAGGACGTCCCAGTCGTGCTGATCGGTGACACCCCCCGGGACGTCCAGGCTGCCCTCGTCACCGGCTCGGAGATCATCGCAGTCGCGTCGGGCATCAACAGCGCCGACGAACTGGCCACCGCCGGCGCGTCCATGGTGCTGCCGGACCTGGCGGACACGGAACGTGTGATCACGCTTCTGGAGGGCTTCGCGAGGCACTGAACTGAAAACGTCCCGGGACGTTTTCAGGAGCGTCCGTATACGCGGTAACGCGGTCCCGGCTCCTTCGGCCATGCTCAGGGCTCCAACAAGGCACACCCGGAAGCTCCAGGAACAGTGCTGGTGGGCCGTCCTCGTCTTCGGCAACGGAAGTTTCGGCGCACTGTGTGCCCCGCTCCACGCACAGGCACGGAGACGTCCTCCGAGCCCAGCGGGCACTGCAGGGGTCGAGCCAAGATGCCTGCGAAACCCACATTGAGATGATCTTGCAGAGCTGATCCCAGGCAGGATGACTCGCTGTCAGTCGGCCTGGAGGGTTGCGAAGTCGGCGTGGGCTCGCTCGACGGCTTCGGGGTACGCCTGGCGCTTCTCGTGCTCGGCGAGCGCCCGGTAGATGCTGGCCAGGCCGGGGTTGTGGCCCTTGCGCTTGCCGGTGGGGATGATCAGGTCGGTGCGGATCTTCTCGACGGACTCGCCGTTCGCCCGGCGCCGCAGCACGGTGTGCAGCATGTCGTCGGTGATGACGGGGGGCCGGCCGCCGTGCTTGCCCTTGCGGGCGGCGGCGTCGAGTCCTTCGAGGGTGGCTTCACGGATGCTCTCGCGCTCGGTCTCGGCCATCGCGGCGAAGAACCCGAAGAGCATCCGGCCGGGGCCGGACGGGTCGTAGATGCCGGGCAGCGGGCCGGCCAGCATCTCCAGGACCAGGCCGTGGGCGGTCAGGTGGTCGGCCAGCGCGGTGAGCTCGGCGGCGTCGCGGCCGAGCCGCTTCATCTCGTAGACGGTGAACAGCACGCGGCAGTGCGGGGCGTGGGCCTTGATCTCGCGGGCCAGGGTGAGCGCGGCCTCGAACTGAGGGCGGACCCGGATGCGGGTGCTGATCTTCTCGGAGAAGATCTTGTCGCGCGGGATGCCGTGCGCGCTGAGGGCGTCCAGCTGCGACTGCAGCTCTTGGGTGAGGTGGCTGCAGCGGGCGTACCCGATGCGAATGTCCGCGCCCGGGGTGTCCGTCTCGGGCGCGGCCGGCGGCGGAGTGCCGGGCCGCCAGGGCTGGCCGGGGCCGCGGTCGGCCGGGGTCGGCACCCGCAGCAGCTTGGCGAGCCGGGCGACCTTCTTGAAGCGGCCGGTGTGGTAGATCCCGGCGACCGCGCCCGAGCGCGAGCGGCAGGGCGATCCCGGCTGGACGCCGCAGCGCGGGCAGTCGTGGCGCTCGACGTCGTCGGCGTCGCTCTCGATGGTGTCCTGAGGGTCCGTCACGCCCGAAATCCTCTCACAAACCATTCCCAGAACGAAGGTCCGCCGTCACTTGAGTGAGAACGAGTTCTGAGAACCGATCGGGCATCCGGACCGACTCCGGCGGCCGTTTCCGATCTTGCTCCCGGAAAGGGTCATTTGTGGGATCCACGAGGCGTTTGGGCTTGAGCGCCGCCCGACTAGGATCATCAGATGACCGATCTCTGGGAGCAGGATCTGACGTCAGCGTTCTCTGTGCTGCTCGGCAGGCCAGTGGACAGCTTCGACCCCGAAGCCAAGTACGCCCTGTACTACATCAACAAGGCACTCATCGAGCAATGGGTGTGGGGAACGCTCGATGACGCCGACTCGCTGAGGCGAACGTGGGGGCCGGGCGACGACGGCGACCGGCCCGCGCTGCTGCAGATCTGTCTCGCCCTCGACTGGAGCCTGGACCTCGCCCGGTCCGTCTTCGACTTCGACTTCACCGCGGAATCGGCTCTCTCGCGGGCGTTCGGCGCACGGCCCGAGTCCAACAAGGTCGCCGAGTCATGCCGCACGGTCACCGGCGATGAGCTGGCCACCGTACTCACCGAGCACGGCCTGGGTCCGGCCGACGTCGTGTCTGGTCTCGAAGACGACACGTTCACCGTCTGCGTGTCTTTCCGCGTCGTCACCGACGGCACCCTCCGGGACGCACTGCTGACCGCGATCCGCGGGAAGCAGGGCCCCGACCGGCTGCGGCCCGGCCCTGACGAAGCAGCGATCCTGGCGCTTCCGCCGGACCTGTTTTCGAGCGAGCGGGAACTGCCGACTGAGACGGCGAACGAGCGGGACCGCCTCCTCGCCCCGGTCCGTGATCCCCGGCTTCGTGCGCACATCTGGTCGCCGTACCTGGACCGGCCGTGGGATCGGCCTGGCATCTCCTCCGGAGGACCCAACCAGCCCGGCACCACCTGCGTCGCAGCCTGGGACTTGGCCTACTTCGGTGATGTCCAACTCGCCGTCACGCAGACGGAGGGGGCGCTCTCAGGAGAGTAGCCCGCTGTCGGTGTCCGGGCCGAGCCTAGTGAAGTCGACGTCCAGGCGCGGCTCGTACGCCTCCGGCGCCAGGTCGAGCTCGTGGGTTGAGTACTCGCCGAACCGCATGATCTTCTCGGTCAGGTACGGCGAGACCTCGGCCAGGTCCTCGGGCTCGACCTTCCAGCCCTCGGCCTGCAGTTCGCGCACCGCCTCGGCGATGTCCAGGGTGTTGTGGAAGATTAGGCAGTTGGTGAGCAGGGCGTTGAACTTCACCGCCTTTTCCTGCTCAACGGGGTCGTTGTCGGTGATGACGCCCCGGTTGCCGAAGCGCACCCACTCGGAGAACCCGTTGTACGCCTCGACCTTGTTGGTGGCGGCCGTCACGCGGCGGCGCATCTGCGGGTCGGTGAGGTACCGCAGCAGCTGGATCGTGCGGATCACGCGGCCGACCTCGCGGAACGCCGTGTAGTGCGCGTTCTTGCGCGAGCCCGAGCGCAGACGCCGCAGCAGCAGCACGGAGGAGACCTTGCCCGCGCGCACCGACAGCGCGACCCGCATGAGGTCCTTGAAGTGGGACTCGATCAGGTCCCAGTCGATGACGTTGCGCCCGGCCTCGCCGAAGAGCGCGTCGATGTGCACGTAAGAGGTCTGCTTGGTCGGGCGGAAGAACACCAGGTCCTTCCAGTTCCTGATCCTCGGCATCAGCTCAAACCCCAACAAATGGGCCAAACTGAATACCGGGAAGCTCTGGCCCTGCGTGTCCGCGTGGATCGTGGTCGGCTGCAGTTCGGACTCGTTCTTCAGCAGCCCCTCGATGATGTAGACGGCCTCCCACACCCCGCACGGGATGAAGTGGGTGAACAGCGCGATGTAGGTGTCGGCGATGTGGTGGTAGGCGATCCCGCCGGGCCGGCCATAGCGGACCGAGGTCTCGGCGACCAGGTTGTTCAGGTAGGTGTCCATGTGGGTGCCGTCGGCGGCCACCGCCGTGCCGTCGCCCCACGCTCGGGCCATGTCGAGCTGGGCGTGGGCGTTGACGACGTCGGTGATCGCCTGGTTCAGCTTGGCGATGGAGAAGTGCCGGTTCGCCGTGGCGGACAGCTCGTGCCCGCTCACCCCGTTGATGTGCCGGGCCGCGTCGTAGGGGCCCATGTTGGTGCCGTTGACGAAGGTCGTGATGACGTAGCGGCCGAACGGGTCCTTGAGCTTCGGGTCGTGTCCGGAGGCCGGCCCGAAGCGCCTCCACCACTCGATCCAGTACGCGGTGCGGGCCAGGATGCCGAGCAGGGACCGTTCGGGCAGGCGGGACTTGATGGCCTGCTCCAGCTTCACCGCGCTCGGGCGCCGCTCGTCCGCCTTGTACCTCTCCAGCGTCGGCACCCCGGTCTTCGGGTCGATGAACAGGCCCTCGTTGTCCGGGTAACCGGAGTCGGCGGCTGCCGCCGCGGCGGTGAGGCGGTCCTGCAGCTGGGTGCGGAAGGCCGCCGCGTCGAACGGGCTGTCGTCGCCGGGCTCCCGGAACCCGACCTCCACCAGGTAGTCCGGCAATGCAGCCTCCACCTGTGGCCACTCCAGCAGCTGCTGGCTCCAGTCGGCGTACTCCTCCGAGCCGGTGACCGCGACGTCGCCGCACCGCAGCTCTTCGGCGAGGTTGACAAACACCATCGCCTCGAAGTGCCGGCGCACGTACGAGCTCGGCCGAGTGCGGTCGCGGACGATCTTCTGCCAGTTCTGGGTGGCAAAGCGGATGTCGACCACCCCGGTGTCGCGGCCCTCGTCGTCCTGGCCCTGCTTCGGGATGTAGTCGCGGGAGTTCCTGAACCGCAGCAGGTGCTTGAAGGCGTCCAGCACCCGGCTGTCCTCGCTGGTGGCCACCAGGTCCAGGCTCTCCAGCGGTTCAGCATCACCGCCCGGTCCGCCTTCAGGTGCCCGTGCAGCAGCACCTCCCAGTTGTCGCCGTGGTGCGCGGAGACCTTCTCGATCTGCTCGTACTGGGCGCCGAACCCGCCGAAGTCGTCCACCACCGACGTCACGCTGAACAGGCCGTTGGACTGCACCATCAGCCCCTCGGCCAGCTTGAGGAACGACGCCGCGACCCGACGCTTGAGGCGCCGGTTCACCTCCGAGGCCCCCGACTCCTCGTCCAGGCCCTCCAGCGCGTCCAGCGTCTCCTTGGTCAGCGCGCCGGCCTTCGCCCGCGCCGTCTGCGCGGGCCCGTCGGTGTCGACCTGCCGCAGCAAGGTGCGGTAGTTGGCGACCAGGCCCTCCACGATCGCCTGCTGCTGGCCGCGGATCTCTTCCAGCTCGGTGCGGGCCCGCTTCGACTTGATCGCCACCCGCTTGGTGAACATCGTCGTCAGATCGTCGCGCACCCGCATCCGGGCCTTGTGGACCAGACACGCGATCAACGTGATCCGCTTGGCCTCGGCGTAGTCCTGCATCACGCCCGCGTCCGCCGCCTCCGCCTCCCCGGCGAAGTCCGCGATCTTCGCCGCTGCCAGGCCCGCCAGCCACGCGCCGGTGTCGCCCAGCCCATCCACCCACTTCCGGTGCTCAGCCAGCTTCTTCATGTTCGACCAGGTCGCCCGCTGAGCGGGCTTCTTCAGCTGGTTGAACATGGTCTTGCGGTCCAGCCCCAGCACGGTGACCAGCCGCAGCAGGCCGGCGCGCTCGTCCTCCTCGATCCGCCCGGCGACCAGGGTGAAGATGTCGCCGTTCACCTCCGCGCGGATGCTCATCGCCATCCGGTCCAACGTCGAGAACCCCGGCAGCTCCAGCCCCTTCTGGACGAGCTGTTCCAGCGCCACGTTGATCAGGTCCGCCGGGTTGTTCTTCGACGCGGCCTCCGCCCGGATCACTTCCTCCGCCACCTGGCGGGCGCCGGCCGCATCGAAGCGCACCCCCTCCACCCGGCCGCGCACCAGGACGCGGTGAGCCTCCGCCGTGCGGACCGAGGCGTACCGCCCCGCCACGGTGCCCTCCGGCAGCTCCACCGCCTGCCGGACAAAGTCGACCACCATCTCGGGTACCTCGTCCCACCTCGGGAACCGGGCCATCCGCTGGTAGGACTTGAGCAGCAGCAGAAGCGACAGCTGATGGTCCTCGCTGGCCGCCCGCTCCTGGGACCACAGCACCTCCTCGCGGCTCGGCGAGAAGAACAGATGCAGCTCACGCGCGGTGATCAGCCGCTTGAACCGCGGATACGCCGTCCGCTCGATCGATGTCATTTCCCGTCGCCCCACCCAATCCCCATGCCGACATGACCACGGGAGACCTACGCCCGCGCGGGCATCTTCACCGGCGATCATCAAACGGGGAGAAAGAACCCTCCAAGCCAGGACAGGACCGGCGGTCGGATGATATTGATCCCGCTCCCCACCGACACCGCAGCCCAGCGCCAGCGGCTCACGCTCCGTGATCATCTCAATGTGGGTTTCGCAGGCATCTTGGCTCGACCCCCTGCACCCCCGTGGCCCAAACCCCACGGCCGCGAGGCGGTCTCTCTCGGTACCGAGCACCGTCGCACCCCGAAAGCATCCCGTCGCCCCGGCGGGAGATCACTAAAGGAAGGAGCACCAAGTGCAGGACACCAAGGCTGCCGTGGAAGAGGGCCTCCTCATGGCCGTGGAAATCCTCGCGAGCGTCCATGACCGGCACGACAGCAACGCCTCCGACCCAGGACAGGGCGGTTCCGGCGACGGCCCCTGGCCTACCGGTGACGGGCTGAACCACGTGGCGTGAGCGCTGCCGCCGCCCTGGCGGAGGGGCCGCTGTGCGCGGCCCCTCCGCGTTTCACGTCCCATCCAAGGTCAGGAAGAGGAAAGGGGAACAGTTCCATGGAACACCGTCTGGTCCACGCGGTCGAAGAGGCGCTGGGGTGGGATGGCCCGGCACCGCTGGGGACGGAGTTCGCCCGGGGCAGCATTTGCGACCCCGAGGTCGTCACCAGGCTCCTCACGCCGCAGCGGCTGCTCGACATGGTCATGCGGCGGAGCGTGTCCAACCCGCAGTTCCGGTTCTTCAAGGGCGGCGAGGAGATGCACCCCGACGCGTACCTGAACCGACAGGTCACACCCCGTGGCCAGGCCGTGCCCATAGCGGACATGCGCCGCATCGGCAACCATTTACGGGATGGGGCGACGCTGGTCCTCGACCAATCGAATGTCTTCGACTGCACCATGGAGGTGGCGTGCCGGGCGTTGCAGTGGTGGTCGCGCGAGCACGTCCAGGCCAACATCTACCTGACCACAAACGACGCCTCCGGCTTCGACCTGCACTGGGACGACCATGACGTCGTCATCGTGCAGCTTGCCGGCGAGAAACAGTGGGAGGTACGCGGTAGCTCCCGGCCGGTACCGATGTACCGGGACGCCGAGCGAAACAACTCGCCTAGCGAAGACATTGTCTGGACCGGCACCCTCAAGACCGGCGACGTCATGCACATTCCGCGTGGCTACTGGCACGCGGCAACCCGCGCAGGCATCGGTAGCGGGCACAGCACCCACGTGACATTCGGTTTCGCCAAGCGCACCGCCGTGAGCTGGCTTGCCTGGCTGGCCGACTGGTCCCGCCAGGAAGAAATCTTCCGGCACGACCTCGACCGCTGGGGCGGCACCGACCAACAGCAGGACCAGCAGCGTCGATTGACCGCTGCGGCCACCCGGCTCATCGACACTCGCGACCCGGCGGTTTTCCTCCGGCACCGCGAAGAGGAAGCCCCGCCCGGCCGTCACGTCCCCTTCCTCGACATCTTCGGTCCTTTGGAAGCCGCGGTGTGTGTAACCGACTTCCCGCCGAAGGTCACTGAAGACGGGAAGACGGTCGTCGTGGAAGCAGCGGGCAAGAAGCTCACCTTCGCGAACAAAGCCCTGCCTGGCCTCCAAGCGCTCCTGAGCGGGCATCCCGTACGGCTGGACGAGGCCACCCATTCCATGGCAGCCGAGCTGAAGGATCTGGCGAAGATCCTGGTGAGGGAGGAACTGTGCGCGAGCCTGACCCCCGAATTGTCCTCGGGCTACACCGGTCTCGTTACGAACGCCGGATCCTGACCGACTCACTGGACCTGGGTGTCACCGCGATCGACACTAGTTTCAACTACCGAGGTTTCACCGCCCACGCCACTCTCGCGGACGTTGCCAGCGATCTGCTGCCCCGCTTCGTACTCTCCACGAAGGTCGGCACCTTTCCCGGCATCGGCCGGCCCGAGCATTCCCTCGACCCGGTTCGGCTGCGGGCAGCGCTGGAACAGACCAACCGCGATCTGGGTCGAGTGCCAGACCTGGTGTTCCTGCACAACCCGGAACGTTCTCTCCGCTCCCCTGCCTCTGTGGCAAGGGACGCCCTCGGCCAGGCATGCGCCACCCTGGCAACAGCCGTAAAGGACGGTCTGTGTGGTGCTTGGGGTATCTCTTCCTGGGACCCACGCCCCCTACCCGACCTCGTCGACACCACCATGCCCAGTCCCGCCGCCCTCATGGTCCGCGCGGGTCTCCTCGTCGGCGTCGATGTCCTCGAAGCCTCCGAAGCACTGGCAGCTCGATGGCATATTGCGCCGGACCAGGTCTGGGGGATGAGTCCCTTCGGAGGCAACGCGGACGACCCCGTGTGGGGGCAGCTGGACCCCCGCTTCTTCGTCTCGGGGATGGACAGCGCCGTCTCCGCCCTCCAGGCCGCGTTCCGTACGGCCTTCTTGCTCCCGGAGGTAGGAAGAATCGCCGTCGGCACGGACAACCCCACCCACCTCCAGGAGCTGGCTGACGCGCTCCGGTACGAGCCCGATACCGGCAGGCTGCGGGCGTACCGCCAGCTTCTCCGGGAGCGGGTCGGACGTCAGAGGGACTGAAGATCCGCTGCGACCTGCTCCGCCATCCGGCGGGCGGGTTCGAGGCGCGGGTCCTCGGGATGCGCGTCCGGGGCGAGGATCTTCGCGCAGACGAACAGGGTCATCAGCTTGCCGTCCCGGCTCTCCAGGTCGTGTCGCCGCTCGTGGCGTACGCGCTCGGCGAGAGCCGGGACGGCGAGCGAGTTGCCCCACAGTGACGCGGCGTCGAGCCCCTTCGGGGCCAATCCCCAGTCCTCCCAGTCGAACAGACAGAACTGCGGCCCGGTCATATTCGCCCAGTTCAGATCGGCATGTGCCGGCTGCCACTGACGTACCTCGGTGTCGATGCCTGCCGGAAGGAAGCGGCGTACCGCCGCCGCCACCCCGCTCTTTGTGATCGGCACGGTGTCCGGGGTCGCCACGCGACTGGTGCTCTGCGCCGAGAGCGCGCCCAGGGAGCGGTCCAAAGCTTCCCACCACTCCTCCGGCAGGAGTGGATCTGCCACGAGAACGCTGTTGCCCACCGGAGCACCGGGGAGCAGGTCGGTCTCGTCAGCACGCCACATCACCGGCTCGTCCCGCTGCCGCCACGCCGTACCGCGCCACCACCGCGGCATCGCGACGCCTTCCAGCAGCGCGGCACATTCAGTGCCGTTCCAGCCCTGGTTCCCGATCTTCTCGAAGCGGCGCCGTTCCACACGCACCCAGGTGCCGCGGTCCGTCCTTGCGCCGAGAGACCGGCGTTTACGTACCAGGGTGGCTCGGTCCAGCCGAGTCCTCAGCATCCGTTCGACCTCGTCGAAGACCATGTCGATCGCCTCGACCCGCAAGTCGAAAGCGGCGGCGGCTGATACGGAAGACGGCACTGGACCTCCTTGGCGACCGGTCGACGTTAGCAAGCAGTGATGCCTCTTGGCTCCAGGAAGGACCGGAACTGCCACAGCAGAACGCTGCTGCGTGGCTGAGCGTCGCAGGTTCCCCTGTCCGCTCACCCCCCGATGAACCGCACCGTCTCCGTCAGCTCCGCCCGGCCGGTGCGCAGCGGGGGCACGGCCTCGTCCTCGTACCCCACCGAGACGCCGCAGAACAGGAGCTGCCCGTCGTCGGCCCCGACCACCTCGCCGACGGTCGTCCGGTACATCGACCACATGATCTGCGGGCAGCTGTGCAGCCCCTCCGCGCGCAGCAGCAGCATGACCGTCTGGAGGTACATCCCCAGGTCCGACCACTGCGCGGACCCCATCGTCCGGTCGACGCAGCAGAACAGCACGGCCGGCGCCCCGAAGGCCGTCGCATTCAGGGTGGCGATCTTCCGGGGGCGGTCGGGGTCGCCGCGCTCGATCCCCAGCGCGGCATACCGCTGGGCGGCAGCGGCGGCGAACCGGTCCGTGTACGGGGAGGCCATGTCGGCCGGGTACATCGGGTACTCCCGCTCGTCCCCCGGGTCCCCCGCCCGCGCCCTGGCCGTCACGCGGCGCTTCAGCTCGGCCAGGGGTTCGCCGGTCACGACGTACAGGTGCCACGGCTGGAGGTTCCCGCTCGACGGGGCCCGCGTCGCGGCGGCCAGCACGCGCCGGAGCGCGTCCATCGGCACCGACTTGTCGCTGAACGCCCGGACGGCCCTCCGGCTGTCCACGGCCTCGTACACGTCCATAGATCCGCTCCCCTACCAGCCGGCCCGCGCCCGCCTCAGATCGCGCCCTCGCGCACGGCGGCGACGAACGTCCGCCACGAGGCGGCCCCGAACACCTGGGCTCCGCGACCCCGGTCCTTGGTGTCGCGCACGGCCTGACGACCGGAGGCCAGAGCGGCGTGCTCCACGCAGTTGTTGTCCACACCGCTGTAACTGCTCGTGCGCCATATCGCGGTTGTCAGCTCGCCGGCCGGACGGTTCAGGTTCTTGTTCATGTTCTGCTTTCCTCGATGAGGTCGCGGATGTAGCGGCGAGACGCGCTCGGGGAAAGTGCGGCGGCGGTCAACTCGTCCCATGCCTTCGCATACCTCTGAACGTCCCCACGCTGCTCAAGCAACGTACCACCGGTCAGATGCTCCAACCACACCACTTCGACCGGGGGTTCGGGCATCAGACTCAGGGACGCGAAGGACATGTACTGCTCCATGGGCAGCGCGGAATCCAGCGGGAGAACTTGGATGGTGACATTGGGGCGGGCCCCCTCTGTCAGCAGGTGCTGCAACTGCTCGCACGCAACACCGGGGCCACCGCTGATCCGATGCAGAGCCGGTGCGTCGATGACAGCACGGAGCAGAAACCCTTCCGCGTTGTCGAGGAGTTCCTTGCGCTTCATACGCGTCTGAACCAGGGTCTCGATCTTCTCCGCGGACGGCACGACTCCGAACACCTGACGCGCGTACGCCTCGGTCTGCAGAAGCCCGGGCACCAGCATGGGCTCGAACGTGCGGACCGCTTGGGAATCGGCCTCCAGCGTCAGATAGTCCTTGAGTCCGTCACGCAAGAGCGGACCGTGCCCGCTCCACCAGTCGACCTTGTGGATCTCCTTCGCCAGGCGTCGCAAGTTCGCCCGGTATCGCTCGTCGTCAACTCCGTAGAGCTTGAACAGCGTCGTCAGGTCCAGCGGGCGGATGCCGCGCTTTCCGTTCTCGATCTGACTGATCTTGGGCTGCCCGCATTCCAGGGCGTCCGAAGCGTCCTGGACCTTGAGGCCGGCTTCCAGTCGGAGCCGACGAAGTTCCCCGCCGAGTCGGCGGCTGCGCATGGTGGGCATATCGCTCTGAGCCATGGCCACATGATGGTCACGCCCTTCCAAGGCCGACAACTGCCTTCGACAAGACACACCCGAACGAATGAACACGGCGAGGAATACTTGCCTAAGGGATCGTTCTCGCGGCACGATCCTTCGCACTGCCGAGAGCAATCGGCCCATCGCTGTGCGTTGATCGACTGGCGCGCTCTCACTCCACGCAGGAGGAGCCATGACCGTTACGACGGAGATCGAACCGCCGCACTACCGCCACGAGTTGTTCGTCCACCCGCAGTCGCTCGCCCATATGCGGCGCATCGTCAGCTGTCTGGTGGACCTGTGGGACTTCCAGGAGCTGACGCACACCGCCGCGCTCTGCGCGCACGAACTCCTGACCAACGTCGACCGCCATACGCCTTCGCCCCGCTGCACGTTGACGCTGCAACGCCGTACGGACGGCGTACGGATCACGGTCGGCGACTCCAGCCCGACGCCGCCCACCCCGCGCACCCCGGACTGGGTGGCCGAGAGCGGGCGGGGGCTCGCGCTCATCGGCGGGCTGGCCTTCGACTGGGGCTCCGAGCCCGCGCCGCAGGGCAAGAACGTCTGGGCCGACCTGCGCAGTTCGCGGCAGAGGGGCATCGCGTGAGGCAGCCCGACGCCCTCGCGCCCCGGCACGCGGCGGCCGAGCTGGCCTCGGCGCTACGGGAGGCGGGCATCCGCGTCCCGATCCAGAGGGGTGAGCCCGAACCGGGCCCCGGCGTCGTCGGGTTGAGGCCGCTGTCCCCCGCCGAGGCGCGTCGGCTGGCCCGGCTGGTCCGTACGGGTACGAAGCGCACGCTCAAGGCCGCGCGGACCCTGCGCGACGTGCTCGACGCCCACCGTCTCGACCTCTCGGGCATCCAGGTCCGGGGCGGGCGCATCGCGCTCGGCACCACCTCACCGGCCACCGCCGAACGCCTGGCCCGGCTGCTCGACGCCGTCCCACCCGTCCCAGCCGTCCCGATCGACGCGGACCGGACCGCCGAACGCCTGCGGAACGCCTTCGCCGCCACCACGGGCGGGGACGCGCTCGACGTCCACGTACGGGAAACGGCGTACGGGGAGACGGTGCTGGCGCTCGGCTCCATCGATGCGACGGCGGCCCGGCGCCTGGTCGCGGCCCTCCGGTCCTGAACCGGCCCGCCGCCTACCTCTCGACCGTGACGGCCCAGCGGACGCCCGCCGGAGCCGTGATCCGTACGGTGCCCTCGCCGCGCGCCTTCTTCAGGTGGACCTCGTTGTAGGCGCTGCTGACCTCGCCCTTCACGCAGTCCAGGGGGAACGAGAGCGCGACGCCCGTGACGGTGACGCCGAGGGTGCCCTCGCCCTGGCAGTCGACCTGGACGGCCAGCGTTCCGGTGCCGATCCTCCCGGTCAGTGGGAGCTCCGCGTTCCCCTGCCTGGACGCCACGGAGAGCAGGACCGGGCCGTCCCCGACCGGCCGGGGCGCCCGCGACACCGTCTCGCGGTCACCGCTCCGGAGAGGCGCCGGGCTGCTGACGGGCGAGGCATCGGCCGAGGCGGCTGCCACCGGCTCCTCCCGACCGCTGTCGCACCCGGTCGACAGGACCAGCGCGGCTGCGAGCACGGCGAGCTGTACGGCGGAGGCACGAACGCTCGACCTTTCCACGGTCACCGCCCCACCCTCTTCTCCGGCCGGACGGCATGGCAGGACTCGCAGGTGTGGCCGTCGATCTCCGCCATCAGGTCGCGAGCGGCCGCCCGCACGGCGGCGTCCTCGTCACGAGCCAGAACCTCCGCCGCGCCCCTGCCGTCGAGCACGGCCCGATGAGCCGCCCGCTGCACCTCGATCCTGGGAGGGTTGGCATGTTCAAGGATCGTCCGCAGGAGTTCGATCACTCCGGGTCGGCTGGTGACCGAGTCGGTCACGGCGAGATCCCACAGAAACGGAACCGCCTCCACGGTCGCGTCGAAAACGGCCAGCTCACCGAGCCACAGACCGAGATCGCCCAACGCCGCGCCACCGGTCCGGGCGTCACCCCACGCGACGCGCGACAGCCGCCCCGGAACCTCCGCCGCCGATCCGTACGCGTGCGTCAGCTCGTGCCACCGGACACGGTCCATTCCCTTGAGGATCGTCCCCATCCCACACCCCAGTCCTGTTGCCCGGCCGCGCCTGCGAACTGAACTCCCCCATCACACCCCACGGGCCACGGGCGCCACCAGTGCCCATATCCGGGGCACTGTAGGTCCACGCGCCCGACCCGCGTCACCGGTCGGGCGGGCCGCATACGATCTCCGCATGGACGAAGCGCGCTTTCTGGACCTCCTTGAAGGGGTGTGCCGCCGTCCCGCCATGTTCACCGGCGCGCACACGGTGGATTCCGTCGCGGTCCTCCTGACCGGCTACTTCCTCGGCGTGGCGCACAGCGACCCCGCGAGCCCCGGGAACGCGGGGTACACGCGGTGGGTCGAGACGCGGTACGACGTCTTCCACCCCGCCTGGTCCTGGACCCGGATCCTGCTCCACCACCACGGCGACGACCGGGCGGTCCTGGACGTCCTGCCGTCCCTGCTCCGGGAGTTCCTGGCCGCGCGGGAGGCGTACGGCGTCGAGGGAATCGAGGCACGTCACCGCGACCGCTTCGACGGCCGGACCCGGGTCCCCGAGCGCACGCACACCGCAGACCCGCGCTGAGTCCGGATCTCAGGGGTCAGGGGTCAGGAGTCAGGGCTCAGGCGGGCGGCCGGGCGCCCGTGTCGTGGTCGGCGTCGCCCTCCGGGTCGTCGCCGCCGGTCGCCGCCGACTCCACCGGCGCGGGCGGCGGGAGCGGGGCATCCTCGTCCTCGTCGTCCTCGTCGGCCTGTTCGTCCGGGGCCGCCTGGACGCCCACCGCCTGGGACGACGAGACGTGCTGGTCGATCGCGCCGCCACCGCCGTCGTGGTCGCTACCCGCCGTGCCCTTGCTGAGGGGGCCCAATACGTTCAGGGTGCGGTCCACCTCCAGCCAGGAGTCGGCGTTGGAGTTGTCGATGGTGATCAGGGACGGTCCGTGGTGGGTCTCCATCCCGCCGTCCGGGGCGTCCGCCCACGCCGTCCCGGTGGCGGCGGCCTGGCAGAGGGCGGCGAGGGTGATCAGGCGGGCGGCGCGCGAGGCGGCGGAGGTCAGGGGGGTGCGTGGTGCTCGTGGCACGGGTGGCTCTGTTCTCTCGGGGCTCGGGGGGGGTAACCCCGGGGCCGGGGTCCTGAAGGGGCGGGGGCGCGCTTCCGCCGTCCGTACGGTCCCCGCCGATGCGCGGAGCGGGGACCGTACGGAGTCCGTGGGCGCGATGTGGTGCGTACGGGTCAGACGGACGCGGGGGCCGGGTGGTGGCGGCTGATGTTGCGTTCCAGCAGCTCGGTCGAGCGCTGCACCCCGATCCCCTCCGAGGCCACGAACTCCGGGAGCCGCCCGTCCGACGCCTTCAGCTCCGACAGCGCGGAGTCGATCGCGGCGTGCGCGGCGAACAGGCACGGGGTGCTGTAGATCGCCACCTGGCAGCCCATTTCCTCCAGTTCGGAGAGCGAGAGCCGGGGCGACTTGCCGCCCGCGATCTGGTTGAAGAGCAGCGGCTTGTCCCCGGTCACCTCACGGACGCGCCGGATCCACTCGACGCTGCGCACCCCGTCGACCAGCACCACGTCCGCGTCCGTGGCCGCCAGCGCCTCCGCCCGGCGCAGGATGTCGGCCTCCTCCGTGGCGTCCGTACGGGCCACGACCAGCAGGTCGCGCCGGCTCCTGAGCACCAGGTCCAGCTTCTCCAGGTACTCCTCCAGCGGCAGCACCTGCTTGCCGTCCGCATGCCCGCAGCGGCGCGGGCGCTTCTGGTCCTCCAGGATGATCCCGGAGGCGCCGATCCGCTCCAGCCGCTGCACCACGTGGCAGGCGACCTCCGGGTCCACGTAGCCGTCGTCGATGTCGACCAGCAGGTGGTGCGCCGGGAAGGCCAGCCGCAGCCGCTCCACGAAGGCCACCATGTCCGGCCAGGCGATGAACCCGATGTCCGGCAGCCCGTAGTGCGAAGCAGCGAAGCCGAATCCGGACACGAAGAACCCGTCGTAATGCCGGGCCACGACCGAGGCCGAATACATGTCGTAGATGCCGATGAGAGGGGTCGTTCCCGGGGCCCGGACTTCTTCCCTCAGCGCAGTTCCGTAACGCATGGCGTCTCCTTGCCGATGAGTCGTCGATCCACCGGACCGACGGCCCGGCGAATTCATGGGGGATGAAAGGGGGTTGAGACGTTTCCCGCCGCCCCGGACACCATTGACGTGGGCTCCTGCGGCGCGCTGACGCGTGGGGGGAACGGCGGTGATCCCGCTCCATACAGGCACGGGGCCGTCCTCCTGCGAAGACGGGTATATCTATACCCACGTGACTCTCCCTTTACCTTCGGACACGCCGCGTTTGACCTTGCGTACGAAACCACCGGGCGCACGCCGGAGCGTTCGCGGAGCCACTGCGGAACTCTTACGGGACAAGGGAGTTGCGGGAAGGGAATTCTTCCGATCATCCGCCGCGACAGCTCTCCGAAAGGCCCCGGAGCGAGGCCGTACGGTCGAACTGTTCGACTACCGCGCCGCGTTCCTTCGACTGTCCGATGAAAGCCCCGGGTCAACCTCGGCGGCGGTCTTTCACACGATGGGCGACCCTCGGAACGGGTCCGGGCCGGGCAGGATCGCCGCAGCCGAAAGCCTCGAAGCCTCGGCCGACCCTCCGAAGGACAAGGAGTGCCTCATATGACACGCCGTATCGGTCCGCTCTCCGCCCGCGCGGTCGTCGCCGCCCTCGCCGCCGCATCGGCCCTGCTGGCGGCCGGTGCCGCGCAGGCCGTCGTCCCGGCCGCCGCCCCGGCGAAGTACGCGAAGCACGAGGACGCCGCCGCCGTGCTCAAGAAGGCGGGGGTGACCTGGACGTCCAGCGGCAACTGTTCCGACCGGGGCAAGAAGACGTGCACGTCGTTCACCGGGATCAACAAGGCGTCCGTCGACGGCGTCATCGCGTTCAAGAAGGCCAGCGGCTGCAAGGTGGTCATCACCGGCGGGACCGAGACGGGCCACTCCTCCGGCACGTACAGCCACAGCAACGGCTACAAGACCGACATCTCCACCAAGGTCGCCTGCGTCAACACCTACATCAAGGGCAAGCTCGCCAAGGCGGGCAAGCGCAGCGACGGGGCCGCGCTGTACAAGTCCGCCGCCGGCAACGTCTACGCCAACGAGGGCAGCCACTGGGACATCACGCACTACAACGGCAAGGTGTAGGAACGGGCGGTGCCCCGGCCCGCCCGGGGCACCGCCCGCCACCGCCGCCCGCGTTCACTTCCGGTACAGCGCCTCGATCTCCGCCTCGAAGTCGCGGGCGATCGCGGCGCGCTTCAGCTTCAGGGAGGGGGTCAACTGCCCGGCCTCCTCGGTGAAGTCGACCGTCAGGACGGCGAACTTGCGGATCGACTCCGCCCGCGAGACCAGTTGGTTGGCCTCGTCGACGGCGCGTTGCAGGGTGGTGCGCAGTTCGTCGTCGTCGACGAGTTCCCGGATCGGGACGTCCTGCTTCTTCGTCATCCGGCGCCAGTGCGCGAGCCCCTCCGGGTCCAGGGTGATCAGCGCGGCGACGAAGGAGCGGTTGTCGCCGACCACCATGCACTGGCTGATCAGGGGATGCGCGCGCAGCCGGTCCTCCAGCGGGGCCGGGGTGACGTTCTTGCCGCCGGAGGTGATGATGATGTCCTTCTTGCGGCCGGTGATCGTGAGGTAGCCCTCGGCGTCGAGCGCGCCGAGGTCGCCGGTGGCGAACCAGCCGCCCTGCCCCGCGGGCGCCACCTCCCCCCGCTCCCCGTCCCAGTACCCCTGGAACACCTGGCCGCCGCCGAGCAGCACCTCCCCGTCGTCCGCGATCCGTACGGCGGTGCCGGGCAGCGGCCAGCCGACGGTGCCCAGGCGCGGTTTCAGCGGCGGGGTGACGGTGGCGGCGGCGGTGGTCTCGGTGAGGCCGTAGCCCTCGTAGATCTCGACGCCGGCGCCCGCGTAGAACGCCGCGAGGCGGCGGCCCAGCGGGGAACCGCCGCAGATCACGTGCCGGACGTGGCCGCCGAGCGCGGCCCGGATGCGGCGGTAGACCAGCGGTTCGTACAGGGCGCGGGCGGCCCTGAGGCCGATCCCCGGTCCGGGGCCGGTGCCGTGTTCGGCGGCCTCGACGGCCTCCCCGTAGCGCTGGGCGATCCGGGCGGCCCGGTCGAAGGAGGCGGCGCGGCCCATCTGCTCGGCGGTGGCCCGGCCGGTGTTGTACACCTTCTCCAGCACGTACGGGATGGCCAGCAGGAACGACGGCCGGAAGCCGGCCAGGTCGGCGAGGAGGTCCTCCGTCCTGATCGACGGGGCGTGGCCGAGCCGGACCCGGGCGCGCAGGCAGCCGATCGCGACCATCCGCCCGAAGACGTGCGAGAGCGGCAGGAAGAGCAGGGTGGAGGCGGGGTACTTGCTGACCGACTTGAAGACCGGGTGGAGCAGTTCGATCGCGTTGTCCACCTCGGCGAAGAAGTTGCCGTGGCTGAGCACGCAGCCCTTGGGGCGGCCGGTGGTGCCGGAGGTGTAGATGAGGGTGGCGGGGGTCTGCGGGGTCAGGGCGGCGCGGCGGGCGGTGACGGCGTCGTCGGGGACGTCGCGTCCCGCCTTCCTCAGCCGGCCGAGGGCGCCGGTGTCGAACTGCCAGAGGTGGACGAGGCCGCCGAGCCCCTTGCGTTCCTGGCTGATCAGCCGGGCCTGTTCCGTGGTCTCGACGGCGCAGGCGGCGGCGCCGGAGTCCTGGAGGATCCAGCGGGCCTGGAGGGCGGAGGAGGTCGGGTAGACGGGGACGGTGACGAGCCCGGCGGCCCATGCCGCGAAGTCCAGCAGGGTCCACTCGTACGTCGTACGGGCCATGATCGCGATCCGGTCGCCGGGGCCGAGCCCCTCCGCGATCAGCCCCTTGGCGACGGCCAGGACCTCCTCGGCGAACTCCGCCGCCGTCACGTCCCGCCACGCGCCGCCGTTGTCGTCGCCGCCACCGGGTTGTTTGCGGCTGAGGACGGCCTCGTCGGGGGCCTCGCGGGCGTTGTCGAACGGGATCTCGGCGAGCGAGCCGCGGCGCGCCTGCGGGGCGGCGGGCGGTACGGCGGCCTGCCGGACGGTGCCGTCCGGGCCCCGGGTGAGGGTCGGTTCGACCAGCACGGGGGCGGACGCGGTGGATGGCGTGGGTGGCGTGGACACGTGCGGCTCCTCGGCGTGATGGCGGGCGGTGGCGCCGGGTCCGTCCGGCGCCACCGGTGCGGTGCTGAACGCGCTCTACGTGCTGTTCCGTTACGGGTACTGCCTCATGGATCAGGGGAGTTCACAGGAACCCCGGGGTGCTCGGGGTACTCGCGGTACTCGGGGGTGCTCAGGGGTGCTCAGGGGCGTTCGAGGACGGCCGTGACGCCCTGGCCGCCCGCCGCGCAGATCGAGATCAGTCCCCGCGACGGCCCCTCCCGCTCCGCCAGCAGCTTCGCCAGCGTGGCGACGATCCGGGCGCCGGTCGCGGCGAACGGGTGGCCGGTGGCGAGCGAGGAGCCGACGACGTTGAGCCGGTCCCGGTCCACCGGGGCCAGCCCCTGCTTCTCCCAGGCCGCCAGGGTGGCCAGCACCTGCGAGGCGAACGCCTCGTGGACCTCGAACAGGTCGAAGTCCCCGATGGTCAGCCCGGCCCGCTCCAGCATGCGCGGCACGGCGTACGCCGGGGCCATCAGCAGACCGTCCTCGCCGTGCACATGGTCGACGGCGGCCGTCTCGTACAGGGAGAGGTAGGCGAGCGGTTCCAGTCCGCGCTCGCGGGCCCACTCCTCGCTCGCCAGCAGCACGGTCGCGGCGCCGTCGGTGAGCGGGGTCGAATTGCCCGCGGTCATCGTGGCGTCGGGGTGATCGGTGCCGAACACCGGCTTCAGCGTGGCGAGTTTCTCCACCGTGGAACCGGGGCGCAGGTTCTGGTCGCGCTCCAGCCCCTGGAACGGCACCACCAGGTCGTCCAGGAAGCCGCGCTCGTACGCCGCCGCGAGCCGCTGGTGGCTGGTGGCGGCGAGCAGGTCCTGCTCCTCGCGGCCGATCCCCCACCGGCGGGCGGTGATCGCCGCGTGCTCGCCCATCGAGAGACCGGTGCGGGGCTCCGCGTTGCGCGGGATCTCCGGGACGAGGTGGCGGGGGCGCACCCCGGCGAGCGCCTTGAGCCGGCCGCCCGTCGACCTCGCCCGGCGGGCGGCCAGCAGGATGCGCCGCAGTTCGTCGTTGACGCCGAGCGGTGCGTCGCTGGCCGTGTCCGTGCCGCCCGCGATCGCCGAGTCGACCGCCCCGAGCATGATCTTGTTCGCGGCGGCGACGACCGCCTGGAGCCCGGTGCCGCACGCCTGCTGGATGTCGTACGCGGGGGTGCGCGGGTCGAGCGCCGAGCCGAGCACGGTCTCCCGGGCGAGGTTGAAGTCGCGGCTGTGCTTGAGCACCGCGCCCGCGACGAACTCGCCGACCCGCTGCCCCTGGAGCCCGAACCGCTCGACCAGTCCGTCCAGCGCGGCCGTCAGCATCCGCTGGTTGGAGACCCGCGCGTACGGGCCGTCGGAGCGCGCGAACGGGACGCGGCTGCCGCCGACGACCGCGACCCTGCGGGGCTGCGGGAGTGCGAGGGGGATCATCTCGACCAGCTCCTGACTCTTGAGTAACCTTACTCCAGAGTAAATCTACGACCGAGCAGGGAGTCTGGACAATGGCCGACCGCTATCTGCACTTCACCGGCACCGCACCCGGCCGTTTCCTGACCCGCCGGCTCGGGCTGCCGCAGCCCGCCGCGCTGCGCCGCTGGTCGCCCGGGACGCCGGCGCTGGACGGTCCGCTGCTCCACCTCACCGCCGGGGACTCCGCGGTGACCGAGCGGCTCGGGGCGCTGCTCGCGTCGACCGGGCTCGACGTCACCGGCCCCGGCGGCACCCCGGGGCGCCCCGCCGGGATCGTGCTCGACGCGACGGGGGTCGTCACCCCGGGCGGGCTCGCCGAGGTCCACGCGGCGCTGCATCCGGTGATCCGCTCCCTCGCCCCGGGCGGGCGCGTCGTGGTGCTGGGGGTGCGCCCGTCGGCCGACGACCACCACCAGGCCGCCGCCCAGCAGGCGCTGGAGGGCTTCGTGCGCTCCCTGGGCAAGGAGATCGGCCGGGGCGCCACCGTACAACTGCTCCGGATCGTCCCGGAAGGCGTCGGGGCGGCCGGATCCACCCTGCGTTTCCTGCTCTCGCCCCGGTCCGCGTACGTCAGCGGCCAGGTGATCGAGCTGACCGCCGCCGAGCCCGGACCCGTCGCCGATCCGGCGGCCCCGCTCGCCGGGCGCACCGCCCTGGTCACCGGCGCGGCGCGCGGCATCGGCGCCTCGGTCGCCGAGGTGCTGGTCCGGGACGGCGCCCGGGTGCTCGTCCTGGACGTCCCGGCCGTCCGCGACGAACTGGCCGCCACCGCCGAGCGGCTCGGCGCCACCGCGCTGCCGCTGGACATCACCGCCGACGACGCCGCCGGGCGGATCGCCGACGCGGTCCCGGACGGCCTCGACGTACTCGTCCACAACGCGGGCATCACCCGGGATCGCCGGCTCGCCAACATGCCCGCCGAGCGCTGGGCATCGGTCGTCGACGTGAACCTGGACTCGGTGCTGCGCACCACGGACGCCCTGCTGAAGGCGGGCACCCTCCACCGCGGCGGCCGGATCGTCGCCACCGCGTCCATCGCCGGGATCGCGGGCAACAACGGCCAGACCAACTACGCGGCGAGCAAGGCGGGCATCATCGGGCTGGTCCGCTCGCTGGCCCCGCGCGCCGCCGCCGAGCACGGCATCACGGTCAACGCGGTGGCGCCCGGCTTCATCGAGACGAGGATGACCGCGGCCGTGCCGCTGTTCATCCGGGAGGCGGGCCGCCGGATGAACTCCCTCGGGCAGGGCGGGCTCCCGGTCGACGTCGCCGAGACGGCCGCCTGGTTCGCCCAGCCCGGATCGGCGGCCGTCAACGGCCAGGTCGTGCGGGTCTGCGGCCAGAGCCTGCTGGGGGCGTGACCCCATGTCGAAGATGAACGCGACACTCGCCCGGGCAACTGTCACATCGTTTTTCAAGAGGGCGGGTGCCCCCGGCGCCGCGCTCCCCGCCGGACGGGCCGTCCGCCCGGCCGCGCCGCCCCCGTCCGGCCCGCTCGCCGCGTACCGCGAGGTCTGCGGCTTCACCGGGGCGGACACCGTGCTGCCGCTCACCTATCCGCATGTGCTGGGCTTCCCGCTCACCATGGGGCTGATGGCGGACCGGGCGTTCCCGCTGCCGGTGCTCGGCCTCGTCCACACCTGGATCGAGATCACCCGCCACCAGCCCGTGCACCCCGTCGACGCACTCGAACTCACGGTGTACGCACAGGAGTTGACCCCGCACCGGCGCGGCACCGAGGTCACGATGGCCACCGAGGCCCGGCACGGGGACACCCTGGTCTGGGAGTCCCGCAGCGGCTACCTGTCCCGGCACGACCGGAACACCCCTGCCCCCGGCACGCCCAAGACCACCACCGCCACCGCCGAGGAGCTTCCCGCCGTCGCCGAATGGCGGCTCCCCGGCGACCTCGGACGGCGGTACGGCGCCGCCTCCGGCGACCGGAACCCCATCCACCTGTACCCGCTGACCGCCCGGCTCTTCGGCTTCCCCCGGGCCATCGCCCACGGCATGTGGACCGTCGCCCGCTGCCTGGCCGAGATCCCGCGCCCGGACGAGGTCCACCACGTACGGGCCGACTTCAGGGCCCCGGTCCTGCTGCCCGCCACCGTCACCTACGCGGCCGACGACACCGGGTTCCAGCTGCGCTCCGCCACCGGCCGCGTCCACCTCACCGGGCGGACGCGGCGTGCTCCCGGTCCGGGACCGGAGGCTGCCAGGGACGGCCGTTCATAAGGTTCTCCAGGCCCGCCCAGGAGAAGTTCATCAGGGTGGCCGCGGCCTCCTTCGCCGAGACGCCCGGGGTCTCGTTGGCCCAGCCGGCGAGCGACTCCGCGGCCCCCACCAGTGCCTGCGCGAGCCCCGCCACATCGCGGTCGGGCAGTTCCGGGTCGCGGTGCGCCTCGCGGGCCGCGGCCCCGATCAGCTCCGTCACGAACGCGACGATCTCGTCGCGCATCACCGCCACCTCGTCGGCGAACGGCTCCCCGTGCGTACGCGCCTGGCGGTGCAGCACCGCCCAGCCGTCCGGGTTCTCGGCCGTGTGCGTGAAGAACGCCCGCAGCCCCGACCAGAGCTGCCGGTCCGCCGGAAGCCCCGGCTCCGCCCCGGCCCGCACCGCGTCGACCAGCGCCTTCGCCTCACGCCTGATGCAGGCGGTGAACAGCTCCTCCTTGGAGTGGAGGTACAGGTAGACGAGCGGCTTGGAGACCCCCGCCAGCTCGGCGATCTCGTCCATCGAGGCGGCCCGGTACCCCCGCTGCCCGAAGGTCCGCACGGCGGCGTCCATCATCTGCCGCTCGCGCACGGCACGCGGCATCCGTTTGTTCTTCACCGCACCCACGTCGCTTTCCTTCCGCCCCCGGTCGCACCGCTCTCCCCCGGTAAGGGTACGAGGACGCCCCCGGTCCGCGCTCGCGGACCGGGGGCGTCCCGTGCTGCCGTACGCGTACCGGCTACGCGGTGGCCGGAACCCGCTCCGGCTCGGTGTCGCGCACCTCGGCGTCACCGGCCGCGCCGACCGGCGCCTCGGTGACACTCGGCGTGTCGTCGACCGGCGAGGAGGAGGCCGAGTTGTACGCGTCGTGGTCGAGGATCTTCTCGCGGGCCGAGACGATCACCGGGACCAGCGCCTGGCCCGCCACGTTGGTGGCCGTACGCATCATGTCGAGGATCGGGTCGATCGCCATCAGCAGGCCGACGCCCTCCAGCGGGAGGCCCAGCGTCGACAGCGTGAGGGTCAGCATGACCGTCGCACCGGTGAGACCGGCGGTGGCCGCCGAACCGATCACCGAGACGAAGGCGATCAGGACGTAGTCGCCGACACCGAGCTGCACGTCGAAGATCTGTGCGATGAAGATCGCCGCCAGCGCCGGGTAGATCGCGGCGCAGCCGTCCATCTTGGTGGTGGCGCCGAACGGGACCGAGAAGGAGGCGTACTCCTTCGGGACGCCGAGGCGCTCGGTGACCTTCTGGGTGACCGGCATGGTGCCGACCGAGGAGCGGGAGACGAAGGCCAGCTGGATGGCCGGCCAGGCGCCCTTGAAGAACTGGACCGGGCTGAGCTTGGCGACCGTCGCGAGGAGCAGCGGGTACACGCCGAACATCACCAGGGCGCAGCCGATGTAGATGTCGGCGGTGAACGTGGCGTACTTGCCGATCAGGTCCCAGCCGTAGTCCGCGATGGCGTAGCCGATCAGGCCGATGGTGCCGATCGGGGCGAGGCGGATGACCCACCACAGGGCCTTCTGGAGCAGCTCCAGGACGGACTCGCTGAGGGTGAGGATCGGCTGGGCCTTCTCACCGAGCTGGAGGGCGGCGATACCGGCGACGGCGGCCATGAAGACGATCTGGAGCACGTTCAGCTCGGTGAACGGCGTGATCACGTTGTCCGGGATGATCCCGGTCAGGAAGTCGAGCCAGGAGCCGGCGTGCTCCGGCAGCTTGCCGTCCTTCGGCGTGAGGCCGGTGCCCGCGCCCGGGTTGGTGATCAGGCCGATCGCGAGGCCGATGGCGACCGCGATCAGCGAGGTGATCATGAACCAGAGCAGGGTGCGGGTGGCCAGCCGGGCGGCGTTGTTGACCTTCCGCAGATTGGTGATCGACACCAGGATCGCGAAGAAGACGAGCGGCGCGACGGCCAGCTTCAGCAGCTGGACGAAGATGTGGCCGACCTTGTCGAGCGTGGTGTACAGCCAGCCGATGTCGTAGCTGCGGGCCAGCCAGCCCAGGACGACACCGAGGACGAGGCCGGCGACTATCTGGGCCCAGAAGGGGACCTTGGGAAGCCGGAAACCGGACCCGGACGGGGTCTCGGCAGCGGTGGACGCGGGATTCGCGGACACGGACACACTCCAGATGTGACGCATCGGGGCGCACAGGGGCAGGGATTTGTGGGACGGGGGTGGGTGCGGCGCCCGCGTCAGGGGTGGCGCCGCTGCATGGTGCCGTTCAGACTGCGCGGCAACAGACCGCGGACATACAGCGGCAGAGATCGACATGCAGGCGCACCACGAGCGGGATGCTCATGGCGTGTCGAGGGCGCACTGCTGTCTTCATGCCCAACACGTTAACACTTGAACTTTGGGAACCTCAAAGGTCTTCTTTGACTCTTCCCTCTTCGCGCACCTTCCAGGCCCGGCCCGCTTCCGACCGGGAACGACGAGAACCCCGGCGCCGGAGCGGGTGCTCCGGTGCCGGGGTTCCGTGAAGTACGCGTGGGTGCCGCGAGGGTGTGAGGAAACTTACCGTTCCTCACGCCGCCCCGGGGCGGTCGCTCAGGAGGTGACGTGGTCCTCGCGGGTGCGGTTGGACTCCAGGCGCTGCTTGGCGCGGTCGACCTTGCCGACGATCTGCTCGGACATCTCGTCGCGCTGCTTGCGCAGCAGCACGTAGCTGAGCGGCGCGGACAGGACCAGGGCGAGCAGAATCACCCAGACGATGTTCGAGCCGTTCGTCCCGGAGGGCAGCAGACCGAAGTGGACGGCGATGGCCGCGACGAGGAAGCAGCCGACGAAGATGCTGAGGCGCATCGCGGTGTACCGAATTGTCGCGCTCGGCTTGGCAGCGGACACAGTTGGCCTCTCTCTCAGCGTATGACGTCCTTCGATCCTGCCCGACCAGTGAAGCATGCCCCGGAATCGATCAGTTCGGAGGGCTCCGCCAAAGGAGGCCCCGCGTCGCGCCGCCCGGACGGCACCCGCCGGTCAGAGGGTTCCCAGCGGCAGCAGCATGATGATGTCGTCCCGGTCGTCCCCCTCGGCCACCCGGATCGCGTCGGGCACCCGCCCGACCTCCTTGTAGCCGCAGGATCCGTAGAAGCGGTCGACGCCGGTGCCGCCCCGGCAGGTGAGCCGGATCGCCTCGATGCCGTCGAGGGAGCGGGCGGCCCCGGCCGCGGCGGCCATCAGGTCGCGCCCGTACCCCTTGCCCTGGTGGCGGGGGTGGACCATCACCGTGTAGAGCCAGAGCCAGTGGGTCATCAGCCGGTGGGTGTTGAGGGCGAGGAAGGCGGTGGCGGCGACCGCCCCGTCCGCGTCCCGGCCGACCAGCAGACGGGTGTGCCCCTCACCCATCGCGGCCAGGTGCTTGGCCATCTCGGGCCGGATCTCGTCGGCCGTCACGGGCGGCACGAAGCCCACCGCGCCGCCCGCGTTGGAGACATCGGTCCACAGCTCGACGATGCCCTCGTAGAGCGCGCGGTCGACCTTCGGGTCCAGTTCGAACGTAAGAGCCATAGCGGCAGAGTAACCCTTACCCACCATAGAGCTCAAAGCCTGTCCGGAACGCGAGAAAGCCCTGACCACAGGGGGTCAGGGCTCTCTCGTACGGGGCGGTCGGCGGGTCAGACGCGCATCGGCTGCGGCGACTCGCGCCGGTCGGCGTCCGGGCCCGGGTACTCGCGGATGATCTCGTAGCGCGTGTTGCGCTCGACCGGCCGGAAGCCCGCGTCGCGGATCAGGTCCAGCAGGTCGTCGCGGCCGAGCTTGTTCGGCGTACCGAAGTTGTCCGCGTCGTGGGTGATCTTGTACTCGACGACCGAGCCGTCCATGTCGTCCGCGCCGTGCTGGAGCGCGAGCTGGGCGGTCTGCACACCGTGCATCACCCAGAAGACCTTGACGTGCGGGACGTTGTCGAAGAGCAGCCGGGAGACCGCGAAGGTCTTCAGCGCCTCGGCGCCGGTCGCCATCGTCGTCCGCGCCTGGAGCTTGTTGCGGACCTTGCCGTCCTGCATGTCCACGAAGTCGTGCTGGTAGCGCAGCGGGATGAAGACCTGGAAACCGCCGGTCTCGTCCTGGAGCTCACGCAGCCGCAGCACGTGGTCGACGCGGTGCCGGGGCTCCTCGATGTGCCCGTACAGCATGGTCGCCGGGGTCTTGAGCCCCTTCTCGTGGGCCAGCCGGTGGATGCGCGACCAGTCCTCCCAGTGGGTGTTGTGGTCCACGATGTGCTGGCGGACCTCCCAGTCGAAGATCTCCGCGCCGCCGCCGGTCAGCGACTCCAGACCGGCCTCGATCAGCTCGTCGAGGATCTCGGAGGCGGAGAGCCCGGAGATCGTCTCGAAGTGGTGGATCTCGGTCGCGGTGAACGCCTTGAGGGAGACCTGCGGCAGGGCTTCCTTCAGCGCGCTGAGCGAGCGCGGGTAGTAGCGCCACGGCAGGGTGGGGTGGAGGCCGTTGACGATGTGCAGCTCGGTGAGGCTCTCGCCCTCCATCGCCTTCGCCAGGCGGACGGCCTCCTCGATGCGCATGGTGTACGCGTCCTTCTCGCCCGGCTTGCGCTGGAACGAGCAGTAGGCGCACGACGCCGTGCACACATTGGTCATGTTGAGGTGGCGGTTGACGTTGAAGTGCACGACATCGCCGTTCAGCCGGGTGCGCACCTGGTGCGCGAGGCCGCCGAGCCAGGCCAGGTCGTCCGACTCGTAGAGCGCGATGCCGTCCTCACGGGTCAGGCGCTCACCCGCGCGGACCTTCTCCTCCAGCTCGCGCTTGAGCCCGACGTCCATGCGGCTGCCTCCCAGTTGTCGATGTGCGGTGCGTGTCCCGGCGATGGCTGATACCGGGCGAAACCCCCGGCCGTCCGGGGGCTCCACCACGGTACGCCTACGACTGCTCGGGCAGTTCGCCGACCCGGTTCTCCCACTTGGTGGAGAGCACGATCGTGGTACGGGTGCGCGAGACGCCCTTCGTACCACTGAGCCGGCGGATGGTGCGCTCCAGCCCGTCCACGTCGCCGACCCGCACCTTGAGCATGTACGAGTCGTCGCCCGCGATGAACCAGGCGTCCTCGATCTCCGCGAGGTCCTTCAGCCGCCGCGCGACGTCCTCGTGGTCGGCCGCGTCGGAGAGCGAGATGCCGATCAGGGCCGTGACGCCGAGCCCGAGGGACGCGGCGTCGACGGTGGCGCGGTAACCGGTGATGACACCGGCGGATTCCAGCCGGTTGATGCGGTCGGTGACGCTGGGCCCGGAGAGCCCGACGAGCCGTCCCAGCTCGGCGTACGAGGCCCTGCCGTTCTCCCGGAGTGCCTGGATGAGCTGCCTGTCCACCGCGTCCATGTGACTGAAACCTTCCATTGTTCAGCAGTATCGCGAGTTTACGTGTAGAATCTAAGGCATGCAGGCCTCATCGCCTGCAAAAGTTCCCGAGTATCCGCATAAACACTTTCGAATCTTCAGGAGTGAGAAGACCGTGTACACGATCGAGATGGCCTATGCCCGGATGCGCGAGCTTCAGGACCTGGCCAACCGCTCGCGTGCCCACCAGCCCGCCGCCGCGCACCGGGTCGACCGGATCCGTAAGCCGCGCGCCATGAAGAAGCGCTGACCACAGGCCCTTCCGGGTCAGCCACGGGAATCACGGGAGCCGCCACCGAGCTCTCCCTCCCACCGGCGGTACAGGCCGTGCGGCACCCCTGCCGCGTCCAGTACCCGACCGGCGACGAAGTCCACCAGATCCTGGATGTGCGTCGCCCCCGCGTAGAACGCCGGAGAGGCGGGCAGCACCACGGCGCCCGCCTCGTCCAGGCTCACCAGATGTTTCAGCGTCTGCCCGTTCAGCGGCGTCTCGCGCACCGCGACGACCAGCGTCCGCCGCTCCTTGAGCGTCACGCTCGCCGCCCGCTGGAGCAGATCCTTAGAGAGCCCGAGCGCCACCCCGGCCACACAGGCCGTCGAGGCCGGAACGATCAGCATCCCCTTCGCCGGGTACGAGCCCGAGGACGGCCCGGCCGCGAGATCACCGGCCGCCCAGTACCGCACGCCCTCGACGTCCACGTCGAAGGTGTGCGGTTTGCCGTCCGCACCACGCGCCAGCCAGCTGCGCAGGTCCTCCTGCCAGTGCGCGTCGCGGAACGCGATCCCGGTCTCGTCCAGCAGCGTCAGCCGGGAGGCCCGGCTCACCACCAGATCGACGCTCTCCCCCGCGGCCAGCAGGCCGCGCAGCACCGAGGCGGCGAATGGGGTGCCCGAGGCACCCGAAACCCCGACAATCCAAGGCCGGCGCTGCTGTTGGCTCACTGATGTCCCGGATTCCACACGCATGAGCCTATCCGGCCGCACCGGACCGGAACCGTCGACGGTGCCCCGGCGTTCCCGGTGGGGGAACGGGAACGGCGCGGCCGCCCCCAAGGACACGGAACGAGCAGGGGGCCACGATGAGCGCACTCACCGGGTACACGGCACCGGAGCGGCCCGCCGGCGAGCGGGCACGGGCCGCGGCCAAGCTGATGGCGGGCTGGGTGGCGCTGCTCTGGCTGCTCGAAATCGTCGACGCGGCGACCGGCCACGCGCTGGACGGCTTCGGGATAGAGCCGCGCCGGGCCGCCGAGCTGCTGGACGTCGTGCCCGCGTCCTTCATCCACTTCGGCTTCGGCCATGTCGCGTCCAACAGCGTGCCGCTGCTGGTCTTCGGCTTCCTCGCCGCGGTCGGCGGCATCCGCCGGTTCCTCGCCGTGGCCGCCACGATCATCGTGGTCGACGGCCTGGGCGTCTGGCTGGTCGCGCCGGAGTACTCCAACACGGCGGGCGCGTCCGGGCTGGTCTTCGGGCTCTTCGGCTATCTGCTCGTCCGCGGATTCGTGGACCGCAGGGTGCTCGACATGGCCGTCGGGCTGGTCGTCGGCGCGATCTGGGGCTCGACGATCCTGCTGGGGCTCTCCCCCGCCAACACCTCGGTCAGCTGGCAGGGCCATCTGTTCGGCCTGGTCGCGGGCGTGGCGGCGGCGTTCGCCTTCCGCCGCCGCCTTTGAGAACCGTCGAACGGCCGTCCCCGGCCCGGTCAGACCACCAGGCCCCGGACCAGCAGGTCCAGCAGCGCGCAGGCGAAGAGCGCGATCCCGATGAAACCGTTGACCGAGAAGAACGCCCGGTTCAGCCGGGACAGGTCGTGCGGGCGCACCACCCGGTGCTCGTAGACGAAGGCGACGGCCACGATCGCCATGCCGATCCAGTAGAAGAGCCCGGCCCCGCTGGCCAGCCCGAACCAGACCAGCAGCCCGGTCGTGATCACATGGCAGACCCGGGCGCCCCAGAGCGCCGCCGGGACGCCGAACCGGGCCGGCACCGAGAGCACTCCGTGCGCCCGGTCGGCCTGGACGTCCTGGCAGGCGAAGATCAGGTCGAAGCCGCCGATCCAGACACCGACCGCGAGCCCGAGGATCACCGCCTCCCACGACCAGCTGCCGGTCACCGCCAGCCAGGCACCGATCGGCCCCATCGCCTGCGCGATCCCGAGAATCGCGTGCGGGTAGTGGGTGAACCGCTTCCCGTACGGATAGACCACCATCGGGACCACCGCGACCGGCGCCAGCGCCAGACAGAGCGGGTTCAGCAGCGCCGCGGCGCCCAGGAAGAAGACGACGGCGACGAGCGCCCCCGTCCACGCCGACCGCACCGAGACCGCGCCGGTGACCAGCTCCCGGCCGGCCGTGCGCGGGTTGCGCGCGTCGATCTCCCGGTCGATGATCCGGTTGGCAGCCATCGCGAAGGTCCGCAGCCCCACCATCGCGACGGTGACCAGGAGCAGCGTCACCCAGTGGATCGACCCGTCGTCCAGGAACATCGCGGTCAGCGCGGCGATGTACGCGAAGGGCAGCGCGAAGACCGAGTGCTCGATCATCACCAGCCGCAGGAACGCCTTGACCTTGCTGTTCGGCCGTACGGGCCCCGAGCCCAGTGCTGCTTCGGCGGCGCTCACAGTCCGTATTCCTTCCACCGGCGGTCGACCTTCGCCGCCGTCTCCGGGTCGGACTCGACCATCTCCGGCCAGCCCCCGTCCCGGGTGTAGCCCTCCTCGGGCCACTTGCGCGTCGCGTCGATGCCCGCCTTGCCGCCCCAGAACTGCTGGTAGGAGGCGTGGTCGAGGTGGTCGACGGGCCCCTCGGTGACCGTGAGGTCGCGCGCGTAGTCCGTGTTGCCCAGCGCCCGCCAGGCCACCTCGTGCAGGTCGTGGACGTCGCAGTCGGAGTCCACCACCACGATCAGCTTGGTCAGCGACATCATGTGCGCGCCCCAGATCGCGCTCATCACCTTCTGGGCGTGCTTCGGGTACTTCTTGTCGATCGAGACGATCGCGCAGTTGTGGAAGCCGCCCGCCTCCGGCAGGTGGTAGTCCACGATGTCCGGCACGATGATCTTGAGGAGCGGCAGGAAGAACCTCTCGGTGGCCCGCCCCAGCGGCCCGTCCTCGGTCGGCGGCCGGCCCACCACGATCGACTGGAGCAGCGGGCGCCGCCGCATGGTCACGCAGTCGATGGTCAGTGCGGGGAACGGTTCCTGCGGGGTGTAGAAGCCGGTGTGGTCGCCGAACGGCCCCTCGGGCAGCGTCTTCCCCGGCTCCAGCCACCCCTCCAGGACGACCTCCGCCTGCGCGGGCACCTGGAGCGGCACGGTCTTGCAGTCGACCATCTCGATCCGCTTGCCCTGGACGAACCCGGCGAAGAGGTACTCGTCGATGTCCCCGGGCAGCGGCGCGGTGGAGGCGTACGTCACCGAGGGCGGCGCCCCGAAGGCGATGGCGACCGGCAGCCGCTCCCCGCGCCGGGCGGCGACCTGGTAGTGGTTGCGGCTGTCCTTGTGGATCTGCCAGTGCATGCCGATGGTGCGGCGGTCGTGGCGCTGGAGCCGGTACAGCCCCAGGTTGCGGATCCCGGTCTCCGGGTCCTTGGTGTGGGTGAGGCCCAGGTTGAAGAAGGAGCCGCCGTCCCCGGGCCAGGTGAAGAGCGCGGGCAGCTGGTCCAGGTCCACGTCGTCGCCGGTCAGGACCACCTCCTGGACCGGGGCGCTCTCCTGCTTCACCTTCTTCGGCGGTACGTGCACCATCGAGCCGAGCTTGCCGAAGGCCTCGCGGACGCCGACGAAGCCGTGCGGCAGTTCCGGCCTGAGCAGCCCGCCGATCCTGTCGCTGATGTCGGCGTAGGACTTCAGCCCGAGCGCCTTGAGCAGCCGCCGGTCGGTCCCGAAGACGTTCATGGCCAGGGGCATCGAGGACCCCTTGACGTTCTCGAAGAGCAGGGCGGGGCCGCCCGCCTTGTTGACCCGGTCGACGATCTCGCCGACCTCCAGGTACGGGTCGACCTCGGCCTTGATGCGCTTGAGATCGCCCTCGCGCTCCAGGGCCCGGAGGAGGGAACGAAGATCGTCGTAAGCCATGCCGTCCAGTCTGTCATCACCCCCGACGATCACCCGGGGCACCCCGTCCGACACCGGGGCAGGTGGCCCTTCCGCGCCGGGCCGGGTGCGTCACCGAACGGTTCCGCTCCGTTCGCCGCTGCATGTCAGAGGTACCGGTTACCCTGGCCCCACACCGGGGCGGGACATGCCCCGCCAAATCTCCGCAGGGGGACCTCCACCATGCTCCGGGCCCTGATCTATCTCCTGCCGCTGGCGCTGACGATCTACGCCTTCATCGACTGCCTCAACACCCCCGAGGACGAGGCCAAGCACCTGCCGAAGATCGCGTGGGTCTTCATCATCCTGCTGTTCTGGATCGTCGGCCCGATCGTCTGGCTGGCCGCCGGCAAGGTGCGCACCGCGCCCGCCGGGGGCCGTACGCCCTCCGAGTGGCACCGCAACCACCGCTCGCAGTGGGTCGCCCCGGACGACAACCCCGAGTTCCTCCAGGCGCTGCGCGAGGAGAACAAGAAGGACGAGTCGCTCCTCAAGGACTGGGAGGCGGACCTGCGCCGCCGCGAGGAGGAGCTGAAGCGCCGGGAGAACGGCGGCAGCCCGAGCCCCTCCGGCGAGTAGTCACCGCCGGGCGGCGGCCCCGGCCGCGTACTCCTCGCGGAGGGCGGCCCAGCGCACCGGGGTCCATTTCGACCAGTCGGCCGGGGAGCCGTCCAGGGCGTCGGCCAGGTAGCGGAAGTGGTCGTGCCAGCTCGCCAGCCGGTCCAGGACGAGTTCGTCGTCGCCGTGGAACTCGTGGGTGAAGCGGAGCAGGACGTGGTCGCCGCGCGGCGGCTCCAGGTGGAAGCGGATGCGGCCCGGCCGCCCCGCGAAGGTGTACTCGGCGACCCGCTCGACGTCCCAGGCGGTGACCGTGCCGGAGACGGCCGGGGCCCGGCCGGGGATGTCGGGGGTGAGCCGGTGGAGCGTGATCGCGCCGCCCACCCGGGGCTCGAAGGGGTCGGCTGCGGCCAGCCAGCCCGGCAGACCCTCGGAACCGGCAACGGCTGCCCACACCCGTGGAACGGGGTGGGGCAGCCGGAGCGTGAACCTCAGGACGTACTGGTCGTCGCCGTGGGTCTCGCTGGTGCCGGGCTCGATGACGGGGGTGGCATCGGTCATGGTTCCAGCGTGACCCGGCGGTGCCCGATCCGCACCCGTGCGGACCGGGGCCGTGCGGCGGGTCAGACCCCGGCGTAGGAGTGCTTGCCGGTGACGAAGATGTTCACGCCGTAGTAGTTGAACAGCCAGCAGCCGAAGGCGATCAGCGCCAGGTAGGCGGCCTTGCGGCCCTTCCAGCCGGCGGTGGCGCGGGCGTGCAGGTAGCAGGCGTACGCGACCCAGGTGATGAAGGACCAGACCTCCTTGGGGTCCCAGCCCCAGTAGCGGCCCCAGGCGTCGCCGGCCCAGATGGCGCCCGCGATGATCGTGAACGTCCAGAGCGGGAAGACGGCCGCGTTGATCCGGTACGAGAACTTGTCGAGCGAGGAGGCGGCGGGCAGCCGGGACAGCACCGAGTGGGCGAAGGAGCCGGGCTCCTCACCGCGCGCGAGCTTGCTCTCGTAGCTGTCGCGGAACAGGTAGAGCAGGGTGCCGACCGCGCCGATGTAGAAGACGGCACCGCAGAGGATGGCGGTGGAGACGTGGATCCACAGCCAGTACGAGTGCAGCGCGGGCACGAGCTGGTCGCTGGCGGTGTAGAGCACCGTGGTCGCGATGCCGAGGTCCAGCAGGACGGTGGTGACCAGCGCCAGCCCCATCCAGCGGACGTTCTTCTTCAGCCCGAGCAGGACCAGGTACGTGCCGACCGCCACCGTGGAGAAGGTGATCGAGAACTCGTACATGTTGCCCCAGGGGGCCCGCTGCACGGAGAGCGCGCGGGTGAGCACCCCGCCGGCCTCCACCAGGAAGGCGACCACGGTCAGGGCGACCGCGATCCGCCCGTACAGGTCGCCCTTGAACGTGCCGCCGGCCGCGCCGGGCCCGTCCGGCACGTCGCGGGAACCGGCCGCCGCGCGTGTGACGATCTTCGGGCGGTCGAGTACTGCGGTGCCGCCGCCCTTCTGCGCGACCTGCACCTTCACCGAACCGGCGGCGTCGGCCCCGGCCCCTGTTCCGGCCCCGGTCAGCGCGGCGGCGGTGCGGCCCACCTTGCTGCGGCTGCCGAACACCCACTCCGCGATGTGCGCGAAGAAGGCCAGGGTGTAGACGGCCATGGACGAATAGATCAGCACATTGCTGGTGTGCGCCAGGTTCTCGTTGGTGGCAGCGGCGGCGAGATTCACTTCTCAGCCCCTTCGGCAGGTTCTACGGGGGATTCTTCGGAGGCGTCGGTCTTCCCGGCGTCGTCCGAATCGGCATCGGCATCGGCATCCGAACCGGTACCGGCGCCCGGGTCGGCATCGGCGGACGGGTCGGGATCGGGGGACGGGTCGGGCACGGCCGGTGCCGACCCGACGAGGGTGACCGCGAGGTCGGCCAGCTCCTCGGGAAGCCTGGCGGACTCGCTGCGGCCGAGCCCCGCCATCTCGACGACCGTGACACCGTCGGCACCGGTGACCGCGCGCACCCAGACCCGGCGCCGCTGGATGAACAGCGAGCCCGCGAGCCCGGCGATCGCGGCGACGGCCCCGGCGAGCGCCCAGCCGCTGGCCGGCTGCTTCGAGATCTGGAAGCTGGCCCACTCGTCGACGCCCTCGAAGGTGATGGAGCCGCCGTCGGGAAGCTTCATCGTCTCGCCGGCCAGCAGCCGCTGCTTGAGCGGCTTGCCGTCGTCGCCCTTGAACGCCGTCATCTTGGACTTGTCGAGCTGGTACACGTTCTGCGGCAGCCCGGAGTCGACGCCCAGGCTGCCGTAGAAGCCGTTGAGGGCGAGCACGGGGAAGTCGGTGGCCGGGAACTGCGAGAACATCGTGCCCTTGCCCGCCCCCGCGAAGGTCGGCACGAAGAACGCCTGGAAGCCCAGCTGGATCTTCTTGCCGCTCTTGTCGCGGTACCCGTCCATCACCTTGATCGCCCCGGACGAGGTGACGTTGGCGTCCATCGGCAGCAGCGGCACCGCGTTGCGGTAGACCTCCTTGCCGGAGGGGTCCTTCACGGAGACGACGGGCGCGTAGCCGTGCGCGTTGAGGTAGACCTTGGTGCCGTCGATCTCCAGGGGCTCGTTGACCCGGATGACCGTCTTCTTCGGCTTGCCGTACGCGCCTTCCTCGTACGTCACATGTGCCTCGTAGGTACGGGGCGTGCCGCGCTGGGGGCCGCTGCGCTCGTACGTGCCGATGAACTTGTCGAGCTTGAAGCTGAACGGGACGAGCGAGTCCTCGTCGAAGAGCGAGCCGGACTTGAAGTCGTCGTACTGCGGCTTCGTGTTGGCGAAGCCGTCGCCCTGGACGATCAGCTTGGCGCCCTCGGACTTGAAGAGCTGCCCGTACGCGAAGGCGATCAGCATCACGATCAGGGCGACGTGGAAGACCAGGTTCCCGGCCTCGCGCAGATAGCCCTTCTCCGCGGCGACCGCGTCGCCCACCGTGTGCGCACGGAAGCGGCGCTTCCGCATCGTCGCGAGGGCGGCCGCGCGGACCTCCTCGGGCTCGGCCGCGGTGCGCCAGGTGGTGTACGCGGGCAGCCGGTTCAGCCGCTTGGGGGCGCCGGGCGGGCGGCCGCGGAGCTGGCCGACGAACTGGCCGGTGCGCGGGACGATGCAGCCGATGAGCGAGATGAACAGCAGGATGTAGATCGCGGAGAACCACACCGAGCTGTAGACGTCGAAGAACTGCAGCTTCTCGTAGATCGGCGAGACGGTGGTGTGGAGCTTCTTGAAGTTCTCCACCTTCAGCTGGTCCACGCTGTTCTGCGGGATCAGCGAGCCGGGGATGGCGCCGAGCGACAGCAGGAAGAGCAGGATCAGCGCGACCCGCATCGAGGTGAGCTGGCGCCAGAACCAGCGGATCCAGCCGACGACGCCCATCGCGGGCAGGCTCGCCGGGCTCTCCTCGCTGGGGGCGGTGGAGAGCTGGGAGCCTGCGGCGCCCAGGTCGGCGGGGGTGTCCTCCGCGTCGTCGGGCCGCTCGCGCCCGGGGGCGGAGGGAGTGGACTTGGTGTTGCTCATGGAACTCAGATCCCCACCGTGAAACCGCTGGACCAGCTCTGTACCTGTTGCATCATCGTGTCCCAGACCCCGGTGAGCAGCAGCAGACCGGTCGCGATCATCATTCCTCCGCCGATCCGCATCACCCAGGCGTAGTGCTTCTTGACCCAGCCGAACGCGCCGAGCGCCTTACGGAAGGCGACGGCGGTGAGGACGAAGGGGATACCGAGGCCGAGGCAGTACGCGACGGTCAGTACCGCCCCGCGCCCGGCGGTGCCCTGGCCCATCGCGAGGATGCTCACCGAGCTGAGCGTCGGCCCCAGGCACGGGGTCCAGCCGATCCCGAAGAGGGCGCCCAGCACGGGGGCGCCCAGCAGTCCGGTGACCGGCCGTCTGTGGATGCGGAACTCGCGCTGGGTCATCCAGGGCATCAGCCCCATGAAGAACACGCCCATCAGGATCATCAGCACGCCGAGGATCTTGGTGAGGATGTCGCCGTGTTCCTGGAGGGTCTGGCCGAAGAAACCGAAGAGCGCGCCGCCGGAGACGAACACGGCGGTGAATCCGAGCACGAAGAGCGAGGCGCCCGCGACCATCCGCCCGCGCCGGGCCTGCGCCAGGTCGGTACCGCTGACGCCGGTGACGTAGCTGAGATAACCGGGCACGAGCGGCAGCACGCACGGCGAGAAGAACGAGACCAGCCCGCCGAGCACGGCGACCGGCAGGGCGACGAGAAGCGCCCCGTCCTTTACGGTCTCGTTCTCGCCCACGAGTGCGGCAAGGGTGTACACGGGATCACTTCTCCGCGATCAGCGGGTCGATCATCTCGTGCAGGCCCTCGGCGTCGAGCGCGACCAGCGAGCGCGCGGCGATCTTCCCGTCCCGGTCCAGGACCACGGTCGAGGGGATGGCCTGCGGCCGGAGCGTGCCCTTGGGGAAGCGGAGCAGGAGCTTCCCGACCGGGTCGAAGAGGCTCGGGTAGGTGACGCCGTAGTCCTTCTCGAAGCTGATCGCGGGGCCCTTCTGGGCGTCGCGCGTGTTGATGCCGACGAACTGGACGCCCTTGTCGGCGGTCTCCTTCGCGACCCGGGAGAAGTACTGCGCCTCCAGACGGCACGGCCCGCACCAGGAGCCCCACATGTTGAGCACGACGACCTTGCCCTTGTAGTCGGACACGTCGAGCTGCTTGCCGTCGAGGGTCTCTCCGTCGAGCTTCGGGGCGTCCTTGCGGTCGCCCTTGGCCACGGTCGAGATGCCGCCGGTGCCGGTGACGAAGTTCGTGTTGCCACCGCCGCCGGCCTGGGCGCCGTCGCCGCCGCACGCCGTCAGCGTGAGGGCGAGGGCGGCGACCGCCGCGGGGGCGGCGAGCAGGGTGAAGCGGCGTCGGGGTGCGCGGCCATGGCTCATGTGAAAAGTTTCGCATGGCGCATTCGATGATCTCTGGCGCCCCCCTCGGTGCCCGTAAAGCCCGTTGTCAGGCTTGTTTAAAGAAGCCGTTCCAGCCGCCCGCGGGCTCCTCCCCGACCTGCAGCGTACGGAGCTTGTCGAGGACTTCGGGGGTCTGTACGTCGAGCCAGTCGACGAACTGACGGAACGAGACCAGTCGCACGTCCGGCTTTCCGGCGATTTTCTTCAGCACTTCTTCGACGGCGTCCATATAGATACCGCCGTTCCACTCCTCGAAGTGGTTTCCGATGAAGAAGGGGGCGCGATTCGTGGTGTACGCGCGGTTGAATCCGGCGAGATACGACCCGGTGGCCTGCTCGCGCCAGGCGGGATAGCGCGACGGCATGCCCTTGGTCGTATTGAGCGACTGGTTGGCGAGGATGTTGTAGTCCATCGAGAGGACCTCGAAGGTGTGCCCGGGGAACGGCATCGCCTGGAGCGGCAGATCCCATACGCCGTCCCGCTTCCGGGGCCAGACCTGGGTGCCGCCCGGGGAGCTGGCGTCGTACCGCCAGCCGAGCCGGCGCGCGGTGGGCAGCAGGTTCTCCTGTCCGAGCAGGCAGGGGGTGCGGCCGCCGATCAGTTCCTTGCGGTAGTCGAAAGGCAGCGGTTCGAGGTCGGTCCAGCCGGTGTTCGTCCGCCATTCGGTGACGAAGGAGACCGCCTGGTCGATTTCACTCTGCCACTGGGCGGGGGTCCAGTTCGCCACCGATCCGGAACCGCCACAGAAATGCCCGTTGAAATGGGTGCCGATCTCGTGTCCGTCGAGCCACGCCTGACGGACGTTCTTCATTGTCGCCCTGATGTGGTCGTCGTTGAGATATCCGATGTCGGAGGCGCCGACCCGATTGTTCGGCGGCCGGTACAGGGACTTCTTCGACTCGGGCAGCAGATACAGACCGGACAGGAAGAAGGTCATCGCCGCGCCGTGGTTCCGGGCGAGTTCCAGAAAGCGCGGGAAGAGCCCGTTGCCGACCTCGCCCGCCCCGTCCCAGGAGAAGACCACGAACTGCGGGGGCGTCTGGCCGGGTTCGAGCGGGACGGGCTTCGCGGGCTGGTGCGGCTGCTTCCCGGTGTCGGCGGTGGAACCGTCGCCGATCTTCCGGACGTCCTTCTTCACGGGTCCGGTGCCTTGCGCCCCTCCGTCCGCGCCCTGATCCCCCGTGGCCCCCGAACGGCTGCCGCCCGAAGAACCGAAGGTTCCGCACCCCGCCACCCCGACGGCTGCGGCGGCCCCGAGGCCCGCCCCGAGCAGCCCCCTTCGGCTGATGTCACGCATAACTACCCCATTTGCGGTCGTTTTGCCTCATGTCCATACAAACTGGCGAAGTCTTAGATGAGGAAAACGGCATGGGGGTTCCGCGAGCTAGCACATTTTTCTGGGCGCGACCAGACTCCGGATGCGCTCGAACTCAAGACCTATGACTCGTCCGGCATCTCCCTACCGTCGCGCGCCCCATACGGCCCTCGCCGCATCGGCGAGCCGAACGACACCGAGCAGAGCGATCCCGCGATCGCCGCCACACGCGCCCCTTTGCCACCTCGTCCCGCAACTGCGATGCCTGGTACCTTGTTATGCATGACCACTGGCGAAGCAAGTAACCAGGTCCCGGAGAAGATCGAGATCCAGCTTCGTAAGGGCGTTCTGGAGTACTGCGTCCTGGCGCTTCTGCGAGACGGCCCCAAGTACGGAGTCGAGCTGTTGAAGGAGTTGCAGGGCACCGCCCTCGCCACGAGTCAGGGCACTGTCTATCCCCTGCTGTCACGGCTCAGGCGAGATGCACTCGTCGTGACCACCTGGAGGGAATCAGCCTCCGGCCCGCCGCGGCGCTACTACGAACTGACCGACGCAGGGCATACGGCACTCACATCTTTCACCGGCATCTGGCCCGCGTTCCGCGACACCGTCGACAACCTCCTCACGCCGCCCACCGGGCAACGGCGCAACCCCTGAAGGACATGGCCTTGAAGACTGATGACACCCTGGTCCGGGAGTACCTCGCGACCGTGGAACGCGAGAGCACAGCACTGCCCCCGGTGGCCCGCCAGGAACTTCTGGCCGATCTCAGCGAGCACATAGAAGTCGCTCGCGCCGAACGGCCTGGTGACGTGCGCGCGATCCTCCACGAAGTGGGCGACCCGCGCACGATCGCCAGCACCGCCCTCCATGAACTCGGCCACACCGCCACGCCCCCCACGCGCAAGCCGAACCGTCGCCGCTCCCCTGCCTGGCTACCGCTCCTTCTCCTGGTGATCAGCGCTGCGCTGCCCTATGCGGCAGACCATGTGCTCTTGGACTGGGCCAGCCTCGCCATGAGGATCACGGCCGTAGTGATGGTGTGCCGCTCCCGCTACTGGACGGCAGCCCGGAAATGGACGGGCCTCATCCTGGGCACGCTCGTGCCCGCCACGATGAACGTGATCTGGTACCTGGCCTTCGTCGCACCCCAGAACTACGCCGTGATCGACGCCTGGCGCTGGCCGGCAGCCGTCGCCGGCCTTCTCCTTACGCTGGCCGGCGCGGGATGGCTGTGGCGCACCAGGGTTCGCTAGGTGTTCTGTCCCGGGAGGTTGTGGACGGGTGAGCGAGGTCTCGGCTGAGGGATCTTGAAGCAGGTGAGGGCCTTCCGGTTCGGTGTGGATT
>NZ_JBIVPT010000019.1:0-131084 GCF_044754785.1 Streptomyces sp. NPDC092952 | reverse complement strand
TCAACAAGCCGATGAACAGAAGCCGTATCCGGATACGGACCCACCACACCATTCCACTCCACCAACACCTCCCGACGCTCACCCACCGTCAACATGTTCAACTCCGACAAACGCGCCCCCGGAACAGCCGCCACCGACCCCACCAACGTCACCAAATGCCCCGCCAACCGCTCCACCGACACCCGATCGAACAAATCCGTCCGATACTCCAGGACGGCGCGCAGCCCCTCCGCCGACTCGACCGCCGTGAGCGTCAGGTCGAACTTGGCGACTCCGCGCTCGATCTCGACCGGTTCGGTCCGTGTGCCCGCCAGCTCCCATTCCTGGCCGTCCGCGCTTCCGGGCGCCTGAAGGACGAACATCGTCTGGAACAGGGGGTTGCGGGACAGGTCCCGGTCCGGGGCGAGTTCCTCGACGAGGCGTTCGAAGGGCAGGTCCTGGTGGTCGTACGCACCGAGCGCGGTCTCCTTCACCCGGCCCAGCAACTCGACGAAGGTCGGATCACCGGAAAGATCCGTCCGCAGCACCAGCGTGTTCACGAAGAAACCGATCAGCTCCTCCGTCTCCGCCCGGTTCCGACCGGCGACCGGGGTACCGACCGCGATGTCGTCCTGCCGGCAGTAACGGGCCAAAACGATCTGGAAGACCGCCAGGAGCACCATGAACAGGCTCGCACCCTGCCCACGCGCCACCACCCGCAACGCCTCCACCACCTCCGACGGCACCGAGAAGGTGACCACGTCACCACTGCCGCTCGGCTCCGTCGGACGCTGGTGGTCGGTGGGGAGTTCGAGCGGCGCCACATGGGCGAGGCGGTCACGCCAGTACGCCAGCTGCCGCTCCAGGAAGTCCCCGCTGAGCTGCTCCCGCTGCCAGGCGGCGAAGTCCGCGTACTGGAGGGACAGTTCGGGAAGCGAAGCCTCGCGCCCCGCAACGGCGGCCGCGTACAGCTCACGCAGCTCACGGGCCAGGATCCCGGAGGACCAACCGTCCGAAACGATGTGATGGATCGTCAGCAGGAGGAAGTGGTCGTCCTCCGCGAGCCTCACCGCATCGGCCCGCAGCAGCCGCCCGGTCTCCAGGTCGAACGGGCGTGTCGCCTCCCGGCGCAGCACCTCGCCCGCACGGGTCTCCGCGTCCGGTTCGTCCCGCAGATCGTGGACGGTCACCTCCACCGGCCAGGGGTCGCCGATCGCCTGCCGCGGGGCACCGCCCTCGTCCGCCGGGAAGGCGGTGCGCAGCACCTCGTGCCGGGCCACCAGGCCCGAGAGTGCCGCGCCGAGCGCGGGTACGTCGAGTGCGCCGCGTACTCGCAGCACCGTCGGCACCAGGTACTCCGCGCTGTCCGGCGTCAGCCGGTCCAGGAACCACAGCCGCTGCTGCGCGAACGACAGCGGCAGCGGTCCGTCCTCCCGGTCGGCCCGTACGATCCGGGCCGCTTCCGCGCTCCGCCGCATGCGGGACAGCAGCCGTGCCTCGACCGAGTTCTCGCCCATGATGTTCCGTCCTCTTCGTCTTGTCGCGTGGGGAGTGGGGCCGCTGTTCAGGAATGCTGTTCCTGCGCGTCGAACAGTTCGATGAGCTGTTGCTTGATGCCGGTGACGGTCGGCGACTGGAAGAGACGTCGCAGTCCGATGCGGACTCCGGTCGCCGACTCGACCTGGTTGACGAGTTGCAGGGCGAGCAGGGAGTGCCCGCCTGCGTCGAAGAACCTCTCGTGGACGCCTACGCGTTCGACGCCGAGCACGGCGGCCATGATCCCGGCGATCTCCGCCTCGATCTCGTCGCGCGGCGCGGTGTAGCCGGCCGTGCTGTCGCCGGTGTTCCCGGGAGCGGGCAGTGCCGCGTGGTCGACCTTGCCGTTCCGGTTGAGCGGCAGTTCCGGCAGGATCGCGAATCCGGACGGCACCATGGCGCGGGGCAGGAGTTCGGCCGCCCACTCGCGCAGTACTCCGGCGTCCGCCGTGGTGTCGGGCGCGGGCACGCAGTAGGCGACCAGACGTTTGTCGCCCGGGGTGTCCTCCCGGACCACCACCGCGCAGGCTCCGACCATCTCGTGGGTGAGGAGTGTCGCCTCGATCTCGCCGAGTTCGACCCGGACGCCGCGGAGTTTCACCTGCCGGTCGATCCGTCCCAGCAGGTCCAGCTCGCCGTCCGCGGTGAACCGGCCGAGATCGCCCGTACGGTACATCCGGCCGCCCCGGAACGGGTCGGCGACGAAACGTCCGGCGGTGAGCTCGGGCCGCTGGTGGTAGCCGCGGCAGACGCTGTCGCCGCCGAGGTACACCTCGCCCAGGACGCCCGCGGGCACGGGCCGGAGGTCCGGGTCCAGGACGTACACGGTCTGGTTGACCATGGGGCGGCCCGCGAGAACCGGTGCGGCGGGGTCGGTGCGCGAGGCCCGCCAGTACGTGGTGTCGACCGAGACCTCGGTGGCGCCGTACAGGTTGATCAGGTCGCCGGGGAAGCGCTCGGCGAACCGGCTCACCAGTGTCGGCTGGAGCGGCTCGCCGCTGGCGAAGGCGTACCGCAGGTGGGTGCAGTCCTCGGGCCGTACCCCGGAGACGAACATGTCCAGCAGGCTCGGCACGAAGTGCAGGCCGACCACGCGGTGGACGTTCATCAGACGGGACACCTCGGCCATGTCGAGCCGGTCGGATCCCGGCACCAGCACGACCGTGGCGCCCTGCCACAGGGGCCAGAAGATCTCGTACGCCGACACGTCGAAGGAGAGCGGTGTGGCCTGGAGGAAGCCCTCGCCCGGTGCGATCGGGAACGGGTGCTGCATGCCGGCCAGGTAGTTGACGACGCCGCGGTGTTCGGCGCGGACGCCCTTGGGGCGGCCCGTGGAGCCGCTGGTGTAGATCAGGTAGCACAGGTCACCGGGGTCCGCGAGGGGTTCCGGCGCGTCCGTGGGCAGGGTCTCCGGCAGGTCGGCGGGACGGTCCACGATCAACAGGTCCGGGCCGTCCGGCAGCAGTCCGGCGTGGGCGGTGTCGGTGACGATCAGCGGCGCGCCGGAGTCCTCCACCAGGTACGCGAGCCGTTCCGCCGGGTGCTCCGGGTCGAGTGGCACGTACGCGGCCCCGGCCTTCAGGATGCCGAGCAGGGTCCAGACCATGGCGGGAGACCGTTCCAGGCAGACGCCGACGGGCACGTCCGGACCGATGCCCGGCACGGCGCGCAGCCGGTGGGCCAGCTGGTTGGCCCTCTCGTCGAGCCGGCGGTACGTCAGGCTCTCCGTGCCGCAGACGACCGCGACCGCGTCCGGGGCCTGTGCCGCACGCTGTTCGAAGAGCTGGTGCAGTGTCGCCGCCGGTACGGGCGCGGCGGTGTCGTTCCACTCGGCGAGGACGCGGTGCCGCTCCGCCGCGTCCATCATCTCCACCTCGGACAGCGCGCTGTGCGGGCGGTTCGTGGCCGCGGCCAGCAGGTTGGTGAAGTGGCCGACGAGGCGGCGCGCGGTGCCGTCGGTGAAGAGGTCGTCCGCGTAGACGAGAGCACCGTCCAATGTGCCGTCCGCGGCCTCGGCGAGATACATCGCCAGGTCGAATTTGGCGTCCCGGGCGGGGAGCTCGACGGGCTCCGCCGTGAGGCCCGGGAGGTTCCAGGCGTTTGCGCCCGGGGTGTTCTGGAGCGCGAACAGGGTCTGGAAGAGGGGGTTGCGGGAGAGGTCGCGGTCGGGGGCGAGTTCCTCGACGAGGCGTTCGAAGGGCAGGTCCTGGTGGTCGTACGCACCGAGCGCGGTCTCCTTCACCCGGCCCAGCAACTCGACGAAGGTCGGATCACCGGCAAGATCCGTCCGCAGCACCAGCGTGTTCACGAAGAAACCGATCAGCTCCTCCGTCTCCGCCCGGTTCCGACCGGCGACCGGGCTGCCCACCGCGATGTCCCGCTGCCCGCTGTAGCGGGACAGCAGGAGCTGGAAGACGGCCAGCAGAGTCATGAAGAGGCTCGCGCCGCTCTCGGCGGACACCGCCCGGGCGCGGGCGGCGACCTCGGCGGGTACGGAGAACCGGACCATCTCGCCGCGTCCGCCGCGCTCCGCCGGCCGGGGGTGGTCGGTCGGCAGTTCCAGCGGCTCCAGTTCTTCCAGCTGGTTCCGCCAGTAGGAGAGTTGCCGCTCCAGCGGTGCGCCGTCGAGCCAGGAGCGCTGCCACACCGCGTAGTCGGCGTACTGTACGGGGAGCGGGTCCGGTCCGGGTGCGCCGGAGCCGTGCGGGAGGGCTTCCGCGTACCGGGCGGACAGCTCGCGCACCAGCACCCCCACCGACCAGCCGTCGAAGGCGATGTGGTGCACGGTGACCGCCAGGACGTGCTCCTCGTCGGCCAGCCGCACCAGCAGTGCGCGCAGCATGGGCCCGGTGCCGAGGTCGATCGGACGCAGTCCGTCCTCACTCAGTACCTTCGCGAGGGCGTCCTCGCGGGTGGCCGCGTCGCCCGTCCGGCGCAGGTCCCGGACCAGCGTCCGCACCGGCCGCGGCGGGTCGATCAGCTGTGCCGGGGAGCCCGTCGCGTCCGTGACGAACCGGGTGCGCAGGATCTCGTGGCGCGCCACCACCGCGGTGAACGCCGCGTTCAGGGCGTCGATGTCGAGCGGACCGTGGACCCGGAGGGCGAAGGGCAGCAGGTACTCGGCGCGGCCCGGCTCCAACTGGTCCAGGAACCAGAGGCGCTGCTGGGCGAAGCTGAGGGGCGGCGGCCCGTCGTGGCGCGGCGCCGCCGGAATGCGGCCGGTTCCCGTGCCGTCGAGTCCGGTCACGGCGGCGGCCAGCAGCGCCGGGGTCGGTGCGCCGAACAGGGTGCGCACCGGCACATCGGCACCGAGTCGTCGGCGCAGCCGCGACGCGACCTGGGTGGCCAGCAGCGAATGCCCGCCCAGGGCGAAGAAGTCGTCGTGCACGCCTATCCGGTCGACACCCAGCACCTCGGACCACACCTCGGTCACCGTGCGTTCGGTGTCCGTGCGCGGCTCGGTGTACGCGGCGTCCAGCCCGGACCGGTCGGAGGCGGGCGCGGGAAGGGCCCGGCGGTCGGTCTTGCCGTTCGGGGTGAGCGGGATGCGCTCCAGCGGCACGAACGCCGTGGGCACCATGTAGTCCGGCAGGTCGCGCTGGAGGTGGGCGCGGAGCGCGCTCGCGTCGAGGGGGCCCACGGGCACCACGTACGCCACGAGCTTCTGCACTCCGGGAACGTCCTCCCGCAGGACGACGGTGGCGCCGTTGACCGTGGGGTGGGTGAGCAGCGCCGCTTCGATCTCGCCCGGTTCGACGCGGTAGCCGCGCAGCTTGACCTGGTTGTCGGAGCGGCCGACGAACTCCAGCCGTCCGTCCGGCATCCATCGGGCGAGGTCGCCGGTGCGGTAGACGCGTCGCGGTGTGCCGTCCACGTCCACGACGGTGAACTTCTCGTCGGTCAGCCCGGGCCGGTTCAGGTAGCCGCGGGCCAGCCCGGGGCAGCCGATCCACATCTCGCCCGGGACGCCCACGGGAACCGGCCGGCCGTGGGGGTCGACGACGAACACCTTCGCGTTGGCGACGGGCCGGCCGATCGGGACCCGGTCGACGGGGCCGTCGATCCTGGCGGTCGTCGCCTCCTGTGCGGCCTCCGAGGGGCCGTAGCCGTTGACCAGCGGCACCGTGCTGTGCCGGAACCACTGCCGGACCTGCTCCCGCTGGAGCGCCTCGCCGCCGAGCCGGACCAGCCGCAGTTCCGGGCCCAGCGCCTCCGGTCCGTCCAGGTCGGCGGCGAGCGCCCCGAACGCGGACGGGGTGAGCCAGGCCACGGTGACCCGGTGCTCGCGCAGCGCCGCTGCCAGCCGGCCCGGGTCCCAGGTGTCGTCACGCAGGACGAGGCCCGCCCCGGAGACGAGCGGGGCGAACATCTGGCCCACCGACGAGTCGAACGCGATCGAGGCGAACTGGAGGACCCGGTCCTCGGGGGTGAACGCCAGCTCGCGGCAGGTCTCCCGCATCCGCGCGCGCAGCGCGCCGTGGGTGATCTGCACGCCTTTGGGGCGGCCGGTGGAACCACTGGTGTAGATCACGTAGGCCACGTCGTCCGGACCGGCCTGGGCCGCCGGACCGGCGGAGGTCTCCGGACCGGCCTGGGCGGTGTACGGACGGTCCCCGTCCCCGTCCAGCAGCAGCGTCGGCACTCCTGAGGGCAGGCGGCCGGTGTGCGTGGTCTGGGTGACGATCAGCGGGGCGCCGCTGTCCTCGACCATGTAGGCGAGCCGGTCCGTGGGGTAGTCCGGGTCCAGCGGCAGGTAGGCCGCCCCCGCCCGGTGGATGCCGAGCAGCGCGCACACCATGTCCGTGCCCCGGTCCAGGCAGACCGCGACCAGGGTGCCCGGTCCGGCGCCGCGCTCGCGCAGCCGGTCGGCGATCCACCCGGCCCGCTCGTCGAGCCGGTGGTAGGTCAGCTGCTCGGTGCCGCAGGTCACGGCTGTCGCGTCGGGCCGCCGGGCGGCCTGTTCCTCGATCAGCCGGGGCACGGTCACCGTGTCCGGGGCGTCGGTGTCGGCCCCGTTCCACTCGCCGAGGATCGTCCGGCGTTCGGCGGCCGTCAGCATCGTGAGCTCGGACAGCCGGGCGTCCGGGGTGGCGCAGGCGGATTCCAGCAGCGTCCCGAAGTGCCCGGCGAGGCGCTCCATCGTGGCTTCGTCGAACAGGTCGGTGGCGTACACGATGGTGCCGTCCAGGGCGCCGTCGGCGGCCTCGGAGGCGTAGAAGGTGAAGTCGAACTTGGAGTCCTGGGCCGATACGTCGAGCTGCCGTACGGTCAGACCCGGCAGGTCCCAGGACCGGCTGTCAGGGGTGTTCTGGAGGACGAACATCGTCTGGAAGAGCGGATTGCGCGACAGGTCCCGTCGTGGAGCCAGCTCCTCCACCAGGCGCTCGAAGGGCAGGTCCTGGTGGTCGTAGGCGCCGAGCGCGGTCTCCTTGACCCGGTCGAGCAGCTCGGCGAAGGTCGGGTCGCCGGACAGGTCGGTGCGCATGACCAGCGTGTTCACGAAGAAGCCGATCATGTTCTCGATCTCGGCACGGTTGCGGCCCGCGATCGGGGTGCCCACCGCGATGTCCTCCTGGCCGCTGTAGCGCGACAGCACCGTCTGGAAGACCGCCAGCAGGGTCATGAACAGGCTGGCACCGGTCTCCTTGGAGACCCTGCGGGCGCCGTCGGCGGTGCGTGCGGGTACGCGGAAGGTGAGCATGGCGCCGTTGCCGCTGCGCCGCGCCGGGCGTCGGCGGTCGGTGGGCAGTTCCAGCGGCTCGGTTCCGGTCAGCCGGGCGCGCCAGTAGTCCAGCTGTTCCGCCAGCACCTCGCCGGTGAACCACTCGCGCTGCCAGACCGCGAAGTCGGCGTACTGGAGGGGAGGTTCGGGAAGCTCGACGGTGGTGCCCGTCGGCCGCCCACCGTAGAGGGCGGACAGCTCCCGGGAGAGCACTCCCACCGACCAGCCGTCGAATGCTATGTGATGCACCGTCAGGGCAAGCAGGTGCTCCTCGTCGGCCAGCCGGATCAGCAGCGCACGCACCATCGGTCCGGTGCCGAGATCCACCGGGCGGAAGCCCTCGGTCTCCACGAGTGCGGCGGCCGCCTCCTCGCGCGCGTCCGGTCCGGCGACGGACCGCAGGTCGTGCACGGTGAGCGGCAGCGGCCGGGGCGGGTCGACGACCTGGCCGGGGTTGCCGTCGTCGTCGCCGACGAAGCGGGTACGCAGCACCTCGTGCCGGCTCACCAGCTCGGAGAGGGAGGCGCGGAGCGCAGGGACGTCCAGCGGGCCGCGGACGCGCAGTCCCATCGGGATCAGGTACTCGGCCCGGCCGGGATCCAGCTGGTCCAGGAACCAGAGCCGGCGCTGCGCGAACGACAGGGGCAGCGGCTGCCCGGACCGGGACGCACGGGGGATGGCCGGGGCGTCGTCCGGTGCCCCGGCAGCCACCAGGGCCTCCATGGCGTCGGTCGCGCTCTCGGCGTCGAAATCGGCCGACTCGAACAGCCTGCGGGCCCGCAGCAGCGCCTCCTGGGCGAGGAACGATGCCACGGACCGCACCGTCAGCGGTTCCGGCAGTTCTTCCGCGTCGAATTCCGAACCGAATTCCTCCGCGATCCGGTGGGCCATTTCCGCCGCCTGCGCACGGGTGCCGCCGAGCCGGAAGAATTCGTCGTCCGCCCCGGTCGCCTCCGCCCCGGTCTCCCCGGCGCCGAGCACCGCGTTCCACACTGCCGCGACGCGGGCTTCCGCAGGAGAGAGACCGCCCTTTTCGGCCCTCTGGCCAAGGGCCGCGGCCGCCATCGGCTTCGTCGTCATGTGTCCACCAGTTCCTCGTCGTCGACCGTCTGCGAAAACCCTTGGAAACTCAGCCGAATCCGATGCTCGCAGAGCGCTCTGGAGGAATGAACTGGTCACTTGTGCCCGCCGGGCATGGCCGCTTCTGCCCTGGCCGCCGGGTACGGGAACGGGGCCGTACGGACGGTCCACCGCCCGGCCGGCCCCGCTCCCGCACGGTCGCCTACGCGACTTCCCCGACGACCTCCTTCGCGGGGGCCGGGGTCTCTCCGGGTGCGCTCCCGTTGCCGTGCTCGCCCTCGGTCCGGGCGGGGTCCGTTCCGGGCGTCGTCCGCTTGCGCATGCCCGCCCACTCCCGGTTCATGGCCGGGACGCCGATGGCGACGAGGTAGAGCCCGCCGACGATCCACAACGCGCCGGAGGTGCCCACCGCCGTCACCAGCCCGGCACCCAGCAGCCCGCCGAAGGGGATGCCCGCCCAGGTGACGGCCTGGGCCAGCGTCTTGACCCGGCCCAACAGCGGAGTGGGGATCAGTTCGTACGTCACGGCCCCCACGATCGGGTTGACGAAGCCGGAGCCGAGGCCGCCCACGGCGAGCACCGCCAGGACCAGCCACAGCGGGGCGCCGGTGGCCATGGCGACGAAGCGCGGGACTCCGCCCAGTGTCAGGCCGATCAGGAAGACGGCCCGCCGGGGCAGCCGCTCGGCCACCCCCGCGGCCACGAGTGCGGCGACGATCGACGTGGCGGCGAAGACACTCACCACCAGGCCGATGGCGCCCGCCCCGTTGCCCGTCTCCTTCGCCCAGACCGGCAGCAGCACGGACATGAACGCCTGGTCGAGCAGGTTGGTCACGGCGAGCATGCACACGATGGACCGCAGCAGCTTGGCGTCGCGCAGGAACACGGCACCCTGACGCAGCCGGGAGAAGTAGCCGTCGACCTCGTCGACCGGCGTCTCGTGCGGCTCGGGCACCGGATCACTGAGGGTGGTGGAGACGATCAGCGCAGACACACCGAACAGGCAGGCGGTGATCCACAGGGCGTAGAGGCTGCCGAAGGAGGCGACGACCACACCGGCGATGGCCGGTCCGATGGTCGTCGCGGTCCGCTCGACCGCCGTCGACAGACCGGTCCCCCGTTCCAGCGGTACCCGGGCCGCGCGGGTGGCGGCGGGCACGAAGAGCCCCTTGGCCCCGTTGGCCGGGCCGTCCGCCGCCCCGACCACGGCCAGCAGCCCCAGCAGCAGACCGAAGGACAGGTTCCCCGACATGTAGAGCAGCGGGGCGGCGGCCGTCGCCACGGTGGAGGCCAGGTCACCGGCGATGCTGATGCGTTTGGGGCCGACCCGGTCGATGATCGGCCCCGCCAGTGCCTGGGCCACCACGTAGGGGACTATCTGGCAGAAGGCGACCAGGCCGGTCTTGCCGACACTGCCGGTCGTCGTCAGGACGAACCAGGGCAGCGCGATCGAGAGCACCCGGTTGGCCGACAGGGACGCCGCGTTGGCCGACAGCATGCCGACCAGTCCGCGCCAGACCCGGGGGCCGCCGTCCGGGGCATCAGAGGTCTCCGGGGCGTCGAGTGCGTCCGGGGGCGGTGGAGCGGATGGGGCGGGTGCGGGGGTGTCACTGTCCGCCGCCCGCTGGGCGGCCGCGTGCCGAGAGGTCATCTTTCTCACTCCGAGTCGGTGGGGTGGGAGACGTGCCGGTCTGCGCTGGTGGGGAACAACTGGAACTGGAAGGCGACCCGCTCCGCGCCCTCGGGAATCGGCGAACCAGCTGGCTGGGGCGGCGAGTTGCGCCGCCGGAGCAGTTGGTGGATCTCGGCCGACAGCTCCTCGGCCTCGGCCGGGGTCAGAGTGAGCACGTAGTCGCCGAAGTCCTGGGCGTCGCGCCATTCGGGCGGCAGCGCGGGGGTCGCGTCGATGGCGGCCGTCATCGCGTCGGACCAGACCCGGCCGAGCGCCTGCAGATACGCGGCGCCGAGGCCGTCGTCGCCCTCCAGCGCCGAATCGTCCGGGAGCACGGTGTTGACGTGCGCCGCCTGCCACCAGCGTTCACGGCGGCCGCCCCGGGACGGCGCCTCGACGATGAAGCCGTACTCGGCGAGCTGGCGCAGGTGGTAGCTGGTGGCCCCGGTGTTCTCGTTCAACCGCCGGGCGAGCGTGGTGGCCGTGGCCGGTCCGTCCGTCCGCAGGACCGTCAGCATCCGCACCCGCAGCGGGTGTGTGACGCCCCTCAAGTTCCGGGCGGTCAGCTTGACTTGAGGGGGCTGCTCGGGAAGTTCCATGCGCTTCACGGTAGATGACAAAGGTTCCTGTGCACAGGAATCTGTGCACAGGAACCTCTGCAATCGTTGGGATGGCTGAAATCCAACCGCTCGCGGGCTGCTCCCGACGTCGGCTCACGGCCGGGCGCGGCGCCGCCGTTCGGGCCTGCTCCAGGGCGGCTGCGACCGGGGCGCCGAGGTCACCGGCAGTCGCCGCGCAGCCCCGACTCCACGTCCTTCAGCGCCGCGACGAGTTGGGGGCCCACATGGCTCCGCGCCCAGGCCAGGTCAGCCTCACCGGCCTGTCGGGGCTCCACCTCGACCAGCATGACCAGATAGAGATAGGTCCGGTAGAGCGCGAGCCGCAGGCGCACCGAGCCGTCGAACACGACCGCCCCGCCCGCATGCGCGTAACCGGCCAGGAACGCCGTGTCGTCCTCCATGTCGGCGAAGAGTGCCAACGACACGAAATCGGCCACCGGATCGCCCCAGAACATCCGCTCACCGTCGATGAGGCCGCTGACACGACGGTCACCGGGCTCCCCGGCGAGGAGCAGATTGCCCTGCCAGAGGTCGAAGTGGACCAACGCGGGCCGCGTGACGTCGTCCAGTACGCCGGAGGCGGCGGCGAGCACGGCCCCGATCTCCCCGATGGGGCGCGGCAGCCACGGCGCGTACCGCTTCGCGTCGGCCAGTACGGCCGCGGTCATCGCGGTGAACGCCTCCCGCCAGGTGGGCGCCAACGGCCCCCACGGCTCGGCGGGGTATCCGAATCCCGGCCCGGTGACCGTGTGAAGCCGGGCCACGATCTGCCCCAACTCCCTCCGCAGATCCGTCCGTTCGGACTCCTCCAGGGAATCTGCCGCCTCGTGCCAGGGAGTTCCCGGGCAGGCGGTCATGATCAGGTACGGGTCGGTCCCCGCACCGTCCCCGGTCTCGCTGTGGACGACCCGGGGTACGACGCCGACGTCCAGGGCCGTCGCGGCGGACTCGTAGAAGGCGACCTCGCCGGCCAGCAGCGCGCGTTCGTAGGTCAGGCCCTCGGCCGCACTCGGCGGCATCTTCAGCACCCAGTCGCATCCCTGGTCCAGCGCGATGCGAACGACCGTGTTGTAGGTGCCACCGGAGAGCGGTGTGTACCGGGCCGTCGCACTCCCCCGCACCCCGGCCCTCCTCAGGACGGCCTCGGCCGCCGCAACGGTTTCCTCGTACGACGTGCTCACTTCCCACTCCTTCACAATGGGGCCGATCCCGGCGCCGTTCCCCCGCGCGGAACCGGCACATGAGTGCGATGCGCGGGCCACGGACGTCCGGCCCGGCGCCCCCATACTGCCCTCACCAGCGCACGGACAGGTCCGGGCCACCGCACACGCGACAACACCGCCGGCTTTCCGGAACACGGATCGCACCCGCCCATGAACAACTTCGCCATTCCCCCACGATCTTTCCCAAAGCACCTCTAAGATCGCGGCCGAGGCGGTTCTCCGCATCTCTATGTACTCCCTCACGAGCAGGGCATCAGGCCCTTCTGAACGCTGAGAGCGGGAGATGACAGCTACGAATGATCAAGTGAAGGCCGCGCCCGCGCCGCGTCGACGACGGCCGGGCGCGCCCGGCCGTCGGACCGTCGGCAGCCTGGCCGCGCTCGCCCTGGGGATCGGCGGCAGTTCGCTGGCCGTCGCGCCCGCGGCCCACTCGCAGACCGAGGACGGTTCGGTGACGGTCCGGGTGATCCGGGCCGTGGACAACACCGGAGTGTGGACACCCGCGCTGGAACCGGGTCTCGCGGGCGTCAAGGTGACACTCACCGACGACTCCGGGACGGGCATCGAGGGGGTCACGGCCGCCGACGGCACCGTGACGCTGACTCCGGCCGCGGGCGGCTCCACCAACGGCAGGTACCGGGTGCAGGTGGTGAATCCGAAGCCGGGCGTCCTGTTCCCGGCCTTCGCCTCACGCCAGGGGCTCGACGGCGCACCCAACCAGTTGAGCAGCAACGAGGAGTTCGTCGACCTCTCCGACCAGAAGAAGGTGGCCTACACCACGGGGCTGTGGAACCCGGCCGACTACTGCCAGAAGAACGCACCTTTGGTGACGACCTGTCAGCCGACCACCCGCGAGGGCGGATCACAGCGCACCCTGGTCTCCTTCCCGTACGGCGCGCGCGGCCAGGACGGTGTCGACGTCCACGTCACGGACGTCGCCACCAACTCCGAGACCGGCACACTCTTCGGCATCGCGTGGAACAAGGCCGACAAGCGGGTGTTCTCCTCGGCCGTGGCCAAACGCACCACGGACTACGGTCCGGGCGGCGCCGGAGGCATCTACGTGACCGACCGGGCGCAGAAGAGGACCACCCTGTTCACCGTCGTCCCGGACGCCGGAACGACGGCCCACGGCCAGGGCACCGACGACGCCTTCCTCGCGACTCCCGGCAAGGAGAGCCTGGGCGGCATCAAGATCACGGACGACGGCAAGGACCTGTTCGTCGTCAACCTCAACAACCGCAAGCTCTACCGTTACGACGCCACCGCCGACACCGCCTCGGCGCCCGAGTCCGCCAAGGCGATTCCGGACCCGGGCTGCCCGGCGGCGGTGGACTGGCGCCCGTTCGGCCTCGGTCTGCACGACGGGGTCGGCTACGTCGGCGGGGTGTGCTCCGGCGAGTCCACCGGGAAGGCCGCGGACCTGCGTGCGGTGGTCCTTCCCTTCGACCTCGACACCGGTGCCTTCCGCGAGCCGGTGCTGGACCAGCCGCTGGACTACCCCCGCCAGTCCACGGTCGGCGGACCCCCGTGCGACGGTCCCGGCTGGTTCCCCTGGACCAACACCTTCCCGACCTCGCAGAACGGTCAGGCCTGCCGGAGCTATCTGGCCCAGCCCGAACCGGAGCTGGGTGAGATCGACTTCGAGACCGACGGGTCCATGCTGCTGGCCTTCCGCGACCGCTTCGGCGACCGCGCCCCGGCCGGCCCCACACCCGGCTCGGTCGGCAACGTCCTGTCCGGCGGCGACCTGAACAAGGCGTGCCCGGTGGACGGACACTATGTGATGGACACCAACAACGGCTGCGGGCTCTCCCCCCGGGGCACCCGGTTCTTCGACACCAGCCGCATGGGCTCCCACCACAACGCCTCCTTCGCGGGCATGGCGTTCTCCCGGGTCGAGGACACCATCGCGACCGGCGGATTCGACCCCAACAGCACCGCCTTCGGATACGGCACCACCTTCGTCAAGCGCGACGGCACGCAGGACCCGCAGTCCGGCCTGCGCCTGAACCCGCCCGGGACCGCGGCCCCGTTCGGCAAGGGCGCCTCGATGGGAGACCTGGAGGTGCTCTGCGACCAGGCCCCGCTCCAGATCGGCAACCGGGTCTGGTACGACCCCGAGCGCAAGGGCATCCAGAGCCCGGGCCAGCGCCCGGTCGTCGGCGCGACCGTCCATCTGTACGACGAGTCGGGCAAGCTCGTGGGAACGGCCGAGACCACGGCACGGGGCGAGTACTACTTCGACGACTCCAACGTCACCGGCGGCCTCCTGCCGAGGACGAAGTACACCATCCGCCTCGACGAACCCGCCGACTACGCCAAGGGCGGCCCGCTCCACCAGTGGGTGCCGACGGAAGCGGATGTCGGCGACAACCACTTCATCGACTCCAAGGGCATCGTCCCGCGCGATGCCCGCTTCCCGGAAAGGGCGTTGACCACCGGCGGGCCCGGGGAGAACGACCACACCTACGACTTCGGCTTCCGGCAGCAGGAGGGCGAGCTGCGCCTGATCAAGCACGACCAGGACGGCAAGGCGCTGGCCCGGGCGAAGTTCCAGCTGTGGAAGGAGACGAACGACTCCGACGAACTCCAGACCGACGGGACCGATCCGGACACGAAGGTCGGCGAGCCGTGCATGACCGGAACCGACGGCCTCTGCCACGGTACGGGCGCGCCCGGCACCTACTACTGGCAGGAGGTGAGCCCGCCCAAGGGCTATGCCGCCCCGGACGTCGCCGTGTTCGGGCCCCTCGTAGTGACCGACGAGAACCTCGACGACGGGGTCTCGGTGACAGCCGTCAACAAGCGGCTCCCGGGCACCGGGCCGACACCCACGGCACCCGCGACACCGGGCCAACCGGGTTCCCCCGGCGCACCGGGCGCACCAGGGGCTCCGGGCACACCGGGCCACACCTCCGGCTCCGGCCTGGCGGCCACCGGCACGAGCCTGGTGCCGCTGGCCCTGGCGGGCTGTGCCGCGCTCACCGTCCTCGGTGCGGCCCTGGTCGTACTGATGCGCAGGCGAAGGGCGCAGCACCGCTAGGGCTCGTCCCGGAGCGGAACACGCCCTGACCCCGTGTCGGGGCGACCGGCGCCGGTGACCGGCCGGGCCGGTTCGGGCGGGTTCGCGGACCAGTGGTCCGCGGGCCCGCCCTTCTGTGCGAACGACCGATGGGAGAAGGCGACCACATGGCTCGGAAGAGGAAGGCCGACGACCGGACACCGCGTCGGGCCCTCTGGCGGAGAACACTGATCGCGGTCACGGTGTGCGGCGCGGCGGTCGGCGGCCTGGTCCTCTACCGGGTCCGGTCCGACGACACCGCCACCGCCGCCGAGCGGCCGGTGACGATGGAGGAGGCGTCGAGGCTGGCCCTGTCGCGGCTGAATCTGTATGAGGCGAGCCCCGTGGCGGTCACCCTGACCGCTGCCGAGGGCGGCGGGGTCGTGGTCCGGGTCGAGGGCGTCGTGGACTACCGGAAGCACCGCGCCGTGGGAAGGTACCGGATCACCGGGGCCTCCGGTACCTCCGGCCCCGCCACCGGCGAGCTCGACCGCGGCCTGGTCGTCTGGGACAGCGGCGGCCTCGGTCTCGCGCCGACGTCCGAGGACGACGGCAGCCCGCCCTGGCGGCAGGCCGAGCACATCCCGCGCTCGGGCTGGTCCCCCCGCTCGTACACGGCCGATCCGCTGGACGCCGGGCTCCGGCTGCTGATCGAGCTGGGTGCCGACCGCCCGGACAACCCGCTGCTGCTCGCCCAGTCCGGTGCCCGGCTGCTGGGCCGCGACCGGATCGACGGCCGGGGTTACGACCGGTTCGCCGGGCCGCGCGCCCAGGGTTCCACACCCGGTGCGGAGCCCGGCGGCGGGCGGTCGCCGTTGACGTACTGGGTCGACGGTGACGGCGGGCTGCGCCGGGTGACGATGCGGATGCCCGGCCTGGGTACGCCGACCACGGTGGAGTTCTCCGGGCGCGAGAGCCGGGCGGAACTGCCCGAGGCGCCGTGGAGCGCCGGCTGACGGCAGCGGGGCCACGGCTCCGCCACCGTCTCCCGTACCGCACCGCGCCGTGCTCAGTGTGTGTGCGGTACGGCGTCCGCGTTCTTCGGGAGGGGGTAGTCGGCCATGTCGACGGCGCCCGGCAGCCCGGTCGCCGGGCGCCCCGGGACCGTCGGATCCGGCATGGACGGCTGCGCCGGTGGGGCCGGGACGCGGCTGAACGGCACACCCGGCGGTGCCTGCACCGACGCGGTGCGGCCCGTGGGCAGCCTGCCCCGGCCCCGGGTGCCGCAGCCCGCGCGGTTCTCCAGGGCGCCCGGGCTCTGGGTGCCGGGGCGGTTGCCCGTGAAGCAGTTGCCGGGGTCGGCGGAGGCCAGCACGAGGTCGACGCCGTTGCCGGTGGCGCGGTTGCCCTCGACCTGGTTGCCGCTCGCCGGATGCCCCGGCGGGTCGGTGACGATCACTCCGGCCGCGCGGTTGCCGCGTACCAGGTTGCGCTGGACGCGGTTGCCGGTCCCGCCTCCGATGCCGATTCCGATGCCGAAGCCCCCGTCCGCCTGCTCCGGTGTGTCGGCCGCGTTGTTGTCGGCGACGGCGTTCCCGGCGATCACCGCGCCGTGCTGCGGGGCGAGGGCTTCCAGGTCGTTGGAGTTGACCGTGACGCCGACCCGGTTGCGGACGACGCGGTTGCCCAGCACCGACAGGTTGTCCGAGGCGTTGGTCAGTTCGATGCCGACCGCGTTGCGCTCCACCGTGTTGCGGTGGACCAGGGTGTTGCAGGGCTTGCACTGGCCGACGTAGATGCCCGAGTCGGCGTGCCCGGAGGCGTAGGAGTCCTCGATCACACCGTCGCGCGCGTCGAAGGCGTAGATGCCGTACAGGCCGTTGTTGTACGCCGTGACCCGGCTCGCCCGAAAGCCCCGGACGGGAGGGAAGCGGGTGGTGTCCAGCGGGTCGTAGGCGGAACCGCCGGCGCCGCGCTGCTGCAACCGCTCGTCGGTGACTCCGGTGAACAGGACGCCGTTGGCTAGGTATCCGTGCACGGTGAGGTTCTCCACCACCGCTCCGGCGCCGGTCACGGTGACACCGTTGGCCCGGCGCAGACCGCCGTCGAGGACCACCTTGTTGCGGTCCGTCCCGCGGAGCACCAGGCGGTCCTTGGTGATGCGCACGCTCTCCCGGTACACACCGGGTCCGACCAGCACCGTCTCGCCCGCGCGGGCGACGTCCACCGCCTGCTGCACCGTGCGGAAGTCCTGCGGGACCCGCAGTACGCTCCCCGCCGGATGCCGCGCGTCCTCGGACTTCGCTCCCGTGCCGGAACATCCGGTGGCCGCCAGCACGGCCGAGACGGCCAGTGCCGACAGCCTCAGCGTCGCCCGGAACGCCGCTTTCCGTAATGCCGAACGGTTCAACAGGCTTGCTGTGGACAGGGTTTGCATGGCAGATGTTTTATCGTCTCCAATAGGGCTATGCCCACCGAACAGGGAAATGCGCAGGATCCGCCCCGCCCCCCGGCGACCGGTCCAGGACGACGGCGGGCCCTGTTCGCGGCCGGGGCAGTGCTCGCCGTCGGGGCCGGAGCGGCGGCCGATGGACTGGTGAGGAACGACCGGGCGGGTGGTGGTGCCTCCGGCCCCCCGGGGGCGAGCGCCGCGATTCCCTTCCACGGCGTCCGGCAGGCCGGGGTCACGGCTCCCCAGCAGCCGGCGACGCAGCTGCTCGCCCTCGACCTCCCCAGGACTTCGGCCGCCGCCGGGCGGAAGGCGCTCCGCGGTGTCCTCGGCGAGCTGACCGGGGTACTGGCCACCGCGGCCTCCGACACCCCGAAGGACCTGCGGCTCCAGAGCGGTGGCACGACCCGGCTCACCTCCCTGGTCGGCATCGGCCCCGCGCTCGCCGACCGGCTCGGGCTCGATGTCCCCTCCGTTTTGGGCGAGTTGCCGCCGTTTCCCGGTGACCGTCTCGACCCGCGCCGCAGCGGCGGCGACCTGCTGGTCCAGCTCTGCGCGGCCGACCGCTGGACGCTCACCGTGGTCGCCGAACTCGTCGTCGGGGCCGCGCGCACGGCCGGGGCCGTGTGCCGCTGGAGCCAGTCCGGCTTCCTGCCGCCCACCGCCCCGGGCACCACCCCGCGCAACCTCTTCGGCTCCAAGGACGGCACCGCCAACCCCGATCGCGCGGCGGCCGAGCAGTGGGTCTGGGGCCCTCCCGGAGCACACGGGAACGGCACCGTCCTCGTCTACCGCAGGATCCACATGGACGTCACCGGCTTCGCGGCCCTCCCCGAGAGCCACCGTGACCGGGCGGTCGGCCGCCGCACCCGCGACGGCGTCGCCCTCGGCGGCACCGCCGAGCACGACGAGCCGGACATCTACGCCAAGCACCCCGACGGTTCCTATGTCGTTCCCGCCACCGCCCATGTGCGCCTGGCCAGCCCCCGCTTCGACGGCGGCGCCCGGATGCTCCGCCGCAGCTACAGCTACGACGACGGGCCGGACGACCGGGGCCTCCTCTTCTGCGCCTTCATGCGCGACCCCGGCCGGTTCACCCGCGTCCAGAACCGCCTGGCCGACCGTGACGCCCTCAACCCGTTCCTCCAGCACCGGGCCTCGGCCGTGGCCTACGTCCTGCCCGGCGCGGCACCCTCCGGGTCCCTCGGGGACCAGCTGTGGACGTGAGGCACGCTCGGGCCGGGGCCAGGGACGACCGGGGACGGGGGCGTCGGGGGTCAGCGCGGGTCGGTGCGCCTTTCGAGGCGCGTGCCGTGGCGAAGGGTGACCGACATCAGGTCACTGGGGGCGTCCAGTTCCAGACGGTGCCAGCGGCCACGGGGAACGATCACGGCAGTACCTGCCCGCAACCGCACCATCTCCTCCGCCCCGTCAGGCGTAGTGGGACTGAAGTAGAGGCGAACGCCACCGCTCAGGCAGCACACCGCTTCCTCGGCCTCCGGATGCATCTCCCAGTGGTCGGCGTGGACGTCGGCATCGGTCTCCACGTGGAAGGTCGCGATCTGCCAGGCGTTGGTGTCACCGTTCGTCATCTGCCGTTCGGCGGCTCGGACACCTCCGTCGGGGCGGAACTGCAACGCGGAGGAGAAGAGGTCGACGAGGGCCGTCGTCATTACAGGGTTCCTTCCGGTCGGTTCGTCGTCACAGCGATCGGTTGCGAGTCAGGTACGGCGGCCCGGCTCCGGGGCAGCACCCCGATCGCCACGACCGCCGCGAGCACGAAGAGGCAGGAGGCAACGGCGAGGCTCAGGGCGTAGCCGCCGTTGAGCGCGGCGGGGTCGGTGGCCGGGCCGGTGCGGAGCGCGGCGACGGTGGCCAGGGCGGCCAAACCGACACAGCCGCCGAGTTGACGGGAGCTGTTGAAGAGGCCGGAGGCCATGCCTGCTTCCCCGGAGGCGACGCCGGCTGTCGCGGCGGCGGCGACCGGGGCCAGGACCAGTCCGACACCGACGCCGGTGACGAGGCAGGGGCCGAGCACGTCGGTGAGGAAGCTGCCGCCGGGGCTGATGCAGGCGAACCAGGCCAGGCCCACGGCGGCCAGCAGGGCGCCGGGCACCAGAGCCGCTCGGGGGGTGCGTGCCGCGGTGACGCGGGTTGCCAGGACGGTGCCCGCGACCAGGCTGGCGGAGAAGGGCAGGAATGCGGCACCGGTGGTCGCGGCGCCCAGGCCCAGGACCTGCTGCATGTACAGGGACACGAAGTAGGCCGCAGCGAACTGCCCGGCCGCGGCCAGGAAGACCAGCAGGTTGGCGCCGGCCACCCAGCGACTGCGCAGCAGGCCGAGGCGGAGCAGCGGCTCGGCGGCCCTTGATTCGACGAAGGCGAAGGCGGCCAGGAGCGCGGCCGCCGCGACGAGCGTCGCCACGGTGGCCGGGGACGCCCATCCTCGGGTGTCGGTGCGGACGACGCCGAACACCAGCAGCCCGACTCCGCCGGTCGCGAGGACCGCGCCGAGTACGTCCAGCCTTTCGCGTCGGCCGGTCCGGGCCCCGGCTGTTCCGACTGCCATGACCAACACGAGAGCCGCCGCGACGATGGGCAGGTTGACCAGCATCACCCAGCGCCAACCCGCGTACTCGGTCAGCAGACCACCTGCCAGTACCCCCAGTGCTCCGCCTGCGGCGTTCACCGCGCTCCACACCCCGAGCGCCCGCACCCGCCGGGGGCCCTCGGGGAAAACGGACATGAGCATCCCCAGCGCTGCCGGGGCGGCCGCGGCAGCACCCAGCCCCTGGCCGGCACGGGCGGCGATCAGTTGCCAGGGGGCCTGGGCCAGTCCGCCCGCCAGCGAGCACAGCCCGAAGAAGGCCAGACCCCCCATGAGCAGCCGACGGTGGCCGTACAGGTCGCAGGCGCGGCCCCCCAGCAGCAGGAGCCCACCGAAGGTGAGCGCGTAGCCGTGCACGATCCACGACAGATCGAGCGGCGCGAATCCCAACGCGGTGCGGATCACCGGCAGTGCGACGTTGACCACCGACATGTCCAGGGCGAAGACGAACTGGGCGACGGCCGCGGCCGCCAGCGCCACCCCGGGTCGTCCTCGTAAATTTTTATACATGTAAAGAAACTAGCTTCGGGGGACCGCGACTGTCGATACCTGGGGAATGATGGGGGACATGCCGCAGCCGCCCGCACCGCACAGATCCCCTGGCAGACCGCCCCGTCTCTCCCGGGAAGAGGTCATCGGGACGGCCCGCCGGATCGTGACCGAGGAAGGTGTGGACCAGCTGACCATGCGGCGGCTGGCCACGGAGGTCGGCAGCACGCCGATGGCGCTCTACCACCACGTCCGCAACAAGGAAGAGCTGCTGGTCCTGCTACTGGACGACTACGCCGCGCGGGCGTTGCGTCGGCCCGAACCGCCCGCCGACCCCCGCGAGCGCGTCGTCGGCGCCGCCGCCGCGGTCCATGAGGCGCTCGCCGCCTGTCCCTGGATCGTGGAGGTGCTGACCGCCGATGACCTGATGTCGGCGTCCGCGCTGTGGTTCGTCGAGCAGATGGTCGACGGCCTGGTCGAATGCGGACTGTCCCCCGAGCGGGCCGTGCACGGCTACCGTGCGATCTGGTACTACACCGCCGGAGAGATCGTGGTCCGGGCGACAGCGGCCCGGCGGCGCGCGGACGACGACCGTGCGACCTACCGGGAGCAGGTATTCGGCGGTCTCGATCCGGACGAGCTGCCCCGGTTGGCGGAGGTCGCCGACCGCTGGGCCCCGCTCACCGGCGACGACACCTACATGGACGGGCTCCGGGCCCTGGTGTCCGGTCTCCTCGCCACCCGTTGAGGGTCCACCGGCGCCGATCGTCCGGCCCGGTGCATCAGCGATGTACCTCACCCACCCCGCACCGCACATCGGAGGGCCGCTGTGCTCCGTGAAGTCGATGGTGCGGGCCACGCCGTTGAAGGGATCCGGCGCGGCCTCCGACGGGAACCTGCTCCGGCGGCCCGCACCCCCGGGTCGGTGTGCGGGCCGCCCCGGTCAGTCCGTTCCGTCGGTGGTGGCGGGCCCGTCGTCGTCCGGGGCCAGGGGCCAACGGTGGTCGGTCTCGTCGTGCCAGAGCGGCCGGTGGTCGACGCGCAGGCCGAGGATCTCCGGTCGTGCGTAGTGGCCGCGCGAGTCGACCCAGACCTTGACGGCGTTCAGGTCGTCGAGGTCGATCTCCGCCGTGACGAGCCGTTCCTCGGGGCCGGTGTGCGGGCCCGCGAGATACTGGGTGAAGGGGTGGATCACCGCCGACCAGCCGCCGCCCTCGGTGATGTGCTTCTGCGGGCCGAGGTTGGCCGCCATCCAGTCCAGGCACGTCCGGTCGACCGGATTGCCCGCGGAGACCACGAACGCCTGGGCGGTGAGGGCGTGGGTCTTCATCATCGCGTCGATCTGTACGTCGGCGACGGCCTCGAAACCGGCCATGGTGGACAGTCCGGGCCAGGCCGCCGCGTGGATCTCCTGCCCCTGGGCGACCAGGGCCTGCCGGGCCAGGTTCATGGTGTGCTCCCAGCAGGCCAGACCGCCGATCCTGCCGAGCGCGCTGTCGAACACACGGAGCGTGGCGCCGCCGCCCTGGGCCCACACCATGCGTTCCGCGTAGGTGGGCTGGAGCTTGCGGTGCACTCCGAGCAGGGTCCCGTCGGGGTCGATGAAGACCTGGCTGTTGAAGCAGGTACGGGTCGATGCGAGGCGTTCGCTGACGCCGAGGACCACCCCGGTACCCGCCCGTCGGCAGGCCGACCGGACCCGGGCGATCTCGGGGCCCGGCACCTCGACGGACGCCCCGGCGTAGGCGGCGTCGGCCCCCTGCTGGTCCAGCGGGGCGTACGCCTCGATCCAGTACGGGTAGCCCGGCACGAAGGTCTCCGGGAACACCAGCAGGTCGATGCCTTCCCGGCCGGCCCGCTCGATCAGGGCGACGGCCTTGTCGACCGTCGCCCCGGTGTCCATGAACACCGGGGCGGCGTGGACCGCCGCGACCGTTCGTTTCCTGGTGGCGGGAGCGGGCATGGGACCTCCTCGGGAGCGGCACGGCCGGCACGGGCCGGTGGCGCGCAGTGTGCCACGGTTCACCGCCGTGCACGGGCGGCTCCGCCGCTCACCCGCCCTTCCGTGGACGCGGCGGGGCGGCCCGTCATTTACGGGCGACGAAACCCCACTGGTCGACCGGCTCGGAGGTGTCGTCGCCCGGCTCCGGGCGCCACAGCGAAATGGAACCGAACCCCGGCTCCACCAGCTCCATACCGTCGGCGCTCGCGAGGATCTCCTCGGGCCGGCGCACCAGGTAGGGCGGGGTGTCCCCCGCCGCGTACGCCTCCTGGGCCGCGAGTGTCTGCGGGGTGGCGACGGTGTCGCACAGCACCAGGTGGCTGCCCTCGGGCACACCGGCCAGGTACCGGCGCATGAGGTCGATGCCGGCCTGAGGTTCGACGTGGCCGAGGGTGGACAGCACCATGACGGCCACCGGCCGGGTCATGTCCAGGGTCTGCGCGGCTTCCTGGAGCACCCGCTCGGCGTCGAGCATGTCGGCGTGCACGTAGTCCGTCACGCCTTCCGGCGCGCTCGTCAGCAGGGCGCGCGCGTGGGCCAGGACCAGCGGGTCGTTGTCGACATAGACGATGCGCGCCGTCGGCCGGATGCTCTGGGCGACCTCGTGGGTGCTGTTCTGCACGGGGAGGCCGGTTCCGATGTCGAGGAACTGGGTGATTCCCGCCTCACCCGCCAAGTACCGCACGGCACGGGCCTGGAAGGCGCGCGACGCCCGGGCGAGATCCCGGGTCTGGGGATAGCTGGCGATGACCTGGTCGCCCAGCTCCTGGTCGACGGGGTAGTGGTCCTTGCCGCCGATCCAGTAGTTCCACACGCGGGCGGAGTGCGGTATGCCGCTGCGGATCTCGGCTTCGAGCTCGGAGCTGGTGTTCATGTTCCTTCTCGCTTCATGTCGTACGCGTCGCGGTCCAACCCGATGGTGATGTCGTAGCCGTCGCGAAAGGCGTGCGGTTCGTCCTCCGTACGGCCGAATCGTATGCCGTGCCATGTGCCCGCGATGCCAACTGATCGTATTGCCCGATGGGTTCGTGACGTCTGGCCGGTCACCGCTTCCCACGGCCGGGCCCGGTCCCGTCGCCGTGCCGGGCGACGGGACCGGGCGCGCGGCTACCGGGCCGAGGAGGCGGGCACCGCGGCGGCCCGCTCGGCCAGCACGTCCTCGATGTCGACCACGCAGTCGCCGCAGCCGGTGCCGGCCTCCGTGGCCGTGCCCACCGCGGTCACGTCCGTGGCTCCCGCCGCCACCGCGGCCACCACCTCGGACTCGGGTACGTGGGCGCAGAGGCAGAGCAGCGGGTCCGGCGCGCTCACCGCGCTCCTCCCTCCGCGCCGAGCCATTCGTGGACCGTGCCCGTGCTCCGCGTGCGGTCGCGCAGTTCGGCGCGGCGGATCTTTCCTGAGGCGGTGAGCGGGAGTTCGGTGGTGAACTCCAGCAGCCGCACCCACTTCTCGCTCGGCAGCAGCCGGGTCATCTCGTCGAAGACCATGCGCGCCGTCTCCGCCCCGGGGTGGTGCCCGCGGGCGGGGACCACGTACGCCTTGGCCTGCCACAGACCCACCGGATGCGGTACCGGCACGACTGCGGCCTGGCCGACGGCGGGACTGTGCAGCAGAGCGCGCTCCAGCTCCAGCGGGGAGATCCGGTTGTCGAAGGACTTGAACATGTCGTCGGTGCGTCCGACGTACGCGTACGAGCCGTCCTCGTGCCGCAGCACCAGATCGCCGGTGTGGTAGTGGCCGTCCCGGAACGCCTGAGAGGTCTTGGCCTCGTCGCCCGCGTATCCGGTCATCATTCCGGCCGGCGCGGGCGACAGCCGCACGCAGAGCTCCCCCGGGGTGCCGTCCGGTACCTCGGCCCCGGTCTCCCGGTCGAGCAGTCGCAGGTCGTACCCGGGAAGCGCCCAACCCATCCGGCCGGGGCGGACGGTGCGGCCCGGCGGGTTGCCGATCTGCGCCGTCGTCTCGGTCTGCCCGAAACCGTCCCGCACCTGGAGCCCCCACGCCTCGTGCACGGCGTGGAAGAGCGCGGGTTCCAGCGACTCGCCGACCGCGGTGGCCTCCCGCAGTGCCGGCGGCCGGGGCCCCAGCCCCTCCTGGACCATGCCGCGCCACACGGTGGGCGGTGCGCACACCGTGGTGATGGCCCGCGTGCGCAGCGCGGTCAGCACCTCCCGCGGCCCCGGCCGGGGGGTCGCCAGGGCGACCGCGGTGGCCTGCGCGCTCCACGGCACGAAGAAGGAGCTCCAGGCGTGCTTGGCCCAGCCCGGCGCGGAGACGTTGAGGTGCCGGTCCCCGCGGCGCACGCCGTTCCAGTACATCCCGGAGAGGTGGCCCACCGGGTAGCTGAGGTGGGTGTGCTCCACCATCTTCGGGCGGGACGTGGTGCCCGAGGTGAAATAGCGGAAGAGCGGTTCGTCGGACCTCGTGGGTCCGTCCGGCACGAACTCCTGCCCGGCCCGCAGGGATTCCTCGAACGGCAGCCACCCCTCGGCCTCCCCGCCGACCACCAGCCGCGTCCAGGTGCCGCCGATCCCGTCGAACCTCGGCACCGTCCCGGCCTCCGCCACCACGTGCCGGATCTCCGCGCGCTCGATCCGGTCGGCGAGTTCGGGGCCGGTCGTCGTGGTGTACGTGGGTACGACCACGGCACCGAGCTTCATGGCTGCGAGCAGCGTCTCCCAGAGTTCGACCCGGTTGTGCATCACCACCAGCAGGTGGTCGCCCCGGCGTACTCCGATCCCGCGCAGCCACACGGCCACCTGGTCGGAGCGGCGCGACATGTGCGCGTAGGAGACCTCTGCGTCGGCCGAGCCGTCCGCGGCGGGCCCCAGGACGCGCAGCGCCGGCGCCGTGCTGCCCTCGGCGACGACGTCGAACCAGTCCAGGGCCCAGTTGAAGTGCTCCGGGCGGGGCCAGGCGAAGGCCCGGCGGGCCCCCTCCAGGTCCTCCCGGTGCTCCAGTAGTACATCCCGTGCCGCCCGGAAGGCGCGGGTCGCCTCGGACTCGTCTCGGGGCATGTTCGTCGGCCCTTTCATGCTCGTGCGGCGACACGCCGCTGGGTGTGCGCGTCGTCGGTGGTCCGGGTGGGGAGCAGTTCGGCCGCCACCGCGTCGGCCACCTTTCGGAACTCGGTGTTCAGTCCGGGGCGCCCGTTGCCGATCTGGGTGAACCAGCGCACGTGCTCGGTGGGGATTCCCAGGGCGAACAGGCCGCGGTGCGCCCTGCCCTGCGCGTCGACGACCCGGAACGAGCCCCGCTCGACGTCGAGCCCGCCGGTGGCGAACTCCTCGCCGGTGGCCGGGTCCCGGTTGACGAACTGCCGTACCAGTCCGTCGGAGAGCAGCTGCCGGGTCAGCGGCGAGAGGTCCCGTCCCAGGTCCGGTGAGGGAATCCGGGCGTCGACGAACACATCGGCCCATCGCCGGGACCCCTCGACCTGGGGCGAGTGCGCCGTGAACCGACCGGCTTCCTCGTCCGTCCCGAACTCGGTTCCCGGGCCCGCCACTTCGACGATCCCGCAGTCCATCAGGGCCAGCAGTTGCTCCGTGCGGACCATGGGCGGCCCCGCCGAGAGCAGCGCGTTGACCGGTACGTAGCCGCGGCGGAAGTCCCGGTCGTACGACCCCGGCAGCAGCCCTCCGTAGTCCACCGCGGAGCGCAGTACCCCGCGAAGATCGCGCAGGGTGTCCAGAGCCGCCTTCAGCGGTCCGTCGACCGTGCCCAGGGCGGCCTCGTCGAGGTCCTTCCGGAGCACGTCGACGACCCGGTGGCGCCACTCCCGCGGATCGCCGAAGCGCTCGCCCTCGAAGGGCCTGGCCAGGCGGCGCAGGTCGAGCTCCGGGGCGTCGGCGAGCCCGGCCTCCGCGACCGCCCCGGTGCCGTCGCCTCCGGCGTGCACCTCCGACGCGTAGCGGGAGGCGAACTTCTCCGCCGCCTGTGCGCCGTGCCGGGAGCGCATGAGTCCCGTGTAGTAGACGTGCCGGATCTCCTGTTCCACCAGGGGCAGCAGGTCCTCGCCGAAGTCGAGCTGCCCGCTGCCGCCCGCCCGCCTGCGCCGGTCCCGGGCCGCGGCGACGGCGTCGTCGGTCAGGAAGGCTCCCCGGTGCACGTAGTTGGGTGCCTTCTGGCTGTGGCCGCGGGAGGGAATGGGCAGTCCGCTGCGGGAACCTGCCACGATCGTCGGCTCGCTCCCGTCCGGCTCGTAGCGCAGCCGGTCGTTCCCGTCCCGGACGAACCGGCCGCCGCGCCCCACCGTCAGTGACATCAGCACGTCGTAGAAGGACAGGCCCATTCCCCGCACGGCGACGCTCCCGCCGGAGGGCACCAGTGCGGCCAGGTCCATGTCGGCGGCGGAGTTGCCCTGGACGTAGTGCACACCGGGGCGCCCCTCGGCGAATTCCGCCATGGCCCCGTCGAACGCGTCCGGCTCGTTCTCCGGGTGGCCGGTGGCGAGCACCACCCGGTCGGCCTCCAGGGCGCGCCGCGTGTCCATCGACACCAGGTAGCGCCCGTCCTGGCCGGGTCGGACCGAGGTGACCCGGCCGACCACCGGTATCAACCGTATGTGTGGCGGCATCTCATCGGTGAGTGTTCGGTAGACGAACCGCAGATATCGGCCGTACTCCAGGCGGGAGGCGAAGTCGTGCGGATCGTGGCCGTCCCCGGGGCGTGCCCGCTCCGGGGCGTACTCGTGCAGCCACTGTCCCAGCGAGGGGCCCGCGCCGGGACGCGGGCGGCCGCCGTCCGGCCCTCCGGAGAACATGGTGACCTGGCCGATCACCGTGTTCATCGCGAACCAGGGCTCCTGGTCCGTGCGCCAGATGCGGCCGGCTCCGACCTCCACGGAGTCCACGGCGTAGATGGTGACGGGGCTGGGGTCCTGCTCCGCGGTCTCGCGCAGCCGCACGGCCAGCCGCTCCAGGACCGACAGCCCGCGCGGCCCGGTGCCGACGACCACGATGGTGTGGGGCTCCTGCCGGGACGGTGCCTGAGATGTGTTCACAGCGCACTCCTTGCGTCGTGTGGGAAGAGGTGTTCCGGGCCGTTCGTGTCGTCGCGCGTCCAGTCCAGGGGTTCGCTGTCGTAGACGGTCTGGATGTGCGAGAGCATCCCCAGCAGGTCGTCGGCGCGTGTCCCCCCGTGCCCCGCCGCCCGCGACGGGCGGATCGGCATGGCGCCGGTGCGGAGCCAGTGGAGCCGGCCGTCGCCGCCGAGCACGCCACGGGCACGTCGGGCGTTGTCGTCGTGCAGGCAGTACGGGACGTCGAGAAGGCCGCGCGTGAACGCCGTGACGAGCGCCCGCCCGATGTCGGGGCCGAGTTCGAGCACCGCCTCCACGAGCGTGCGGGCCTCGTCGAGCACGCCGTCGTCGGGTGCCGGGCCCAGGAGGTGGAGCCCCTCGGCACGAGCCTGCCGGGCCGCACGGGCGGCCGCTTCCAGGGAGCGCACATTGTCCCGGACCGTGGGGATCCGGTGCGCCTCCGCGGGTGTCTTGACCAGCAGCCGTTCGGCGCCGGTGCGCACGGCAAGCCGGGCGCTGTCGCGCAGCAGGGCCATCGCCCCCGGCTCGGTACGCGGGAAGACCCCCATGTACGTGTAGAGCACGATGTGGCGGCGGACATCGCCCAGGTACTCGTCGGACAGTCGGCGCAGCGCGGCTACGGCGGCGGCGTCCTGTTCGAAGTCCGTCTGCTGGGCGTAGCTCAGCGAGACGTCCCGCAGCCCGTGCTGGCGGAAGAAGAGCCCCTCCAGCAGCGACAGGGCCACCAGCAGCGAGGGCGGGCACAGCTGGCCCAGCATGCACCCCCCGAAGGTCTCCAGATGGGCTGTGGGCGAGCGTTCGGCCAGAAGTTCGCAGCACCGCGCCCATGCCTCGACGGATTCCCTCAGCGGCGTACGGCCGTAGGGGAGGCAGTACGAGACCGGTCCGCCCTCGGTGGCGTCCAGTCCGGCGTCGAGCAGGGCGCCCACGATCCCGAGCGGGCGGGCCGAGCCGTGCCGTACCTGGACGGGGAAGCCGTCCAGGTCCCGGAGGAGTTCCCGGGTGACCGCCGGTCCGTGGGTGATAATCGGGTAGCCGTTGAGTTCCTCGCCGGCGCGTACCGCGCGCCGTGCCGCGCGCAGGTCGCCGACCCGGGTGTAGCTGTCCAGGGTGAGGGTTCCGGCCGTGCGGGCGCGGCTCCGGTGGACGGCGAGGAGGCCGGCCCGCATGGCGGACGGCTCGGCGATCCCCATCCGCGGCTGCACCACGAGCTCGCCGGTCCGGGCCGCCTCGGCCACGGATCGGCCGAAGGACGGGGTGGCGGTGTTGGGGGCTGTTCCCCGGACACTCACCGGCTGCCCGCCGCGAGCAGGGTGCCGGCCGGCACGGTGCTCACGTAGTGGCAGAACTCCCTCATGCCGGAGCCGTTCTCGAAGACCGCGGTGAATCCGGCTTCGAGGAGTTCCGGTGCGTACGTGCCGGCGGCCGCGGCGCGAGTGCCGATCGTGCCGCCGATGACCACGGGGAGTCGTTCCCATCCCTTCAGGGCCCGCAGCCGGCGGATCATCCGTGCTCCGTCCGCGGCTCCGTGGCCGTTGACCGTGCTGATGACGACGAGGTCGGGGGCGTAGTCCCGGCACCGCGAGATCAGCAGCTCGTCGGGCACACAGGCACCGACGTTGTGCACTTCGTGTCCCCATTCCTCCAGCAGCAGCTGGAGATAGACCAGATTCCAGGTGTGGGAATCGGAGGAGACGCTGGAGAGGAGTACGCGACGACCCCGGCTCGCTTGGGGGACTACCTGCTCAGGTCCTGTCTCGGACGACACCATGGGCGCTCCCTTCCGGGAGATGAGGGGGCCTCCGTACCTGGCACCCGCGGCACTGTGCAGGCGGGTCTCTCTCGTGACCGGCCGCCTTGTACGTGCCGTGCGGAGCGAGGAAGGAAAAGCCCGAGCGGGTTCCGACGCGCCGAGCCTAGGCAGGACCCGGTTCCCGGCGCGCCCTCATCTTCCTGCAATGCAGCTAAGTGATTGCCAGATCCTCTGGCGATGCGGCTCGACTTCCCCGCAGACTCTTGGAAGTTCCGCATCTCATCGCGAGGAATACCTGCCGGAAATATGCACAGGGTTTCCCCGGAAAGAAGAAGGAGCAACACCATCATGGAATCCATGCCCATCTCCCAGGGCCCCGCCCCGTTCCCGCTCGACGAAAACGGAATGCGACCGGTCGAAGTGCACTGCCACGGTTTCGGCGACGTGGACTTCTCCGACTTCACACGCGTCGACCTGGACCGGCTGGACATGTGGTGCGCCGGCGAGGGCGTACTGGCCCTTCCGACGATGTATCTGCATCGTGACCGCCTCGGGGAGTTCGAGGACTTCATGCGGCGGTACGCCGCCAAGCGCGCGGACGGTCTGCTCACGCACATACCCGGAGTGGCGCTGGAGGGGCCGCTGCTCTCGCACCGCGGCGGCACCCCGCAGTCCACGGTGTGGGCGCCCAGCCGGGGCGAGTGGGAGCGGCTGGCCTCGCTCGGCGACCACGGGCTGGTCTACACGGTGGTCTCCCCGGACGCCTACTCGCCCGAGTCGGTGCTGCAGGACGACCCCCACCTGCGGGAGAGCGACTTCGAGTGGATCGTGCCCACCCTGCTCGCGCACGGTGTCCGCCCCGCGCTGGGGCACTTCACCCGTGACGACCCGGCCCGCAGCGCGGCCACCGTCGACGCCATCGTGGAGACCGCCCACCGTTCGGAGTGGAACGGCACGGGTGTGCGCGTGACCACCGACCACCTCTTCAACGACATGCCGCTCAACATCCGGCACGCCTTCCGCACCGACCGGGCACGGGCCCAGCGCGACGAGGTCATCGCCTCCTACGACCTGCCGAACTGGACCCTGGACAACATCGCCGAGATGGCCGGGCCGGTGCCCGGAGCCATCATCAAGCAGGCGGTCGACGGCCGGATCTCCGCGTGCATCAACTTCGACGGCGAGCACGTGGATCTGGCCCTGGCCACCCGCGCGGTCCAGCTCATGGGCCCCCGCAACGCGATGATCATGACCGACCGCTGCGACTCCGCACGGCTCGGCGGACGCTCGCTGCACCACACCGGGGACAACGCGCTGTGGTACGAGGAGAACGGCGTGGTGGCCGCCGGTTCCCGGCCCCTGGTCCGGCACATCGCCAACGCCAAGGCGCACGGGCTCACCGACGAGGACATCTCCTTCCTCGTCGCCAGGACCGCGCACCGCACCTTCGGCATAGCCGCTGCGGAACGCGTCGCGGCGGCCGTCTGACCGGGCCGCCCTTCCGGCCGGAACACGTTCCGCACCGGGCCCCGGAATTCCCCGCTCGCGTTCGGACGGCCGCTTCACAGAACAGGACGATGCCGTGTTCGATCACATCGCGGATGCGATGAAGAAACCCGATGTGGTCCGCCTGGACCGCAATCTCTACGTGCTGCGCTTCGAGATGATGAAACTCTATTCGGCGATCGAAGCGGTTCGACGGCTTCTGGCCGAAGGAGTCGTCCGTCCGGGCGACACCCTCATGGACAGCTCCAGCGGCACGTACGGCCATTCACTCGCCCTTGCCTGCCACAAGTTCGGAATGCAGTGCCGGATCGTGTGTTCGACGAAAATCGACGACAACATGCGCAGGCAGTTCGAAATGCTTGGGGCCCGGGTGGATCAGGTGGAAATACCGCCGGGACCCCTCGTCGACAAGATGGACCAGCGTGCCCGTCTCGACAGGGTTGCCGAGATCCTCGACACCGAGGAAAACGTCCACTGGATGCAGCAGTACCACGACGACGTGCACTACCTCGGCTATCAGGCATGTGCCGAGTTGTTGCACGGCGAATTCGGCGGCGGGCCGTTCAACCTGGTCGGCGGAGTGGGAACCGGAGCTTCCACCGGCGGCATCACCACATATCTGCGGGGAATGGGCGCCGATGTCACGCTCGTGGGCGTCCAGCCCTTCGAGAGCGTCACTTTCGGCAGCGATCCGGTCGAGGACCCGGTGGCCAGCATCGCCGGAATCGGCAGCCCCATCGTCATGCGGAACGTGCGCTACGAGCTCTACGACCGGGTGCACTGGATAGGTTTCGACAGCGCGGCGGCAGCCACGACCGCGCTGCTCCGGCACCACGCCGTCTACGCGGGCATGTCCTCCGGCTGCAACTACCTCGCCGCCACCTGGGAGGCCGCGCGCGCACCGGAGCGGCCCTGCGTGTTCATCGCCGCCGACACCGGGCACCGCTACGCGGACAACGTCTACGCGCGCGCCGAGGCTGACCGGGGCATCGAGGCCCTGGCCCCGAGCCGCATCGACTCCCTCGACCAGCTCTCCTTCCCGTGGTCGGTCATGGACTGGGAGCGCCGCGACTACCGACCGGCCGGCGCCGAGCGCCTCCGCACGACCCGCCACGCGCGGTACACCGTCGTTCCCGACGTCCCGCCCACCCCGTCGCGCAGCAAGGAGGTCCTGCTGTGAGTGCCTCGGTCCCCGCCCCCTCGGGGCGGAATCTCATCGTCCTCGAATGGCTCCAGTTCGGTCTGGGCCGGCTGGTGGAAGCCGCCGGACGGGAAGGACTCATCGTCCACCTGCTGACCGGTGACCGCCAGGAGTACACCCACGAGCTCTCCCGCATCGACAGCCCGCTCCTCGTGGTCCACGATGTGGACACCCACGACGTCGGCGAGGTCGTCGCGGCCGCCCGGCGGATCGGCGACCTGGCGGGACTGCTCAGCACCACCGACACCTGGAGCCTGGTCTCGCTCGCCGCCCGCGAGGAACTCGGGCTGCCGGGGCAGCCCGCCGAGGCCGTACGTCTGGTGCGGGACAAGGCGCGACTGCGCAGGCACCTGCACGAGCACGGGCTGTCCCGTTCCGCCGGCTCGACGGTCACCGACACGGACGACGCGTCCGCCCTGGCGTCCCGGGTCGGCCTCCCGCTGATCGTCAAGGACAGCTCCGGCACCTCCAGCGAGCACGTCTGGCTGGCCCGCACCCACGACGAACTCACCCGGGTGCTGGCCGAGATGCGCAGCTGCACCCTGCGCGGCGCCCCCACCGCCGAGCCGTACTTCCTCGGACCGCTGTACAGCGTGGAGACCCTCACCTGGAAGGGGCAGACCCGGGTGATCGGCCTCAACAGCCGCATCATGTCCGCACCCCCGGCCTTCCGCGAGGAGGCACTGGGCTTCCCGGTGCGGCTGCCCGACGGAGCCGCGGAGGAGCTCACGCGGTGGATCGAGAACGTGCTCAAGTCCGTGGAGTACGAGGAAGGCTTCGCCCACACCGAGTTCATCATGCAGGAGGACGGCTTCGAGGTCGTCGAGATCAACCCCCGGCTCGCGGGTGCCCTGGTCGGCGAGGCGATCTCGCAGTCCCTGGACATCAACCTGTACGCGGCGTTCGTCGATCTCGCGCTGCGCCGCCGTCCCGCCCTCCTGGACGCACCCCTGACCCCGCGCCGGGGTGTCGCCCAGGTGCTGCTCTACCCGGAGCGACCGGGCGTCCACCTCGGCTACGAGGGCATCGAATCCCTGGCCGCGCATCCGGGCGGTCCCGCGCTGTACACCTCGCTGCCCCCGGGCACCCGCGTCCGCACCGTCACCAACCAGGACGGTTGCGTCGGCGTGCTCCTGGCCACCGGTGCCACCAGCGAGACGGCCCTGCAGAACGCGCTCTCCGCCGCGGGCGAGGTACGCATCCTGACGGGAGACGACGATGCCTGAGCACAAGCCGCATCTCCTGGTCCTCAGCGGCTGGGCGGGAGTGCCGGAGGTGGCACTCGCCCTCGGCTTCGAGGTGAGTTTCATCGGGGACACCACCGAGTTCTCCGAGGCCGACCGCGAGGTCCTCGCGCGCTGCCGCTCCGTCCACGAGATGCCGGCGGACCAGACCGCGGCCGTGCTGGCCGCCGCCCGCCGCATCCACCGGGAGATGCCCCTCGAGGCCGCCGTCTCGTTCGGCGAGTTCGGCACCGAGAGCTCCGCCGTCGTCGCCGACGCCCTGGGTCTGCGCGGGCTCTCCCTGCGGACGGTGGCCATCACCCACTACAAGGACCTGATGCGCACCGCCCTGGCCGGGCATCCCGAACTCGCCCTCGCCTGGGCCCGCGTCCCGGACGCGGCGGCACTCCGCGAGTTCCACGCGCGCCACGGGGTGCCGCTGGTCGTCAAGCCGGTCTCCGGAGCGGGCAGTGTGGGTGTGCGCCAGCTCCTCACCGGAGCGGAGCTGGACGAAACGCTGGAGGACACCGCCTTCTGGCACGACGGCCCCTACCTGGCCGAGGAGTTCGTCCCGGGCGACGTGGTCTACAGCGTCGAGACCGTCACGCTGCACGGCCGGCACAGCATCGCGGGGGTCTCCGCCGGGCGGCTGCGCACCCATCCGAACCTGGCGATCACGGAGATCTCCGTTCCGCCCGCTCCCCCGTACGACGATCCCCTTCCGGAGATCCACCGGACGGTGCTGGCCTTCCTCGACGCGATCGGGCACGACTGGGGGCTGACCCACACCGAGGTCAAGATCAGCGCGGACGGCCGTCCCGTGATCATCGAGTCCCAGCCCCGGATCGGGGGCATGCGCATCTTCCGCATGGTCGAGCACGCCACCGGTGTGGACGAGATCGGCACGATGCTGCGCAGCCTGCTGCCGGGCGGTACGGACACCACCTCGCCGCACCTGCCGCCGTACACGGCGACGGGCATGTGCCTGTCCCTGATGCCCCCGCGCAAACGGGTCCGCCGCACCGCGGACCCCGAACTGCTCCGGGACATCGAGGGCGTCAAGGACTTCGAGATCGACATCCGGCCGGGCCTGGTGCCGGCCCCGGTGATCGACAACTCGGGCGGGCGCCCCGGACTCATCTGGCTCCGTCTGCCGGACCACGCGGCGGCCGAGCCGGTGAAGAAGGAGATCTCCCGCACCTACTGGGTGGAATTCGAGGACGGCGATGTCTGGCATCCGTCGTTCTGAGCTGTGGGCCGACATGGCCCGCCTCCCCTGGACCCTGCGGTTCCTGCTCGTCACCTCGTTCGTCATGCCCCTGGGCAGTTTCATGGTCCTGCCGTTCCTGGCGATCCTGCTGCACGACCGGCTGGGGATGGCGATGGGCCCGGTGGGGCTGCTGCTGGGGGTCACCTCCTTCCTCCAGTTCGCCGGGGCCCTCGGTGGCGGCCTGGTCGCCGAACGGGTGGGCTACAAGCGCTCGATGGTGACCGGGCTCGCCGTGCGGACGGCCGGCTTCACCCTGTTCGCCGTCGGCCTGGACAGCCCGGCGCTGGCCGTCACCGCCGTGCTGGTCACTGCTCTCGGCGACACGCTGTACTCCCCCGCCAACAAGGCGTACCTGGTGTCGGAGGTGCCCGAGGAACACCGTCCGGTACTGCTGTCGGTGAACAACTCGGCCCTGAGTTCCGGAATGGCCCTGGGGACCCTGGTGTCCGGTCTCCTGATCTCGCGGATGCCCCTGCTCGTCTTCTCCGTCGTCGCCGTGATGTTCGCGACGATGACACTGGCGCACCTGGTCCTGCTGCCCGCACCGCACGGGACCACCGCGTCCGTCCGCGTGCGGGCCGGACGCGGCGACTGGGCGCGGGCCTTCCTGACCGCGCCCGCCCTGGTCGCCCTGGCGACCGCTTACGTCTACTGGTACTTCCAGAACTACCTGGGCGTCTTCGTCACCGCGACCCACTCGACGGTGCTCTACAGCACGGCGCTGGTGCTCAACTGTGTCCTGGTGGTGATCGGCCAGCCCCCGGCGGCCCGTCTGATCGGCCGACTCGGCTACTCCCGGGCCGTGCTGGTCGCCTTCCCCGCCCTCGCCCTCGGCTTTCTCGCCCTGGCCCGGCCGGGGGTCGCCTTCGTCCTGCTCGGGACGGTGGCGATCAGTGTGGGCGAGGGGGTGCTCTTCCTCAAGAACGATCTGGAGGCGCTGAAAACCGTGCCGGACCGCCCGGCCCTCGCCATCGGCAGCCAGCGCCTGGCCCTGGGCGGCGGCTCCCTCCTCAGCGGGATCGTCGGCGGGCAGCTCTACGCCGTCGGCCAGTCCGCCGGCTCCCCGGCGCAGTTCTGGCTGTACGCCGCCGGGCAGGCCGTCGTCGTCGGGGTCCTGGTGGTCGCGGTCACCCGCCGACGCCCCGCCGGACAGCCCCCGCACCTCCCCGAGCCCGCCCTCCCGACGCCCTCCAGGAGCCCGTCATGACCCTGTCCACTCTTTCCCCCTCCCCCGTTCCCGTCCGCACACCGCACCCCACCGGACCGTCGGTGCGGGGCCCACTGCCCGGGCCGCGCAGCGCCGAGCTGCTGGAGCGCCAGAGCCGGCGCGAGTCCAACGCCCGTACCTACCCCCGGCGGCTGCCGTTCGCGGTCCGCCGCGCCCGGGGCAGCTACCTGGAGGACCTCGACGGCAACGTCTTCCTCGACTTCCTCAGCGGCGCGGGTGTCCTCCCCCTGGGGCACAACCCCCCGGAGCCCCTGGAGGCGGCCCACCGGCAACTCGACGAGTTCGTCCACGGGTTGGACTTCCCCACTCCGGTGAAGGACGAGTTCACCGGCCTGACCCTCGGGATGCTCCCCGAACCGATGCGTTCCCGCACCAGGATCCACTTCTGCGGTCCCACCGGCGCCAACGCCGTCGAGGCCGCCCTGAAGCTGTGCAAGACGGCCACCGGGCGCACGGACGTGGTCACCTTCCAAGGGGGGTTCCACGGCAGCTCACTGGCCACCCTGTCCGTCACCGGGCTGGTCTCGCAGAAGGCCCCCGTGGGCGGCCGGATGCCCGATGTGCACTTCTTCCCCTACGCGCACTGCCACCGCTGCCCGCTCGGGCTGGAGCGCGACTCGTGCTCGGTCAACTGCGCCGGCTTCCTGGAACGTTCCCTCACCGACGCCAACGGGGGGCTCCCGCTCCCGGCGGCCGTGGTACTGGAGCTGGTGCAGGGCGAGGGAGGCGTGATTCCCGCCGATCCCGAGTTCGTACGGCGGCTGCGCGCGGTGACCCGCGAGCTGGACATCCCACTGATCGTGGACGAGGTCCAGAGCGGCTGCGGACGCACCGGTACCTGGTTCGCCTTCGAGCAGTACGGCATCGAGCCCGACGTCGTCGTCGCCTCGAAGGCGTTGAGCGGCCTGGGCCTGCCCGCGGCGGTGATCCTCTACGACGAGCGGCTCGACGTGTGGCAGCCCGGCGCGCACAGCGGCACCTTCCGCGGCAATCAGGCGGCCTTCGCCGCGGGGGTGGCGACGATGAAGGTGTTCGACAGGGACGACGTCCTCGCCAATGTGCGGGCGCGCTCCGTCCAGCTCATCGGCCGGCTGAAGGAACTGCGGGCGCTGACCCCGCAGGTCAGCGACGTACGGGGGCTGGGGCTGATGCTCGGCGTCGAGCTGGCGGACCCGGTGACCGGGCGGCCCTCCTCCGGTCTGGCGCTGCGGGTCCAGCGCGAGGCGCTGCTGCTCGGGCTGGTCATCGAGCTGGGCGGCCGGGACGACGGTGTACTGCGGCTGCTGCCCCCGCTCAACTGCACGGAGGCGGAGGTGGACATCGCGGCGGACATCCTGCGCACCGCCCTGTCCCGGGCCCTTTCGGCGGCCGGCTGACACCGCCGCGTGCGGCTCACCCACCCGGCCGGAAACGTGCTTCATCTTGCTGCACCCGGCCCTCTGCTTCCTGCATTCCTCTTTTCGCCCCCTTGTCCAGCGGCAAGGATCGAAGGAACACCCCCACACCACCGAATCTCCCGTCCCGCTCCAGCATTTCGCCCCGGTCCGGCGAATGCCGAGGCCGATTTCCCGGAGTTCACGAAATGGTCCGCGAAAAAGAATCCGTCCCGAGCCCCGCACGGCTCCGTTCGGCCCGTGTCGCTCTCATGGGTGTCTTCTTCGTCAACGGCACTCTCTTCGGCACCTGGGCCTCCCGGGTTCCCGACATCAAGGAACAGGTCGACGCGAACAACGGGATCCTGGGTCTCACTCTCCTGGGCATCGCGTTCGGCGCCCTGCTCTCGAAGCAGGTGGCCGGCCAGCTGGTCACCCGGACCGGGAGCCTTCCGGTCACCCGGGTGGGCGCCGCGCTCTCCTGTCTGGCGCTGCTCCCTCCGGCGTTCGTCCGCGGACCGCTCGGGCTCGGCGTGGCGCTCGTCCTCTTCGGGGCCGCCATGGGGCTGCTGGACGTGGGGATGAATTCCCACGGCGTCGAGCTGGAACGGCTGCGCGGGCGTCCGGTCATGTCCTCCCTGCACGCCTCGTTCAGCGCCGGTGGACTCGCCGGTGCGCTCGTCGGAGGGCTCACGGCGGCGGGCGGCATCGGACCCCGTGCCCACTTCGCGCTGGTGGCGGTGGGCCTCGGCGCGCTGGCCGCGGCCGCCTCGACCCGTCTGCTGCCGGCCCCCGCGCGGCCGGCCCGGCGGGAGGAGTCCCCGCGCGCCTGGGTTCCGGTGCCCCGGCGGTTGCGGTTCCCGCTCACCCTGCTGGCCGTCACGGGGCTGTGCGCCGCGGCCGGGGAAGGGGCGGCGGCCGACTGGAGCGCGCTGTACCTCCACGGGGAACTGGGGCGCTCGACCGGCTTCGCCTCCCTGGGGTACGCGTTGTTCTCGGTGGCGATGGCGGCCGGCCGGCTGGCCGGTGACGGACTGACCGCCCGCTGGGGCGCGGTACGCACCGTGGTGTTCGCGGCGGCGCCGGCCGGTGTCCTCTTCGGGATCGCGCTCGCCTCCGGCGACGCGTTCCTCGCCCTGTGCGGGTACACGGCGCTGGGGCTCGGGCTGTCCGTGGTCGTGCCCGTGGTCTTCTCCACCGCGGGAAGCCTGGGCGGCGAGCAGTTCGGCCCGGCCCTCACCTACGTCTCCAGCATCAACGGCACCGGGATGCTGATGGGCCCGCCCCTCATCGGATTCGCCGCGGAAGCGGTCGGGCTCCGCGCGGCGCTCGGGCTCGTCAGCCTGCTGGCCGTGCTGTCGGCCGTCCTGATGTGCGCCTTCGCCGCACAGCGCCGCGGAAATCCCCCGCACACCGCGCCCGCACCCGATTCCGCGGCCGCCGGGGCATGAGCGCCGCACGGAAAGCGGAATCAGAAGAGCTGATCCAGAGAATTGAAGGGTAGAGAGAATTGTCCGGCATCCAGCCCACCGATCCACGTGTCCTCGCCACGGCGGTCGCCGACATTCTGGTCGTCGCCGCGGACCCGGAATCCCGTCGCGCCTGCGTCTTCTTCTGGGAGAAATACCGGCCGCTGTTCCTGGAGGTGGAACGGGCCGCGGAGGAGCTCGACGACCCGCGGCTGCGCTCCCTCGCACGGGAGCTGCGCTCCGATCCCGAGAACCCGGGCCGTCATCGGGCCCTCGTCGAGGCGCTCGCGGCGGCCGATCCGAACGCACCCGCCACGGCGGCCCTGTTCGATGCGGCCTGGCGGGCCGAACGGGACAACCGCCTAGGGCACCACCTCGGCAGCCGCCACCGCGCCGACGGGGTCGCGGTGAGCCTCGACGAGCTGCGGGCGACACCGCCGCGCCAGGCACCGGCCGCCGCACCGGACGCGCCGGTCCTCGTCGTGATCCCGTTCCGGGACCGCGACACCGGTGGGGTCCGGGCACGCAATCTGCTGGCCTGCCTGCTGTCGCTCGGCGACCAGTCGTTCCCCCGCGACCGGTTCCGGATCACCGTCGTCGAGTCCGACGAGCAGCCCCGCTGGCGCGAGGTCCTCGAACCGTACGTCGACCACTACCTCTTCGCCCCGAAGGCGGACACGTTCAACAAGTCCTGGGCGGTCAACGTCGGAGTAATGCTCACCGGGGAGGCGGCCGAGGTGATCTGCGTCCTGGACGCCGACGTCCTCACCGACCGCGACTTCATCGCCCGCAACGTCGCCCGGCTCAACCGCCCCGGCACCGGGGGACACCTCCCGTACCGGGACATGCTCGGCATGACCTCCGCGTCCACCGCCCACGCCGTGCGCCGGCGGGTACTGGAGGGCGCGGCCGGGGCCGATCCCGAGGAGGTACGGGGCTTCGTGGTGCGCCGTCCGCCCGGTGCCTGTGTCTGGGTGCGTGCGGGTGTCTTCCGGCAGATCGGCGGGATGGACGAGCGGTACGAGGGCTGGGGCGGTGAGGACACCGACTTCGCCTACCGGATGGACTTCGCCGCGGCCTTCGACAACTTCGACGACCCGCTGCTGCACATGAACCACCCGCCCGCCGCGGTCCTGCGGGAGGACGGCGAGCTGGTCAACGCCCACATCCCCTGGCTGAGCTGGGCTCCGCGGGAGCCGATCGGCCGGATCGACCGCTTCGCACCCGTTCCCCGCTGACCCGGTCCCCGGACCCCCTCTCGTCGACGAAGGATCTCCCATGTCCGTCAAAGGCTGCATGTTCGACTTCTCAGGCACCCTCTTCCACCTCGAAAGCGCCGAGGAGTGGCTGAGCGCCGTCCTCACCGAGGCGGGCGAGAACGTCTCCATGGACGAGGTGCGCCGCTGGGCGGAACGGTTGCGGAGCATCGGCGCGGTGCCCGGCGGTCCGGCGCCCCGCGACGTGGACCCCGCTCTGGCGCGGCTCTGGCAGGAGCGGGACCTGGACGCCGCCCGGCACCGGAAGGCGTACACCGGTCTGCTGCACGCGGCCGGGCTGCCCTGGCCCGAGCTGACCGACGCGCTCTACGAGCGGCACATGACCGCCCCCGCGTGGCAGCCGTACCCGGACACCGAGGAGGTGTTCACCGCCCTGCACGACGCCGGCGTGGACATCGCGGTCATCAGCAACATCGGCTGGGACCTGCGCCCCGTCTTCCGCGCCCACGACCTGGACCGGTTCGTGGACGCGTACGTGCTCTCCTACGAGCACGGCATCCAGAAACCGGACGCCGAACTCTTCCGTATCACTCTCGCGCTCCTGGACGTCGACGGCACCGAAGCGGCGATGGTCGGTGACGACCGGGTGGCCGACGCCGGCGCGACCGATGTCGGTGCCACCGTGCACTTCGTCGACGCCATGCCCGTCGCCTCGCGGCCGAGCGCCCTGCGTGACCTCCTGCCCGTCCTGCGGTGAACTCCCCGCCCACGCACCGTTCCGCGACTCCACGAAGGGAACACCATGCCGCACACCCCGTACGACACCGACGCCCCGCGCATCGCGCTGGTCGGAGCCACCGGCGCGGTCGGCCGGACACTGATCGACCTGATCGAGGAGCGGGCCTTCCGCTACCGGGAGATCCACCTCGTCGCCTCGCCCCGCTCGGAGGGCCGCGTCCTGACGGTGGACGGCCGGGAGCATCGCGTGTCGGCCGTCGACACCTTCGACTTCTCCACCGTCGACCTGGCCTTCTTCTCCGCCGGGAGCGAGGTCAGCAGGAAGTGGGCGCCGGCGGCGGTGGCCCGGGGGGCGCTGGTCATCGACAACACCAACGCCTTCCGGATGGACCCGGACACCCCGCTCGTCGTACCGCAGGTCAACGCGGAAACGCTCGGCCGCCGCCCGGTGAGCGGCATCGTCGCCAATCCCAACTGCTCCACCATCCCGCTGGTCCGGCTGCTGCGCCCGGTCGAGGACCGCTGGGGCCTGCGCAAGGTGGTGGTGAGCACCTACCAGGCGGCCTCCGGCAGGGGGCACTCCGGAACGGCGGAGCTCCACGAGGCCACCCGCGCCGCGCTGGAGGACCCCGCGAGCCCGGGGCCGGAGGTCGAGTTCAGCCCGACCCTCGCCTTCAACGTGGTCCCCTTCATCGACGAACTCCTGGACAGCGGCTTCACGATGGAGGAGCAGAAGATGCTCCAGGAGTCCCGCAAGATCCTCGGTCTGCCGCATCTCAACGTGACCACGACCTGTGTGCGGGTGCCGGTGCTGAACGGGCACTCCGAGGCCGCCTGGGTCGAATGCCACGATCCGGTGAACCGGGAGGAACTGGTAGCCGCGCTGAGCGCCCTCCCCGAAGTCACCGTCCACGACCGCCACGTCCCGGGCGCCTTCCCCACCCCGCGCACCGTCGCCGAGGCCAACCACGTGCACGTGGGCCGTGTCCGGGTGAGTCCGCACGACCCGTGCGGCTTCTGGCTGTGGGTCGTCGCCGACAACCTGCGGATCGGCGCCGCCCTCAACGCGCTCCAGGCAGCCGAGGAACTCGTCGCCCGGGGCACGCTGTGATCCCCGGCGGCCGCCCCCTGGTGCTCAAGTTCGGCGGGTCCAGCTTCGCGACGCCCGGGGCGTACGGTGATCTGGCCCGCGCGCTCCACACCCGGATCGCGGCGTCCGGACGGCGCCTCGCGATCGTGGTCAGCGCGATGCCGGGCGAGACCGAGCGGCTCCGCGAGCGCCTGCACGAGGTGAACCCCCGCCCCGGGGACGACGGGGTGGCGGGCCTGCTCACCCTCGCCGACACGGTCAGCGCCCATCTCCTGGCGGCGGCGCTGCGCCGGCTGGGCCGCAGCACCACCGTGCTGGCCGGGCACGAGAACGGGTTCACCACCGACCGGACCTTCATGTGGGCCCGGCTCGAACAGATCGGCCCGGAGCCGCTGCGCCGTGCCCTCGCCGAGCACGAGGTCGTCGTCGTCCCCGGTGGCCAGGCCGCCGACGGCAGGGCGCGGCCCACCTGGCTGGGCAAGAACAGCTCCGACCTGTCCGCGGTCGCCACGGCCGTGGCGCTCGGAGCCACCGAGTGCGAGATCCACTCCGACGTGGCGGGCATCCACAGCTGCGACCCCAACCGGGTCACGGACACCCGGCTGCTGCGGGACGTCTCGTACGGCGATGCCGCCGCCATGTCGCTCCACGGGGCCAAGGTGCTGCACCACCGCGCCGTACGTCTCGCGGAGCGCCACGGGATCACGATCCGCTGCCGTCACAACCAGGAGCCGTTCCTCACCGGGACGGTCATCGGTCCCGGCGGTCCGGACGCCTCCGCGGTCGTCCTCAACCTCCGTTCCCGGGTGCTGGACTATCCGGACCGCGCCACGGCGGACCTGGCCCACCAGGCGTTCCTCGCCGACGGTGTGGAGGCGCTGCGCCCGTCGGACGGGGACGGCCACCGGGTGGCGGTGATCGGCGGCTACGTGGACCCGGAGGAGACGCAGCTGCGCCACGGCGTCACCCCGGGGCGCGTGAACGGTGTCCCGGTCACCGTGCTCCGCGAGGGAAGCGCACGGCTGCACACCGCCGAGGGCGAGGCCGCGGCCGTGCGGCTCGCGCAGCGGCTGCACGACGGCCTGGCCGCCGGGGCCGGGCAGGTTCCCACCCCGGCCCTCGCCTGACCGGGCCCGCACCGATCGCACCCGTACCCGCCACCACCGGAAGGACCACGCCATGACCGCACCCGCCTGCGAAGCGGCCTCCGTTCCCGCCACGCTCCTCACGGTCGACCTGCCGGACCCGGTACGCGACGCCCTCGGCGAGCGCCTGGCGTCGCTGCCGGGACCGGGCCGCGACATCGACTGGCTGATGACCCGCTACCTCCAGGTCTTCGCCCAGCTGCCGACCCCCGTGCTCCAGCAACTGCTCGACTTCGGGCGGCACGCGGACACCCCAGGGGTCGGCCACCTCCGCAACGCCCCGGTCGACCCCCGTCTGCCGCAGACGCCCGGCGACGGCGGGCCGAGCGCGGACAAAACCACCTTCGTCGCCGAGGGCGTGCTGCTCGGGCTCAGCGGGCTGCTGGGCGAGCCGGTCGGCTTCACCACGGAGAAGAACGGACAGCTGGTGCACGATGTCGTGCCGGTTCCGGGAGGGGCCATGTCCCAGACCAACCAGGGGTCCTCCGTCTTCCTGAACTTCCACAACGACATCGTCCACGACGCGAGCGGCCGGTACGACCTGGCCAGTCCGGACTTCCTGGTGCTGAGCTGCCTGCGCGCCGACCACGACGGGGTCGCCGGCACGTACTACGCCGACGCCCGCGACATCTGCCGCGCCCTGGACCCGGCGACCCTGGAGGTCCTGCGCAGTCCGCTGTTCCGGATGAACGCGCCCGGCAGCTACATCCGGGACGTGGCGCGCGGCGCCGAGGTGTTCTCCGACCCGGTGCCGATGATCAGCGGCCCCGAGTCCTCCCCCGAGGTCTCCGCCGCCGCCAACGGCATCCGCGCCGACGGGGCACGCGCCCGGGACGCCCTCGACCGGCTCCAGCAGGCGTGCCGGGCCGTCGCCCACGAGGTGTTCCTGCGCCCCGGCGAGGCACTGCTCATCAACAACCGCAAGGGCCTGCACGCCCGTTCGCCGTTCACCGCACGCTACGACGGCCGGGACCGCTGGCTCCAGCGGACGTACGTACGCCGCAGCCAGTGGCCCATCCGCCACCGTGCCGTCCCCGGCTCCCGGCGTCTGCACTGAGCCCGCCGGGCCGCTCCCGTCCACCGTGGTACCAGAAGGCGAGACCCCCGATCATGACCACCAGTCCGTCCGACGACGGCGCGCCCGAGCGTGTCGCCGTCATCAACTACAGCCCAGTCATGGACTATCCCGCGGTGTTCCCCGAGTGCGCGGACCGCCTGCACGTCTTCAGTCACCACGACCTCGCGCACACCGAGGGGCTGGCCCACTACGAGTACGTGCCGGAGTGCGAGTCGGTGCCGTACGCGGAGCTCATGATCCGCCGGATGGCGCGCGAGCGGCCGTTCACCCATGTGGTCACGGACAACGAGTACGACCTGGAGCGGGCGGCGCACATCCGGCAGGACCTGGGTCTGCCGGGCCAGTCGCGCGCGAGCGCCCTCTCGTTCCGCGACAAGGCGGTGATGAAGGAGACGGCGGGCCTCGCCGTGCCCGTCCCGCGCTTCGCGCGCCTCACGGCCTTCGCCGATCTGACGGACTTCGTCGAGAAGTCCGCGTACCCCGTCGTCGTCAAGCCGGTGAAGCAGGGCGGGTCCCGTGACATCGCGGTGCTCCGCGACGACGGCGACCTCGTCGCCCTGAGCCGGCGGCCGTGGCGGGACGACCTCATGGTCGAGGAGTTCGTCGAAGGACCGATGTACCACATCGACGCGGTGGTCTCCGAGGGCTACCGCTTCGTGGCCTCCTCCCGCTATCTGCGCAGCTGCCTGGGCGTCTTCTCCGGACAGAACAACGGCTCGGTGCAGCTGCGTCCCGACAGCCCCCTCGCCCGCAGGCTGGAGGCATACCTCGACCAGGTCCTGACCGCCTTCGAGACCCCGGCCACCAGCGCGTACCACCTGGAGGTCTTCCACACCCCCGACGACGAGCTGGTGCTGTGCGAGATCGCCTCGCGCGTCGGGGGCGACCGCATCCCCCTGCTCACCCGGCTCACGTACGGCGTCGACCCGCACGCCACCGTCCTGCGCCTGCTGTGCGGTCTGCCGGTGGACACCCCGCCCGGGACTCCGCCGGACCAGGTGCACGGCTCCGTCTCGGTGCTGCCGCAGGGCCGCCCGGTACGGGCACCCGGGAGGCCGCCGTTCCCCTGGGTGCGGCACTACGAGGTGAACGCGAAGCTGGCGCCCGGCGAGGTGACCCGGCACAGCGCGCACCACCTGTGCTTCGCCGTCGTGTGCGGCGACGGGCCCGAGCAGGTCGAGGAACGGCTGCTGGAGACCGAGCGGTGGCTCATGGCGAACCTGATCGAGGAAGAAGAGACCGCGGACAGCGGGGAAGGACACTGACATGCCGTACAAGATCCTGGTCCTGGTGTCGGGAGCGGAACGGTTCGAGCTGGACAACCAGTCGCTCGTCCCCGGCGCCCTGCTGCGCGACGGGCACGAGGTGCACATCGGCGACGTCCACACGCTCGCCCTGCACGACTCCGTGCTGGCCTGCGACCGGACGCGGTTGTCCGGCCCGGTCTCCCCCGGCGACCCCATGCCGCTGCCGCAGACCCCCCAGGGGCCGATCGAGGAGTTCGATCTCGTGTGGGTGCTCGCCGGCCCCCACCCCGACGCGGGCACCGAGTACTTCCAGCTGCTCTGGCTGCTGAACCAGCGTGTCCCGTTCGTCAACGGGGCCGAGGCCCTGTTCTTCCTCAACTCCAAGACCACACTCGGCGCCCTCGTGCCCCCCGAGCACCGCCCGAGCTCCTACGTCTCGAACGATTTCGGCTTCCTGAACGGGCTCGTCCGCGGTGTCCCGGACCGGCCGTGGGTCCTCAAACCCCCGAACGAGGGCTGCGGTGCCGATGTGTACGTCGTGAGCGACGAGGACCGCAACACCACGGCACTGATCAGCTCGGCCACCGGCAACGCCACCTCGCGCTACGACAGTTACGGCCGCGCCGTCATCGGACGGGCCGAGCGCTATGCCGTCCTGCAGGAGTACCTCCCGCACGCACGGACCCATGAGAAGCGGGTGATCCTCGCCGGTGAGAATCCGGTGTCCGGGTACCTCCGGTTCCCGCTGGAGAACGACAACCGCGCCAACGCCACGATCGGCGCCCGCTACGAGCGGCTGCGGCTCACCCCGGACGAGGAGCGGCTCGTGCGGGGGATCGGGAAGCGGCTGACGGAGCACGGCATCCACTTCGCCGGCATCGACCTGGCGTACCCGCACGTGATCGAGGTCAATCTGGAGAACCCGGCCGGCCTCTGCTACCACAAGCGGGCGACCGGCGAGGACCAGTCCCTCGACGCCGTCCGCGCGGTGCTGGACTCCCTGCGCTCCACCGGAAAGCTCCTCTGACACGTCCGTACGTGCCGCTGCCCCCGGACCGCCCATCGGGCGCCGGGGCAGCGGTATGTACGGACGTGTTCCCGGGCTCAGTGGATGCGCCGTACTCCGGGCACGGACCGGTGGCGGATGTCCCACAGGTTGCGGCGCACGTACGTCCGCTGGAGCCAGCGGTCCCGTCCGTCGTAGTGGGCGGTGTACCGCGAACGCGCGTGCACCCCCTTGCGGTTGTTGATCAGCAGGGCCTGTCCGGGGGCGAGCCTCACCTCGTGTGCCACCACGAGGCAGGCGGACTGGAACGTGTCGAAGGCCGCCCGTGCCGCCACCGTCAGCGGCCGGACTCCATTGGCCGCGGTGACCACTTCCGGGAACTCCCCCGGCCCCCGCAGGACCGGCACCGGGTCGGAGTACGCCTCGTCCCGGTCCACGAGCGAACTCACGAATCCGCCGGGCGCGTTCATGCGGAAGGCCGGGGAGCGCAGCACGTCGAGCGTCGCCGTGTCGAGCAGGCCGACGATGTCCCGGGCGTCGGCGTAGTAGGTGCACGCCTCGCTCTCCCGGTCGGCCCGCAGACAGTTCAGCACCACGAAGTCGGGGCCGTGTCTGCTGTAGCAGTCCTGACAGTCGTGCACGAGGTCGTTGTGGAACGAGAGGAAGACCTTCGTGCCCTGACTGGTCTGCGTGGCGGCGCCGTACGCGACGGGGACGACGTCGTGCACGAGGCGTCCCTCCCGTTCGGAGAGGAACCCGACCGGCTCGCCCAGCAGTCCGCTGAGCCCGAGCAGCACCCCCTCGGCGACGAACGTCCGCTTCCCGAGGCTCGGTCCGCCGTCCCTGGGGGTGGGCGGCAGCAGCGGGTCCACCGGCAGGTTGCGGACGAGCGCGACGCCCGGGGCATCCGGATGGCGGCCGAAGTCCAGCAGACTCTGGAGCACCTCGACGGGCAACTGCGCGAATGCCTGGTGGCAGCGGGCCGAGGCCCGGTCGATGTCCCCGAACGGGTCGTGCGCGGAGGCCAGCCGCTCCCCCAGCAGGTCGCGGACGTCGTCCGGGAGGCGCAACTCCGCGAAGGTGACGGTGGAGAACCCGCCGCCACCCGGCGGGACATCGAGGCTGGGCATGGGCTCCGCTCCGTTCTCATGGGCGTGACAGGGGCTCTGGGCCCGTGGGGAACCTCAGTAGAGGCTGGAGAAGAGCACGCCGATGAACCGGGCGTGCTCGTCGCTGTCGTTGCGGAACGTGTGCGGATAGCCGGCCGACCACTGGGCGCAGTCACCCGCGCTCAACTCGTGGTCCACCCCGTTGTAGCGCGCCACCAGGGTCCCCTGCGTCATCACGATGAGGTCCGTCCCCTCGTGCTGGAGCTCCTCGCCGAGCTCGGTGTGCGGCCGGAAGTGCGCGGTGATCACCTGGTACCCGAGTTCGGGCGACCGCAGCACGTGGTACGTCACCCCCGGCGCCCGTTCCAGCACCTCCTGGGTCTGGAGGGGGAAGACGGACGGAGTGGCCCGGCCCCGTGAGAACCCCAGGAAGGACCCGACGTCGTGACCGAACACCGCCGCAAGGCGGTTGAGCCGCTCCAGCGCGATGTCGGTCTCGCCGCGTTCCAGTGCGGCCAGGAACGACACCGAGAGTCCGCATTCCGCCGCGACCGTCCGCAGCGACATGCCGCGTTGTGCACGCAGCCGCCGCAACACCTCGCCGGGGCGCGGGTAGCCGAGTTCCGGCGGCGGGTTCGCCGCGGTGGAGGAGGGGTCGGAGTGAGCCATGTACGTGTCCTAGCTTGCGGTCAGGGTCTGTCTCGCACCGGCCCCGTGTCCGGGGTCGGCAGCGGACGTGGGGACGGGCGGTGTCTGCAGAGTGCGGGAGGGGCTCTGGACGTGCTCCAGGAGTCCGGACTTGGCAATCATGACACCCAGTTGGAACCGGCTCCGGGCGCCGAGTTCCTGGTAGATCTTGGCGATGTGGTTGCGGCAGGTCCGGACGCTGACTCCTATGCGTCGCGCGATCACTTCGTCGGTCTTTCCTTCGGCGAGGAGCTGGATGATAGCGCCCTGGACGTCGGAGACAAGGGTGCTCACCTCCGTCGTACGGCACTGCCCCTCGAACTCCTTGGCCACCCGCCAGGTCCGGTCGAAGACCTCCACCATGAAGCGGACGAGGCCGGGCTGCTGCACGACCACGGCGAGGTGCGCCTCCTCCAGGGGGACGATCGCCGTCCGCCGGTCGAGGACGATCACTCCCTCGAAGGGGCCGGCCAGACTGCGTGCCGCGCCCCCGCCCTCGGCGAGGGCGGCGACGAACTTCCGGATGACGGGGTCGAAGCGGGCCGCGTGGTGGTGGATGACGCGTACGTCCACGTCCCGCCGCTGGAGCACTCCGACCGCCGATCCGGCGTGGCGCTGTATGGTCTCGGCCCACCAGCCCGTTCCGGGCCGGGCGAGCAGCACCTCGCCGGTGCACGAGGAGAGCGCCTCGGAGATCTCCTCGTGGAGCTCCTCCTCGCCGACGAGCATCCGCAGCGTCTCGTCGCACGTCATCTGCCCCTCGCCGCCCGGCGCTCCCCCCAGCGCCTCCTCACGCGCGCGGTGGAATCCGACGAGTTCGGCCTGGATCTCCTGGGAACGGCGCTCCATGCGTTTGATCTGCTGCTGCAGGGGGGCCAGCCTGCGGAAGGCCGCCGCCCTCGGAGCAATTGGCCGGAAGGCGCTCTGCTCTCCGGGCACGGGCTGGAGCAGCATGGCCTCCGTCAGGAGTTTCACCGCCCGCGCTGTCCGATCGGCGCTCCAGCCGAGCTGTTCGGCAGCCCGCTCCGGACGCAGCACTTGGGCACGCGCCGCCAGTTGGTAGAGCTCTTCCTGATCCCCGAAACCCCCTAACCCATAGAACTGGTGCGCCTGAAGGTTCGCGTCCATCAAGCTTTCTCCTGTCTGCGGTGAAGCCGCTCCGCGGATCCCCTGCCGCCGAGCCGACCGACTCGCCGAGCGATCGTACTAAATAAAGCATGATCGTGCGTCATATCGTACGAGCCGCCGGTGTACGGGTCAACGAAATTCGGCCCCACCGGCTCCTGTCGAGCCCCCATCACCCCGCACCCCGGCCGGACTTGCAGCTTGCTGCAAACACGCCCCGCCGATGCCACGCAGGACGATATCTCGCACTACCGTGCATTTTTAAGTACAACTCCTCGTGCTTAGCCGTACTCCACGCGAGATCAGGAGATGCCATGCACATGGGTCTGCGAGAACCCCGTCCGCAGGAAACCCGGACCGTCGAGGGCACCCGTACCGACTGGGGCGGTGCGGGCGCCCGTACCGCTCTCGTCGTGGTCTGGAGCTCCGGGTTCATCTCGGGAACGCTCGGCCTGCGGCACGCGGCGCCGTTCACCTTCGCCTGCCTGCGGTTCGCCATCGCGGGTTCCGTCCTCCTGGTGATCGCGGCGCTCCGGCGCACCCGGTTACCCCGCGGCCGGCTGCTGCTGCACCTCGTGATCGCGGGCGTGCTGGTCCAGGGGCTGCAGTTCTCCAGCATCTACGCGGGCATGGACCTCGGCGTCCCCTCGGGAGTCGCCGCCCTGGTCATCGCCCTCTATCCGCTGGTCGCCTCCCTGATCGCGGTTCCCGTCCTCGGAGAACACATCACGAGGGGCCAACTCGTCGGCCTCGCGCTGGGACTCGGCGGGGTCGTGCTGGCGGTCTGGGACAGGCTTCAGCTAGGCGGCGGCCATCTGGCCGGTATCGCCTTCCTCTTCCTCGGCCTTCTCGGCATCTCCGCCGGGACGGTCTGGCAGAAGCTCCACTGCCGGGAGATGGAGCCCGTCTCCGGGAACGCCGTCCAGCTCCTGGCCGCGGCCGTGGCCACGCTCGTGCCCGCGCTGTTCCTGGAGGGCTTCGAGGTCTCCTTCTCCGCCGGATTCTGGCCGGTGCTCCTGTGGGCCGCGGTCATCAACTCCATCGTCGGCGTGGGCCTCCTCTACCACCTGCTCCAGCGGCACGGTACGAGCCAGGTCAGCAGCCTCTTCTACCTCGTGCCCATGGCCACGGCCGCCCTCGCCGCCGTCCTGCTCCACCAGGCCCTCGGCCCGCTCACACTGGGCGGCCTCGCACTGGCCACCGGAGGAACACTCCTGGCCAACCGGATCGGGCCGAACCCCCGTCGGCGGACCTGACCGGCCGGCTCCCGCGCCGCGCCGGGTTCCCTCCCGTGTCCTCGGCGCGTCCCGTCCTCCACGGCGGCGGAGGACGGGACCGCCCGGTGTCCCACGGCAGGACGGGTTCGGCACGGGCCGTTCCGATCTCCCTCGGGCCTCGTTAAAGGAGCAGAACCCCGCCGACCCATGTGCTCGTCCGCCGGCCTGGTCCTTGACTCTCATGGCCATGCCGGACAACCGTCAAGAGGAACCAGAATTGACCTCGGCCGCCACGACCGAACCGCAGACCTCCACACCGGCGCACTATGCCGAAACCGTCGCCAAGGCCACTGCCTGGGCATGCCTCTACTTCACCGACGAGGACGACCGGCCGCTCCAGGTCCACTCCGTCTACTCTCCCGCCTACCCGTGGCAGTTGGTGGGCGGCACGATGGACCACGGTGAGCATCCCTGGCAGACGGCCGTGCGGGAGTGCGAGGAGGAGACCGGGATCAGGCCGGCCGGGCAGCCCCGGCTCCTGGCCACGGTGTACAGCCCGCCGGGCGGCGGCTGGCCCTACAGCACGCTCGGCTGCGTCTTCGACGGCGGCCGGCTCACCGCCGCGCAGATCCGCGGCATCACTCTCGACCCGGCGGAGCACGACGAGTTCCGCGTCCTCTCCCTGGCCGAGTGGCGGGAGCTGATGCCGCCCGGCGACTTCGACCGGCTCACCGCGGTGGCGGAGTCGCGCCGTTCCGGGGTGACGGCCTACATCGAGTCCTGGGGATGGGGCACCGACTGAGCGTCGCCCGGACCACGGCTGTTCGCCGGTCCGGATGCCCCACCGGGGACGGCGCGCCGCCGCTGTCCCCGGCGGGGCATCCGCGTGGAGCGGGGAGGACCGGCGGGCACCGGAGCACCTCGCGCCCGTGCGTGCGGGCCCGCACGTCCACGACCTCATCGCAGGGCCGCCCGGTCGTCCGGGCGGCCCTGCGATGCGGTCGAGTCATGGGAAGCGGCGTGGCGTTCACGCGGCCTTGGCCAGGGAGGTCCGGCTCCGGCCCGACAGGTGCCAGGCGGTCGTGGTGCCCGCCCGCGGGGTTCCGCCGCCGTCGTGGCGGGGCCACAGGAGGAGGGCGGCGACCGTTCCCGCCGCGGCGAGCACCGCGAGGGTGGACCAGGCGGGGGTGAGACCGGCGCGGGTGCCGAGCACCCCGGCGACGGGGTAGGTGATCAGCCAGGCGAGGTGGGACAGGGAGAACTGGGCGGCGAACGCCTCGGGGATCGCGTTCCGTGCGACGGAGGCGCGCAGGACCTTGCCGGTCGGTGTGATGATCAGGGCCATGCCGACGCCGATCACGGCCCAGGTGACCGCCGTGCCGGTCCAGGTGGTGAGGCCGGTCGCGGTGATCGTCACCGCGGCGGCGGTTCCGCCGACCAGGACGCCGGCCCCGGTCGTCATGACGGTGCGGGCGCTGATCCGGTCGAGCAGGCGGGGCAGGACGAGCGCGGCCAGCAGGGTGCCGGTGCCGGATGCGGCGAGCATCCAGGCGACGTCCTGCTGGGTGCCGCCGAGCCGGTCGCGGACGTGGTTGACGGTACTGACGACGACGATCGAACCGGCCGACGCGACCACGAGGTTGAGCGCCATGATGCCGCGCAGGCGTGGTGTGGCGAGGAAGGTCCGTATGCCGCCCACGGCCTTGTCCCATGCCTTGGTGCGGGCGCTGGGACGGGCGTCGGGGATGCGGGTCGACAGGACCAGCACGGCGGAGACGGCGAAGCCGACGGAGGTACCGAGGAACAGCCGGTCGAAGGTCAGGAAGGTGAGGGCGACGGCCGCCAGTACGGGGCTGAGCAGGCTCTCCATGGTGGAGGCGACCTGGGAGGCGGACAGGGCCCGGGTGTAGGCGGCCTCGTCGGGGACGATGTCGGGGATGACGGCCTGGAACGTCGGGGTGAAGGCCGCGGAGGCGGCCTGGAGCAGGCCGATCAGTACGTAGATGTGCCAGACCTCGGTGACCAGGGGCAGCGCCAGGACCACCGCGCCGCGGATCACGTCGAGGAGGACGAGAAGGAGCCGTCTGGGGAGCCGGTCGATGTACGCGGCGGCCAGCGGGGCGATGATCACGTACATGACCATCTTGATGGTCAGGGCGGTGCCGAGGACCATTCCGGCGCGTGGGCCGGCGAGGTCGTAGGCGAGCAGTCCGAGGGCCACGGTGGTCAGTCCGGTGCCGAACAGGGCGATGACCTGGGCGCCGAACAGGTGGCGGTAGTCGCGGACGGAGAACAGTCGCATGGCGGGTTCCTTCCGTGTCCATGCGGCGGGGCACGGCCCCGGGGCGGGGTCCGCGCCCCGCGGGTACAGGCGGGGTTGTCACTGAGCACCGGTGTCGCTCCTCGGTGCGGGCTCGGCGGGACGGCCGGCGGCGCGGGCCGCCGGGTCGGGCAGGGGGCGGGGCGGACAGGGCATGTCGTCTCCTTCGCCGCGGGGTGTGCGGGTGTGGTCAGTGGTGCGCGTGGGCGCCGTGTCCGGACGGCGTCCGGTGCGCCGGGTCCTGGTGGGTCTCCGCCCCGGTCGTGCGGACGGTGAACTCGGCCGTCCGTACGACGCCGTCGTGCTGGAAGTCCAGGTACAGGCGGTAGGTGCCGGCCGTGGGCGCGACCGCCATGAACGTGATCCCGGGCCCCGGTGCGGTGATGCCGTCGCCGGGCGCGCCGTCCGGGTGGACGTGGAGGTAGCCCAGGTCGCCGACGCGCAGCGCCACCAGGTGTCCGTACGCGGCCAGGTAGGGCTGGAGGTCGGTGACGGGGCTGCCGTTCCGGCCGATGGTGAGGGTCAGTTCGCTCGGCTCCCCGGGCCGGAGCGCCCCGTCGAGGGTGACGGTGTAGTCGTCGATCCGCGCCGTCCCGGTGGCGGTGGGCAGTGGTTCCGGGGTGTACGGTCCGGCGACCGAGGCGTCGATGCCCAGCGTCATGGTGGCGTCGTGGCCCGCCGGGTGGATGTCGGCGAAGAACCTCCAGTCGCCCGGCTCCAGGTTCAGTTCGGTGCTCCAGTTGCCCTGGTCGTCCCTGACCGGGTGCACGTGCTGGAATCCGGACGTGTCGCGCCGGACGGCGATGAAGTGGAGTTCCTTCTCGTGCTCGGGGACGAACCCGGTCACCGGGTGCCCGTCGGGGCCGATGATCCGGAAGCCGACCGGCCGTGTTCCGGCGGTGAAGAGCGTGGTGTCGAGTTCGAGGGTGTAGCCGTGCTCGGAGACCGAGAGTCCGCCGGGGCCGGCGGCGGCGTGGCCCGCGTGGCCGCCGTGGGCGGCGTGGCTGTTGTGGTCGGCGTGGCCGCTGTGGCTGTGGGCGGCGTGGCTGTTCATGGCGTCTCCAGGGTGGGTCGGGCCTTTCGGCATCTCCTGTTTCCGCACGCAGCCTAACCCCTATACCCCTGGGGGGTATAGGGGTTAGGCATGGAATTTCTCGCGAGGGCCTGCCCGGACGTCCGCGCCGGAGGCTAGGAAGCGCTCCGCAGTCCCGCGATCACCGTGCGGATGTCCGTACGGGGCCCGCGGTTGTAGGGGAGCTTGGAGAGCAGGACGCCCATGGCACAGGAGTTGCTGACCGCCGCGTAGACCAGGCCGGCACCGACCGCAGTTCCGACGAGGTGGACACCGGGCACGAAGATGCCGGCGATACCGGTGGCGAGGACGATCGACCCGGCGACGAGGCGGACCTGGCGTTCCATGTCCCAGCGCTCCGGGCCCCGCTCCACGGGCGCGCCCGCCATCTCCCAGGCGTTCATTCCGCCGCCCAGGACCCGCAGGCCGGGCAGGCCGGCTTCGGCGAGCACCTGCTCGGCCCGGGTGGCACGGGCCCCCGAGCGGCAGACCAGCACGGTGTCCTCGTCGAGGTGGGGACGGAGCTCCGCGCGGTGCTCGCGCAGGGCGGGGAGCGGGACGTTGTACGCGCCGGGGATGTGGGCGGCACGGAACTCGGCGGGGGTGCGCACGTCGAGCAGGCGCGGCGTGCGGCCTTCCTCGGTGAGTCCGCGCAGCACGGCGGGGGAGATGGACTGGACGGTGCGCTCGGCACTCATGCATGGCTCCGGAGGAGGTGTGCCCGTTGGGGCGTGTATGGGTGGGCGGGGTGGCTGCTGTCAGGCGTCGGTGGATTCCGCCGCGAGGGCCCAGGCGGCGTATCCGCCGAGGATGTCGGAGACGTCCTCGGCGCCCCGGTGACGCAGGAGGCTGGCCGCGATGGACGAGCGGTGGCCGCCGGCGCAGTGCACGACGAGCGGGCGGTCCGCGGGGAGTTCGTCCGCACGCGCGGGGAGCTCGCTCAGCGGGATGTGCAGGGCCTCGGGGATGAAGCCGGCCGTCTGGCGCTCACCGCAGGTACGGACGTCCACGACGACGGGCGGGTTGTCGCCCGCGAGGGCCGCCTTGAGCTGTGCGGCGGTGACGCGGCTGGCGGGTGCGACCTCGTCCGGCAGGGCCGTGAGGGCGTCCTCGGGGTTGCGGAGGTAGCCGGCCACCCGGTCGAAGCCGATGCGGGCGAGGCGGGTGACGACTTCCTCCTCGCGGTTCTGCGGGGCCATGACGAGCAGTTCGTCGGCCGGGTCGAGGACGGTTCCCGCCTGTTCGGCGAACCGCCCGTCGGCGGGCAGGTTGACCGCGCCCCGGAGGTGTCCGGCGGCGAACTCCTGCGGGTCGCGGGTGTCGACGACGACCGCTCCCCCGGCGCGCAGCGCGGTGAACGCGTCGAGGGCCAGCGGGCGGGCCGCGGCCGTCGCGTCGTAGCGGGTGCGTTCCTTGCGGTTGAGGTCGGCGTCGTAGGCGAAGTAGCCGGGCGCGGCGGACTGTCCGGCGGTGACGAGTGCGACGAACTCCTCGCGGCTCATCGGGGCGCAGGCGTAGTTGGTGGCGCGCTGCTCGCCGATGGTCGACTGCTTCTCCGTCGACAGGTTCTTGCCGCAGGCGGATCCGGCGCCGTGCGCGGGGAAGACGCGGACCTCGTCTGGCAGGGCCATCAGCTTGTTCTGGACGCTGTCGTACAGCATCCCGCCCAGCTCTTCGGCCGTCACGCCCACGGAGGCCAGCAGGTCGGGGCGGCCGACATCGCCGATGAAGAGCGCGTCGCCGGTCAGGACGCCGTACGGGACGGTGTCGTCGGACCGCTCGTGGACGAGGACGCTGATCGACTCGGGCGTGTGCCCGGGGGTCTCCATGATCTCCAGGACGACGTCGCCGAGGGAGATCCGCTCGCCCTCGGCGAGCTTGCGGATGGGGTACTCGGTCTCGGCGCGCCGTCCGTAGCCGATCCAGGCGCCGGTGGCGTCCGCCATCTCCAGGTGTCCGGCGACGAAGTCCGCGTGGAAGTGGGTGTTGATGACGCCGACGACGGTGAAGCCGTGCGCCCGGGCGTCGGCCAGGTACTCGGAGACGTCCCGGCGCGGGTCGACGACCACCGCCTGGCCGGTCTTCTCGTCGGCGATCATGTACGACGCCTGGGAGAGGCAGTCGAGGTAGTACTGGGTGAAGAACACGGCGGATCCCTCCTGAGAAACGCTCACCCTCGGCGGGTGCGAAAGACTGTGGGTACGAAAGGCCGGGTCACGGGGCGTACGGCGGCGGTCAGGCGGTTGTGCCGCTCGCCAGCGGCCGGCCGGTGCGGGCCCAGCCCTTGGTACCTCCCGCGACGGAGAGCGCGTCCACGCCCCGGGCCGCGAGCCGGTCCGCGGCCCGCAGGCTGCGGTTGCCGGTCGCGCAGATCACGTACACCGTCCGGTCGGCGGGCAGCACGTCGAGGACGGAGTCCAGCGCGGACAGTGGTGCGCTGTGGACGCCCGGCACATGTCCGGCCACGTACTCGTCGGGCTCACGGACATCGATGACGAACGCACCGGCGGCCATGTCCGCGGCGAAGATCTCCAGGTCTACTTCACGCATCGAGGCATCCCTCGCTCTCGGGTACCCCCAGGGGTATTTACTGGTTCGACGGTAAGGCGCCCCCACGCAAGAAGTCAAATACCCCCGTGGGTATCTTTCCGGCGCGGCGGCATCGGCGTGACCCACCGGGGAAAAATACGGGTGGGGGTATATTGGCCTGTGCGTACGCAGCCTGCGCGGCGCGGGAGCCCTGCCGCTCACCGCCGTCACCCGCCGTGACCCACGCGCCGTTGCCCGCAGCTCGGACAGGTGCCCCGCCGCGCCCCGTACGCCCGCCCCGCCGGACCGGCTCCCCTCCTCCAAGGACATCCGCCCGTGAACAACACGACCACCCGCCCCACACCGTCGGCCGGCGGTGTCACCGGCCCCGTGCGGCTGGGGCTGCGCGAGAACGCGGCCCAGTTCACCCTGCTGGTCGTCGTGAACGTGGCCGTGGGCGGCCTGGTGGGCCTGGAGCGCACCACCGTCCCGCTGATCGGCTCGGAGACGTTCGGTCTGACCAGCGATACGGCCGTCTTCTCCTTCATCGTCGCCTTCGGCCTCACCAAGGCGTTCACCAACCTCGCCGCGGGGGCCCTCACCGCCCGCTTCCGCCGCAAGCAGCTGCTCGTGGCGGGCTGGCTGATCGGGGTCCCCGTACCCTTCGCCCTCGCGTACGCGCCCTCGTGGGGGTGGATCGTCGCGGCCAACGTCCTGCTCGGGCTCAACCAGGGCCTGACCTGGTCGATGACGGTCAACATGAAGATTGACCTCGTCGGCCCGGCCCGGCGCGGGCTCGCCACCGGCCTGAACGAGGCCGCTGGATACACCGCCGTCGGCGTCACCGCCATGCTCACCGGATACCTCGCCACCGGCTACGGCCTGCGTCCCGTCCCCGAGCTGATCGGCGTCGTCTTCGTGGTCGCGGGCCTCGCCCTGACCCTGGTGGTCCGCGACACCGCCGCGCACGCCGCCCTCGAACTGGCCCGTCACCCCGGGCCCCCGCCCACCGGCGAGGACACCGGCCCGAAGGCGGCGTTCCTGCGCACCTCGTGGCGCGACCGCTCCCTGCGCGGTGCCAGCCAGGCCGGGCTGATCAACAACCTCAACGACGGTCTGACCTGGGGCGTCTTCCCTCTTCTCTTCACCGACCACGGGCTCGGCCTCGCCGCCGTCGGCCTCGTCAAGGGCCTCTATCCGATCCTGTGGGGCCTCGGGCAGATCCCCGCCGGCCACCTCTCCGACCGCGTCGGCCGCAAGCCCCTGATCGTGGCCGGCATGCTCGTCCAGGCAGGCGGATTCGTCCTCGCCCTGGCCCTGATCGACCGACCGCTGCTCGCCGGGATCCTCTCGGCCGTCGTCCTCGGGCTCGGTACCGCGATGGTCTACCCGGCCCTCATCGCGTCCGTCTCCGACCGAGCCCACCCGGCATGGCGCGCCAACGCCCTCGGCACCTACCGGTTCTGGCGGGACATCGGCTACGCCGCCGGTGCCCTCGTGGCCGGTGCCCTCGCCGACCGGGCCGGCCTTGAGGCCACCGTCGTCGCCGCGGCCGTTCTCACCGCCGTCTCCGGGCTCCTCGCCGCCCGCTGGATCACCGAGCAGCGGCCCGGCGCCCGGTGAGGAGCCGGGCGGCCGGATCGGCGGAGGGTCACCGCGAGGCGCGGCGTTCCAGGTGGATCGCGGTGAACACGGCGACCTTGGCCCGCAGGGCCCAGGGGTCGAAGGGCTTGCTGATGTAGTCGACGGCGCCGGCCGCATAGCCCCGGGCGGAGTGCTCGGAGTCCGCGCCCATCGCGGTGAGGAAGATGATGGGAACGTCCCGGTCGCGGGGGCGGCGCTTGATGTGCGCGCAGGTCTCGTAGCCGTCCATCTCCGGCATCTGGACGTCCATGATGATGACGGCGAAGTCGTCGTGGTCGAGCAGCGCCTTGAGCGCTTCGCGCCCGGAGGAGACGGTGACCAGCTCCTGGTCGAGGGAGGCCAGCACCGCGGTCATCGCGAGGAGGTTGCCCGGCTGGTCGTCGACGACGAGGATCTTGGGCAGGTTCCGGGCCGCGGAGACGGGCAGCGGGGCGGTCGGCTCCTCGACGGCGTCCAGCTGCCGTTCGAGCAGGTCGCAGCGGCTCTCGGCCGCGATCCGCAGCGCCTGGGCCTCGCGGAGTTCCGCCGCCAGCCGCAGCACGTCGAGCCGGAGCGCGTCGCGCTCCCGCAGGAGGCCGGACACGTCGGGGTGGGCCGCCGCCAGCTCGTCGGCCCGCCGCCGTTCCGCGATCCGGTCGGCCTCCAGCTGGCCGAGGCGCACCTCCAGGTCCGCGATGCGGTGCGTACGGTCCAGCAGCGCGTCGCCCAGCACGTCGCCACGGACGCTGGACCTCCGCGAGATCCGGTCGGCGTCGGCGAGCTGCTGTTCCAGGATCTCCACCGCGTGCTTGGGCGAGGCCCCGGCGTCGACCGCCTCCCCGTACAGCCCGCGGACGAACTCGATGGCCTCGGTGGTCATCGCGAGGCCCCGGTGTTCGGCGAGGTCGGTGAAGAGGTCCGTGATCACCTGCCACGGGGGTAAGCGGGTGCCGTTCAGATAGCGCGAGAACGTTCCCGGGTCGCGCTGGTGCCGGGCCGCGTACCGGCGTACCGATACGTCCAGGCCCTCGAACAGCTTCCGCAGGGCCTCGGCGAGGGCGCGGGAGGCATCGGTGAGCTCGCTGCCCAGCGGCCGGAGCTCACCCACGCCCTTCCCCCCGTCCGGTGCCGGCGCCGGAGCGGTCGCGCCGCCCGGCCCGGCCGCCATCGGCGTCGGCGTCGATGAGCCGGTCGAAGAAGGGAACGGCCAGTCCTGCGGCGCCGAGGCCCGCGAGCAGGCTGCGCGGGGCGCCTTCCCCCGCGAGCGCGGTCAGCCCGCCGGCCGCCGCGCCGACGAGCAAAGCCAGCAGGAACACCAGGGTCGTTCTCAGGGAGAGCAGCGGCCGGTCCATCCAGGCCTCCATGTGTCCGCCCCATCACACGGATGGGGATCCTGTCACCTGTCACCCGTCCGGTGGAACGCGGAAGGGGAACCACAGCATGGAGGAGGCGGGACCCGTTGCGCTCCGCAACGGGCAGGCGGACGCAACATCGGTCCCGCCGCCACACCCCCGCCGTCGGCCCGTCGGCCGGTGTTCCGGCTGGTGGCGGGGGGTGGGACCGGTGCGGGGAACGGGACCGTTGCGCCGCAACACCACGGGAGGTCCGCAACGCGGGTTCGACCCGGTTCGCGTGGAAGGTACGGGGCCGTCCCGGCCCGGGACCCCGGTCAGGGGCGCAGGATCAGCCGGATCGGGTCGCCGGTCTTGTTCTCCAGCCGCTCCACCGCCTCGGCGGCCTCCGCCAGCGGGAACTCGCCGCTGATCGACCCGGAGAAGTCCAGCCGGCCGCCCTGGAGCAGGGTCAGCAGCTGGGGCAGTGCCACCGGCATGTCGGAACCGTAGTGGCCGAGGATCCGCTGCTGGAGGTAGCTGAAGCGGGTGCCGTCGGCGACGGTCAGCGGCTGGTCGGTCAGGCCCACGAGGACCAGGCGGCCCTTGGGCGCGAGCACCGACAGCGCCTGCGCACGGACGGCCGGCACCCCGGCGAAGTCGAAGGCCGCCGCGAGACCGGCGCCGCCGGTGACCTCGCCGACGCGCTCGCGCAGCGCCGGGTCGCCCGGGTCGAGCGCCAGGTCCGCACCCTGGGCGAGGGCGCGCTCGCGGGCGGTCGGGTTGGGGTCGATCGCGACGACGGGGCACGCGCCGACGGCGCGCAGCAGCTGGATCGCGTGGACGCCGAGGCCGCCCGCGCCCCAGACGCCCACGGCCTCGGCGGGCTTCACGGCGCCCGTGACGGTGATCGCGCCCCAGGGCGTGGAGACCGCGTCCGGGATGATCGCGCCCTGGTCGAAGGGAATGGCCCCGGGCAGCTCCGTGAGGGCGTCCTCGGCGGAGAGCGCGTACTCGGCCCAGCCGCCGTCGTAGTCCACACCACGGGTGTAGGTGACCCCGTCGCGGACCTCGCCCGCGTACAGCACGACGCGCTGACCCGGGGTCCAGCGGGTGACGCCCGGACCGGTCTCCGCGACGGTGCCGGACACCTCGTGGCCGAGGGTGACCGTATCGCCGCGCAGCAGCAGCGGTGTGAGGGTGCCGTCGATGAGGTGGACGTCCGACAGACAGACGCCCGCGGCCTCCACCTTCACCAGGACCTGGCCGGGGCCGGGGGCGGGCTTCGCCACCTCCTCGATCCGCAGCGTACGGCTCGGCACGTGCAGCCGGGCGGCGAGCATCTGCTCCATGACATGACCTCCTTGGCATGACGGCGACCTCGGGCCCGAAGCCCCATAACGCAAGTCACCTTGCAATGAAACGTACGTCCGCGCTCCAGGTAAAGCAAGTAGAGCTGCGTTAAAGTGGAGCATGACCCCGCCCGACCAGAAGAACGCCCCGCCGCTGCGCCGCCGCGGGGCACGTATGCGCTCCGCGGTCCTCTCCGCCACCGTGGACGTCCTGGCGGAGCACGGACTCGCCGGGACCACCGTCGGCGCCGTCGCCCGCGCGGCCGGCGTCCACGAGACCTCCGTCTACCGGCGATGGGGGACCCGCGAGAAGCTCATCCTGGAGGCACTGGCCGAGCAGCTCGACACGGCGATGCCGATCCCGGACACCGGGCGCGTCCACGACGATCTGGCCCGCTACTTCGGCGCATTGGCGCGGCTCCTCGCGACGGCCCAGGGCGAGGCGCTGCTGCGACTGAGCGCCGAGCGCGACGACACCCTGCCCGACCACCGCCTCCCCTACTGGACCGAGCGCCTGGAGCGCGGCGCCGTGATGGTCCGCCGGGGTATCGAGCGCGGCGAGCTCGCGCCGGACACGGACCCCGGCCTCGTCATCGAGGCGATCAGCGGCGCCCTGTTCACCCGCGCCCTCATCAGCGGGGCCCCGCTCGACGAGAACCTGGCCGAGCGGCTCGTCACCCTCACCCTCACCGGCGCACTCCCGCGCACCTCCGCCTGACGCCGGACCGCGCCCGGACCCCTCTCGCGAAGCCCGTCGTAAATCCATACCCCCCAGGGGTACTTGACGCGCGCACCGCCCGCGCCTTACCTTCATCCCACGATACCCCCACGGGGTATAAGCGATCTGGGAGGAGACCACCATCATGTGCACCACTTCCGCCGCATCGCAGAACGCGCCCGCCGTCGTCCGCGCGGGTGCGGGTGACGGGACGCTGCCCGACTGGCACCTACGGGGCGAGTGGTTCGACGTCTGCAGCTGCTCCCTGCCCTGCCCCTGCACCTTCGCCCAGGCGCCGACCCACGGGGACTGCCTCTTCACCCTCGTCTGGCAGGTCCACGAGGGGCATTTCGGAGACGTCCGCCTGGACGGTCTGGGTGTGGTGGCGCTGGGCGAGTTCGCCGGGAACATGTGGGTCGGCGACCCGGACGCCACGATGAAGGTGATGCTCTACATCGACGCCAAGGCGGACCAGGCGCAGCGCGAAGCGCTGGAGCGGATATTCGCCGGCCATGTCGGCGGCTGGCCGGGCCAGTTCGGCTCGCTCATCAGCGAACTGCGCGAAGTGCGGTACGCCCCGGTCCAGTTCGACGCGGCGGAGGACCTCTCGTACTGGCGGGCCCGGGTCGGCGACGCGGTCTCCGTCGGCGCGACCGCCCTCACCGGCCCCACGGCCGACCCCTCCCGCCGCGTCCAGCTGGTCAACGCCCCGGGCGCCGAGGTCGGCCCCGGCCAGATCGCCACCTGGGGCGTCGTCGAGAACGACCACGCGGAGGGGTTCGACTTCTCCCACGCGTACCACGGGGGCTCCAGCAAGCACTTCCCGTTCGACTGGCGCCCCTGACCCCGGGGCGGGCGTGACGGTCCGGCCCCCGGGGAGGGCCGGGCCGTCACGTTTCCGGGAACGGCTCGGTGGCCTCCCGTTCACCGGCGCTGACCAGTCCGGTCTCGTAGGCGACGATGACGGCCTGGACCCGGTCGCGGAGCCCGAGCTTGGCGAGAATGCGGGCGACATGTGTCTTGACCGTCGTCTCGGCGAGGTGGAGGCGGGCAGCCAGCTCGGCGTTGCTCAGTCCCCGGGCCAGCAGGCCGAGCACCTCCAGTTCGCGCGGGGTGAGCGCGGCGAGGTCCCGGTGGAGGGCCGCGGCGTCGGCGCCCTGCCGGGTGAACCGCTGCACGAGACGGCGCGTGATGGCGGGCGCGAGGAGCGCGTCGCCGTTGCGGACCGTGCGGACGGCCGAGACCAGATGCTCGGGCGTGACGTCCTTGAGGAGGAAGCCGCTGGCCCCGGCGGACAGCGCCGCGTAGACGTACCGGTCGAGGTCGAAGGTGGTCAGGATGATGACGCGGGGCCGGTCGGGGAGCGGGGTCTCCCCCGCCCGGCAGGCGCCGTCCGCCCGTGGGGCGGCGAGGATGCGGCGGGTGGCCTCCAGGCCGTCCGTCTCCGGCATCCGGATGTCCATCAGGACCACGTCGGGACGGGTGCGCCGGACCGCTTCGACCGCTTCGGTCCCGTTGGTCGCCTCGGCCACGACGTCGATGCCGCCGGCCCCGAGAATCATCCGGAAGCCGGTGCGGACCAGGGTCTGGTCGTCGACCAGGAGCACCCGCGTCTGCTGCTCGGTCACAGTGTCTCCAAGGGGATCAGGGCTTCCACACGGTAGCCGCCGGTCAGCCGACGGCCGCCGCTCAGGGTTCCGCCGTAGACGGCGAGGCGCTCGCGAAGACCGATCAGGCCCCGGCCGCCCCCGGTGGCCGAGCCCGGTCCCGGGCGCCCGCCGGTATCGATGACCTCCACCCGGAGCCGTTCCGGTCCCCGCTCGACGGTGACCGAGGCGGTGGCACCGGACGCGTGCTTCACCGTGTTGGTCAGCGCCTCCTGGACCACCCGGTAGGCGGCCAGTTCGACGCCGGGTGGGATCGCCCGGGGTTCGCCGGTCACGGTCAGCTCGACCGGGAGCCCGGCGTGCCGTACACCTGCGACGAGCGTCTCCAGCTGGTCCAGGCCCGGCTGCGGGGCCAGTTCCGGGCCGGACCCGGCCAAGTCGGGCCCGCCGTCGGCGGGTTCGCCCTCGCCGGTCATGGTGAGGAGGCCCATGACGTGCCGCAGTTCGGTCATGGCGGCCCGCCCGCCGGCCTCGACGGCCAGCAACGCCTCGCCGGCCTGCTCGGGGGAGGTCCGCATGATCATGCGGGCGGCACCCGCCTGGATGACCATCACGCTGACGTTGTGCGTGACGACATCGTGCAGTTCGCGGGCTATCCTCCCGCGTTCGTGCTCCACCGCCCGGCGCAGCGCCTCGGCCTGTTCGCGTTCCAGCGTGGCGAGCCGGGTCCGGCCCACGTCGGTCCGGTGTTTCCAGGTACGCAGCCCGAGGGCGGCGCCCGCCATCGGGACCAGGATGAGCAGGACCAGGTACTCGTTGGGGACGATCGGGGTCACCGAGTCCCCCGAGATCCCGACGAGGAGGACCGACACCGGCAGGACAGCCAGGGTCGCCGTCCGGTAGGGGCTGTGGACGGCGGCGCTGTAGACGGCGATCACGAACGCGTAGAGCGTCAGCCGCAGCACGCTCTGCGGCGTGGCCAGCACCGCGGCGGTCACCACGCACAGCACGGCGAGCGGGAAGCGCCGTCGCAGGGCCACGGCGCCGGAGGCGACGAACGCGAGCGCCACCATGAGCGCCAGGCCGCCGGGACCGGAGGGGCGCGGTACGGCGTACTCGACGCCGGGCGCGATCTCGCGCACCACGGTGACGTTGGCGTTGTCGATGCCGTAGTGAACCGTGGCGATGCCGAGCACCAGCGCCACGAGGACGTCGAACTGCCATCCCCGGCGGCCGGGTCGGGGCGGCGGCCCGGTCGGGCGCCCTGCGTCGCGGACCGCCCCGCGGGCCAGGGCCCACAACGCCCCCAACGTCGCACGCGTGTTCATCACCGGCTCATTGTCTCCGCCCGGGCCCCGGCCGGAGTCCACCCCGGCGGCTGTTCCCGGCACCCCCGTTGCATCGGACGACTACTTCGTGAGGATGACGCCCCCGCGGCTGGTCCCGGCGCGGTACGGCAAAGGGTCCGGGCGGGCGACGCGCACCGGCCGGGCCCGCTCCTAGCGTCCGGAGGGTCCGACCGCACCCGTCGAAGGAGTCCGTCCATGACCACGCCCGTGATCGAACTGCGCGAGGTGAGCCGCCAGTACGACGACGGCCCGCCCGCACTGCGCGACGTGTCGCTGACCGTACGGGCCGGCGAGGCCGTCGCCGTCCTCGGCCCGTCCGGCAGCGGCAAGTCCACGCTGCTCAACCTGATCGCGGGGCTGGACCGGCCGGACGCGGGGACCGTCACCGTGGACGGGGCACGGGTGGATCTGCTGGGCGAGGCCGGAGCGGCCCTCCACCGGCGGTCGAGGATCGGCATGGTCTTCCAGTTCTTCCACCTGCTCGACGATCTGACCGTCACCGACAATGTCGTCCTGCCCGCCCGGCTCGCCGGCATGTCCCGGGCCGAGGCCGGCCGCCGGGCGGCGGAACTGCTGGAGAGCCTCGGGGTCGACCGGCACGCCCGCGCCCACCCCGGCCGGCTCTCCGGCGGGGAACGGCAACGCGTCGCCGTCGCACGGGCCTTGATGAACCGTCCGCCGGTGCTCCTGGCCGACGAGCCGACCGGGGCCCTGGACACGGCCGCCGGGCAGGACGTCAGCGCGCTGCTCACCGAGATCAACGCCGAGGGCCAGACCCTGGTCGTCGTCACCCACGACCTGGCCCTGGCGCGCTCCTGCACGAACCGTACGGTCAGGATCGCCGACGGCCGGATCGTCGAGGACGTCCGCTCGCGCGACATCACCGAGGAGCCCGTCCAATGAGCGCCCTCGGCACGGTGGTGCGCTCGGGCGTGGGGCGACGCCGGGTGCAGATGCTGGTGATCGGGCTCACCACGATGATGGCCGTGGCCGCCTCCGTCCTCGCCGGATCGCTGCTGGTGGTCTCCGGCGCGCCCTTCGACGACGCCTTCGCCAGGCAGCACGGCGCGCATCTGTCCGTCCAGTTCGACGCGGACCGGGTCGGCGCCGAGCGGCTGGCGGCGTCCGGGAGGGCCGACGGGGTCGGCCGCGCGGCCGGGCCGTTCCGTACGGCGACGGTCACGCCACGGGCGGACGCGTCGGGACCCGGGTGGCCGATGACCGTGGCCGGCCGGGGCGGGCCCGGCCGGGACGTGGACCAGTTGGCGCTGCTCGACGGGCGGTGGGCCGCGCGCCCCGGCGAGGTCGTGCTCTCCGCCGACTCCTCGGTGATCCCCGTCCTGGGCGGGAGGATCTCCTTCGCCCGCCCGGCGGGAGCGCCCACGCTGACGGTGGTCGGGGTGGCCCGCTCGGTCACGGGGACCGCCGACGCCTGGGTCGTACCGTCCCAGATGCCCGGGCTGACCACGTCCGGCAACGGCGGCGTCCAGATGCTGTACCGGTTCACGGCCGCGGAGACCGAGGCGCAGATCACCGGGGGAAGGGAGTCGGTGACGGCGTCCCTGCCGCGGGGTGCGGCCATCGGCGAGCGGTCCTGGCTCACCGTCAGGAACAGCGCCGAACGCGCCACCGCCCTCTACGTGCCGTTCCTCATGGCCTTCGGCGTCCTGGGCCTGGTGATGTCGGTGCTGGTCGTGGGCAGTGTCGTCGCCTCCGCCGTGGGCACCGGAAGGCGCCGGACCGGCATCCTCAAGGCCATCGGTTTCACTCCGGCCCAGGTCGTCCGGGCCCATGTCGGCCAGGCGCTGGTCCCGGCCTCGGTCGGCACGGGGCTCGGCCTGCTCCTCGGCCGTCTGTTCGCGGTGCCGGTGCTGGCCGAGGCCGGGGACATCTACGGCACCTCGTCCCCGGTCCTCGTGCCCCGGGTCGACGTGGCGGTGGTCGCCGGAGTGCTCGGGCTGGTGGCGGGGACCGCGTGGGCGAGCGCCGGACGGGCCGGACGCCTGCGCACGGTCGACGCGCTCGCCGTAGGGCGCACGTCCGCGGCCGGGGGCGGGCGCCGGGCGGCCCGGGTGGCCGCGCGGCTGCCGTTCCCGCAACCGATCGCCCTCGGGCTGACCAGGCCCTTCGCCCGGCCCGCCCGGGTGCTGGCCATGGGCACGGCGGTCCTGTTCGGCACCCTGGCCGTCACCTTCACCGTGGGGATGGGCGCCACGCTGGGCCAGGTGATGAAGGCGAAGGCCCACGACGCTGCCGATGTCACCGTGCCCGCTCCCCCTCCGGACTTCGGCCCCCGGGACCCCGATGCCGGGAAGCGGCCCCGGGCCGATCCCGCGGCGGTCGCCGCGGCCGTCGAGGCCGCCGCCGGGACCGGGAGGCACTACAGCGCCACGACGGTACCGGTGACCGTGTCCGGACTGACCGGCACCGTCGACGTCGTCGCCTTCACCGGTGACGCCTCCTGGGGCGGCTACACGATGGTCGAGGGCCGCTGGATCGACGGTCCGGGCGAAGCCGTCGTGCCGACCGGTTTCCTCGCCGCCACCGGGGTCCGGATCGGCTCCACCGTCACTCTGAACGGCCTGGCCGAGCCGGTCACGGTCCGGATCGTCGGGGAGGTCCTGGACCCCCGCAAGGACGGCATGCAGGTCTTCACCGACATCTCGGCCCTCTCGGCCGCGCGTCCCGACCCGGCGCAGACGAGCCATCACATCGCGCTCGCGCCGGGCACGGATGCCGCGGAGTACGTGGACGCGCTCAACGCGGACCTGGCGCCGCTGGGCGCCAGTGCCCGGATCGGCGGGACCGGCGCGGGCAGCGACATGGTCGTCACGCTCAACGCCCTGTCCGCGCTCCTCACGCTGATGCTGGTCGCCGTCGCCGCGCTCGGCGTCCTCAACGGCGTACTGCTCGACACCCACGAACGGGTCCGGGAGATCGGGATCCACAAGGCACTCGGCATGACTCCCCTCCAGACCCTCACGATGGTCGTGACCTCGGTCGTGCTGACCGGTCTGGTCGCCGGCGCGCTGGGCGTGCCGCTCGGCATGGCCCTGCACCACTGGGTCATGCCCGCGATGGGCGACGGTGCCGGGCTCCGGCTGCCCGGCTCCGTCCTCGACGTCTACCACGCCGCGGAAGTCGTCCCGCTGGTGCTCGGCGGTCTGCTCATCGCCGTCCTCGGCGCGCTCCTGCCCGGCACCTGGGCCGCCGTGGCCCGGACCGCCACCGCTCTGCGCGCCGAGTAGGCCGGGCTCCGCCCGGAGCGGTCGGACGTGCGGCGCGGAGGGTCCGCGGAGCAGTCCGCCAGGGGCCGGGCGCACGCACCGGCCCGGACGGACACGGGCGGGCAGACGGCTCGGGGAGCGGTACGGGAGAACGGCGCGCCCCGGGCCGCCGACCGGCGCCGCGCCCGCTCCCCCGCCCGGATCAGGTGGCGGACCGGCTCGCCAGGTACTCGGTCAGGCCCTCACCGGTGAGGGGGTAGTAGTCGGAGAGGCGGCCGCCCTCGTCCAGGCGGCGGCGGGCGAACTCCTCCCGGTCCTGGTGGAGGAGGGAGTCCTCGGCGAGCGGGATCGCGTTCGCCTGCGGGACGACCACGGCTCCGTCCTCGTCGGCGACGATCAGGTCGCCGGGCGTCACCAGCGAACCGCCCACCCCGACCGGCACGTTGAAGGCGGACGGGAACAGGTCGGTCTGCGAGGCGTAGTGCGGGGTGACCCCGGTGCACCAGACGGGTACGCCGAGGGCGCGGATCCGGGCGGCGTCCCGGACCCGGCCGTCCACGACGATGCCGGCGCCGCCGCGCAGCTTGAAGTAGCGGACCAGCATGTCGCCGAGGCAGCCGGTGAAGTGGCTGCCGTGTGCGGAGACGACCAGCACGTCGCCGGGCCGGACGGATTCGAGGACGGCCCACAGCGCGGTCTTGCGCTCGATGTCCTCCTGCTCGGCGCCGTTGAAGACGTCCTCGCGCTGCGGCAGGAACTGGAGGGTCACCGCGCCGCCGGTGACCTTGACGTCCGGCTCGCGGTGCAGCGGCACCGGTCCGTCGATGAACGTCCGGGTGATCCCCATCTGGTGCAGCTTCGCGCAGGCCGTCGCGGCGCTCACGTTCTTGAGCGCGTCCACCATCCGCGCGGTGGGCCGTACGTAGTCCGAGGTGTGGACCGGTGCTCGCATCGACTCGTAACTACGGTTCTGTTCCTCGCCGTTGCTCCGGGTCTCCCCCGTCGACGGCGCTTCCTGGTCCCGAATCGGGTGCATGCACGTGCCCTTCCGCGTGCTTACCGCACGCAACGCCAGTGACATCATCGCCTATCGATGGTAGATAACAGCCAATCGATTAGTGATGTCAATGTGTCTGGAGTCCTCCGTGACCGGTGCTTCTCCCCATTCCCCCGACTCCACCGGCTGGTTCGAGGCGGCGCGCTTCGGGATGTTCGTCCACTTCGGGCTGTACAGCCTCGCCGCCCGGCACGAATGGGTACGCAGCCGGGAGGCCATGTCCCAGCAGGAGTACGACCGTTATCTGACCCGCTTCGACCCGGACCTCTTCGACGCCCGGCAACTGGCCCGTACGGCACGCGAGTCCGGCATGCGGTACGCCGTACTGACCACCAAGCACCACGACGGGTTCTGCCTCTTCGACTCGGCCCTGACGGACTACACCTCGGTCCGGGCGAGCGGCCGGGACCTGGTGCGCGAGTTCGTCGAGGCCATGCGTGCCGAGGGGCTGCGGGTCGGCCTGTACTACTCGCTGCTCGACTGGCACCACCCCGACTTCCCGGTGGACGAGCACCATCCGCTGCGCGGCACCGGGGCGCGCGACGAGCCCCGCGACATGGCGCGCTACCGGGCGTACATGGAGGGCCAGATACGTGAACTCCTCACCGGGTACGGCGAGATCGACCTGCTCTTCTTCGACTTCAGCTACCCGGAGAAGGGCCCCGGGGAGTGGGGGGCCGAGCGGCTGATGGCACTGGCGAAGGAGCTGCGGCCGGACATCCTCGTCAACGACCGGCTCGGCATCCCCGGTGACTACGTGACGCCCGAGCAGTACCAGCCGGACCGGCCGCTGGAGCGGGGCGGCGAGCGCGTGCGGTGGGAGGCCTGCCACACGCTCAACGGCTCGTGGGGCTACGACCGGGACAACCACGACTACAAGGACCCCGCGCTGCTGGTCCGGATGCTGGTGGAGTCCGTCGCCTGCGGCGGCAATCTGCTCCTGAACGTCGGCCCCACCGGCCGCGGCGCCCTGGACGCCCGGGCCCGCGCCACGCTCGGGGCGATCGGCGAGTGGACCGCGCTGCACGGGCGCTCCGTGCACGGTGCGGGCCCGAGCCCGCACCGGCCGCCCGCGAACGCCCTGTACACCCGTTCCGGCAACCGGCTGTACCTGCACCTGCTGGCCTGGCCCCTCAAGCACCTCCATCTGCCGGGGCTGGCCGGACGGGTGCGGTACGCGCAGCTCCTGCACGACGGCTCGGAGATCCGCTTCCAGGAACTGGACGGCGCGCGGCACGAGCACAACAACCTCGCCCCACCGGACCAGCCGGCCGGCACCCTGACGCTGACCCTGCCGATCGCCCGGCCCGATGTGCTGCTCCCGGTGATCGAGCTGGAGCTGGACGGGGAGGAATGAGACCCGGGACGGGGCCGCTGGGCACCTGCCTCGCGGCGGTCCTCGCGGCCGAGGACGATGCCGGGCTGGCACGGCTGCTCGGCGCTCCGGCCGCCCGGACGGGGGTTCCGGACATCACCCGCCGCGAGGTCTGGGACGCGGTCCCGGAGGAGATACGGGACCGGATCCTGGCCGACGCGGAGGCGGAGCTCGGGCGGCCGGAGCCGCGACTGACCGCCGGGGCGTGGGCCCGCGCCTTCCGCGACGGGAACCGCGGCGCGTACGAGGACGCCGCGTGGGCGCTCCAGGAGCGGGTGTCACTGCTGGTCCTGGCGGCGGTACTGGCCGACGAGACGGCCGGGGCGGCCGACGGGCCGGGGGCCTGCCCGTTCCTGGACGCGGCGATCGACGGGCTGATGTCCTTCGCCGAGGCCAGTACGTGGTGCTGGGCGCCGCACGACCGTTTCACGGCGGACCGCGGTGACCTGGTGCCCGATCCGGACGACCCCTACCTCGATCTGGGCGCCGCCGAGGTCGCCTCGCTCCTCGCCTGGGCGGATCACGCCCTGGGACCACGGCTGGACCAACGGATGCCGGGGCTCCGGCGCCGGCTGCGCCGCGAGGTGGAGCACCGGGTGCTGCTGCCCTTCGAGCGCCGCCGGGACTGGCGCTGGATCGGCACCGAGGGCGACGCCAACAACTGGAATCCGTGGATCCATGGCGCCGTGCTCACCGCCGCGCTGCTGCTCTGCGAGGACGACGCCCGGCGGGCCCGGTTGGTGCGCCTGATCGTGGCGGGTCTGGACCACTATGTCGTCACGCTCCCCGACGACGGCGGGATCGACGAGGGGATCGCCTACTGGTGGGTGGGGGCCTGCCGGCTGCTGGAGATCCTCGACCTGCTGGCCGGGGTGGGCGGCCCCGCCCTGGACGCCCGGCGGCTGCCGCTCCTGGGCGAGCTCCTGAAGTATCCGCAGCGCATGCACTTCGGCGGCGACTGGTACGTGAACGTGGGCGACGCCCCGGCCCGGCTCTCCCCCGAGCAGCCCTGGCAGGTCCCCTTCCGCTGGGGTCTGCGGCTGGGGCAGCCCGCCACGGCCGCCCACGCCCTGGCCGGGGCCCGGCGCCGGCGCGACGCCGCTCCGCCGCGTACGGGGCTGGGCCGGGCCCTGACCGCGCTCGCCGACCGGCGCTGGTGCCGCGCGGTCGTGGCCGAACCGCCGGAACCCGCCGCACCGGAGCCCCCCGCTCCCTGGCTGGCGGCGCACACCTGGCTCCCCCGGCTCCAGATCCTGCTCGCCCGTGAGCGGGCGTCCAGCGCCGAGGGGCTCGCGGTCGCCGTGAAGGCCGGGCACAACGGCGAGCACCACAACCACCTGGACGTCGGCTCCTACTGGGTGGCGGCCGACGGGCGCCCCCTGGTGGTGGACGCCGGCCGGCCCACGTACACCGTGCGGACCTTCGGACCGGACCGCTACGCCGACTGGCCCTTCCGCAGCGACTGGCACAACGTCCCCGATCCCGGTGCCCCGCAGCAGCCCGGCCCTGGCCACCGGGCGCGGGACGTCCATGTCGAACTCGGGCCCGGGGCGGCCGGGATGACCGCCGAGATCGGCGGCGCCTATCCGTCCGGCACGGTCGCCCGGTGGCACCGCACCGTCCGCCTGCTGCGGGCCGACGGGGAGACGGACGCGCACGTGAGCGTCGAGGACAGGTGGGAGGACCCCGGCGCCGGGGTGGCGCTCCACCATGTGCTGGCCGGTCAGGTCGCGTACGGGGACGGCTGGGCCACCGTCACCGGCCCCGGGGGCGGCGGCCTGCTGATGCGCTGGGACCCCCTGGTCGCGGACGCCCACGTGGTCCGCCGGGAGATCGACGACCCGTTGCTGGCACGGAGTTGGGGCAATCATCTGAGCCGGCTGACGCTCACTGTGCGCTCCCCGGGGACCCAAGGCCACATCGTCGTACGGTGGTTGCCGCACACCCCCGGCCGGCCGGAGCATCGAAAACCGACCGCAGAGGTTTGTGGCAGCACTCTTGAAGAAGCGGAGTGCCACCCCTAGCATCAGCAATCGATAGACGATAGACACAGGGGCGAGGACCTCAACCGCCTCCATCTCATCGCAATCGCACCACCCCCGCCGGGCGTTCACCACCCAGGAATGCCCGCGGAACCCCGCCGCCGTTCCTCCAGGGGATCTGCGGCTGAGTATCACCTATCGATTATTCACGACTACGCAACGGAGCGTGTCCCATGAAATCAGTGTGGCGCCGTACCTGCGGACTCGCCTTGGCTCCTCTGGTGATGGTCTCCGCCGTCGCCTGCGGCGGCGACTCCGACCAGGCCTCGGAGGGCACGACCCTCCGCGTCATCGTGAACATCACGCCGAATCTGACGGAGAAGTACTGGAACGACCTCTTCGCCAAGTACGAGAAGGCCCACGCCGGTGTGAAGATCAAGCTCGAACTCACCGGCACGATATCCGCCGACGCGAAGCTCCGGCAGGACCTGGCCGCGGGCGACCCGCCGGACGTGGCCCAGCAGATCATTCCGAGCGCCGAGACCGCCCAGCTCTTCGCGGACCTGTCCGACCAGGACTGGGCCGGGAAGACCCCGCTGGCCGATCAGTACACCGTGGACGGCAAGCGCTACGTGGCGGGCGTCGGCGAGCAGATCCAGTCCCTCGTCTTCTACAACAAGGCCGCCTTCGAGAAGGCGGGCGTCGATGCCACCAAGATCCGGACCATGGACCAGTTCACCACGGCCATGGGGGATCTGAAGAAGGCGGGCTACACACCGCTGCAGACCGCCGGGCAGTGGGTCACCGGGGGCCAGTTCTCCATGATGGCCGACGCCGGTGTGCTCACCGCCGACCCGGACTGGACGGCCAAGCGCAAGAACGGCAAGAACTCCTTCGCCAAGAGCGGCTACCTCTCCTACTTCCAGACCTACAAGAGCTGGATCGACAAGGGCTACCTGAAGAAGAGCGGGCTCGGCCTCACCTACGCGGACGGCCAGACGAACTTCCTCAACGGCAAGTCCGCGATGTACATGATGGGCTCGTTCTTCGTACCGGCCGCGGACGCGGCGAAGAAGAGCGACGAGGTCGGCGTCTTCACCATGCCGACCGACGGCGCCTACCCGTCGGGCCAGTTCGGCAACCTCTCCAACCCGTACGTCGTGGTGGACAAGTCCCGCCACAAGGCCGAGGCGATCGAGTTCGTGAAGTGGGCCACCACCGACCCGGAGGCCATCAAGAGCCAGCTCGCCTCCGACGGCAACCTGCGCAGCGGCTTCTCGTACGACACCTCCAGCCTCGGCACCGCCGTGCAGCAGATCCTGGACAAGGCGCCCTCGGTGATCGTGAAGTCCGGTGACCGCCAGCCGATCGCCGGGTTCAGCGACGAGCTCAACAAGCAGGTCCAGTCCCTGTACACGGGCTCGTCCGCCGCGGACGCCGCCAATGGATTGGACAAGTGGTGGAACTCGCAGGGCTGAACACGGGCCGGCGGCAGCAGCGGCGGACACGGCTGCGGGAGTCGGCCGTGTCCCTCGGGATGATCGGTCCGGCCGTCCTGCTCTACACGGTGATGACCGTCGTACCGGTGGGCGTCGCGGTCTACCTCAGTCTGACCGACTGGGACGGCTTCTCCACCGCGGCGTTCATCGGGCTCGACAACTACAAGCACCTGTTCGACGACCCGAGCTCCTCGGACGCCTGGTACGTGACCGGGCTGATCTCGGTGGTGGGCACCGCGCTCATGGTGGGCCTGGGGCTGGTGTACGCACTGGCCCTCAAGGGCCGCTCGCGCTCGAACTCGTTCTTCCGGGCCGTGGCGTACTTCCCGCACGTCATCAGCGCGCTGATCCTCGGCTACCTCTGGGCGGCGATCCTCGGCACCAACGGCGCCATCAACAACACGCTGGCCAAGTTCGGGATCGAGCCGATCGGCTTCCTCTTCGACGAGAAGTTCGCCCTGATCTCGCTGATCGGCGTGATCGTGTGGGCCGGGTTCGGCTTCAACGTGGTGCTGTTCGTGGCCGCCCTGCAGACGGTGCCCGCCGAGCTGCTGGAGGCCGCGGCGCTCGACGGCGCCTCCCGGCGGCAGATCAACACCCGCATCGTGATCCCCATGATCGCGCCGGTGGTGACGGTGGCGACCGTGCTCAACCTGGTGGGTCTGATCCGGGCGTACGACATCGTGGTCAGCCTCACCGGCGGCGGGCCGGCCGGCTCGACCCAGACGTTCACGTACCTCATTCTCGCCCGGTCCTTCGAGGGCACCAAGGTCGGGTACGCGACCGCCCAGGCGGTCTTCCTGATGGTGGTGTCCGCCGCGCTCGCCCTCCTCGTGACGGCACTGCGCAACCGTCAAGACCAAGCAGCGACAGGTCAGTAAGGAGCCGGTGGTGGTGGTACTAGAGGCAGAGGTCCGCGAGAGGGCCGAGGCCCGGCCGGCCAAGGGTGACGACACCCGGGGGACGGAGGAGAAGGAGCCGCGCTCACCCGTGCGGTGGGTCCTGCTCGGCGTGCTCTTCGTCGCCATGATCGTGCCGATCTACCTGCTGGTGGTGAACGCCTTCAAGTCCCAGCAGGACATTCTCGACAACCCGTTCTCGATTCCGCTGGGCGGGCTGACCTTCGAGCACATGTCGGCCGCGATCAACAGCCCGCAGTTCAACGTGATCGGCGGATACGGCTTCACCCTGTTCCTCGTCGTGATCGTGGACGTGTTGTGCATCCTGCTCGCGGGTCCTGCCGCGTACGCGATCGCGCGCAGTCTCAAGCGGCGTACGCAGCTGGTGCTGCTGTACTTCCTGGCCGGGACGTTCATCCCGGGCGCGGCCGTGATCATCCCGGTGATCTACGTGCTGCGGGAGATCGGTCTGGCGAACACCGTGACCGGTCTGGTCGCCCACGACGTGGCGTCCACGCTCCCGGTGAGCATCTTCCTGTTCGTCGGCTTCATCCGCACCATCCCCGTGGACATCGACCACGCGGCGACGATCGACGGGGCGGGCCGGTACCGCACGTTCTGGTCCATCATCTTCCCGCTGATGCGTCCCGCAGTCGTCACGGTGCTCATCCTCAACTCGATCGGGATCTGGAACGACTTCGTCTCCCCGCAGATCCTGCTCAGCCCGTCCTCCGGGCACTACACGGTCACGACGGCGATCTACGCCGGCATCAGTCAGTACTCGACCGACCTGACGAAGGTGTTTCCCAACCTTCTGCTCGCCATCGCACCCGTCGTCATCTTCTTCATCTACATGCAGCGCCACATCATCAGCGGTCTCACCGTCGGCGCCGTCAAGGGATGAGCCGGTGGACGAACCGGCAAGGAACGACCGGGTTCGACGTTTCCCCTCCGAGAAAGAGAAGAGAAAGGACCACAGCGTGATGAGGAGTCGGAGGCCATGGTCCCGCAAGGGATCCTGGTCCGCAGCCGCCCTGCTCACATCCCTGATGGTGGTGGCCGGTCACCCGGCGGTCGCCCAGCCGGACCGGGCCAGGTCGGGACAGACGTACTACGTCTCCCCGACCGGACGGGACCAGGCCGGGGGCAAGACCCAGGGATCCGCGTTCCAGCACATCCAGCGGTGCGCGGACGTGATGGTGCCGGGCGACACCTGCCTGATCCTGTCCGGCACGTACGAGGAGACCGTCGTGCCGGCCCGCTCCGGCACGGCCGCGGAGCCGATCACCTACCGGGCCGCTCCGGGGGCCGAGGTGACGGTCAGCGGGGCGTCGAAGGTCGGCGGCTTCCGCAAGGTCACCGGTGCCGATGTCACCGAGATCGCCAAGACCGACCCGTTCGCGGCCGACTCGCCGTTCAGCGAGGCGGTCGCGGCCGGGAACGTGTACAGCACCGGCGTCGACCTCGGCCAGGACGTGACCACCGTGCAGGTGTTCACCGACAAGAAGATGAACATCGAGGCGCAGTGGCCCTACCCGGGGCTCGACCTGCTCTCCCCCACCCTGCAGTACGCCGCCGCGGGCAGCGCGGAGGCCACCATCGCCGACCCGGCGCTGACCCGCCCGGAGGGGTACTGGAACGGGGCCCGCGCCCTCACCGGCTACTGGTACATCTCCGCCACCACCACGGTGAAGAGTTCCGCCCCCGGCTCGGTGACCCTGAGCGAGGCGCCGGTCTGCTCCCACAAGGTGGTGCCCAAGGAGACCCGGTACGCGCTCTCCGGCAAGATCGGTGAGCTGGCCCGCCCCGGCGAGTGGTTCTACGACCCGACCGCCAAGCGGCTGTACCTGTACTCCACCGACGATCCGGGCGGCCACACCGTCGAGGCGAAGCGCCGCACCTACGGCTTCGACCTGGCGAACGCCAGCCACACCACGGTCCAGGGCATCGGCCTCTTCGCCACCACGGCGCGGACGGGTGCCACCAGCACCGGCGTCACCCTGGACGGCATCACCGGCCGCTACCTGTCGCACTACACGGACATCACCCGGGGCGGGACGGACTGCGGCTCCACGGTCACCCGGGGCGTCGGCGACACCGGCATCATCCTGGACGGCACCTTCAACAAGATCGTCAACAGCGATCTGGCGCTGAGCGCCGGCAACGGCATCGCGTTGCGCGGGCAGAACAACACCGCCACCGACAACGTGATCCGCGACGTCGACTACATGGGCACCTACGCTGCGGGCGTCGCCGTCCAGGGCAACAGCCAGACGGTCACCCACAACACGATCGCCGACGTCGGCCGCAGTGGCATCAACCTCCAGTGGAACGAGGTCGAGGGGCTCACTCCCGGCAAGGACGTCATCGCGTACAACGACATCTCCGGGTACGCCCGCCTCAGCCTCGATGTCGCCGCGATCTACACCTGCTGCAGCGCGTGGATGATGGGCACCTCCATCGACCACAACGTGCTGCACGACCCGAAGCCCGCCACCACCCTCACGACCTTCGGGATCTCCGGGGTCTACGCGGACAACGGCCAGAGCGATCTGGTGATCGCGAACAACGTGGGCTGGGGCAACCGCGAGGGCACGGTGATGCTCAACGGGCTGGGCACCGGCTCGCACAACAACAGTGTGTACAACAACACCGGCGGGATGACGCTGTTCTACGTGAAGGAGCCGAACGCGTCGACCGGCACCAAGATCTACAACAACATCGGCGAGATCCGGGGCCTGGCCGGTGCGACCGACGGCGGGCTGGTGCTCTCCAACAACCTCCCCACGGGGACCGACCCGCTCTTCGTCGACGCGGCCGGGCGCGACTACCGGCTGAGCGCGGACTCCCCCGCGCGCAACCAGGCGATCCCGCTCCCGGGGATCAACGACGGCTCCACGGACGCGACGCCGAGTCTGGGTGCCTACCAGTACGGTGCTCCCCGCTGGGTCGCGGGCGCCCGTAGGTAACCCGTACGGAAACGGCTGTGGGCCCGGTCCGGAGATCCCGGACCGGGCCCACAGCGGTGCGGTCAGTCCGACGTCGACGCCGCGGCCGCCGGCTTCCGGGCGGCGGTCTTCCGGGCCGTCGTCTTCTTCGCGGCCGACTTCTTCGCCGCTGTCTTCTTCGCGGCCGTCTTCGCCGGGCCGGCCTTGCCCGTGCCCGCCTTCTCCGTCGTGGCGTCCCCGGCGGGCTGCTTGGCCTCCCGCGCGTCCGGGACGGGCCCCCGGCCCGCCGCGTGGTCCGCGAACGCCTCGGCCGCCCGGTCGGGGTCCCTGGCCCGCAGTAGACCGACGAGACGGCCGTGCTCGTCGGCCATCGCGCACCGGTCCCCGTCGAAGAGCGGATCGGAGATGGCCCGCAGGGTGCGCAGACTCGGCTCGATGACCTCCCACATCCGGGCCAGGAAGGGATTGCCCGCGTACCGGCTGACCAGGGTGTGGAACTCTATGTCGGCGTCACGGAAACCACTGACGTCGCTCGCGGCCACCGCCTCGTGCATCCGCTCCACGAGGGCGTCGAGCTCGGCGAGCTGCTCCTCGGTGATGTGCTCGGTCGCCAGCCGGGCGGCCAGCCCCTCCAGCGGCTCGCGCACCTGCCGGGCGTACTCCGCGTCCTGCGAGGAGATCTCGACGACGAAGTGGCCCCGGCGCGGGACATGGGTCAGCAGCCCCTCACGGGCGAGCCGCTTGACCGCCTCGCGCACCGGGGCCTGGCTCACCCCGAGCCGACGCGCGATCTCCGACTCGACCACACGGTCGTTCGGCGCGAGATCGCCCTCGACCACGGCCTGGCGGAGCAGCTCGTACACCTGGTCCGAGATCAGCGTCTTGCGGAACCGGTCCTTGTTGGTGGCCAGTGTGGAGACGAATCCACCCGACGCGTTAGATGCCATGAATTCCCAATCCAGCACAGGGGCACGTGAGTTGCGACATAATACGCACCCGTCTTCTCTCGACGGAATCACACCGAGGGTGGCGGCCGCCCGGCCGGTCAAGGCCGTGCGGCCCCCTCGGAACGGCCCCGGCGGGTGCCGCGTGACGGCCCCGCGGGGCCCGGGGCGACTCTCGACGGACGGGTCGGTCAGTATTCATCGCCTATCGATCATCGAGAGAATCGAAGCAGGGGCGTTCGAGCACTGTCAACCACGCCCGGTCAGCCGGTGAGCCCGTACACCCGCACCGCGGTGGTGTGCAGGACGCGTCGCAGCTGGTCGTCCGTCAGGTGGGCGAGTCCGGGGCGGGGCGCGGCCAGCGCTTCGGCCCGGCCGCCCCGGGGCAGACAGATCGGCCAGTCGGAGCCGACGAGACAGCGGTCCGGGCCGAACGCGTCCACGGCGTGCCGCACCAGGTGCGCGACGCGCTCGGGCGGGACGCCGTGCTGCTGGGTGATGAGGCCGGAGATCTTCACCACCACGCCCGGGTGCGCGGCGGCGCGTTCGACGTCGCGGTACCACTCCCCCGCCTCCGGCGCGCGGGGGTCGGGGGCGTTGCCCAGGTGGTCGACGACGACGGTCAGACCGGGGTGCCGTCCGGCGGCCTCGGCGGCGGCCGTGAACGCACCCCGGTACAGGTTGAGTTCGAGCACGGTCCCGGTCTCCGCGAGCACCGGGACCAGCGCACGGGCCTGTTCGGGGGTCCCGCCCCACTCGGCTCCGCCGAGCCGCATCCCGCCGGGGCGGCCGGGTTCCCGGAGGAGATCGCGCAGCGCGGCGGGGCCGTCCGGGGCGTGGACGTGCAGATTGGCCACGTAGCCGGCGACCAGGTCCGGTCGGCGCAGGCGCAGTTCGCGCAGGGCCCGGGTCTCCCCGGCGTCTCCGCGCGAGGCCTCCACCAGTACCGCCCCGGTCAGGCCGAGACCTGCGCCGGAGCGTTCCAGGTCGTCCTCGCCGAAGGCGCGGTGGTGTTCGCCACCCGGCTTGATCCAGGGGAAACCCTCGGCCGGGTCCCACAGGTGGACATGGCAGTCGATCACGGTGTGCCTCCTCGTCGGGGCTTGCGGGGCCGCTCCGGAGTATTGACACGTCGGCGCCCGCCAGTGAGTCTAACCATCGGCTATCGATGGGCGATTGTTAAAACGAAAGTGACGAGGGAGCGGGTGTACTCGATGCTCAGGCCCGAGCGGACCGACGGCACGCACACGACGGGCGAGCCGCACGGCCCTCTACTGAAGGCGACCCGGCGCGTCACCGACGTGCCCGCGTGGGCGCGCCTGGAGCGGGAGCTGTTCGCCGCCCAGGAGAAGGCGTGGCGGCTCTTCGCCGACCGCTACACCGAGGGGGACGGCCGGCTGGTCTTCCGGGACACCCTCGGCCAGGGGATGGACGGCCGCGACGGGGTGGACGACTTCTACGAGCCGTTCTTCAACTGGCCGACGCTCTATCTGCTCGGCGGAAGCCCGGAATTGCTGACCGCCTCGCGGCGCCACTGGGAGGGGGTCACCGCCCAGCTCACCGGGATGGGCATGCTGGTGGACGGCCTGGAGCGCGGCTACGACTGGTTCCACCAGGGTGAGGGCCTGCTGCTGTTCTACGGGCTCTGCCTCGCCGACCCGGACGACCCGGAGCTGCGTGAACTCGCCCGGCGGTTCGCCGACTTCTACCTTCCGGGCGGCCCCAACTACGATTCCGCGCACCGGCTGCTGCGCGCCCCGCACAACGGCTCGACCGGGCCGCGCTACGGCTTCAGCGACGAGGAGCCGTACTTCCCGTGGAGCCTGGCGCTGCACCCGTACGGTCTGCCGCTGGACGGGTTCGAGGGCGTCACGTCCTTCGAGCAGCTGGCTGCCTCGCCCGAGCTGGCGCGCTCCTACGGCCGGGCGATGTGGGACCGGATGGGGCGCGGCGACACCATCGCCAACCTGGGCGCCACCGGGCTCGCCACCAACGCCTTCCTGCTCAGCGGGGAGCAGCGGTACGCCGACTGGGTGGCCGAGTACGTCTCCGCCTGGCAGGAGCGGCTGGCGGGCCGCGAGGTGGTGCCGGACAACGTGGGTCTGGACGGTGAGGTGGGCCAGTACCTGGACGGCCGCTGGTACGGCGGCCACTACGGCTGGTCCTGGCCGCACGGCCTGTCGCCGGTCGGCAGTTCGACCGTGGTCGGCGCGGCCAACGCGACCCTGCTCACCGGGGACCGCGGCTTCCTGGACCTGGCGCGCAACCCGCTCGACGCGGTACTCGCCCACGCCGAGCAGCGCGGGTCCGACCAGATGGGCACGCTGGGTGAGCGCTGGGAGCCGCATCTGCGGTCGATGGCGGCGGAGCGCACGTTGATGGTGCCCCAGCGGCACAACGACTCCGGCTGGTTCGACTTCACCGTCATGCCCGGCCAACTGCCGCTTTCACTGTGGCACTTCAGCCGTGACGAGGCCGACCGGGAGCGGATCGAGCGGCTGCGCGCGGGCTCGAACTGGGACTGGACGGCCGTGCACACCCAGCGCATCAAGGACGAGGCCGGTCACGAGGAGCCCTGGTACGAGTTCCTGCACGGCCGGAATCCGGACTTCCCCGAGCGGATGCTGCGCAGCGCGCTGGCGAGCTGTGCCGAGCGGGTGGCGGCCATCGAGGGCGACACCACCGACCCGGCGGTCGGCCCGGACGCCCTGGACATCCACCACTGGCAGCACCTCAACCCGGTGGTGACCGAGGCCCTGCTGCAGCTGACCACCGGCTCGCCGCAGGTGCTGTACAACGGCGGGCTGACCCATCTGCACGTGCGCTACTTCGACGCGGACGCCCGGCGCCCCGGTCTGCCGCAGGACGTCGCCGCGCTGGTCTCGGACATCCGTCCGGACCACACGGTGGTGGAGCTGGTGAATCTCGGCGCCGAGGCCCGTTCGCTGCTGGTGCAGGCGGGTTCGTTCGCCGAGCACCATGTCGCCTCGGTACGCGTGGACGACGGACCCGAGCAGCCGGTCGACGGGCCGCACTGCCGGGTCGGCCTCGCCGGGAACTCCCGTATCCGGCTGACCCTGACCATGACGCTGCGCGCGGGCCGTGCGGCCTGTGCCTCCCCGTGGGAGACGGCATGACCGACACCACCGCCACCGGCCGGCTCCCCTTCGAACTGCCCCGCCTCGGCATCGGCACCGCCCCGCTGGGCGGCCTGTTCGAGGAGGTCGCCGACGCGGAGGCCGCCGCGACCCTGCGGGCCGCGGCCGAGGCCGGGATCAGCTACTTCGACACCGCGCCGCGCTACGGGCACGGCCAGGCCGAGGAGCGGCTGGGCCGGCTGCTCGGTCCGGCCGGGATCACCGACCCGGTCATCTCCACCAAGACGGGCTGGCTGCTGCGGCCCCGGCCGGACGGCTCCCCCGGCGAGGTGGTCACCGACTGGACGGAGCGCGGCATCCGGGAGTCCCTGGAGTCGAGTCTGACGCGACTGGGCCGCTCCAGCGTCGACATCCTGTATCTGCACGACCCGGACGACTACCCCGAGGAGATCCGCCGCACCGCCTATCCGGCGGTGCGCAGACTGCGGGAGGAGGGGCTGATCCGGGCGATCGGCTTCGGGATGAACCACAGCGGCCCGCTCGCCTCGTACGTGGCGGAGTTCGACGTGGACGTGGTGCTGATCGCGGGCCGCTTCTCACTCCTCGACCACCAGGCGCTCGACACCCTGTTGCCGCTGTGTGCGAGGACGGGTACCGCGGTGGTCGTCGGCGGGGTCTTCAACACCGGGCTGCTGGCCGATCCGACCCCCGGCGCCATGTTCAACTACCGGCCGGTACCCGCCGAGGCGCTGGAGCGGGCCCGGCGGTGCCGGGAGCTGTGCGCGGAGTACGGGGTGCCGCTGACGGCGGCCGCGATCCAGTTCCCGCTGCTGCACGGTGCGGTGAGTTCGGTGGTGCTCGGCTGCCGTTCGGCGGCCGAGGTCACGGCGAACGCGGCGGCGGCCCGGTTCCCGGTCCCGGACGAGCTGTGGCTGCGGCTCGCGGAGGCCGGGTTCGTACCGGAGCAGCTGCTCGGGTGACCGGGCCGGGCGGGCCGGGGACGGACGGTCCCCGGCCCGCCCGGTTCTCCGGGACCGGCCGCGCGTCGGTCGAAGCACCGCGGTTCAGGCGCGGCGGTAGAACTCCACCTCGCCGACGGCGATCGGCCGTCCCTCGCCCTGGCCGACGGCGGCCTTCACCACCATCCTGACGGAGACCGCGTCGCTGATCCGGGTCCGCTCCGTGAACTTGCCGGGCTTGTCGTTGAGCTTCAGCAGCACCGTCTCGGTCCCGCCGTCCTCCTTGGTGACGACCATCTCGATCTCGGTGGGCCGGGCCGTCCGCCCGAACTCCTCGGGTTTGGTGGACGAACCCGGGTAGACGACGACGCCGACCATCCGGAACGGCCGGTCGAAGGTGAAGGTGAGGGCGGCCCCCGGACCGGGCGCCGCCCAGTACCTGTTGCTCAGACCGTCGGTGACGGACTTGGCCGGGTGGCCCGGGGTGTCGGCGCTGGCGGTGACCTTGTCGGGGGAGATCTCCGCCGTCTTGCCGAGCTTGTCGCGTACGTCCTCGTAGACGTACCGCCCGGCCGGCACGAGCAGGTAGCCCCCGATCAGCACGGCGACGACGGCCAGGGCCATCAGGGTGCGCCGCAGCGCCCGGCCGGAGCCGCTCCGGACCCGGCGCCGGAACGGCCACACGGTCCGCCACCACGGCAGCGGCGCCGCCTCCTCCTTGGGCTGGAGGGGAGCCGCGCAGCGGCGGCAGAACCGGCGCCCGGGCAGATTGGGCGTGCCGCACGCCGGGCACGGCGGCCCGTCTGGTTCCGCGTCCGCCGCGACCGGGCGCACCACGGGACGCCGGGCGACGGGTTTGGCGGGCTGCACCGCGCCCACGGGCCCGTCCGGCTCATCCGGCTCCGTCGGTCGCGGGGCGGGGGGCTCCGACGGCGATACGGGCCTGGCCGGGCGCACCGGGACGGGCGGAGCGGGCTCCGGTGGCGGTGGCGGTGCGGGGGCCGGAGCCGGGGGCGGCGTCGCGGGTCCGGGCGCGCGGGTGGGCGCCGGACCGGCCGGGGGTTCGGGGGCCGGGGGCACCGGTTCGGGAACGGGCGCGGGCGCGGCCCCCTCCGCCGTCGAACCGATCGCAGGGCCGGGAGCCGGCGGTGCGGGCGCTGCGGGCTCCGGGGCGGTGGGCTCCGGAGCGGTGGGCTCCGGGGCAGTCGGCTCCGGAGCGGTGGCGGGGGTGCCGCTCGGCGGTCGGGAGGACCAGCCCAGGTAGGAACCGCAGTTCCCGCAGAATTCGTCGTCCTCGCGGTTGGCCGCACCGCACGCCGGACACGAGCGCATCGTGTCAGTCTCCTGTCTCGTCCGGTGGGCCGGGCAGGATCTCCACCCGGTGGGTCAGGTGTACGGGGCAGGACGCGGCAACGACGGCCCGGACGCGGTGCGCGTCCACCGGCCCGCCGTGCGGCGCCCATACCCGTACCAGCAGTTCCCCGGTGGGTTCCGGGGGCAGCGGGGTGCCCGATTCGTTCGACCAGGCGGCGCCGCCGCCGTCCTGGATGTCCGCCTCGACGCCGAAGCAGAGCCGGAGGTGTTCGGTCAGCCCCCGGCGGGTGCCGCGCCACCGGTGCAGTTCGACGGCGCGGGCGATCACGGCCCGGCGCAGCTCCTCGGGCCAGGCCGGGTCGACGTCGGCCGCCACCCAGGTCGACAGCCAGGGCAGGAAGTCGGCCGGGGCGAGCGCGGGGTCGAAGTAGGCGGGCAGGTTGTCCAGGGTGGACAGGACGGGCGCCAGCACGGTGTCGAGGCCCGCCGTGAACCGCTGCGCCAGGTCGTCGTCCGCGTACAGCGCGGGCAGCAGCCCGCCGATCGGGTAGCGGCTGGGGAGTCCGGGTACCGCGGCTCGGGTCATGCGCCGTCACCGGGCCCGCTCGTGGCGACCTCGACCTGGTGCTGGTGGGAGAAGACCAGGGCCCCGGGCGCGACGTCGATCCGCTGCACCGCCGCCCCGCGCCTGCCGGTGATCGGGTCCGCCGGGAACATCCGTACGTCCTCGACCAGGGCGACCCCCGGCACGTTCTGGAGCACCGCGAAGATCTCGCCGTACTGCACGGGGCGGCCGAAGGGCCATCCGGTGCCGTCGGCGCCGCCGCGCAGCGGGTCGATGTGGCGGAACAGGGCGGCGACCGCGTCGGTGCGGACCCGGTCCGGGTCGCCGCCGGTGGTCACCAGCCGGGCGACCACGGTGACGCCCTGGTAGGCGGGCGGTTCCACGACCAGGCGGGTGCCGACCAGGCGCCGTTCGTCGAGCCGTTCGGTGACCGCGGCGAGCACGGCGTCGGACGGGATCAGCTGCTCGAACCGGAGCTGGCCGCCCCGGTCGGGGACCGCGTCGGGCACCACCAGCACGCGCACCGCCCCGGCCTCCCCCGCCGCGGCGGGCAGGCACCGGACCCGGCGCAGGGAGGGGGCGGCCTCGCGGGCGACGGCCTCGTAGTCCCCGGCCGTGACGGCGCGTTCCTGCACCCGCAGCATGTGGGGCGCCCGGGTCTTCGCGTTCTCCACGGTCTCGCCGTCGACCCCGCCCCGGGCCGCCTCGCGGTTCTCCACCCCGGCCACGTACGGCACGGAGCTGCGCAGCACGCTGATGGCGCCCCGGGCTACGTTGCCGGCGGAGCCCCCGCCGGTGCGGTACCGGGGCACCCGCAGTTGCGCGCCCTTCTCGGGCACCGCCCCGTAGGCGCGCATCGTGCCGTCCGGCTCGCGGACCTCGGGCGGGAAGGCGAACTCGCCGGAGACCGCGTCGATCCGGACGTGCCGGTCGTCCGGGGCGGAGGCGCCGAAGTGCTCCACCGGGGTCCAGACCTGCCAGCCCTCGGCGGAGGAGACCTGGACGACCGGGGGTTCACCGTCCATCAGCAGCGGGGCCCGGTTCACGGTGAACCGCTGTCCGGCGACGCCCTCGGAGGTGCCGAGCGGCACGTCGAGGACGGTCTCGGCGTGTTCGACGTCCATGGTGCCGCCGACGGTGAAGACCTCCGCCTCGCGGATCGTCGGCGACTCGGAGTAGAACGGCTGGCCCGGTTCGGGTGCGGTGACGCGGCAGCGCAGCCATCCGGCCCGTACGCCTGCGGTGACCGAGGCGGTGTGCCCGGCCGGGACGAACACGATGACCTCGCCGGGCCGGTTGAGTCCGCCGGTGCTGTCGGTGCCGGTCTCGCAGACCACCCAGCGGGCCCCGTCCCACGCCTCCCACACCAGCGGCGGCTGGCGGGGGTCGACGCCGACGCCCTCCACCCGGCTGTCCAGCCGTACGGCGACGATGCAGTGGGGTACGGCGGTGGGCAGCCCGAAGAGCAGGGCGTCGCCCGGCTCCGGCCGGGACTGGAAGCACGGGATGTCCTTGCCCGCGCCGAGCGGTGCGGTGCGGTCCGTCTGGTCGCCCGAGGCCGGCGCGGTGACGAGCCTGATCAGCGAACTCGGCACGATGGCCAGCTCGTCGACGGTGGAGAAGACCACGGACTCCTCGGTCTCGCCGCGTGCGGTGGCGACCTCGGTGCCCGCCGGGAGGCGCACGGTCTCCGGCTGCGGCGCGGAGAGCCGGAAGTCGACCTCGGCCCGCGCCACGGTCGGCGGGAAGAGGGTGACGCCGAGCAGGTCGAGGAAGGCCGCGTAGTTCTTGTCCGGCACCCGGTTCAGCCGGTAGAGCAGCTGGTCGACCATGTAGGCGAAGGTCTCGATGAGGGTGACCCCGGGGTCGGACACGTTGTGGTCGGTCCACTCCGGGGAGCGCTGCTGGACGTACCGCTTGGCCTCGTCGACGAGTTGCTGGAAGCGCCGGTCGTCCAGGTTGGGTGAGGGCAGGGCCATCAGCGTGCTCCGGCTTCGTCGGATCCCTCGGAGGACGGGATGGTGTAGAAGGGGAAGACGAGGTTGCGCAGGTCGTTGGTGGCCCGCACGGTGTAGTGCACGTCGATGTACAGGGTGCCCTCCTCGATGGCGTCGAACGCGATCACCACGTCGGTCACCTCGATGCGCGGTTCCCACCGCTCCAGCGAGGTGCGGACCTCGTGGGCGATGCGTCCGGCGGTCGCGCCGTCGCCGGGCGCGAAGACGTACTCGTGGATGCCGCAGCCGAACTCCGGGCGCATCGGCCGCTCGCCGGGGGCCGTGCCGAGGATCAGCCCGATGGCCTCCTCGATCTCCCGGTCCCGTTCCACCATGCCGATGCCGCCGGTGGCGCCGACCCGCAGCGGGAAGCCCCAGCCGCGTCCGATGAATCCGCTGCCGCTCACATCGGGCCCCCGATCAGGACGTTCAGCGCGCCGCTGATGATGGGGGCGCCGCAGGTGGTGTTGTCCCGCATCCGGGCGGCGGGCAGCCCGCCGATCAGGACCTGTCCGCCGAGCGCGGCGGCCGGGTTGGGCATGATCATGTTTCCCGGTCCGAGTGCGGCGTGCGGCGGTACGACGCACACGTGCAGGCTCCCGGTGACGGCCGCGGGCCGCCCGCCGATCAGCACGGTGGCGACGGCCACCGCGCCCGGGGGCGGGGTGCCGATGACGCCGCCGTGGGCGGTGCTGTCGCCCGTGCGGGCTGCGGGGGGCATGGTCGGTGTTCTCCTCGCCGGTGAAAGGGACTCGCGGCACCGCCGAGTCAACGGCACCTTGAGTAGTGATGGTTGATCAGTTGATTCTGATGAGCTTCGCCTTGAGCACGCCGAGCAGTCCGCCGTCGATGGTGACACCGGTCTTGCCGGTGACGTTCACCGAGCGGCCCTTGATGTCCACGTTTCCCGTTCCCGCGTCCAGGGTGATGCCGGAGGAGGAGAGGGTCACGGAGCTGAGTGCCCGGCTGCCGCCGCGTGCGTACACGGTCAGGGTGATCTCGCCCTTGCGTTCGTCCAGCCGGACGTCGAGCCGTTTGTCGCCGGTGGCGATGCGGACGCCGGACGGACCGCGCGGCGCGTCCAGCAGTTCCAGCCGGTTGCCCGAACGGGACACCAGGGAGCGCCGGTTGACCTTTCCGCTGGTCGCGTCGACCAGTGGGACGTCGTGCGGGGAGGGCTTGTCGACCCCGTTGTAGAGGCCGCCGATCACGTACGGGCTGTCCAGCAGGCCCTGTTCGAAGCCGACCAGTACCTCGTCGTTGACCTCGGGGCTGAACACCCCGCCGCCGCCCTGGCCGCCCCATTGCACGGTGCGGACCCAGTCGGTGACGTAGGTGTCGTCGAGCCAGGGGAACTTCAGCTTGACCCAGCCGCGTTCGGTCTGGCCCTCGCGGATGTCGGTGACCACGCCGATCGCGAGTCCCGGCATCCGCGGGCCGCGCAAGGGCGCGTTCGCGCCGCTGGCCAGTCCGGTCAGGGAGCGGTCGGGGGCGGCGCTGACCAGGACCGTCGTCCGGTAGCCGCCGTTGGGTTCGAGCACGTGGTGGGCGGCGGTCGCCGTGTAGCGCCCGGCGAACGCGGGGCCGACGTTGCCGAGGGCCACCGGCTCGCCCGCCCGCAGGTGGGGGTTGCCCTCGGCGACCGCCTCGATCTCCCCGAACCCGGAGCCGACCGAGGCGGCGACCGCCCCGGCCACCGCGGTGGCCTCGGCCTGGGTGCGGTACGGGGTGTCGGCGACCGTCATCGTCGCGCCCCCGCCGAACGCCCCGGCCACCACCGACGGGCTCATCCCCGGGACCACCGTGTCACTGCGTACGGACTGTTCGCGGGCCACCAGCCGGGTCTTGGTGTCGACGTTCCAGCCGCGCACCTCCACGTTGTCCGCCCCGTCCGCGCCGGTCAGCACCGCGCGCAGGGCGAGGAGGTTGCGCCCGTACTCCAGGACCATCGGGTGGCGGCTCGCCGGGGTGCTGGGCGCGGGCGCGGAGGAGGCCGGCTTCGGCTTCACGAACTGGAGCAGCCCCTGGTCGTCCACCCGCACCTGGGCGCCGCTCTCCCCCGCGAGGAACTGGAGGAACTCCCAGTCCGAGACGTTGGGCTGGGTCAGCTGCCGGTACGTGACCGGCGCGGCCTCGATCCTCCCGCAGGCCAGCCCGGCACCGGCGGCGACCTTGCGGACGATGTCGGCGGCCTTCATGTTGCGGAAGGCCACCACCTTCCGGCCCCGCTGGAGGCGGTGGGCCTTGGAGAAGGCCCGGACCACGGTGAACGATCCGGTGGTGTCGCTGTCCAGCTCGATCGCGGTGACCTCGCCGGTGAACAGCCGCTCCCGCGCCCGGTCCTGCACGGTGACCACGGAGATCTTCAGCGGGTTGCCGATGGTGATGCCGGTGGCGGTGAGCAGTTTGTGGTCGGGGTCGCGGTAGGTGAGGACGGCGGTGTCGGGCAGGCCGACGTTCTCGTCCACCACACAGCTCACCAGCTGGGCGGCCCAGGCCGCCGGCAGTTCGGCGGGGGCCTCGACGATCGGGTCCGCGGCGAAGGAGCGGCCGGGGGCGGTCATCGGCCGCCCTCCGGGACATGGGTCTCCAGGCCGGGCACGACCAGTTCCGTGCCGGGGACCAGTTGCATCGGGTCGTCCACGTCGTTGGCCTCCGCGATGGTGCGCCACGCGGTGGCGTCGCCGTACTCCCGCCAGGCGAGCAGCGGCAGGCTGTCCCCGGCGACGACCCGGTGGGTGCGCCGGGCCTCCCGTGAGCCGGAGGTGGGGTTCTGGCCCGCCGGGTCGACGCTCGCCTCCTCGATCGACAGGGAGCAGGTGGCGCGCAGCGGTTTCCCGTCGACGTCGAACAGGGTGTATGTGACCGAGAAGTTGGAGAGCACGCCGTCGAAGGAGGTGGTCTTCGAGGTGCCCCAGTCGAAGCGGACCCAGGGGCTGGCGGGGGTCTTGCGGGCCAGGCTGCTCGGAGTGGGCACGCAGGCCAGCATCATCTGCTCCACGGCTTTCTCGACCGAGTTGTCATGGGTGGCGGTGGAGTCCAGGAAGACCTCCAGGGACAGCGACCGGGGGCCGCTGCCCACGAACTCGGGCAGCGCGGACTGCCCGGCCATCCGGGACGGGGTTCGCCGCCACTCGGTGCTCTTGCTCAGCGACAGCTTCGCGGGGTTGAACTGCAGGGTGATCCGGGCGAGGTTCCCGCCCGGTTTGGCGCCGACGGTCGACGGCGGTTCCATGATGGTCAGCTGGGCGCGAGCGCGGCTCGCGCGGACAGCGGGTGACATTGCGCTCCTCCTCCCGGTTCTCTCCGGGGTCTACGGCCGGTGCCGTCCGGTGGTACGGGGGTTCATCAGGACGGCTCCAGTCCTTCGTGGGCGATCTCCAGTGTCTCGATCGCCGCCTGGGAGTTGGCGGGGTCGAAGGACGGCCCCTGCCAGCGGACCGGCACGATGCCGTGGACCTGCCAGCTGATGATGCGGCTGAGGTCCGGGCGGAGTGCGACGATCTCGCCGTCCTTGGGCTCGACGCGCTGGATCGTCTCGTTGAGCCAGCGCGCGATCTTGAGGGTGTCGGCGGTGACGGGGCGGGTCAGTGTGATGTTGGTCCAGGTGATCCGGCCCGGCAACTGCCAGGTGAAACCGTTGTTGCCGCCCTCGGCGTACTGTTCCATCTCCACCTCGGCGCCCAGCCCCGAGCAGGTGTGGAAGGCGCCCAGGTCGCTGCCCCCGATGACGAGTTTGAAGAACACGCTCGTCGCGAAGATGTTGTCCGTCATGTGCTTCTCTTCTTCCCGGCTTCTTCCAAGTTCCCAGCTGTGTCCGGCTGTTCGTGGCCGGTCAGCGACGGCCGTCGTACAGCCGCCCGGTACGTTCCCGCCCTCGGCGCAGGTCCGCGCGGATCAGTCGGCTCACCGGGTCGATCAGCCGTCGGGCCAGTTCCTCGATGTCCGCGCCGGTGATCCGGTTCTCGGCCCGGGCGTCCGTGGCGGGCGTCCCGGCGGGGGCCGCCGGGCTGGTGTGCCCCGGTGCGGCGGGCTTCGGCTTCGGCTGGACGGCCCGCACCGGAACACCGGTGATCCCGGCGCCGGCCACCGCACGCTGGATCGCCTCGGCGGTGTGGGCGGAGGTGCCGGGGCGCGGTGGCGGGGCGGGGACGTCGACGGGAGTCGCGGTGGCCGGTGCGCGGCGGGGGACGCGCACCGAGAGGGCCGGCGGCCCCGGCTGCGGGGAGCCGGGCCCGGCCTGCGGTCCGACGGGCAGGGCGGTGGCGGACTCCGGCACCACCGGCAGCGGCGCGCGCTGTACGGGGGTGACGGCCGTTCCCGGGCCGCTCCGGGCGGGCGGATGCGGACGCACCACCGGAACGGGCGGCCGGGGTGCGGAGGCGGCCGCCGCCCCGGGAGCCGGCCGCGTCACCGCGGGCAGGGCCGGGGACGGCCGCTCAGGACGGTGCGCGGCGGGGCCCGCCTGCGGCCGGTCGTCGGGCCCGGGCCCGGTCCTCGCCCCGCCCCCACGTACCGAGCGCTGCACGAGCCGCAGCAGGGAGCCGCCACCCGCCCCGCGCTCCACCCGGCCGGTCCGCGCAGCCGGCCCCGGCACGGATCCGGCGGCGGGTGCGGAACCGGACGGGGACGGGGACGCTGACGTACGTCCGGACGCGGGTGCGGATGTACGGACGACGGTTTCGCCGGGGGCCGGGGACGCGGGGCCGCCGGTCGTCCGGGGCCGGTGCGGCTGGGCGACCTCGGCCGGGGCGGTGGCGCCCGGGGAGCGGAGGGTCGGTCGGGGAGCAGCGCCCCGTGTGGTCCGCTGAATTCCCGGGCCGGGGTTTCCGGTACCCGGGTTCCCGGGACCGGCGTTTCCGGGGCCGGGGTCCGGGGATCCGTCCCGTGCGGGTGGGACGGCCACGGGCTGCGGTGTATCGCGGCGCCAGGTGGCCGGTACGACCGGCCTGGCCGAGGCGTGTGGCGCCGGGCCGGAGAAGCCTTCGCCCGAGCCGGTGTTCACCTTCAGGGCACGGTTCGTCAGCAGGGGCCGCGCCCGCTGGACGGAGGGCGACAGCGGCATCGGGCGGAGCACCGGTCCGGTCCCCTGTCCGGGTGCCCGGTCCGGGGCGACCCGCCGGATGCGTACCGGTCGCACGGGAGCGGAAGGCCCGGGGGCGGCGGTCTTCGCGGACGCGGGCCCCGTGGAAGGCGCGCGTCCCGAAGTGGCATTCGTGGAAGCAGTGTTCACCGGCGTGGTGTTCGCAACAGTGTCGCTCGCTGCCCGCTGGACCGGCGCGGGGCCCGGGGCGCCGGGGCTCGCGGGTGCGGCGGACGAGCGCACGGGCAGGTCGGCGGGCGCGGCGGGCTGCTGCGGCGCGGGACCGGCCGGGGTGGCGGAGGGGCGCGGCGTCCCGGAGCCCGGCGGCGGGGGCGTGGCCCCGGCCCGGGGCCGGCTCCGGTCGCCGAGCAGCGGTGCGTCGTTGCCGGTCCGGGCCGTGGGCGGAAGCGAGGGAAGAGGGGTGCCGATCCCGCCACGGGCCCGCGCGCCGGACCTGCCGGGCCGCCCCGGCTCGGACCGCGACGGCTGTACGGGGAGGGAGGCCGAGGGGGACGGTGTGGGCTTCGGGGCCGATGCCCGGTCCGGCGTCGACGCCGGTGTGGCCGGGGCCGCCGGAGCGGTGGCGTCCGGCGTCTGCCGCTGGACCACGGGCAGCCCCGGACCCGCCCCCTCCGGGGCGGACGGCGCGGGGGTGCTCCGTGTGTCCCGCCCGGCGGGGATCGCGCCCATGGGCAGCTCGCGCAGGGGGCGGCCCAGGGCGGGACGCACCGTCTCCGCGGGGCGGTCCGTGGCGCGGTCACCCGCCGGTGCCGCCTCCGGCGGGGCGGTCGGGGCAGTCCGGGGGCTCTCGGAACGCACGGTCGGGTTCGGCCGCGACGTCTCCGCCCGCTGCACGGCCGGTGCCGAGGCGGACCCGGACGAGGACGCGGACGGTGCCGGAGCGGCCGGTGCGGGAGCGGTGGCCGGCTCGCCGGCCGGCCGTATCCCGGCGATCCGCCGCAGCGGCATCACGGGGCGCCGGGCGACGATCAGGGGCGGCGCGGTCCGTTGCGGGCGTACCGCCGCGGGCCGGTCGGTCCGGGTCCGGGCGGGCGCCACCGGTGCGGGTTCCGCCGGGTGCTGGTGCTGCGGGGTGGATGCGGCGACCGGCTCCGCGGTCGTGCCCGTACCCCTCCCCGGGGCGGGCGTGGAGGCGGAACGCCGGTCCTGCGTCCGGGTGGCCCGCTGGACGGTGGCAGGGGCGGGCTTCCCGGGTGCCCCGCCCCTGCCGGTCCTGTCACCCGCCGTCGCGGGCGCCGGTCGGCCCGGACCGCTCGCCGGCTCCTCCTCGGGCGCGGTACGGGCGGCACGCAGCAACAGCGGTCCGCCCGGGGAATCCGAGCGGGCGGCGCCGGGGCGGGCGACGCCGTGGATGAGCCCCACCGGCGCGGACGGCAGCACGGCGTGGCCGAGTTCGCTCCCGAAGGAGAGGTCCTGCCAGGAGGCGAGGCCGTCCCGGAACCGGAGTCCGTCGCTGACCCCGATCGACGACCGGGCGACGGTCACCGCCGGAGGCGTGACCCGCCGCCAGCCGCCGTCCCAGTCACCGGCCGTCCGCGCGGCCCCGCCGTCGCCCCGGCCGGAATCCGGCTCCGGCTCCGGCGCCCGTGCCGGTTCCGGGGCGCGACCGGTGTCGGCCCCGTCCCGGTCCGGCGCCCCGGACCGTTCCCGGTCCGCCCTGCGGAACCAGCTTCCGAACCCCACACGATCACCCGCCTTCGTTGACGCGGGTGTTGATCCGCGCTATCTCCCGCACCCATTCCTGACGCTCACCGTGGGTGAGGTCGAGAATGTCCTCTCGCTGCCAGTGGAAGTGGTAGGCGATGTACGCGATCTCCTCCCGCAGGCGGGGAAGGGCGTACGTCACGATTCCCCCAGGCGCCCACCCGAGAGGTCCACCTCGAACGCCCCCTGGCAGAGCGGACAGGTCACCGCCGCGTGGGTGTGGCCCTCGCTGTTGATCCGGCGGTAGAAGTCCTGGAGGAACGCCACGTCCGTGGCGTACATCCGCTCGACGACCCCGGCGTGCACATCGGTGATGGTGCCGAGCCGGGTGATCACCTGGCTCAGCAGCACCACGCTCAGGTACGCCGGGTTCTCCTTCACCCGCAGATCGATCTGCGGGCGCAGTTCGTCGCGGGCCGTCGCCAGCCGCATGGAGCCGGTCCGGTGGACCTGGCCGTCGTCGTCGACGTATCCGCGCGGGAGCTCGAACTCGAACTCCGTACGCAGGTCCGGCTGGTTCCGGGCGGCGGGAGGCGCGGGTGTCTGGACCTGCGCCTCCTCCCGTGCGGCGGACGTGGCCGAGGCGAGGCTGTCGAGGACTTCTTCGAGCCCGCCCGACGTAACGGTCCGGCGCCTCATTCGACCACGATCTCCTCGAAGGTGATGGTCACCGACTCGGTGGCGGGGCTGGACTCGCCGGCCTTCAGCGAGGGCCCCTCCCACTTGCTGGCCCAGCCCTGCATCAGCTGGATGCGCCGGACCGTGTCACCCTTCGAGTCCTTGATCTCGATGGTGAGGTTCTGGCGCGCGGTGTCGACCGCCCCGTTGTTGAGCGTTTCCTTGATCCACTTGGTGAACTCGCTGCTCTTGTCGAGCCCGCGGGTGATGGTCACCTCGCCCGCCTGGCGCGCGCCGGGCTGCTTGCGGATGATCTGCTTGCCGTCGGAGGTCACCTGACGGACCTCGACGACTTCCTCCTCGACCGTCAGGCCGCTGATCTCCTGGATCGACTCGACGAGATAGCCGCCGAGCTGCACGCCGAAGACGTGAGTGGAAAGAGCATCGCCCTCTGCCATGACTCTGTGTCACCTGTTCCGTTCTTGCGGACCCTGCCGGGTCACTCGTTGACGAGGCTCGTGCTGTCGGAGAACTGCGCGAGGCGGAAGACCACGAACTCCGCGGGCTTCACCGGGGCGACGCCGATCTCACAGACGACCTGACCGAGGTCGATCGACTCCTGCGGGTTGTTGTCACGGTCGCACTTGACGTAGAACGCCTCCTCGGCCGTGCGGCCGAAGAGAGCGCCCCGGCGCCACTCCTCCGTGAGGAACGCCGTGACATTGCGCCGGATGCTCGACCAGAGGCGGTCGTCGTTCGGCTCGAACACCACCCACTGGGTGCCCAGGAGGATCGACTCCTCCAGGTAGTTGAAGAGGCGGCGCACGTTGAGGTAGCGCCAGGCCGGGTCGGAGGAGAGGGTGCGCGCGCCCCAGATCCGGATGCCGCGTCCGGGGAAGGCGCGTACGCAGTTGACGCCGATCGGGTTGAGCAGGTCCTGCTCGCCCTTGCTGAGGCGGACCTCCAGGTCCAGCGCACCGCGGATGACCTCGTTGGCGGGGGCCTTGTGCACGCCGCGCTCGCCGTCGCTGCGCGCCCAGACACCGGCGACGTGGCCGCTCGGCGGGACCAGGGTGTTCTGGCCGGTCGCCGGGTCGAAGACCTTGACCCACGGGTAGTACACGGTCGCGTAGCGCGAGTCGTACCCGGCGTCGTCGTTGCGCCAGGTGCGGACGCGCTGGGCGTTCATGCCGGGCGGGGTGTCCAGCACCGCGACCCGGTCGCCCATCTGCTCGCAGTGCGAGATCACCGCCAGCTGCACGGCCTTGACGCCGTCGGCGTCGATGTCGCCGCGCTGGTAGGCGCTCATCAGGTCCGGGACGGCGACCATGGTGATCTCGTCGATCGCTTCGAGGCCGGCGAACCCGGTGCGGGCGGTGGCGTCGCCGACGTACTCGGCCGGGTCGAGCCGGGCGACCCCCGCGCCCGGCGCGGCGGCCGGGGCGAGGGCGAGGGTCTGGTTCTCCGGGCGGGCCGGGGTGGCGCCGGGCTGCTCGGTGACCTGGATGAGCTTGGACTGGCGGGCCTGGGTGACCAAGTAGCCCTTGACGTTCTTGCGGCTGGAGGCCTCGAAGGTCTCCACGACCTTGCCGGCCTGCCTGACCAGGAGCCGGAACCGGTCCTCCGGGGGGTTCTCGCCCTCGGCGTCGGCCACCTCCACGGAGAGTTCCCCGCTCGTGCCGGGCCGGGCGGAGACCTGGAAGCCGCCGAGGACGGCGGCCGGAGCCGTCTCCGCCGCCCGGCCCCGCTCCGCACCCTCGGCACCCTCCGCCGGGCCGCCGATGCGCACGATGTAGGCCGCGCCACCGCCGTTGGCGAAGTAGCCGTAGACCGCGGGCGTCAGATACGTGTCGGGGGTGAAGGTGCCGAAGGTCTGGACGTACTGGTCCCAGTTGGTCACCAGCGTCGGCTGGTGGAAGGGGCCGGACTCCGCGAAACCGACGAAGGCTGCGACCGCGGTGCCGACTCCCTCGATGGGCCGCGCTCCGGACTGCACCTCCTCCACGTAAACACCGGGGGTGAGGTACGACGGCATGCTCGCTCCTTCGCGTGGTCGTTCGTTCGTCGCCGAGTCTTCCCCGGCGGCCATGGCGGACAGTAGGTCCCAAGGTCCTGGGCACGGGGCAAGAACGCTGCCTTCCCGGGCACCCGCGCGGCGGGAATCGTTTCCCCTCGCGGACCGTTCGTGGCGTGCGCCACATTTCACGGGCCGTCTTTATGACGGCAAGATGTACAACTCATTTCAGCAGGACTTTCACCGTCGTCACCGGCGTGTTAACCCACGGAATTGCCGAACGGTCTGCTAGCGCGATTCACGCCGCACACAGCCCGCACCAAGGATTCCCGGGGCCCCTCACCGGCTCGCGCAGCGCCTCGGATTCACGGCCGGACAGACGTAAACCAGCCAAATTTCAGAACACGCCGAAACCCCCGACCGACCATTCGGAAACCACGGCTTCGGCAGGCAGGCGGCGGTCCCACCCGGCCTTCCCGGCACTACCGGAAGGGTCGGGGACCGAAAGTCCCACGCCATCCGGGCACCGGAAAGCAACCGAGAGGTCCAGACCTCCCATCTGACCGGGCGAAAGAAACTGCCACGCGCCCGACCAGCCGGGTTTCACTCGACGGGGTTTTCTGCTGTTCTCATCACCCTGCGGGAAAGCCGGGGGGCCGACGTTCCGTTCCTACCGGGCGACGTCCTTCAGCTCACCGCTGACATTCAGCACCTGGTGGCACCCGGAAGCCTGGGTTCCGGTCGCGGGCGTGCCCGGCTTGGCACAGGTCACGGACGCGGTGACCTTCTCGTTCTCCTGGATCTCGATGGGGGTGACCCAGTGGTAGTCCTGGTTGCGGAAGGTCTCCAGCGCGATGGTGGTGATCTTCCGGTCGCCGAAGTAGATCGTCAGCACCCCTTCGTCGCCCTGGAAGTTGGCCACGACGATGTCGGTGACCCCGAAGACCTTGCCCGGGGCGACCGGGTACGTCCCCTTGTTCTCGCCCCCGGCCTTGGTCTGCACGTCGATCGTCGCCGAGATCTGCTCGGGGTTGCCGCTCCCGCCGCCCGAACCCGAGCCGCCCGAACCTCCGGACCCGCCGGACGAGTTGCCCTGGCCCTTGCCGTCCCCCTTGTTCTGACCGTTCCCCTGGTCGCCCGTGCCGCCTGCCGCGGAGTCCTGCTTCCCTCCGGGCGGCGTCTTCTCCTGCGCGGCCTTCGCGACCGCCTGTTCCGCGCTGCTCTTGATCGCGGGACGGACCAGCGCGAACCAGGCCAGCAACAGCGCCAGCAGCGCGGCCAGCACGATCAGCAACCACCGGGGCAGTACCGGGATCTGGGAGAACTCCCCGGGCACCTTCTCGCTCCGGCCGGGCTCCGCCTCGGCGGCACCGTCCTGGACGGCCTCGGCGGCCTCGATCTCGAACGGCCAGGCGACGGGCTTGCCGAACCAGATCAGCTTCCGGGTCCTGACCCTCAGCCCGACCTCGGCGGACTCGCCCGGTTCCAGGCGCCGTTCGGCCGGGGTGAAGGCGAGTTTCAGCTCCTCCCCCTCCTGCCTCCCGGTCAGTGCCACGTCGACCGCGGTGTTCCCCCGGTTCTGCACCGCGGTCCGGAACCGGGCACCGAGCCAGCCGGAGCGCCTGCGCGGATCCAGGTCCGCCCGCAGCTCGTGGAAGGGCTCGACGACCACCGTGGCCTCGGGAACGGCCACCGACTCGGGGCGTTCCGCGGGCAGTACCCGTACGCCCAGGGGGATTTCACCGGCGCGGACCTCGTGGGACCGGGGCGGCGCCAGCCGTACGGTCACCACTTCGGACGTACCGGGGTAGAGGGAGACCCTCGCCGGCTCGACGGTGCTCCACGCGGCGCAGTCACCGACCACTTCGAGCGTGTACGCCTCGACGATGTCCCCGTCGTTGCGCACGGTCAGTGTGGTCGTCGCTTCGGCGCCGGGCGACACCGTCAGCGTGGTTGTTTCGAGTTCGGCAGATGTGGTCACGATGCGACGTTAGGCCGCGACCGGGGCTCAGCAGCAGAGACGCGAGGGCAACGATCGGGCAGGGGTGGTGCCCCGGGGGCCCACCGGACCGGTGTCCCGCAGGCCCTCCCGCGGGCCCGTTCGCCATGCCGGACCCGGTGCGGCCGAGCGCGGCGACAGGGGTACCGAACGGAACATCCGAGGAAGACAGGCACGCAAACGACATGACGATCACAGCAGAGACGATGAACGGGGCGGCGGACCGCGGCCGTTACCGCAGGCCCACCGCGGCGGAACGCGCCGCGACCGGCACCCGGACCACTCCCGGGGACCGGGTCTCCGTGGCCGTGTACGCGGAGGATCTGATACTGCGGACCGGTGTGGTCCACCAGATCCGCCCCCGTCCGGAGATAGAACTGGTGGACGAGGCCGAGGCGGACCGTGCCCAGGTCTCCCTGGTGGTGGTGGACATGGTGGACGAACGCACCATCCAGCTGCTCCAGCGCCTCCAGCGCAACACCGTGACCCGCACCGGACTCGTCGTCGGGTTCTTCGAGTCGGGCGCCCTCCAGACCATGATCGAGTGCGGTGTGGCCGCCGTGCTGCGGCGGGCGGAGGCCGATCAGAACAGTCTGGTGCACCTGGTGACGGCGATGGCGAACGGCGAGGGGGTGCTCCCGGGCGACCTGCTCGGAAAGCTCCTCGACCACGTCAGCAGCCTCCAGCGCACCGTCCTCGACCCCCGCGGGCTCTCCCTGTCCACCCTCACGACGCGGGAGGCCGAGATGATCAGGCTGGTCTCGGAGGGCTACGGCACCGCCGAGATCGCGCAGAAGACCTCGTACTCCGAACGCACCGTCAAGAACGTGCTGCACGAGGTGGTGACCCGGCTCGAACTCCGCAACCGGGCCCACGCCGTCGGCTACACCATGCGCCACGGGCTGATCTGAGCCTGCCGGCGGGCCTCCGCGCGGAGGCCCGCCGGTCCGCGCGCGCCCCACCGGTCCGTACGGTCCCGGGCCGGACGGGCCGCGGGGCGCCGCAAAGGGCAACCGTCGCTTCCCCCGGTCCGGGTACTTGGGACCTGTCCCCCGCCCGGCGCAGCCACGATGCTGTGCTTGGAGAGTCATCGAGAGACTGTGAGGTGGGCCGTGACCGGCACTGCTGGCCCTGCGAGACATACCAGGCTGGGCCGACTGGCGGGCGCTGTGATGCTGTTGGCCCCACTGCTGGTGGTGGCGGGCTCCACGTCCGCCCCGCAGGGTGCACCGCGGCTGGCCGCCGCGGCGGACGAGAATCCGGTCGACGCCGGACGCATCACCTACGCCGGGACCGAGCACCGCAGCATCGGCCGGGTCACCGGCCAGAACAACTCCGACCCGCTGTTCGGGGACGGGCCGACCCACTACGACAAGGACCCGTTCGTACGCGGCGACCGGATGGTCTTCACCAGCCTGCGCGACAGTGTGCGGCCCCAGGTGTACGTACGCGAGGCGGACGGAGCGGTGAGCAGGCTCACCGGCGACCGCGACGCGGCACACCCCGAACTCTCCCCCGACGGACGGACCGTGGTGTTCGACTCCGAGGAACGGGGCGCGGACGGAAAGGTCCAGCGCGACCTGTGGATCGTCGGCGTCGACGGCAAGGGACTGCGGCGGCTGACCGACACCCCGAACAACGAGACCTCCCCGACCTTCTCCCCCGACGGCACCCGCGTCGCGTTCTCCTGCGACTCCGGCACCGGCGGCGCCGGGATCATCTACGAACAGGCCGTGTCCGGCGGACCGGCGAAGGTCGTCAGCAATGCGACCGGCAGCGCGACCGAACCGGCGTGGAACCCGGTGGACGACGACGCCCACCGCGACCAGATCGCGTACACCCTCAACCCCTCCCCCAAGGAGGACGACCCGAGGCTGTGGGTGACCGAGGGGCGTCCCGGCACCGACCGTGCGCTGCTGGGCGGCGGACTGGCGACCTGGCGCACCCGCTCGGCCGCCTGGCTGTCGGACGGATCGGGTCTGCTCTATCTCGGCCGTGACTGCACGTGCCAGTACGAACGTGTCTACCGGGGAACCGCCTTCGAAGGGGCCGTGCCGAGGACCGAGCTGGACGAGAACCGCAAGGTCGACTCACCCACCTGGACAGGCCCGTTGGACGGCGGGACCGCCATCGTCTCCCGGCAGACGTCCCGCAGGCCGGGCAACGACAACGACGACAATTCGGTCGTCGCGACGCTCCAGGACGTCCGGCAGGACGGCTCGGACCCCCGGGACCTCGGAGTCCCGATCCTGCACGAGGACCCCGATGCCGTCGGCGACGCGAAGCTCCTGTTCAACCCGAAGGCGGGCTTCGACCCGTGGAGCGAGCGGCAGAGCTACACCCCGGACGGCCGCCGCATCGTCGTGACCCGCTTCGAGGGCGCCAAGGGGGCCCGCAGCGAGCAGATCTTCCTGGTGGACGCCGACGGCGCCAACGGCGCCCCGATGCCGCTCGCCGGGCGCGCGCCGGGTGACTGGGACACCGACCCCGCGTTCTCCCCGGACGGCACCAAGCTCGCGTTCGCGAGGATCTCGCCCGGCGGGACCGGCGCGAACGCCGGACCGAGCAGCGTCCTGATCGCGGATGTCGCGACGGGCGCGATCATCGGCAAGGTCGTGCCGCCGGCCGGTGAGTTGACGGGGCAGGACGCCCAGCCGGCCTGGTCGCCGGACGGCAGGACGCTCGCCTTCACCCGCAATCACGAGATCCGGGGACTGGGCGGCATCAAGCACATCTGGACCGCGCCGGTGAACGCGCTCGGCCAGCAGAGCGACCTGAGCGCCAAGATCTGTCCCGGCGAGTGCAAGAAGCTCGACGACAGCCCCGCCTTCTCCCCGGACGGGACCAGCATCGCCTTCAACCGCAAGGACGGCGGCAACGAGCAGGACAGCGGTCGCACCGGCGTCATCATCACGTCGCTGACCGGCGACACCTGCCGGGTCGTGCTCCCCGACACCCGGCGGAACGACCCCGACGCCTGCCACCAGGACATTCCGGAGCCCCCGTCGTACGGCCCGTTCCAGCCCCGTGACGTGGCCTGGTCGCCGGACGGCGGACGCGTCGTGCTGAGTTCGCGCCGCGAGGCCGATGCCAACTCCCCGGAACAGCTCTCCATCCTGGACCTGTCCTCGGGCGCCCTCACGCCGCTCGGCGGGGCGCTCGACGGACGGCAGAAGGAGCCCGCCTTCCAGAAGTCCGTCGACCTGTCCCTGACCGCGCCGCCCACCGTCCCCTCGATCGAGACCGGCTCCACCGGTGAGGCGACGGTCACCGTCACCAACCGGGGCCCCGCCGTCTCGCCCGGCACGGTACTCACCCTCGACGCCCCGCCCGGGGTGCGCCTGGAGGAGCTCACCACCCCGGTCGGTTCCTGTGCCGCCGGATCGCCCCAGTGCGAACTGGGGGCGCTGCGGCCCGGTCAGAGCGTGACGGTCACCGCCCGGCTGACCGGGGTGACGGCGGGAGACCAGCGGATCGGCTGGTCGGTCGCCGGTTCCGTGGTGGACCCGAACCCCACGGACAACGCCACCGGGACGACCGTCCCGGTCACGGAGGCCCCCGCGCCCACGCCCTCCCCGACCCCCTCGAAGCCCAAGCCCCCGGCCCCCGAGCCGCCCGCGCCGAAGGCCGGACCGGGCGTCACCGTGAAGGCCCAGCCGAACCCCGGATACGTGGGCGGCCGGGTCGTGGTGACGTACACCGTGCGCAACGGGCGAAACGCCCTGGCCACCGGGTTGCGGCTGAAGCTCGGGCTGCCCGGCAGCATCCCGGCGGGCCCGCTTCCGGCGGGCTGCGCGCGGGGCACGTGTGCGCTGCCCGATCTGTCACCGGGCGCCTCCACGGTCGTCCGGGTCGTGCTCAAGCCCGACCGGGCGCTGACCGCGACGATCACCGGGACACTGACCACCACCGGCACCGACGCGGACAGGAGCGACAACGTGTCCCGGCAGAGGCTCCGCATCCTCCAGCCCCGGATCATCACGGTGCCCGAGGTCGGCAAGCCGGGATTCGTCACCTCCGTACGGGGCAAGGACTTCCCGCCCGGCGCGCCGGTGAAGCTGACGTGGAAACCCGGGATCACGGCCGCCGCGGTGCCGACTCTTCCGCGCCGCGACGGCACGTTCATCGCACAGCTGCTGATCCTGGCGAAGGACGAGACGGGACCGCGCACGATCACCGCGACCGGACCGGGGTTCAAGGCGGCTCCCGTGGACTTCCTGGTGGTCGCGGGGACCATCGTCCCGCCGGACGAGGTGGGGCGTCGATGATCCACGAAGTGGACGAGGGGCTGCGGCTGCTGCTGATCGAGTCCGGCCTCCAGGAGAGCGGTGTCGACCTGGTCTTCGACGCGCCGACGAAGGAGTGGTCGGCCCGGCGCAACGCGCCCACGATCAGTGTCTTCCTGCACCGGATCCGGGAGGACGCGACCCGGCGCCGCACCGGAACCGCCGAGGAGCACGACGACGAGGGCATGGTCGTCGGCTGGCGGACCCCGCCGCGCTGGTTCGAGCTGACCTATCTGGTGACCGCCTGGACCAACCACCCCCAGGACGAACACCGCCTGCTCTCCGAGGTGTTGCGCTGTCTCGTGCGGTCCGACGTACTGCCCGACCGGATGCGGACGGGGAGCCTGGCCGAGCTGGGCCTGGCGGTGGAGATCGAGGCGGCGGGCCCCGGGTTCGACGGGCCGTCCGCCTCGGACGTGTGGTCCGCGCTCGGCGGTGAGCTCAAGGCCGCGATCGACCTGCGGGTGTGGGCGCCGCTGGCCGGGGAGCGGACCCAGGCCGGGCCGCCGGTCACCGAGGGGCTGGTGGTACGGACCGCCGCGGCCCGGGACGGCGAGGAGGTGGGCCCGGGGCGCCGGCTGCGCTACGACGGCGTCTCCGACCCCGGCGAGCGCGGTTTCGCCGCGGAGCGCGAGCGGCGACTGCCGCCGGGCCGGCGCCGACGAGGGGGCGCCGCCCGATGACCGCGGCACGGAGCACGGAGGAGGACCTCCGTGAGGCGGCCGGCGCCCCGGCGGCGGCCGTCGCGGACCTCTGGGAGCAGCTGGTCCATGTCGAGCAGCGGGTCAGGGAGGCCGTGGCGGTGCGGCGGGCGGCCGACCCGCAGCCGGACGACCCGTTCCGGGGGCAGTACCTCACCCCGGAGGCGGCGGCGCGGATCGTCGAGTCCCGTGACGCGTTCTCCCCGGTACCCCCGTACGGCGGCGGGCCCGGTCCGCGGATCCCGTCCGACGGCCGGCTCGGCCGGCTGGCCGAGTCCTTCGGGCTGCTTCCGCTCGACGTCGATCTGCTGCTGGTCGCGATGGCCCCGGACGTGGACGGCCGGTTCGAGCGGCTGTACGGCTATCTCAACGACGACCTGACCCGGCGTCGGCCCACCATCGGCCTGGCGCTCGAACTGTGCGGGCTGCCCGCCGCGGGCGGCGGCCGGTTCCGGTTCGCGCCGTCCGCCCCGCTGGTGGCGGGCGGGCTGGTGGAGGTGGTGGAGCCGGAGCGGCCGCTGCTCTCCCGGGTGCTGCGGGTGCCGGACCGGATCACCGCCCATCTGCTCGGCGACGACGTGGTCGACGGGAGGCTGCGCGGGCTGGTCCGGGCGGCCGGTCCCGGCGCGGGGGCGGACAACGGTCCGCTGGTCCGGCGGGTCGCGGCGGGCCTGGGCACCGGCGGCGGCCTGGTGCATCTGCTGGACCAGGGCGGGGACCCGGGCGGGGTGGCCGTCGGGGCGCTGATCGCCGAGGGGCGCCGCCCGCTGGTCGTCGACATCGCCGCCCTCACCGCCCTGCCCGAACCGGCGGAGGCCGTGCGGACCTTGGCGGCCGAGGCCCGGCTGAACCGCGGCGGGGTCGTCCTCGGGCCGCTGGAGGCGCTGGCCCCGGAGCAGCCCGGGCGCGCCCGGCTGCTCGGGAGCCTGTGCGCGGCGCTCGACGGCGTCCCGCTGGCCGCGTACGGGAAGAAGCACTGGGATCCGCTGTGGGCGGAGGAGAGCCCCGTCGTCGTTCCCGTCCCGCCCCCCGGTCCCGAGGAGTCGGCACGCCGGTGGCGCCGGGCGCTGGCCGGGGCGGGTGCGGCGACCGGGCTTCCCGCCGGGGGCGGACCGGACGTCGAAGGGCTGGTCGGAGCTGCCTCCTCGTACCGGCTCGATGCCGCGCAGGTACGCAGGGCCGCCTCGGTCGCCGCCCGGCTGGCGGCGGTGGAGGAACGCGCGGTGGACGTGCGGGACCTGCGGGCCGCGGTGCGGGCCCAGAACGGGGCGGGGCTCGAACGGCTCGCCCGCCGGATCGAACCGGCGGTCGGCTGGGACGATCTCGTCCTGCCCGACACGGCCCGGCGCGAACTGTCCGAGCTGGCGCTGCGCGCCCGCCACCGGGAGCAGGTCCTCGGGGAGTGGCGGATGCGGCCGGGCGGCGGCCGGGGGCGCGGGATCATCGCGTTGTTCGCGGGCGAGTCCGGCACCGGCAAGACGATGTCCGCCGAGGTGCTGGCGTCGGAGCTCGGGATGGAGCTCTATGTGATCGACCTGTCCACGGTGGTCGACAAGTACATCGGCGAGACCGAGAAGAACCTCGAACGGATCTTCGTCGAGGCGTCGGACGTCAACGGCATCCTGCTGTTCGACGAGGCGGACGCCATTTTCGGGAAGCGTTCGCAGGTGAAGGACGCGCACGACCGGCATGCCAATGTGGAGTCCGCCTATCTGCTGCAGCGGATGGAGTCCTTCGACGGGATCGCGGTGCTCACCACCAATCTGCGGGGCAATCTCGACGAGGCGTTCACCCGTCGCCTCGATGTGATCGCGGAGTTCCCGATGCCGGACGCGGCGCAGCGGCTCGCCCTGTGGGACCGCTGTCTCGGACCGGCCCTGCCGCGCGGGGCCGGGCTCGACCTGGAGTTCTGCGCGGAGCGTTTCCAGCTGGCGGGCGGGTCGATCCGGGCCTGTGCGGTGACCGCCGCCTATCTGGCGGCGGAGTCGGGGGAGCCGCTCGGCATGGAGCAGATCGTCACGGCGGTGCTCCAGGAGTACCGCAAGCTCGGGCGGCTGGTCCGGGACAGCGAGTTCGGCCCCTGGCTGGAGCGGGCGCGGCCGGGCGGGGGTTCGTAGGCCCTGTCTTCAAGGTGCCCGGCCCCGCCCGGGGCGGCGGCTCAGCGGCCCGGTGCCGGGATCGCGGGCGCCCTGCGCACCGGGTGCTTGCTGAGGATGGAGACCCGGTTGAAGGCGTTGATCGTGATCGCCACCCAGACGATCGCGGAGAGCTCGGTGTCGTCGAACTCCTCGCGGGCCGCCGCGTAGGCGGTCTCCTGCGCGGACGCGTCCGCGGGGTGGGTGGTGGCCTCCGCGAGGGCGAGGGCCGCGCGCTCCCGCGCCGTGAACACCTCGGTGTCCCGCCACGCCGCCAGCACCCCGAGGCGCTGGGTGGTCTCGCCCGCGCGGAGCGCCGCCCTGGTGTGGACGTCCAGGCAGTAGGCGCAGCCGTTGAGCTGGGAGACCCGGAGGTTGACCAGCTCCACCAGGACCCGGTCCAGCCCCGCTTCGGCGGCGCTCGCGCGGACCGCCTCGGAGGTCTGGACCAGGGCCTGGTACGCCTTGGGGGTCTGCTTGTCGACGTAGACCCGTCGACCGTCCGCGGGTGTGGTGGCGCTCACTCGGGTCTCCTTCTGACCGGGGCGGCCGGGCACGCTTGCGGTGCGCCCCGGACCATGGTGCTCTATGATCCACCATGATAGTTGAATATCCAACAACAATGGAGCCGAGGGCGGTCCACGATGAGCAACGCTGAGACGGAACCGGCCGAGGTGCGCTGTGCGGCCTCGGTGAGCGAGGAACCCCGCGTCGAGGTGCTGTCGGCCCGCGACGTCCCGCTGGGCGGCCCCCGGGCGATGACCGTACGGCGCACCCTGCCCCAGCGGTCCCGCTCCCTGATCGGCGCCTGGTGCTTCGCCGACCACTACGGCCCCGACGACGTCGCCGCGACCGGCGGCATGGACGTCGCACCCCACCCGCACACCGGGCTGCAGACCGTGTCGTGGCTCTTCACCGGGGAGATCGAGCACCGCGACAGCATGGGCAGCCACGCCTTCGTCCGCCCCGGCGAGCTCAACCTGATGACCGGCGGCCACGGCATCAGCCATACGGAGGTCTCGACCCCGCGCACCACCGTCCTGCACGGGGTCCAGCTCTGGGTGGCGCTCCCCGAGGAGCACCGGCACGCGGAACGCGACTTCCAGCACTACGCCCCCAAGCCGGTCCGGGCGGACGGGGCCCTGGTCCGGGTCTTCCTCGGGAGCCTGTGCGGCGACACCTCCCCGGTACGCACCTTCACCCCCCTGCTCGGCGCCGAGATCGTCCTCGACCCGCACGCGAGCCTCACCCTCGCCGTGGACCCCGCGTTCGAGCACGGCGTCCTCGTCGACCAGGGCTCCGTCCGCCTGGCCGGCACCGCCGTGGCCCGGGCGGAGCTGGGCTACGCCGGCCCGGGCCGCGACAGGCTGGAGCTCACCAACACCTCCGAAGAGCCGGCCCGGCTGCTGCTGCTCGGAGGCCCTCCGTTCGAAGAGGAGATCGTCATGTGGTGGAACTTCATCGGCCGGTCCCACGAGGACATCGCCCGGGCCCGCCAGGACTGGGAGAACGCCTCCGACCGCTTCGGCGAGGTCCACGGCTACCCGGGCGACCGCCTCCCCGCACCCGAACTCCCCAACACCCGCCTGAGGCCGCGCGGCCTGCGCTGACCTGCACATTCAATGGGCGGGGAGTGCGACAGCCGGAACCTCACCGCACCCCCGCCCCGGCACTTCCAACCCGACCGCCTGCCAGCCAGGCCGGCCGCTGGCCCCCATCTCCTCAGCCGGACGCATCACCGAGCCCGACCATCTTCCACAGCGTCCAGCCCGCCTCATGCTGACCCAATGCTGACTTTTCTGGCACACCGTCGGCATGGGCATGAATCCTTTGGCGCGACACCAGCCGTCCTCCCTGGGGCGGCGCGAGGCAGGGGCGGGCTTCGGCCGCTGCGCGATCCGGAGCAGGCCGAGGCGACGCCGGTCGGCCGGGCTGCATACGAACAAGTGCTACGGCTTCAACCCCCTACGAGGTTGGCTCCGTCGTCGGCAGATCGCGTCTCGGATCGCCCGCCGGGGCATCGAGCCCTCCGGCCGCCCGGGTCGGCATCGCCCGCTCGGAGTCCGCGAGCACTGTCCAGTAGTCCGTGTTCATGGCCTGATGATCATCCACCCGGCTCCGCCGACATACTCGGCCGGAAGACCCGGAGGGTGCACGGCCGTCGTCGCCCGGAGGGCGGCGCCGCTGCGTGTGACCACAAGGCGCTGGAATGGTCTCGCAATGGCGTGCCAGGGAGTTTCGGCAACGCCGCCAGTGCGCCAGACGCTGTGCGGCAGACGGCAATTCGACGCCAGGAATAGTTCCGCCATGTCCGCAGGCCGTGAGGGCCCGCCCCCGTCCTGACAGAAATGCCTGTGTGTCCGGGCTTGGCCTCCCGGGGGAAGACACTCCGTTCCAGGCGGCACGCTGGGCATCCTGCGGAGTTCTCCCTTCCGCGGACCGTCGTGCCTACCCTGGCAGGCATGACTACGGGGGATGAACTACTCCTGCTCGCGATAGCCCCAGGCAGGCAGCGCATACGCATACGAAGCGACAATCGGCTTCGGTACGCCCTGCGGACCTCGGAGTTGGCGGATCTGGGCCTGGCAGGACGGATCGCCGTCGGGCGCCGACGGATCGAGGTATTGGACACCCGGCCTGTCGAAGACCGTCGCCTGAGCAATGTCCTGCAAGGTCTCGGCGCAGCTACTCCCCCGCCCGACCTCAAGGACTGGCTGCGCCGGACACCGCGCTCCCTGACCGTCGAGTACCTCTCCCGACTGGAGGACCAGAAGGCGGTCCGTGTCCGTCGATGGCGCGATTCCAGTGGCCGTACCCGCAACGACATTCTTTCCGTGGACATGCCGCGCCGCCAGGCACTACTGACCCGCCTCGACAGCGTGGTCCGCTCCGGCTCCGCAAGGCCCACCGCTGACCGCGACCTCACCCTCGCCGTGCTTGCCCAGGCCGCAGGCCTCGCCCCTGCCGCCTACCCTGGAGTGCGAGGCATCACCGACCGCCGCCGTATGGCCGCCCTCGCCGCAACGCACCGTCTCACCCCCTCAACCGCTGGAGCGGTCCCGGTCGCCGACGAGGAACTCGCTGCGGCACTGGCCACCGGCGCCGACGTCCTCACCCGCCAACTCCTCGGCGAGCTCAGTGACCTCTACGCCGACTTCACCACCGGCGGCCACGGTCTTGGCCACGGCTTGGACTCCGGCGATTGGTCCGAGGGCGGCGCAGGCGGCACCGGTCACCACGGCGACGGGCACGCCGGCTGGTGACTCCAACGGCAAGGAGTCTCACGGCTCTCGGCCTTGCCCGAGTCCGGTGGAACTCGGTACGCGGGCCATGTGGGCATCTCCCGCCATCCATCACATGACATAGCGTCAGAGGCCCTCTACCATCCGTAGCTTACGACCTCGTGCTTGATTAGCGTGAGGTCGTAAGTGGCGACAACGTACCCGGCCACGCGGCGGAGGGTCGGCGGCGGGAACGCGACGGGCGCGCCGTGCGACGACGACGCCGAGTTCCACGCCCCAGCCCAGCCCTTGGGAGGACGCCGCTGGGAGCGGGATGGTCGTACGGGCGCCCGCGACGGTCTGCGGTCGGACGACGCTCAGTGACGGCTCGGCGGGGCGCTGCCGGTCCAGTCCCCTGAGGTGCGCCGGGCCCAGTCGGCGCCCGACGCGATCAGGGCGCCCACTCCCAAGTGGGGTGAAGTGCTTCTTGTCGATGCGGGCCACGGCGGGGGTCAGGGGTGACGCGGATCGTGGTGAGCCTTGTCGGTGTCGTTCTTCGGCGCGGTCGTCGAGTCGGGCAGGATCAGGCGGAAGGCGCAGCCCTGACCGGGGCGGTTGTCCAGTTCGAGGCGCCCCCCGTGCGCGGCGGCGATGGCGGCGGCGATGGCGAGGCCGAGGCCGGATCCCGGTTCGCGGGTGGCGCCGAATCCCGGCGCGGTCGAGCGGTCGTGGGGGGTGGCGCGGTAGAAGCGGTCGAAGACGCGGTGGGCCTCGTCGGGTTCGATGCCGGGTCCGTCATCGGCGACCTCGACCACGCAGACCGGAGTGCCGGGCGGCAGCGGCCGGCCGCTGCCGGGATTCCCGTCGACCGGGGCTCGGGTGAGACCGACCCTGACGTGGACGACGGTCTCGGGAGGCGTGTGCGTGGCGGCGTTGGACAGCAGGTTGCCCAGGACCTGGGCGAGCTGGTGGGGGTCTCCGGGCGTCTCGACGATGTCGAGTTCTCCTCCGGTCCCGGTGTACCGGGACTCCCCCGCCCCGGCGGGTATGGGAGACCCGGGATCCGCCGGAAGCGGTTCCAGGGTGATGGTGCGGCGGGGGTGGCGGATCGCGGTGGTGGCGATGGCGTCGGCCGCGAGGGAGAGCAGGTCGACGGGTTCGCGGTGGGTGACGGGCTCCTCGCCGAGCTTGGCGAGGAGGAACAGGTCGTCGACGAGGCGGCTCATGCGGTCGGCGTTGTGGGCGATCAGGGCGTGCGCCTCGTGGCGCCGCGCGGCGGCCATGTCCGGCTCGTCGAGCAGGAGCTCGGCGAAGCCCTGGACGGCGGTGAGCGGGGTACGCAGTTCATGTCCGGCGTCGGCCATGAAGTGGCGCATGCGCGCTTCGGAGGTCTCCGTGCGGTGCAGGGCGGTGCGCAGGCGGTCGAGCATGGTGTTGAGGGCCAGGGCGAGTCGGCCGACCTCGGTGTCCGGGTCCGCGACGGGCACGTTGAGCTCCAGGGCGCCGTCGGTGATGTGCTGGGCGGTGTGCTCGACCCGGGTCAGCGGGCGCAGTCCGAGGCGGACGGCGCCGTTCCCGAGGGCGACGACCCCCGCGGCGACGGCGGCCCCGAGGGCGAGGCTGAGCCAGAGGAGTTTGGTGGTGGCGCCGTCCACGGTGTCCAGAGGGAGGGCGACGACGGCGCGCATGCGGTCGGGCCCCTCGTAGGACACCACGCGCCAGCCGGAACCCGATGCCTCGCCCCCGGCCGGGAGGGTACTCGGCCGCCCGCCGGCCAGGTCCAGGTCGGCCGCCCGGACCGGGAGCCGGGGCCCGGGGCTCCGCCCGCTTCCCAGGAAGGTGGGCAGCAGGTTTCCGTCCCGGTCGTAGAAGTAGACGCGGTAGTCCGAGGGCAGGGTGTCGTCCGGCCTCGGGGGCCGCAGCGCATCGTTGCCCGTGATGACGTCCTCGTAGACCCGGCCGGGCGGACGGAAGTGGGCGAGCCGGTCGTCCACCTGGTCGGTGAGCCAGCCGCGCAGCACGGTGAGGGCGGCGAGCTGGGACAGCAGGACGGCGCCGGTGGCGAGGAGCGCGGCGATCAGGACGAGGCGGCCGCGCAGGGAGCGCGGGCGCAGCCGGCGGAGTCTCCTCACCGGCCGGCCGTAGGCGTCTCGTCGCGCGGCAGCCGCAGGCAGTACCCGACCCCGCGCACGGTGTGGATCAACGGGGGTGCGTCCTGGTCGAGCTTGCGGCGGAGGTTCTTGACGTACGTGTCCACGATCCGGGTGTCGCCGGAGAAGCCGTACTGCCAGACCTGCTGGAGGATCTCTGCCTTCTCCACCACGCGCTCGGGCTGGGCGAGGAAGCAGGCCAGGAGCCGGAACTCGGTCGGGGACAGCTTCAGCGGCCTGCCCGCGCGGAACACCTCGTGGCTGTTCTCGTCCAGGGTGAGGTCGGCGTACCGCAGGGCCGGCCGGCCGCCGGTCTCGGCGGGCGGGGTGTTGCTGCGGCGCAGGATGGCGCGGATGCGCAGCAGGATCTCCTGGACGTGGAAGGGTTTGGTGACGTAGTCGTCGCCGCCGGAGCTCAGGCCGATGATGCGGTCCTCGACGCCGGCCCGGGCGGTGAGGAACAGCACGGGCGTGTAGACGCCCTGGGCCCGCAGATCGCGGATGACCCGGAAGCCGTCGGTGTCGGGGAGCATGACGTCCAGGACGATCAGGTCGGGGCGGCTGCTGCCCGCCTCGAACATGGCCTCCTGCCCGGTGCCCGCGCTCCTGACGGCGTACCCGGCCGCGGTCAGCGCCGAGGACAGCAGGGTGCGGATGCTGGCGTCGTCCTCCACGACCAGGACGGTGTGCCGGGCGCCGGCGGGCGCGGCCGGGAGGTTCAGCGGGGCGTTCATGTTCTCGGCACCTCGGCGGTACGGGCGGGAGAGCCGCGGCGGGCGGCTCCGGTACGTGCGGCGCGATCGTAGGCGCGCATCCTGTGCCGCTCCTGTCCATGGCATGGCCAAAGGGGGGGCCGGCGCCCCGGGGCGTCCCTGCCGGGAACGTCCGTCCGGGGCGCCGGAGCCGTTCTCAGCCGGTCACTTCCTTGTCCTTGGCCAGGGCCGCGGTACGGTCGGTGACGGTCTTGGCGAGCTTGGTCACGGCGGTGTCCAGTTCCTTGGAGCCGGCGCCCACCGAACGGGCCTGCTCGGCGATCGCCTTGACGCTTTCCGCCGCCGTGCCCGAGGCGTAGAACTTCTGGTACAGCTCGCGGTACGCCTTCTTGTAGACGGAGTCGAAGGCGTCCAGGGCCAGGAATTTGGTCTTCAGGACGTGGGACATGCCGCCCCTGCCCCCGCCGGGGCCGCCCTCGCGGTCGCCGCCGGCACCGCCGGGGAAGCCTTCCGGCATTCCTTCGGGGAGGCCTTCCGGCATGCCCTCGGGCATTCCTTCCGGCATTCCGTTCGGGGGCGTGCCCCCGCCCGTGTTCCCGCCCGTCGTGCCGCCGCCCCCGGCCCCTCCGGCCCCGGCCCCTCCCGGACGGACGCCGGGCATGCCGCCGCCCATGCCGGTGGAGTCGTCAGGTCCGGCGGTCGCGTCTCCGCTGAAGGTGAGGTTGTAGTCCCAGCCGAGCACGGAGAACTTCTTGGTGTCCAGGTCGTACCAGAGCAGGTAGTTCTTGCCGGGTCCGGCGATGTCGTCGAAGTTCAGCAGCAGGTTCTGCGAGGCGACGTAGCGGGCCAGCGAGTCGACGTCCACGTACTTGTGGAGGTCGCGGGCGAACTCCTCGTCCGACGCCTTGCTCGCCCACTTGATGAGCTTCATGACCGGTTCGAGGTCCTGGCTGCCCTTCTTGTTGAGCTGCTTGAAGGAGTTCTCGTACTCACTGGGGTCGTCCCCGCGGTATTCGAAGCTGCCGCTCGCCTTGGCCTTGTACAGCACACCGTTGCCGTCGGCGATGTCGTCGGCGTAGTCGGTGTCGGGCGCTTCGACCATGAGGCGGGTGGTGGCGGGCCGGTTGTTCACCTCCAGCTCGGTGAAGGCGTACCGCTCGGCCTTCTGTCCGCTCTTGCCGGTCAGCGAGAGGGACAGGGCCTCGTTGAGGGGGACCTGCGCGTTGCTGCCGGGGCGGAGCGAGATCTCCCGCTCGCCCTGGTAGGCGCGGCCCTTGACGTACTCGTCGATCTTGACGAGCCAGGGCAGTTCCTCGGGCTTGTTCGCGGACAGGTTGTACTGGACCATCCCGCCGAAGCCGCCGCCCGGACCGCCACCACCGCCGGTGTCACCAGTACCGGCCGTACCACCAGTGCCACCGGCAGTACCGCCGGCGCCGCCCGTACCACCGGCTTCGCCGGGACCGCCGCCGGGCTGACGGCCCTGGCGGCGGTCCTGGCCCCCGGTCGCGCCGTCGGCGCCGGCCGGGGCGCCCTGCGGGGCACCGGGCATCTGCCGGCCGCCACCGGGTATGCCCCGTTTGCCCCGCAGGGACAACAGTGTGGAGTTGCCCTTGAGGCGGATCCCGACATCGTCGAGGTGGACTCCGTCGATGACGAGGTCGGCCTCGACGTAGTCCTTGGTGCCGTCCTCCTTGAACTCCTTCATCATCTTGTCGAAGTCGGTCTGCTTGTAGGTGAGCTGGATCGAGTGCGGAACGGAGGTGTCGTACAGGCCGACCGTCCCGCGGACGTCCTCGGTGATGGGGTCCCCCTCGACGCGCGAGGCGGACGTCACGTACGGGGAGATCCGCGCGTCACCGAGGAAGAAGACCATGGCGGCGAGCCCGATACCCAGTGCCGCCCCCGGCTTCCAGTGGTGGCGCAGCCGGACGGGCAGCCGGTCCTTCAGCCGCCGTCCCCGCTGCCGCGGGGTCGTCGGGCCGTTCATCACAGGTCCGTGGTGTCGTAGCCGGTCAGAACGGTGACCCGCTGGCCGGAGGTCCGCTCCTGGAGCGCGCCGACCAGGCCGCCGGGCTCGGCGCCCTTCTTCAGCCGCACCGTGTAGAAGACCTCGGTCAGCGCGCCGCCGCGGATCGTCTCCGTGCTGACGAGCTCGAACTCGCTGGTGTACTTGATGAGGACGTCGCGGATCTGCGGCGTGTAGTCCTCACCGGCCGGGACCTGGACCTTGACGACCTGGCGCTGCACATTGAGGGCGAACCAGTTGAACTTGAACATCACCAGGACGACGGCGCAGATGACGACGGCGCCGACGGCGGCCAGGGTGTAGAAGCGGGCGCCGCAGGCCATGCCGATCGCCATGGCCAGGAAGATGAAGCCGACGTCCCTGGTCTCCTTGACCGCGTTGCGGAAGCGGACCACGGACAAGGCGCCGACCAGCGAGAACGCGCGGGCCAGGTTGGAACCGACGACCAGCATGATCAGGGCGACGATCATGCCGACGATGACCAGGGTCTGCACGTAGGACTGGCTGTAGGAGACGTTGCGGTGGGTGTACCGGTACGTGTAGCCGATCACCGTGGACAGGATGAACGACAGCGCCATCGCCGCCACGACGTCGGCGACGCTGAACGTGCCGCTCAGCTCCTGCAGGTTGAGGTCGAAGTTCACTGCGCTCCTACTTTCGACGGCGCGTCGTGCCGCACCGGCTGCTCATGAGTGGGGGTGGGGATGGGCGGCGGGCAGTCCGCCTCGTTGACATGGAAGACCGAACGCGGAGCCAGGCCGAACGCCTCGACGGACTGCACGTACTTCGAGATCCGGACGAGGTTGAGGTTGCGCCGCGCGGCCAGATCGGTGATCCAGTGCGGGGTGCGCTCATTGACCTTGATCTCCATGACCGACATGTGCGGCGGGATCGTGAACCGGTTCTCCGGTGCGGGGATGCCGAAGTGGAAGTCCCGGTCGCGTCCGCGGATGCGGCGGTCGAAGGTGACCCGCAGGCCGGTGTCGGCGTCACGGCCGACCAGGGCCTCGCGCTGGTAGCCGGTGATCGCGGTGGGCTGGAGGTTCAGCCGCACGACCAGGTCGAGGACCTCCTGGATGAAGGCGCTCTCCCTCGGCGAGTGGTCCACCATCTCCCGGCCGTCGCACAACTGCCGCGCCACACCGTAGGGAAGGGTGATGCGGCGCTTCTGCGTGACCCGGTTGACGCGCTGCTTGATCTCCACGCACACCGGGGAGTCGTCGGTGACCCCGTCGAGGTCTCCGTAGTGGCGGACGCGCAGCTTGCGACGGAACTTCAGGCCCTCGATCTTCTCCCAGTAGAAGCGGAGTTGAGGGGTGTCGTAGTACAGGCTCCACACCCCGTAGCCGCCGACCGGGCTGTGCAGATCCCGGTCCATCCGCTCACCCAGCTCGTCGCGGATCTCGGCCGCCTGCTCCACCGGAACCAGGTACTTCAGCTCGAACCGGTTGAACGCGTGCAGCCGGCTGGCCACGTGCAGCGGATCCTCCTCCGTTCCGTCCCCGACCGTTTCGTCCCCGGCCGTCCGGGCCTTGCCCGCCCGGCCCTCGCGCGCCGCGGCTGCCTTCGACAGGAACACCATGCGCCTCCTTGCTCGTACGTTGCGGATCGACCGGCCTCGTACAAGCAACCAGCGGCGCATGAGGAGCCCATGAGAATCGAGGGTTGGTTTCAGGAGTCTTTTGGGTGTCTGGAAATTGAACAAAAGGGGTTGCCGTCATGATCCGCACGCCTCGGAGCGGACGCGGCCACGGCGTCCGCCCTCGTCGCGCCACCTCCCCGCACCTCCAGCCGCCCGCCGACCGCCGTGGCCGGCATCGCCATCGCCGCCACCGCGGTCCGGGAAGGAGCAGGACATCCGGCTTCAGCGAGCCGCGCACCGGCGTACGGGGCTCCTCTACGTAGGCGTCACGGCACCCGGAGGCATGAGCACACCAGTGAGAGCCCGGTGGCCTTCGATGCACCGTCAGTCACGTGTATGGATCCTTCTGCTGCGGAACCGGTCACCCCCTGCCCTGCTCCGCCTGCGGGGTGACGTCCCGTGCATGTCGCCGCGCGCCGCCGGACCGGCCGGCCCCCTTTCTGGTACCTGCGGGGAATGCCCAGGCCATCACGCCCCCGGCCCGACGACACGGGTCCCGCCGCCCCGTCCGAAGGGCGTCGCCGCCGGATCCGTGCCGCGTCGCGTCAGATGCTGTCGCGCGGCACGGGCCCCCGTAGCGGACGGGCCCGGGAGATGCGGGCAGGGCCGCGCCACGAGCTCCGGGTGAATCCCGTGCTGCGGACCGCCGCCGCGTACGCCTGGCGGATCCTCGTCGTGGGAGCGGCCGTCTACGCGGCGTTCGCGGTGCTGGGGCGGTTCCACGAAATCGCGGCGGCCGTCTTCCTCGGCCTGGTCGTCACCGCGGTCCTGGAACCGGTCGCGAACCTGCTGGCCCGCCGGATGCCGCGCCCGCTGGCCGTCGCCGTGGCCCTGATCGGCAGCATCGTCCTCGTCCTCGGCGTCCTGAGCCTGGTCGGCGAGGCGGTCGCCGGAGAGCAGGGCAGGCTGGAGAAGGAGTTCAGTGACGGGCTCAGCAGGATCGAGCAGTGGCTGGAGAGGCCGCCGTTCCAACTCGCCCGGGGAACGCTCGACCATCTCCAGTCCCGGATCGGACAGTTCCTGTCCGGCCATCGCTCCACCGTGTTCAGCACCGCCGTCAGCGGTCTGGGGCGGCTGGTGGAGGTGGTGACGGTGATGGTCCTCGCCGTGTTCTGCTCGGTCTTCTTCATCCACTCGGGCGACCGGCAGTGGCAGTGGTTCTGCGCCCAGCTCCCGGAGACGGCCCGGGGCAGGGTGTCGACCGCGGGACGGGCCGCCTGGCAGACCTTCACCGGGTACACGCACGGCATCATCGTCGTGGCGGCGACCAACGCCGTACTCGTGGGACTGGCCCTGTTCGCCCTCGGGGTGCCCCTGGCACTCCCCCTGGCCCTGCTGGAGTTCTTCGCCGCCTTCGTCCCCCTGATCGGCTCACCGATCGCACTCGCCGTCGCCGCCGTGGTCGCACTGGCCGCGAAGGGCCCCGTCGTGGCGGCGGTCGTCATCGCGCTCATCGTCATCATCGGCCAGATCGAAGGCCACCTCCTGCACCCCCTCGTCATGAGCTGGGCCGTCCGGCTGCACCCGGTCGTGGTAGCGCTCTCGGTGATCGGCGGCGCCATCGCGGCCGGCGTCCTGGGCGCGGTGGTGGCCGTCCCACTCGTCTCCGTCGCCTGGTCGGTCCGGCAAGCCCTCCGCCAGGCAGGAGCGTAGACGAAGGGATGCGTCCGAACCGCACTCCGGAGAACCGCAAGGGCGTGTCGTCGCAGGTGAGCCCGGTGTCCGTCCCGCTGTCGAAGGCGTGCCGGCTCACTTGGTGCCCGTCGGCCTGGCAGCGTCGGGCCTCTTCGGGGGCAACGGCAGGAAGCCGCTGGTGCGGGTGGCGTAATCGGCGTAGCCGGGGCGGTGGGACATGTGCTTCTCCAGAAGGCGTTTGCCGCTGCCGACGGTCAGCAGCAGGGTCATCAGGACCGGGGAGAGCAGGACGGCGAGGGCCGGCTGCCAGGCGGTGCAGGCGAGCAGGTACAGGCCCCACCAGACGAGGCTGTCCCCGAAGTAGTTGGGGTGCCGGGTCCAGGCCCACAGGCCCCGGTCCATGATCCGTCCCCGGTTGGCGGGGTCCTTCTTGAAACGCGCCAGTTGGTGGTCGCCGACGGCCTCGAAGCAGAGCCCGAGGGCCCAGACCGCGATCCCGCAGAAGGCCGGCAGGTCCAGGGGCCGGGTGCTGTAGGAGGCGGCCTGGACCGGGAGGGAGATGATCCAGACGAGCGCGGCCTGGGCGAGGTAGACGGTGCGCAGCGCGTAGCGGGTCCGGTTGCCGGGGGCCTTGTCCAGGAGGGCGGTGTAGCGCGGGTCCTCGCCATGGCCGCGGGAGCGCCGTGCGATGTGCGCGGAGAGCCGCAGCCCCCAGACGGTGGTGGCTGCGGCGACGAGCAGGCGCCGGCCGTCGTCGCCGTGTCCGTCGGAGAGGAGCCAGGTGACGACGGCGACGGCGCTGAAGGCGAAGCCCCAGGCGATGTCGACGAGGCGGTGCAGGCCGCGGCGGACGGCGACGGCGAAGGTGGCGAGGAGCACTGCCCCCGCCGTGGCCGCGCAGGCGGCGAGGTTGACGGCGAGGGCGCCCCAGTCGGTGCCGGTCATGCCGGGCTCTGGGCGGTGTACCAGGTGGCGGGGGTCGCCGGCATGGCGGAGGCCCCCTCACGGGTGGGGCGCACGGCGAGGATCTGGTCGACGCCCATGCGGCGTTCGGTGAAGGCGAGCGAGGCTCCGGCCAGATAGAGGCGCCACACCCGGCCGATGATCTCCCCGACAAGGGCCCGGATCTCGTCCCACCGGTCCTCGAGGGTGGCGCGCCAGGCGTCGATGGTGGCCGTGTAGTGCTCCCGGAGGGATTCGGTCGAGCGCACCTCCAGGCCGGCGGTCTCCAGCAGGTCCACGGTCCGGCCGACGGGACGCATATGCATGTCGGGGGCGATGTACGTCTCGATGAAGGCCCCTCCGCCGGGTGCATGGGCGCCGCGGGACATCTGCTGGATCAGCAGCCGGCCTTCGGGGCGCAGCGCGTCGTGCAGCTTCGTGGCGAAGGCGGGGTACTCGGCGTCGCCGACGTGCTCGCCCATCTCGACGGCGGCGGCCGCGTCATAGCCGCCGCCGTCGATGTGCCGCCAGTGCCGCAGCCGGACGTCCACCAGGTCGGCGACCCCCTCGCGTGCGGCCCGCTCGGTGACGAATTCGTGCTGGGCGCGGGAGAGGGTGACGGCGGTGACGCGGGCCTCGTGCTCCCGGGCCGCGTGAACGGTGAGCGAGCCCCAGCCGCAGCCGACGTCGAGCAGCCGGTCCCCGGCGCGCAGCCCGAGTTTGCGGCAGATCAGTTCGAGTTTGTCCCGCTGGGCGTCGGCGAGCGTGTACGCGGGACCGGCGGGCCGGGTCCAGTAGGCGCAGGAGTACGCCATCGACTCGTCCAGCAGCAGCGCGTAGAAGTCGTTGGACAGGTCGTAGTGATGGCTGATCGCCGCCCCGTCCCGGGAGGCACTGTGCAGGCCGCCGGTGAGGCGGGCCCGCCCGTGGGGACGGGGCGGGGGCGGACCGGCGGCGCCGAGGCGTACGGCGAGCGCGGCTGCCGCCGCCACGTCCATGGGCCGGAGGCGGGCGGCGGGCCGGGCACGGACGGTCCGGCCGGCCCGTGACAGGGCGTCGGCGAGGTCACCGTCGACGTCGAGGTCGCCGGTGACGTATGCCTCGGCGAGGCCGAGTTCACCCGGCTGCCAGAGCACGCGGCGCAGGGCGGCGGGTGAGCGGAGTGTGACGAGGGGGGCATGGGCGGGTCCGGTCTGGCTGCCGTCCCAGGCGCGGACCCGTACAGGGAGGGGGCCGGGGAGGAAGTGGCCGAGGAGCTGGGCGAGTAGGTCGGCGGCGGGCTTCATCGGTGGGTCCCTTCGGTGAGGAGCAGCTGGCGCACGTCGAGGTAGCCGGAGCGGAATCCGGCTTCCGAGTAGGCGAGGTAGAACTCCCACATGCGCTGGAAGACGGTGTCGAAGCCAAGGGCCGTGACGGTGGGCCGGGCGGCGGTGAACTTTTCCCGCCACAGGCGGAGGGTCTCCGCGTAGTGCTCGCCGTAGCCGTGGTCGGCGGCGGTCGTCAGCCCGGCGGCGGCGGAGTGCCGGGCGATGGCCCGACGGGAGGGGATCAGACCGCCGGGGAAGATGTACTTGCTGATCCAGGTGTGGGTGGCGGCGGTGTGCAGCATCTGCCGGTGGCCCATGGTGATGGACTGCAGGGCGATCCTGCCGCCGGGGGCGAGGGCGCGGCGCAGCGCGGTGAAGTAGGACGGCCAGAACTCGGCGCCGACCGCCTCGATCATCTCGACGCTGATCACGGCGTCGTGGCGGCCCTGGATGTCGCGGTAGTCGCGCAGCTGGACGTCCACCCGGTCGGACAGTCCGGCTGCGGCGATGCGCGCGCGGGCGAGGCCGGCCTGTTCGGCGGAGAGGGTCAGGGTGGTGACGTGGGCGCCGCGGGCGGCGGCTCGCAGGGCGAGTTCCCCCCAGCCCGTACCGATCTCCAGCAGCCGGGTGCCGTCGCCGACCCGGGCGAGGTCCAGGAGTCGGTCGATCTTGCGGTGCTGGGCGTCGGCGAGGGAGGAGAAGTCGGCGGGTAAGCCGGTGAAGACCGCGGAGGAGTAGGAGAGGGTGGGGTCGAGGAAGGCGGAGAACAGGTCGTTCGACAGGTCGTAGTGGTGCTGGATGTTGTCGCGGGCCCCGGCGCGGGTGTTGCGGTCCGCGGCCGGGCGGGCGGACACCCACAGGCCGCGCAGCCACCGCAGGGCGGCGGGGACCAGTTCGTCGACGTGGCGTGCGAGGACGGTCAGCACGCCGGCCAGGTCGTCGCTGTCCCATTCACCGGCCATGTAGGACTCGCCGAAGCCGATCAGGCCGTGGTGGCCGATGCGCCGGTGGAAGGCGTCCGGGTCGTGGAGGGTCAGCCGCGGGCCGGGGGCTTTGGCGGCGGACGCGGTGAGACCGAGGCGGTCCAGGGCGCGGCCGACCAGGTGTCCGGCCAGGGCGGTCCGGGCGGTTCCGGCCTCCGGCAGCAGGGCCAGGTCCGGCCAGCGCTCCGTGTCCACCTCGGTACGGCGTGCGGGGGGCGCGGTGGGGCCGGTGGTGTGAGGGGGGTGGGTCCGCTGCGGGGAATCGGTTTGCGGAGGGATCCCGGCGGGGCGGCCGGACGGCCGGGTGCGGCCGCGGGACGTGGGGGCGGGCTGGGTCACGACGGCGTGCCTTCCTTCGGGGCGGTCCGGGGACGGGGATGCACGGGCAGGCCGCGCAGCAGCAGGTGGATGCCGTGGCGGCGGATACCGGCCCAGACGGCGGCGGTCGACCAGGGGCTGCGGGCGACGGCGGACAGCAGGGCGGGGACGGTGGCGGGGCGTCGGCGGCCCCGGACGACGGCGGTGAACGCCCGGCCGTCCTCGTTCTCGAGGTGGACGGCGAGCCGCAGCCGGTCGTCGGGCAGCGGAAGCCGCATCCGGTAGCGGCCCTCGACGGCGAAGAACGGCGAGACGTAGAACGTCTTGTCGGTCTCCGCCTCACCGGTGCCGTCGGTGCGCAGCAGGTAGCAGTGGTGCTGCCCGTAGGTGTTGTGGACCTCGGCCACGACGCAGACGGGGGCGCCGGAGCGGTCGTGGCACCAGTACACGGTGAGCGGGTTGAAGACGAAGCCGAGCACCCGGGCGTGCGCCAGCATCGTGACACGCCCGCCGTCCAGGTCGATGCCGCGGGCGGCGAGGTAGGCGTCGAGTCCGGCGCGGATGGAATCCGTGCCGCCGCCGAAGTGGTCGCGGGCGTCGAACCGGGCGAGCGGGCGCACCGGCCGGGGCAGCACCGGCAACCGGTCCAGGTCCACGCACCACAGGTAGGTGCGGTGCCGGAAGGAGTGGCGCAGCGGGGTGGTGCGGGCATGCGCGATCACGCATGCGTAGAGCGCCGCGGGGGGCGCCGATGTCGCCGCAGGTGCGGCGGGTTGCGCGGCCCCGGTCACCAGCGCACCCCCAGGGACCGGGCGGCCCGAACGCCGGAGCGGCAGCCGTCCTCGTGGAACCCCCAGCCGTGCCAGGCCCCGGCGTAGGCGGTCACCCCGTCGTCCAGGCGCGGCAGCCGTTTCTGCGCGGCGACGGAGGCGGCCGTGTACACCGGGTGCTCGTAGACCATCCGCTCCACCACGCGGTCGGCGGCGATGCCGTCCTCGCCGCCCAGGGTGACGACGTAGTCGGCGCCCTCGGGCAGGTGCTGGAGCCGCCGCATGTCGTAGCTGACGCGGACGGGCTCCGCCGAGGGGTCGCAGCTCGTCATCCGGTAGTTCCAGGAGGCGCGGGCGCGGGGCGAGCGCGGCAGGACCCGGGTGTCGGTGTGCAGCACGGTGGGGTTGCGCGAGTACGTGATCGAGCCCAGAAGCAGCTGTTCCTCCTCGGTCGGGTCCGCGAGCATGCGCAGCGCCTGGTCGGGGTGGGTGGCGATGACCACGGCGTCGAAGGCGTCGGTGGTGCCGTCCCCGGTGGTGATCAGCGCGCCTCTGCCGGTGCGCCGGACGGTGCCGACCGGGCTTGAGGTGCGGATGCGCTGGATGTGCTTCGCGGCGGCGGTGACGTACGCGGCGGAGCCTCCGGTGACGGTCCTCCACCGCGGGGAGCCCGTGACGGACAGCAGGCCGTGGTGGTGCAGGAAGGTGAACAGGTGGGCGGCCGGGTAGGAGAGGGCCGTCTTCGCGGGGCAGGACCATACGGCGGCGACCAGCGGCAGGGCGAAGTGGCTGACGAAGTAGGGGGAGAATCCGCCCTTGCGCAGGAAGTCCCCGAAAGTGACGCCGCAGTGGGCTCCGCGGGCGAGGAGGCGGCGGGCGCCGCGGTGGAAGACCGGTACCTCCGCCAGCAGCCGCAGATGGCGGGCGTGCCGGGCGGCCCGGGAGGCGAACAGGGCGGCCGGGCCGCGAGCCCCCGCGTACTCCAGATCGCAGCCGTCGCAGCGGACCGACATGCTCATCTCGGCGTCCTGTGTGCCGATGTCCAGTTCGCGGAAGAGCCGGAGCAGAGTGGGGTAGGTGCGCTCGTTGTGGACGATGAACCCCGAGTCCACGGCGACCGTGCCCCCTCCGGGTTCCGGCAGTTCGCGGGTGTGGGCGTGACCGCCGAGCCGGTCGTCCGCCTCGTACAGAGTGACCTCGTACGAGGACGCCAGGATGTAGGCGGCGGTCAGTCCCGCCACTCCCCCTCCCACGACGGCCGCTTTCCGCTCTTCCGTCACAACCGCTCCCACCGTTCCGGTACGCCGCCAGGCTGCTGCGTCTCGCTCGTGATTCGCAGCGGCCCGGCGGCCGGATTGGAGGAGATTCGTGACGGTGCGACGGCTCGTCGCAGGAGTCGTACGTGCGTTCAGGCGGGGAGTTCGGCGAGTTGTGCGGTCAGGGTGGTGGCGGGCGGGTAGGTGGCGCCCAGCGCCGTGACGTGTTTCCAGTGCAGGCGGCCGGTTGCGGTGATGATGAAGACGGCCCGGCGCAGCCCGATGAGGGGCGCCGTGATCCCGAAGGCTTTCGCCACCGTGCGTCCCTGGTCGGACAGCAGGGGCATGCGCAGGCTCCGGTTCCGGGCGAACCGCTCGTGGCTGTCGAGTCCCTGGGGGCTGATGCCCCACACGGTGGCCCCGGTGGACTGGAGGTCGGCCAGGCCGTCGGAGTAGGAGCACAGCTGTGCGGTGCACACCGGAGTGTCGTCACCGGGGTAGAAGGCGAGGACCAGGGGCTTTCCGCGTTGTTCGCGCAGAGTGTACTCGCGCCGCTGGAAGGTTTCGCCGTCCAGGTGTCCGCCGGGCAGGCGGAAGTCACCGATGGTGTCCCCGATCTTCGGGGTGTGGGACATGGGGGATCTCGATTCGGTATGTCGGTGCCGGCACGTCGCCGACGGTTGCGGTGGTGTGCCCTGATCAGGCCGGCAAGGCCATCAGGAGCAGAGGATCGGTGGTGGGCCGGGGGGAGCCTCCGACGGGTTCGAGGGTGAGGCCCACGGCACCGGCGTCGGCGGGGTTGCCGCTGAGGACGACGGTGCCGTCGTGGTCGATGAGTCCGGCGGGGCGCATGGTGCCGTCATGGTCGAGCCACAGCTGGTAGGTTCTGCCCGCTCCGGGTGCGGGGAGGCCGGCGACGGTGAAGACGGCTCTGTTCTGCCGGTCGGAGGAGACCACGGTGGTCAGGGCTCCGTTGGCCGCCTTGGCGTGGACGGTGCGGGCATCGGGGGCGGCCAGGACGGCGCTGACCGTGTCGAGTTGCTGCTGGGCCCGTCGGGCCTGCTGCTTGAGGCCCTGCCCGTTCTGCGCCTGCCATACGGCAACGCCACCGAGTGCGGCGGCGGCGACGCTGGCGGCCAGGGCCAGGGGTACGGCCCGGCGGCGCAGCATGTCACCGAGCGCGGGCACGGCCGCGGGGGCGGGCACGCGCGGGGGCAGTTGACGCACCCCGTCGATGGCTTCCATGACCTGCGCCTTGGCCGCCGCGGGCGGCGGCTGGGAGACGGCCGCGGCCAGGCGGGCCGCGGTGGCCTCGAACTCGGCCGCTTCCTGCCCGCATGCCTCGCAGGCTTGGAGATGGGCGTCGAAGGCTCGCCGTTCGCCGTCGTCGAGGGCTCCGAGGGCGTAGGCGGCGGCGAGGGTGTGGGCGTCGGTGGCGTGGTGTTTCATGTGGTCACCCCCATGCAGTCGCGGAGCCGGATGAGCCCGTCGCGCATGCGTGTCTTGATGGTGGGAAGAGGAGCGCGCAGGGCTTCGGCGACTTCACGGTAGGTCAGCCCCCGGTAATAGGCCAAGGTCACCGCTTGGTGCTGCAGTTCGGTCAGACCCTGTAGGCAGCGGCGGACCTGCTCCGATTCCAGTCGGGTCTCGACCTGCTCGGCGACCTCGTCGAAGGCGGTGGTGTGCTCGCGGGCGGCCTGGGCATGCTCACGGTCGGTGGCGGCCTGGGCGGAGCGGACCCGGTCCACCGCACGCCGGTGGGCGATGGTGGCGGCCCAGGTCGTCACGGAGCCGGCGTCGGGACGGTAACGGGCGGCCTGCCTCCACAGGTCGATCATGACCTCCTGGGCGACCTCCTCGGACTGCGCCCGGTCGCGTACGACTTTGACCACGATCCCGAACACCATGGGCGCGAGGGCGTCGTAGAGGGTGGAGAACGCCTGTTTGTCTCCGTGGGCGACCTTCTGCATGACGTCGTCGAGGTCGTGGCGGACAGGGTCGCAGGAGCGGCCGGTGCTGAAGGGGACGGGTCGGTTCACCTCTGGGGCTCCGGCTGTGGGGAGAAGGCGAATAGGCGGCCTGATGCGGCCGTCTGGGGGCGGGGCGTCCATCGCATGCCGGTCCTTGTGTTGTCGCTGATGCGGGGCCGGACCGCCCCCGGGGATGGTCCGGCCTTGGGCAACATGTGCCGTGTCGCTTGTTCTTCGTAGCCGACCAGCCTGCGGATGGGATGCTTCTTCGCCACCCGCACCGGCCGCTGCCCTCGCCGAGCCGGCATGGATACACCTGCTCCGACTCGCGCGAACCGTCGGCGTCGCCGGCGGCGTCCCGATCGGTACTCTCCTCGTACGCCCGCTTCCTCTTCCCCGCTCCCGGACCCCGCGCCCGGTGGCCCGCCCGTCCCTACCGAAAGCCGGCCGCATCCCGTCACGGGATGGACGCCGTCACGTCGTCGAGCCCGTGCTCCGTCATGCCGTGCGGCAGCATCCCGCTGATGAACGGGCCCACGTACCCGTGCGCGCGGCGAAGACCGGAAGGCCGATACGTTCCAGCGGCCGGTTGCGTACCTCGCCGCCGCGCCGGCCGACCGCGATCGGTTCCGGGAAGAGCCCCGCCAGTGGTGGGCCGCCGCGGTCAGTACCGGCGAGGCTTACGGGCTGCACTTGGCCGAGAACATCAGCTCCAGCAGCGCGGCGTTGTCCACCGCGAAACGCACATGGGCACGCGCCGCGGCGTCGAGGCGTTGAGCGAACGCCACCTCGTACCCTCCTGGGAGGCGGCGACGGCATCGGCCAGTCACTCGAAACCGGACTGCGCCAGGGCGTCCAGCAAGTCCTGCTTCGTCTTGAAGCGGCGGCTGCGTGCGCGCGGGGCTGACCCCCATGGCACGGGCCGGATCCTGCAAGGACAGCTGGTCGGCGCCCTTGTCGCGCAGCGTCTGCTCCGCCTGGGCGAGCGCCGGGGAGCAATCGTCGGCATCTCCTCCACCAGTGGGCTGATGCCTGGGGCCTTCCCCGTCGAGGGATGGTCACATTCTGTGGACCGACCGGACAGTCCCATGACCGGTCGATCAAGCGAGCGGCTTGCGGTAGCGGACATACTCGTTCTGTCTCCGGAACCCCACGCTCTCGTAAAGATCGTAGGATCGGTGCGGATTTGCCGTGCCCGTGTACAACCTGGCAGTCGTTGCACCCTGCTCGCGAAGGCTTCGCAGCCCGTCCAGCAGCAGGATCCGGCCGATTCCGAGGCGTCGCTGGTCCGTTCGGACACTCAGCTCTTCGACCTCGCCCACGGTGTGGTCGTGGCCGCGGATGGAGCAGAGGGCCACGCCGAGCATGTCCTGCCCGTTCCAGGCAGCCCTCCAGCATGCCGGGTTTGCGGTGTCGACAAAGTCCTGGAAGGACCATTTCTGAGTGAAACCGGTATCCGCGTACGAATCGACGACGGTCCTCCAGGCCGCGCGGTAGTGGCTGGTCCCGATCGGCCCCGTCCGTATACCGGCGGGGAGTTCGCGGCCCGGCTCGGGCAACTGCCGCAGATCGCCCAGCTCCAGCTCGACCAGACTGAAAACACGTCGGTAGCCGGCTGCGAGCAGAAGCGCCGTGGCGTCCTGCTCGGAGAGCAGGGCGTTGGCACCGATCACTGCAGTCCGCGCCGTGCCATGTTCTTCGACGAGCCGGCGGATCCGCTCTTCGGCCCAGCGCAGCATGGCTGATCCGATGCCCTGGTCGCGATGCTCGGGCAAGAGGTAACCGCGGTGCAGGTACAGCCACGTATCGTCCCGCTCCTGCCACCACCGGATCGTCGAGTAGCCGACGACGCTCCCGTCGCGCACCACCAGAACCTGGTTCTTGGACGGCTCGTCCAGCTTGGCAGAGGCCTCGGCGATCTCGGCGGCTGTCGGGATCCCTTCCACAACCGAACGGGCGTCGACCCTGTCCCGTTCGACACATTCCAGCCGCACCGCGGCCATGGGGCCGTGGTCCTCGTCGCCCCGATACGGCCGGAACCCGAAGCCGGCTGGGAGGTCCTGTCCTGGCGTGTCATCCGACATGATCGGATGATCTCGAACTTTGAGGCAGGTCCACCACCCTGTTCATGATTCATGCTGCGGTCGTCTGCGGCCGTTCCACGAGTCCACGAGGTAGCCGCGTTCGAAGTGGGCTCCGGCTCGGACGAGGGCGACGAGGTGGGGCGCATTCACGGCTCGCCGGCGGGTCTGGGCGGGCTCCACGAGCTTGAACACCATCGCAAGTGCGGCCGCTCGTGAGCCGGCCCCTTTGGTGACCTCGGTCCGCAGCCGGACGGTCGCGAAGGTCGACTCGATCGGGTTGGTCGTCCTCAGGCGGACCCAGTGCTCGGCGGGGAAGTCGTAGAAGGCCAGTAGTCCGCCCTCGTCATCGGTGATCTTCTTGACGGCCTTGGGGAACTTCGCGCCGTACTGTCTGGCGAACGCGGCGATGGCCTTGGCCGCGTGCCCGCGGTCTTCGGCGTTGCGGATGTCCTGGATGGCCTTCTTCTCCGCGGGCTGGGCCGACTTCGGGAGGCTGTCGAGGCAGTTGGCCGTTCTGTGAACCCAGCACCTTTGGTGGCGGGTTTCGGGAAAGACCTCGTTGATCGCGTTCCAGAAGCCGAGGGCACCGTCTCCGACGGCGAGGACCGGAGCGCGCATGCCGCGCCGCCGGCAGTCCCGCAGCAGGCCGGCCCAGGACTCCGGCGACTCGCGGTAGCCATCCGCCATGGCGATCAGCTCCTTGGCGCCGTCCGCGCGCACGCCCATCACGACCAGGACCGCAGCCTTCGCCTGCTCCAGATGGATCCGCAGATGGATGCCGTCGGCCCAGATGTAGACGTAGTCCGTGGCGGACAGGTCGCGCTCGCCGAGTGCCCGGTGGTCGGCCTGCCGCTGCTGGGCGAGCCGCGTGACGGTGGCCGGGACAGCCCGGCCGAGGAGTCGAGGAACTGATCGAGCACGGGCACGAAGTCCCCGCTGGACAGGCCATCCAGGTAGAGCAGTGGCAGCACCTCGCCGGTCTTCGGGACTTGCGGCACCACGGCGGCAGGATCGCCGAGCTGAACCGCTTGCGCTCGCCGATTGCCTCATCGACGCGCTTGTCGTTGACCCTCGGCGCCTTCACCTCGACCGTCCCGGCGGCAGTGGTCACCTTCCTCGGCCGGTGACAGCCGTTGCGGACCACCAGACGGCGTCCGCTCTCGTCACACTGGTCCGCCAACTCGGCTATGTAGGCTTTGACTTCAGTCTCCCGTGCGGTGGCCAGCATCCGCCGCGCACCCTCCCGGACGATGTCGTCGATCAGAGAGCCGGCCTCGGTCGATCCATCGGCGATCACTACGCTGAGCACGGGCATGCCTTCCCGACCGACGGTGCAACGTCGGCCTGCTCGATGACCAGAAGTCGATCACTCGGGAAGGTACGCCCTTCGCGTCCGCCCCGAGGCCGATCCACAGGTCATGAGCATTGCTCGCATCACCAGAACAAGGGCAACAGGGGGCGGGGGCCGCCGCCCCGCCGTAACAGCCCGCAAGACCGACGACGTACGCACCGTGTACCTGAATGCCGCCCCCATCGCTGCCCCTGGCCACCGACGACGGATTCCTTGTCACCGTTCGGCCGCACGACCGGGTCGCGTTGCCGTGCCCAGCCCACCCGGCCAAACCCGCTCACACTCCCTGGTGGCAACGCACTACGGTGGAAACATGTCTGAGCCCTCCGTGCGTGATTTCTACGACGATTTGGCCCACGATTACCACCTGATGTTCCGGGATTGGGACGCAAGCATGGCCTACCAGGCCGAGGCATTGGGCGCGCTCATCCGCCAGCACCTCGGCGCGGGCCCGCACACCGTCCTGGACTGCTCGTGCGGGATCGGCACCCAGGCCATCGGGCTGGCCCGGGCCGGACACCAGGTCATCGGCAGCGACCTGAGCCCGATCGCCGCCGCACGCGCCGCCACTGAGGCGGCGGTCCGGGGAAACCGACTTCCTGTCGCTGTGGCCGACATGCGTCAACTCCCTTTCAGCGACTCCTCATTCGATGTCGTCCTCTGCGCGGACAACTCGCTGACGCACCTACTCTCCGGTCAAGACCTCCGGACGGCACTCGTCGGCATGAGACGTGTACTCCGAGACGAAGGACTGTTGGTGATCACCGTCCGGGCCTACGCCGACCCGCGCCGGACCAAACCCACGTCAATGCCTCCCCAGGTCACACAGACACGCGACGGCCAAGCGATCACCTTCCAACTGTGGCACTGGCACGAAGACGGCGAACGCTACGATCTGGAGCACTTCCAACTCATCCCCGCAAAGGACACGTGGCAGGTCCGAGTCCGCCGAACCACCCACTGGGCGCTGACGCCCCCACAGCTGACAGAGTTCGTGACCGAAGCCGGCTTCACCAACATCGCCTGGCGCAGCCCGGCCTCCAGCGGGTACTACCAGCCCGTTCTCACCGCATATCGCGCTCCTTCAGCGCAGTAACCCAGACATCGGCTCCGCCCTGCCTAACGTTCCGTTCGTCCATAGCAATCCGGTAAGCGTCGCCGTCACAGAACTAGCGATACTTGAATAGGAGCACGGACGGCACGAGGCGGTTTTCAGTGATCGGAACGAAACACCGAGGCGAGTTGGCGGCCTGCGAGCCAGATACTGCGAAGTAGCTCGCAGCCCTTGGCCGAGCGCCGGACGACTTCCTACCATTCGAGAAGGAGACGCTATGCCGCTTATTTCACATATGCCGGACTCGGTGAAGTCGGATCAGAACAGCACTCTGGCTCGATAGAGTCGCAGGTCACGAAGTGGGGTCCCCGCGCGTGCGGGGGTGGTCCCGGCTCCTGCACCAGCCGATGCCGACACAGACCGTGGTCCCCGCGCGTGCGGGGGTGGTCCCTCTCCATCGCCATCCCCGAGTGGCTGCGCGACGTGGTCCCCGCGCGTGCGGGGGTGGTCCCTGCCGGGTGTTCACTAGGCAAGTGGGTTGTCGGGATGACACTTGTCGGGGCTTGGGTCAGTCGCTCGGGCTCGACGAGCCACGGTGGGGAGGTTGGGTTCCACCCCAGGGTGAGCCTGAAACCCGCTACCAGATGACCTTGAAGCCCTGACGAGGAGGCCGCGCGACCTGGCCCGCCCCCACGTCCGGCTGTCATCGGTGTGATGCGAGAACTCGGCCTTCAGGTGATACGAACCGGATCACGAGACTCTAGCCCTGCCGGTCCAGCCATTCTGAAATCACGCGGTTGGTCTCTTCGGGCATTTCCCCCTGGATCCAGTGACCGCAGTCCAGGCCGACCACTTCCACGTTGGGCACGAACTCTGTCAGGGTCTCGGACCTCGGGACCGCAAGGTCCCGGTCGCCGTAGATCATGAGGGCGGGCTGCTTGATGATCGGGTCCGCGTCCGCCAGCTGGTGCCAGTTGCGGTCGAGGTTCCTATACCAGTTGATGCCGCCGGTGAATCCCGACGCCTCGAACGCGGAGATGATGACGGCGAGGTCGCTCTCGGTCATGGCGGGGTCACCGAGCGGTGTTTCCGCCTTGGCGAGATTGATGAATGCCATGCCCGGCTCAGGGGGTGCGGGGGGCACGTTCTTCCGGTAGAGGTTGCGGATGAACTGGGAGGTATTGGCATCGAAAACGGCGTCCGCGACGCCCGGCTGCCGGTTGAAGTGGACGAAATAGAAGTCACCGCCGAGGAAGGTTTCCATGACCTCGATCCACGGCGTTTCTCCGCGTTCCATGTAAGGCAGGCTCAGGTTGATCAGCTTGTTCACCCGGTCGGGGTGCAACAGGGCCAGGCTCCAGACGACGAACGCACCCCAGTCGTGGCCGACGAAGGTGGCGTCCTCGTAGCCATAGTGGTCCAGGAGCGCGACGAGGTCACCCGTCAGGTGTTCGATGTCGTAGTCCGTCACCTCGGTCGGGCGGGATGAGTTGCCATATCCCCGCTGGTTCGGTGCGATGACGTGGTAGCCGGCTGCGGCGAGGACGGGCATCTGGTGACGCCAGGTGATGGCGTGCTCCGGCCAGCCGTGGCAGAGCACGATGGGCTTGCCCTTGTTTTCCCGGCCTGCTTCGAAGACTTCGAGCTCCACACCGTTGACCTGGATGAGGGTGGGCTCGGGAAATTCTGCTTGATTGATCACTGCTTTTCCTCTCTGGGGGCGTTCGCTGGCGGTCGACCTCCTCGATGAGGTCATGTCGCCAGCTTGCTACCTAAACCGGTCACCTCATGACCGGTTTTTATGAGAGTTTTGTCTGTATGCGATCCGATCGGCTGGTGTCCATACTCCTCTTGCTCCAACGGCGCGAGCAGGTGACAGCCGCAGAGGTCTCCCGAGAGCTGGACGTCTCCGAGCGCACCGCCCGCCGTGACCTCGACGCCCTGGCCATGGCCGGGGTGCCCGTGTACTCCGTACAGGGCCGAGGCGGCGGCTGGCGCCTCGTGGGCGGCGCTCGTACCGACCTGTCCGGGTTGACCGCCAGTGAGGCACGCGCCCTGTTCCTGGCTGTCGGTCCGGCCTCGGATGCGACGCCGGCGATGAAGGCAGCTCTGCGCAAGCTCGTCCATGCTCTACCGAAGCCCTTCCAGGTGCAGGCCGAGGCAGCGGCGGCGTCGCTGGTCGTAGACCCGCAGCGATGGGGGGCGAGCCGGATCGAGCACCGGCCGCCTCGCTTCCTCGACGAACTCCAGGACGCGGTGATCAGCGGCGTCCAGGTGTCGCTCGGCTACGTCGACAGCAAAGGCGTCGAAACCCGGAGAACCGTCCACCCGCTGGGCATCGTCGCCAAAGGTCCTGTGTGGTATCTCGTCTCCAACACCGAGACCGGCCGACGGACCTTCCGGATCGACCGCGTGTCGTCCGCCGACCCGACCGGCGACCCTGTGCACCGACCCGGGGACTTCGACCTTGCCGAGAGCTGGAATGAGATCGCCAAAGAGGTCGATCGCAAACGAACGCCGCTGGAGGTCCAGGCGGTATGCACACCCGACGGGATAGGCATACTCCGGATGGCGCTCGGCGACCGGCTCGACGTGGGAGGTTCCACGACCGACGGCCGCATCGAGGTCGTGATCCGCGGCCCCAACGAGTACATCCTCGCCGGCGAGCTCTCCGGGCTGGTCGAATGGGTCGAGGTGACCGGCCCTCCGGAGGTCCGAGACCGCCTGGCCTTGATCGGCAACGCCCTCGTCGAACGATACGGCCGGCCGCGCACCAGCGGAAACCTTCACCCGTCTTGAAGCGGACGAGGCAGGGCTTCGAGAACAGTTCCGCCCAATAGGGTGGGTTTGACCGTTCCGGCAGGAGCCCGGTCACGACGCTGGCGGGTCCGCTGGCCTGGCTCTCTGCGGGTGAACCGTCTCGTGCCGGGCCAGCATCGCCACGCACTCGGCGCACTTCCGGGGCCGAGGTCGCGACGGGCGGTGCAGGTTATGGCGGCGGCTGGCGCCTCGTAGGCGGCGCTGTCGATCACGGGCCGTGGGCCATGGGCGGCTAACTGATCATTTCAGAATGAGTTCGGCTCAGGGTCTTGGCAGTTAGGTTGGCGGGCGGCAGAATTTTGCGAGTGCCTGATGATCTTGTGCCTGATGATCTGTGGGAGCGTGTCGCCCCGCTGCTTCCTACTCGACCGCCGAGGCGTCGGCGGTATCCGGGCCGACTGCCGGC
>NZ_JBIVPT010000018.1:68014-133027 GCF_044754785.1 Streptomyces sp. NPDC092952 | reverse complement strand
TCGATCTTGCCGCCGTCGGAGCCGTCGGCGGTGATGGCGGCGGTGACCAGGTAGTCCTTGCCGAACTTGGTGCGCAGCGCGGAGGTGAGGCCCTTGAGCGCGGCCGGGCCGCTGGTGTCGCAGGTCAGGCCGCAGGCGTTGGGGTACTCCCAGTCGATGTCGATGCCGTCGAAGACATCGGCCCACCGGGGGTCCTCGATCAGGTTGTAGCAGGAGTCGGCGAACGCGGCCGGGTTCTTGGCGGCCTCACCGAAGCCGCCGGACCAGGTCCAGCCGCCGAACGACCACAGGACCTTGATGTGCGGGTACTTCGCCTTGAGCTTGCGCAGCTGGTTGAAGCTGCCCCGCAGCGGCTGGTCCCAGGTGTCGGCGACGCCGTCGACGGACTTGTCGGCGGTGTAGGCCATGTCGTAGTCGGCGTACGAGTCACCGATCGTGCACTTGCCGCCCTGGACGTTGCCGAAGGCGTAGTTGATGTGCGTGATCTTCGCGGCGGAACCGGAGGTGTCCAGGTTCTTGACGTGGTAGTTGCGTCCGTAGACGCCCCAGTCGGTGAAGTAGCCGAGGTTCACCTTGCCGCCGGTGCCCGGGTCGGGGTTGCCCCCGCCGCCACCGGTGGTGTGCACCTTGACCGCGCCGCTGACCGGGCCGGTCTGGCCGGCGGTGTCACGGGCCTGCACGGTGTACGAGTAGTCGGTGCCGGCCTTCAGGCCGGAGTCGGTGTACGTCGTGCCGGTGACCGTCGAGACGACCGCGCCGTCCCGCAGGACGTCGTAGTTCTTGATGCCGTTGTCGTCGGTCGCGGCGGTCCAGCTCAGCTTGACCGAGGTGTCGGTGATGCCGCTGGCAGTGGGGGTGCCGGGGGCCGAGGGGGCGTTGTCGCCGGGGACGCTGCCGCCGTCGCAGGAGGCGCCGTTCAGCTTGCAGCCGGTGGGGGCGCCGGTGCCGGTGCCGTTGAAGCCGAAGCTGACGGAGGCGCCGGGGGCGACCGAACCGTTCCAGCCGAGGTTCTTGGCGGTCCAGTGGGTTCCGGAGCTGGTAACGGTGGCGTCCCAGGCGGAGCCGACCGCGGTGCCGGAGGGGAAGTCCCACTCGATGGTCCAGGAGGAGAGCGCGGTGGTGCCGGTGTTCTTCACCGTCCACTGGCCCTCGAAGCCGTTGCCCCAGTCGGACTTCTTGACGTAGGAGGCGGTCGCCGAGGTCGCGGCCTCGGCGGGGGCGGCCAGGCCGACCATGGCGGCCAGCGGGAGCAGGAGCGCGGTGAGGCCCGCGACCGCTCGGGTTTTCGTGGCTCTTCCGGTCCCGAGTCTGAATCGGGTCCGGCGTAGGGGGTTTTCAGTGCTCAACGGTGCTCCTCGGGTGAGGTCCGGACAAACGGGGGTGGTCCGTGAACTGCAAACCCTGCGCCGCCCAGAGCGCACCTTGTCATGGCGTGCTCACCGCAGTGTGTCCGGTGAGATTAGGAAGGTCTGGACCAATCGTCAAGAGGTCTGGACCAAAGATCAGTTGGCGGGCTCAGATGCCCAACTCCTGTGCGAGGACGGCCGCCTGTACCCGGCTGCGCAGCCCGAGCTTCCCCAGCAGCCTGCTCACATGGGTCTTCACCGTGGCCTCCGCCATGGAGAGCCGGACCGCGATCTCCGCGTTCGACAGCCCCTCGCCGAGGCAGCCCAGCACCTCCCGCTCTCGCCGGGTGAGCGCGTCCAACGCCTCCGCGCCGGGGCCGTCCGCCGGGGGCGCGGGGCGGGTCCCGGCGAACTCGGCGATCAGCCTGCGCGTCACCGCCGGGGCGATCAGGCCCTCGCCGCGCGCCACCGTACGGACGGCCTCGATCAGGTCGTGCGCGTCGGTGTTCTTCAGCAGGAAGCCCGAGGCCCCCGCCCGCAGCGCCCCGAAGACGTACTCGTCCAGGTCGAACGTGGTGAGCACCAGGACGTCCGCGAGCCGCTCCGCCACCACCCGGGCGGTCGCCGACACCCCGTCCAGCCGCGGCATCTGAACATCCATCAGCACCAGGTCCGGCCGGAGCTCGCGGGCCAGCCGCACCGCCTCCTCGCCGTCCCCGGCCTCGCCCACCACCTCGATGCCGCCCGCGCTGCGCAGGATGAGCACCAGCCCCGCCCGTACGGCCGACTGGTCCTCGGCGACCACCACCCGGATCGTCATCGTCCGGACACCCCTTCCTCCACGGGCAGTTCGGCCCGTACCCGCCAGATCCTCCCGCCGCCGGAGCCGGCCGACGGGCCCGCGTCGATCGTGCCGCCCAGCAGCGCCACCCGCTCCCGCATGCCCACCAGACCGGCCCCCGAACCCGGCGCGCGCGGTCCGCCGCGCTCCCCGAGCGCACTGCTGACCTCCACCGTGAGCAGCCGCCCGCACTGTCCGAGCCGCACCGTGACGGGGCCGGGAGCGGCGTGCTTGAGCGCGTTCGTCAGGGATTCCTGGACGATCCGGTACGCGGCCAGCTCGACCGGCGCGGGCAGCGGCCCCGGTTCCTCCCGGACGTCCTCGAAGGAGCACCCCAGGCCGCTGGAGGCCGCGTTGGTGCGGGCCTGCTCGACCAGCGCGTCCAGCGAGGCGAGCGTGGGGGAGGCGGCGGGCTCCGCCGTGTCCCCGGTGCGCAGCAGCCCGATGAGCCGGCGCATCTCCGCGAGGCCGTCGACGCTGTTCTCCCGGATCACCCCGAGCGCCTCGCGCGAGGTCCCCGGATCGTCGATGGAGAGCGCGGCGGTGGAGTGGATGGCGATCGCGGAGAGGTGGTTGGCCACCATGTCGTGGAGCTCGCGGGCCATCCGGGCGCGCTCGGCGGTCACCGCCTGGGCCCGGTCCATCTCGGCGAGCAGCGCGGTCTGTTCGGCGTGCAGCCGGGCCGTCGCGGCGGCGTCCCGGTGGTTGCGGACGCTCACCGCCGTGAGCGCCGGGAGGAACGAGACCATGGCGGTGACGACGCCGATGAGCAGGGCCTGCGGTGTGCGGAACCAGGCCAGGAAGCCGATCGTGACCCCGACCGTGATCAGGAACGTGGTCACCGGGATGCGCCGGGCGGCGGACGGCTTCCCGTACAGCACGGCCGCGTAGACCAGGTCCGTGAACATCAGGACCGTCGCCAGGTTCCCGACCGTGAACTGGTCCGCGACCAGGGCGAGCGTGCCGACGACCAGCCCCGTCTGCGGGGCGGTCCGGCGGAACAGTTCGAGCCCGGAGACCACGGCGAGCGGCACCAGGCAGACCCAGAGGGCCGTGAGGACCCGGTTGCTCTGGAGGTGCAGGCCCAGCAGCCACAGGAGCAGGCCGCCGGACAGGCCGAACACGGCGAGGAGCACGTCGTGGCGGTGCGGGCGGGGAAGCGTGGACACCCTCATATCCAACACGGTGACCGGGGCGCCGGCCTCCTGTCGCGGGGGGAGGCGCCGGTACATCGAAGGATGCAGTGCGGGTTCGTCATCGCCGACGACGAGCACGCCCCGGACGGCCGGAATGCTGGAGGGAACGGGGAGAGGAAGGGAAGCGCCGTGATCGTCACACTGATCGTGCTCTGTGAGGTCGCCTTCTGGGTGCTGCTGGCGGCCGGGCTGGCCCTGCGGTACTGGGCGAGGAAGCCGCGGCTCGGGGCGGCCGTGCTGCTGTGCGAGCCGCTGCTGGAGCTCGTGCTGCTGGTGGTGACCGCCATCGACCTGAAGAACGGGGCGCAGCCGGACTGGAAGCACGGGCTCGCCGCGGTCTACATCGGCTTCACGGTGGGGCTCGGCCACTCCACGATCCACTGGGTCGACGCCCGGGTCGCCCATCGCTGGGCGGGCGGTCCGCCGCCGGTGAAGCCGCCGAAGTACGGCAGGGCGCGCGCGGCGCACGAGTGGCGGGTCGCCGGGCGCTGGACCCTCGCGGCGGCGGCCGCGCTGGCGCTGCTCCAGGCGGCCGCCTGGTACGTGGGCGGGGACGGCGACGTGTCCTCGCTGCGGGCCTGGCAGCAGAAGATGCTGCTGGTCATCGGCATCAACCTGGTCATCGCCGTGAGCTACACGCTGTTCCCGAAGCAGGAGCCGAAAGCCGTCCGCTGACACCGGCCGGGCCCGCCACGGGGGTGCGGGCCCGCCCGGGACGCCCGCCCGCTACCGCTCGCCGCCCGGCACCCACAGCACGTCCCCGACCTCCTTGTTCGCCGTCCTCGCCAGGATGAACAGCAGGTCGGAGAGGCGGTTGAGGTACGTGGCGGTCAGCGCGTTCATCACGTCGCCGTGCACCTCCAGCGCCGCCCAGGTGGACCGCTCCGCGCGCCGGACCACCGTGCACGCCTGGTGCAGCAGCGCCGCCCCGGGCGTACCGCCGGGCAGGATGAAGCTGCGCAGCTTCTCCAGCTCGGCCAGGAAGCGGTCGCAGTCCGCCTCCAGCTTGTCGACGTAGGACTGCTCCACCCGCAGCGGCGGGTACTTCGGGTCCTCGACGACCGGGGTCGACAGATCCGCGCCCACGTCGAACAGGTCGTTCTGCACCCGGACGAGCACCTTCACCACGTCCTCGGAGAGCTGCCCGAGCGCGACGGCGGTCCCGATGACGGCATTGGCCTCGTTGGTGTCGGCGTACGCGGAGATCCGCAGATCGGTCTTGGCGGTGCGGCTCATGTCGCCCAGCGCGGTGGTGCCCTGGTCGCCGGTGCGGGTGTAGATACGTGTCAGATTGACCATGCCGTCAGCGTAACTACGCCCGGCGCGCCGCCGGATGACCCCTGCCGGTGTGATGTCCGTCATGTGAGACGTGACGCGCATCTCTTCAGGGCCCCAGGGCCCTTCCCGGGTACTAATCTCCGCCGGAGGGCATGTGAACAAGCGTTAGGACAGGCCGTGCGGGGACCAGCCGTGCGGGCGAACTCGGAACCAAGGGGTGCAGACGTGGCCAGGAAGCTCGCCGTCATCGGAGCCGGACTCATGGGGTCCGGTATCGCGCAGGTGTCCGCCCAGGCGGGCTGGGACGTGGTGCTGCGCGATGTCACCGACGAGGCCCTGGCCCGCGGCCGCGGCGGCATCGAGGCGTCGTACGCGAAGTTCGTCTCCAAGGGCAAGCTGGACGCGGCCGACGCCGAGGCCGCCCTCGCCCGCATCACGACCACCACCGACCTCGACGCGGTCGCCGACGCGGACGTCGTCGTCGAGGCCGTCTTCGAGAAGCTGGAGGTCAAGCACGAGATCTTCCGCTCCCTGGACAAGATCGTCCGGGAGGACGCGGTCCTCGCCTCCAACACCTCCGCCATCCCGATCACCAAGATCGCGGCCGTGACGGAGCGCCCCGAGCGCGTCGTCGGTGTGCACTTCTTCTCGCCGGTCCCGATGATGCAGCTCTGCGAGCTGGTCCGCGGCTACAAGACCAGCGACGAAACCCTGGCCACCGCGCGCGAGTTCGCCGAGTCCGTCGGCAAGACCTGCATCGTCGTCAACCGCGACGTGGCCGGTTTCGTCACCACCCGGCTGATCTCGGCCCTGGTCGTCGAGGCCGCCAAGCTGTACGAGTCGGGCGTCGCCTCGGCCGAGGACATCGACATCGCCTGCAAGCTCGGTTTCGGCCACGCCATGGGCCCGCTCGCCACCGCGGACCTGACCGGCGTCGACATCCTGCTGCACGCCACGGGCAACATCTACACGGAGTCGCAGGACGAGAAGTTCGCCGCCCCGGAGCTGATGCGCCGGATGGTGGACGCAGGTGACATCGGCCGCAAGAGCGGGCAGGGCTTCTACACGTACTGATCGTTCCCGGTCCTCCGGGGGCCGGTCCTCCGTCGGCCGGCGCCCGGGGACCCGGGGCGCGGGCCCCGGGAACCATGGGCCCGATCCGGCCTCCGCCGCACCTCGGTCACTCGACGGGGTGAATTCGGTATCGGTTCGCTTACAGACGGAAACTTCCCTGTCTCTGCCGGAGTCAGTTGTGGCAGAGACAGAACAGACAGACGAACCTTGCTACGGAGCATTCCAGGGGAGCGCATATGCACATCAGGGGCGACCACGCCGAACTGGTCGTCGGGGGCCGCCTCGACGTCCGAAGCGCGGCGGACGCCCGTACGGCCCTGCACTCCGCCCTCGACGACGGGGTCGGCGATCTCGTGCTCGACCTGACCGAGCTGGACTCCTGGGACGCCACCGGACTCGGCGTCATCATGGGAGCCCACCGCCGGGCCGGCCGGGCCGGCCGACGGCTGGTGCTCCGCGGCGTGCCGCCGCAGATGCAGCGTCTCCTGGTGGCGACCCGGCTGCATCGCATTCTGGCCATCGAGGGCGGAATCGCCGCCGACTCGCTGCCCCGGGTGTAGAACCACCCGCCCGGCCCGGACCCCGGCCGCTCGCCACGGACAGACCCGCGCAATCCGTGCGAGAGCGAGCGCTTCGGGCGGCACGACCCCCCGGCTGTGCGGGGACACCGCACGACGGATTAGGGTTCGGCCCGTCCGCCGATTGACGGAACCCACCGGGCGGACACCGGACCAGAAGCGACTGCGGGGCGTGCGAGGCCGGGAGGGGCAATCGTGCGCGACGCGTCTGGGGGCTTTCGTCGATGGATTCGACACACCGGGGACCGGAACTGTACGGCCGGGACGACGACGGTCCCGGTACGGCCGCCGGACCCCGGCGACCGGTCCGCGGCCAGCTGACCCCGGACCCCGGACGGCCCGCGCCGCCGCAGGCCCGGACCGTCCGGCTCATATCGGGCGACTACCTCCTCACCGTCAACCCGGTCGACGGCAGCGAGATCGAGCTGTGCCCGCCCGGCGAGCACCCCGGCCCGCCCGCCCGGCGCACCGAGGCCGGCCGCACCGGCCGGGAACGCGCCGCCGCGCCGCCCGTGCCCCCGGGCCCGCCCGCCCCGCAGCTGCCCCTCCTGGAACGCGCCCGGGAGCGCGAGCGGCTCGTCCGCCTGCTCACCCAGGGGCGCTCGGTACGGCTCACCGGGCCGGGCGGCTCCGGCCGTACGGCGCTGCTGGACGCCGTGGCGGCCGACTGCGCCGGGCTCGCCCCCGACGGCGTCGTACGCCTCAGCGGCTACAAGCGCACCGCCGCCGACCTGCTGTACGCCCTCTTCGAGGCGGTCCACGACGCGCGGGACCACCGCCCCGACCGGGCGCAGCTGCTCGACGCGGTCCGCCGCATCGGCGCCGTCGTCGTCCTCGACGACCTGGAGTTCGGCGGCACCGCCCTGGAGGAGCTGCTCGACGCCACCCCGGAGTGCGCCTTCCTGTTCGCGACGGTGCCCGACGTCGCCGCGCCCACCACCGACTCCCAGCTCGAAGAGGTCTTCCTCGCGGGCCTCGGCCGCGGCGCCTGCCTCGACCTGCTGGAGCGGGCCGTCGAGCGCCCGCTCACCGAGGAGGAACGGAACTGGGCGGGCGACCTCCGCTTCGAGTCCGAGGGGCTGCCGCTCCGCTTCGTCCAGGCCGGGGCCCTGCTGCGCCAGCGCGACCTGCTGCGCGCCGACCCCGGGGAGTACGGCGCCGAGGACGGCCCGGCGCAGGACCTCCCGTTCGGCCACGACCCGGCCGTCGACGGCGTCCACGTACCGCTGCCGAGCCTGGGGGAGGGGGCGGCCCCGGCCGCCCTGCTCGCCTCCCGGCTCAGCGAGGCCGCCCGCGAGACCCTGCGCTTCGCGGTGGCGCTCGGCGGCGAGGTGCCGCACCAGGCCCATCTCCCGGCGCTCATCGGGGACACCCACGCGGACGCCGCGCTCGGCGAGCTGGCCGGCTGCGGGCTGCTCTCCCCGGCCGGATCCCGCTACCGGCTGGCCGCCGGGGTGGTGACCCAGCTGGAGGCCGCCGGATACGGCGACGGCGCCACCGAGCGCGCCCGGACCGCGGCCCAGCACTACGCCTGGTGGGCCGGGCACCCCTCGGTCACCCCCGAGCGGGTGTCGGCCGAGGGCGACGCGGTCCTCGCGGCGATGGCCCAGCTGGTCCCCGGCGACGGGGCCGGACAGGCCAGCGTGGCCGTGCTGCTGGCCCGCAGCGCCGCCCCGGCCTTCGCGGCGGGGCTGCACTGGGGCGCCTGGGAGCGGGCGCTGCGGATCGGCCAGGAGGCCGCCCGGATCGCCGGGGAGGTCGCCGAGGAGGCGTACCTCCACCACGAGCTGGGCGTGCTCGCCCTCCTCACCGGTAACCCGGACCGGGCCAGGGCCGAGCTGGAGACCTCGATCGGCATGCGCGGGGCGCTGGCCGACAAGTCCGGCGCGGTCGCCGGGCGGCGGGCCCTCGCCCTGGTCGCGGACCGGGCCGGCGGCGCGCTGCCGGTGAGCCTCGCCCCGCCGGAGGGGGAGCTCCCGGCCGCCGTCACGGCCCCGCTGCCCGCCATCACCTCCCGCACGGACGAACCGACCACCCGCGTGGTGCCGGTGGCGTCGGGGCCCACGTCCGGCCCGTACGGGGCCACCGCCGCCGTGCCGCGGCACGGCGGCACCCCCAAGGCCCCGGCCGGGGCCGCGCGGGGCGGCCTCGCGCTGCTCGCCGGAGCCCGCCGCAACCTGGTCGCCACGGTCGCGGGCATCCTGCTGACCGGGGTGCTGGGCACCGTGGTGGCGCTGGGCCTGACCTCCGGCGACGACGATGTCCCGGGCAACCAGGACGTCGTGACAGAGCAGACGCAGGGCCAGGACGAGGACGAGGGCGACACCCCGGCCGACGGCCCGGCGGACGGCTCCACGCCCGGCGGCCCGCAGTCGGACAACGGCATGACGCCCGGTCCGTCCGACAGCGGTCCCACCCCGAGCGGCAGCACCGACCCGTCCACCGACCCGGACGGACCGTCCGACAGCGCCTCGTCGGACGGTCCCTCCAGCACCGGGCCGTCCTCGCCCCGGCCGACCGGGACGCAGAGCGGCACGAAGTCCTCCCCGCCGCCGAAGCCGACGAAGTCGCCGAAGCCGACCCCCACGGAGACGGAGTCCGACTCCCCGACCCCCTCCGACACGGCCACCGACCCCGGCCCCACCGAGCCGGACACCTCCGACTCGGCGAGCGGCCCCTCCGCCACGTCCACCTCGGCGTCGGCGGGCGGGGACGACGGACCGGAGATCGTCTAAGGAGTCCCGTCGTACCGGCGGAGGACCGTCAGCGCGTCCTCCTCCGCCGCGACCATGGCGAAGGGGAACCGGTCGAGCTCCAGGCAGAGGGCGACGTCGTCGGGGTGGCTGCCCCGGCGCATGCCCTCCGTCAGCTCGGCGGCGGCGCGCGAGGCGGCGGCGCGGTGGAGGTACCCGGCCGGGTCCGGCGAAGCCCCGGCGGCCCTTCCGGCGATGTACTGGGCGCAGGCGAGGTCCTCGTCGGCCCGTCCGTCCTCGCCGGTGACCACGTACGTGACCTCGTCGGGGGCGCGTTCGCGCAGTACCCGGGCGGTCGCCTCCGCGACCACGAAACCGGCGCACAGCACCAGCGAAGCGTCCCGCACGGCGAGGGCGCCGACCGTCCCGGCCGTGGTCCTCTGCACGACGGTCCGACCGCCGAGGTCGGCGGAGCGCAGCTGTCCGGGGGAGTTGACCAGGTCGAATCCGGGTGCGGGCGGGCCGTCCTTGAGCGCCGCCCAGTCCGGGTGGCGGGCCTTGAGCGCCAGCGCCTCGTCCAGCGTGCCGGTGAGCACGATCCTCTCGGCCCCCAGGGCGAAGGCCCAGGCGGCCACGGTGAAGGCCCGCATCACGTCGACGACGACCGCCACGGAGGGGGCTTCGGTCAGTTCGGGTATACCGAGGAAACGGGAGTCCATCCGGGCATGATGATCCACGCCCGCTCCGGAAGGGAACGGGCGTGGAGGGTCCGGCGGGTCCGGGAGGTCAGAACAGGCGCAGCTTGTCGTCCTCGATGCCGCGCAGGGCGTCGTAGTCGAGCACGACGCAGCCGATGCCGCGGTCCGTCGCCAGCACCCGCGCCTGCGGCTTGATCTCCTGCGCCGCGAAGATGCCGCGCACCGGGGCGAGATGGGGATCGCGGTTGAGCAGCTCCAGATAACGGGTCAGCTGCTCCACGCCGTCGATGTCGCCGCGGCGCTTCAGCTCCACGGCCACGGTCCCGCCGTCGGCGTCCCGGCACAGGATGTCGACCGGGCCGATGGCGGTGAAGTACTCACGGCGGATCAGGGTGTAGCCCTCGCCGAGGGTCTCGATCCGGTCGGCGAGCAGTTCCTGGAGGTGCGCCTCCACGCCGTCCTTGATGAGGCCGGGGTCCACGCCCAGTTCGTGGGACGAGTCGTGGAGGACTTCCTCCATCGTGATGATCAGTTTCTCGCCCGCCTTGTTCACCACGGTCCAGACACCCGCGCTGTCGCCGGTGCCTTCCTTGAGGGTGCAGGGCGGGGACATCCAGTTGAGTGGTTTGTACGCCCTGTCGTCGGCGTGGATCGAGACGCTCCCGTCCGCCTTCACCAGGATCAGACGGGGAGCGGAGGGCAGGTGGGCCGTGAGACGGCCGGCGTAGTCCACGGAACAGCGGGCGATGACGAGACGCATGGTCGGCAACGCTACTCGACGAGAGGGGCTCCACGCGATTCTCCCCCGTCACACCCGCATCTCCGGTCACTGCTGTGCGGCGCCCCTCGGGGTTGCCCCCCTTTGGGTGCCTTCGTTGATGGCCGGTTGTGTTCCCAATCTCCTGGTGCGGGCCGGACTGCACCCTTACCGTGGAAGCAGGAGGTCGTCGCGCGTGTACGGTGCGTCGCCGCTCTCCGTCCCAGCCCGTAAGGCCCCGGCCCGGCGCCGGGGTCGCGAGAGGAGAACCCCATGTCGCTCGACGTCTCACCGGCGCTGTTGGAACAGGCCGAGCGAGGCGAGGTCGACGAAGCCGACTTCGTCGACTGCGTCCGGACCTCCCTGCCCTACGCATGGGAGATGATCAGTTCGTTGGTGGCCCAACTGAAGGTGGACGGCGGGGAGTTCGCCGACAACCAGACGCCGCCGCCCAACGAGCAGGCGCGCGGCCAGCTGCTGCGCGCCCTTGCGAGCGACGCGATCCGGGGTGCGCTCCAGCGGCACTTCGGGGTGCGTCTGGCATTCCAGAACTGCCACCGAGTAGCGGTGTTCCCGCTGGACGCCTCGTCCGACGAGCGGCTGGCCCGGTTCACCTCGGTGCGCGGCCAACTGCTCAACCAGTCGCCGGAGCTGCGGGACTGCTGACGGCGGCTGCCGTTCCGGGCCGCGGTGGCGCGACCGGTTCCGGGGCGGCAGCTCCGTACCCGCGGTGGAACCCGACCTCCGAGGGAGGCGTGTCCTGTCTCCGGTGTGTCAGGTGAGCAGCGGGAGTACTTCGGTGCCCAGCCGCGCCACGTTCTCCTCCGTGCCCGCCAGCTCTCCCGAGCCCTCCGCCAGCAGCGCGAACCGGGTGATGCCGGTGCGCTCGGCGGTGGCGGCGAGCCGGTCGGCGGCGAGGCGCGGCGGGCCCACCGGATGCAGCCCGCACAGCAGCTCCGTGTACGCGACCGGATCACGCATCACCCGGTGCCGGCCGTCGACCGTCACATGCGCGGCCAGCCCCTGGCGCAGCCAGCCCGGCATCGCCTTCACCAGCGTCTCCACCGCCTCCTCGGGGCGGTCGGCGATCTGGGCCACCCCGGCGGAGACGTGCCCCGCCGACCGGACGTGCTCGGGCGGATGGCCCGCGTCGAGCGCGGTGGAGCGCCAGAGCGCGACCATGTCCGCCTTCTCCTGGTCCCCGCAGTGCATCCCGAGCAGCATCGGCAGACCCCGCTCGGCGGCGAGCCGCACCGTCCCCGGCGAGGTGCACGCGACGACCACCTCGGGGCCGTCGCAGGCCGCCGCTCCGTCGTCGACGAGGAGCTCGTCGGCGCGGGGGACCACGGCCACCTCGCGGAAGGCGTACCGCTCGCCGCGCCCCGCCACCCGGGGCTCGCGCAGCCAGTCCAGCAGCAGCCCCAGCGACTCCGGGAAGCCCTTCTCGTACGCCTCCAGCCCGCCGCCGAACACCTCCAGGTCCACCCAGGGGCCGCCCCGGCCGACGCCGAGGCTGAACCGGCCGCCGCTGGTGAGGTGGAGCAGCGCGGCCTGCTCGCCCAGTGCCACCGGGTGCTGGGTCGGCAGCACGCTCACCGCCGTGCCCACCCGGATCCTGCGGGTCCGGCCGAGCAGCAGCCCGGCCAGCGTCACGGCGGACGGGCAGGCCCCGTACGGCACGAAGTGGTGCTCCGCCAGCCAGACCGAATCGAGCCCGGACTCCTCCGCGACCTCGGCGGACCGGACCGCGCGGTGCAGCGCCTCCGCCGCCCCCTGGCCCGGAAACTGGGCCGCCAGTACGAACGTTCCCACGCGCATCGCCTATTGCCTCCTTGCGGCCGACGCGGCTCTCCCCTGTAGAGCAACAACGTCCGACACGTGCCAAGGGCACGGGCCTGGGGCAAGTTGTTGCGATTTTCCGGTAACTCACCCTCTTCGGTGGGTCCGGCCGGGCGGCGCGGGGCCCGGGGTCCGCCGAATGGCCCTACGCTGGACGGGACCCGTCCGGACTGCCCCGAGAGGTGTACACGTGTCCCCGCGCCGCAACCGCCCCCGAGGCGGCGAGAGTCCCCACGAGAGCACGCCGGAGCCGGGTGCCCGGTACGGCGGCGGCGGGCGGGCCGAGGAGTGGCGGGGAGAGCAGTGGTCGGTCCGCCCGGTCAGCGGGGCGAGCGCGGCCGGCAAGCGCTACCGCTGCCCCGGCTGCGACCAGGAGATCCCGCCCGGCACCCCGCATCTGGTGGCCTGGTCCGAGTACGGGGGGATCGACGACCGCCGGCACTGGCACAAGGCCTGCTGGAACGCGAAGGACCGCCGCACCACACAGGTGCAGCGGTCCCGGAACGCGCCTCGTCACTGAGGCCGGTTCACACGTCCCGGCGGTCCAGTGAGAGGAACGCGAAGAACAGCGCCACGGCCGTGACGCCGAGCATGATCCAGACCGGCTCCCAGCCGGACGGCCCGGACGTGGTGGGCGCGGTCTCGTAGAGGACGCTGAGCTGGCTGGGGATCGAGTACTCGAAGAGCCACATCCGCAGATCCTCCAGCGACTGCGAGAGCATGAACATGGCCAGCACCAGCGGCAGCAGCACCACACCGATCATGATCGTGATCGCCCCTGCGGAGTGCCGGACGAGGGCGCCGACCGCGAGCGAGAGCAGCCCCAGCGTCGCGATGTAGAGGCCGACCCCGACGGTCGCGCCCAGCCACTGGGAGCCGTCGGCGTCCGCACCGCCGATGATCGCGGTCTGCAGCATCGCGACCACCGCGGTGGTCACGGTCGTGACCACGAAGGTCAGCAGGAAGAAGACGATCGACTTCGCGGCGAGGACCCGGGCGCGGCTGGGGCAGGCCGTCAGTGTCGTACGGATCATGCCCGTGCCGTACTCCGACGCGATGGTCAGCACCCCGAGCGTGATCACGCAGAGCGAGCCCAGCAGCACCCCGAAGAAGCCGAAGCTGAGCACCGGGGTCGAGCCGAGGTCGGTGCCGGTCGCGTTCACGGCGATGGCCGCCAGCACCCCGATCCCGACGAGCAGCACGATCATCACGCCGAGCGTCCACATCGTGGAGCGCACCGAGCGGATCTTGGTCCACTCGGAGGCGAGCGCGTCACCGAGGGTGGCCGCGCGCACCGGGATCGGCGAGACGAAGACGGGCTGCGTGCCGTGGTGCGGGGACGGTGCCTGCGGGATCGGCGGCGTGCTCATCGGGCGTCCTCGCTGGTGTCGTGCGTGGTCAGGTCTGCGGTGGGCCGGGCCGGGGGCGCCGCGTACGGGTTCTGGCCGGGCGGCGGCGGGGCGTACCAGTTCTGCTGCGGCGCCTCGGGGACGGGCTGCTGCCCGTGCCCGGCCAGGTACTCGGGCTGTCCGTAGCCCGGCTGTCCGGGCTCCGGCGGGGGCACGAGACCGGCCTTCTGGTCGGCCGTCGAGCGGTAGTCGACGACCGACTGGGTCATCCGCATGTACGCCTCCTCCAGCGACGCCTGGTGCGGCGAGAGCTCCCACAGGCGGACGCCCGCCCCGTGCGCCACGTCGCTGATCCGGGGGAGCGGCAGCCCGGTGACCCGCAGCCCGCCGTCCGGCTCCGACAGCACCTGCCCGCCCGCCCCGGTCAGTGCGGCGATCAGCTTCTCGCGCTCCTCGGCGGGGCCGTCGGCGACCCGGACCCGGGCGAAGTCGGCCGAGTTCGCCGAGATGAACTCCTTGACGTCCATGTCGGCGAGCAGCTGGCCCCGGCCGATCACGATCAGATGGTCGGCGGTGAGCGCCATCTCGCTCATGAGGTGGCTGGAGACGAAGACCGTGCGGCCCTCGGACGCCAGCGTCCTCATCAGATTGCGGACCCAGAGGATGCCCTCGGGGTCCAGACCGTTGACGGGTTCGTCGAAGAGCAGCACCTGCGGGTCGCCGAGGAGCGCCGCCGCGATCCCGAGCCGCTGCCCCATACCGAGCGAGAAGCCGCTGGACCGCCTGCGCGCCACGTCCTGGAGCCCGACGACACCGAGCACCTCGTCGACCCGGGCGGCCGGGATCCCGGCGAGCTGGGCGAGCGACAGCAGGTGGTTACGGGCGCTGCGCCCGCCGTGCACCGCCTTCGCGTCCAGCAGCGCACCCACCTGACGCGGAGCGTTCGGCAGACTGCGGTACGGGTGGCCACCGATCGTCACGCTGCCCGACGTCGGCCGGTCCAGGCCGAGGATCATGCGCATCGTGGTGGACTTGCCGGACCCGTTGGGACCGAGGAACCCGGTGACGGCCCCGGGCCGCACCTGGAAGGAAAGGTTGTGCACGGCCGTCTTGGCGCCGTAGCGCTTCGTCAGGCCGACTGCCTCGATCATGCTTCAGCCCCATCGACTCAAACCCTGTCGTCGGGGCCCCGGCCACATGGCCGTACGCCCCCGTAAGAGTTAGGAGGATAACGAGCCGCTGACGGTTCCGGCCAAGCCGTTACATACGTGCGTCGATTCCAGGACGATCTCACGCATCCCGCTTCCGCAGCACCAGGTAGCCGCCGACCAGCGCGGCCGCGACCCAGGCGAGCAGGATGCCGAAACCGCCCCACGGCCCGTACGGGGCCGGGGCGCTGCCCATGGCGTCGGGCACCACCTGCATGATCTTGGACCCCGCCTGGTCCGGGAAGTAGCGGGCGACCTTCTTCGCCCCCGGGACCACCGAGAGGATCTGGGACACCAGGAAGAAGAAGGGCATCAGGATGCCGAGGGAGAGCATGGAGCTGCGGAGCATCGTCGCCACCCCCATGGAGAAGATCCCGATCAGCCCCATGTAGAGCCCGCCGCCGACCACCGCCCGCAGCACGTGCTCCGCGCCGATGTCCGTGCGGTGGTCGCCGAGCAGCGCCTGCCCGAGGAAGAACGAGACGAAGCTGGTCGCGAGCCCCACCAGCAGGGCCAGCACCCCGGCCACCGCGACCTTGCTGAACAGGAACGCGCCGCGCCTGGGCACCGCCGCCAGCGAGGTGCGGATCATGCCCGAGCTGTACTCCGTACCGACCACCAGCACCCCGAAGACGACCATGGCCAGCTGGCCGAGGGTCATGCCGGAGAAGCTGATCAGCGTCGGGTCGAACGTGCCCCGCTCCAGCTCCGGGAGCTCGTTGAACTGGGCGTTCATCAGGGCGCAGAGGGCCGCGCCCATCGCGACGGTGACGACGAACGCCGAGATCAGCGTCCAGACGGTCGACGAGACCGTACGGATCTTGGTCCACTCGGAGGTCAGGACCGCGGGTACCGATGCCATCGTCGTCACGCTTCCTTGCCGTCGGCGGCCGGGCTGTCACCGGTCCGCTCGTTCCACTGGTCGCCCCACTGCGGGCCCGCGGGCGGTGGCGCCGTCATGTGGTCCGCGTGCGCGTGGTACTCCACGGAGCCCGCCGTCATCTGCATGAACGCGTCCTCCAGCGAGGCCCGCTGGCCGCTCAGCTCGTGCAGCGTGATCCGGTGCTGTGCGGCCAGCTCACCGAGCGCCTCGGTGGTGGCACCGTCGACCTCCAGCATCCCGCCGGTGGTCTCGACCACGACCAGCCCCTCCGCGTGCAGCACGTCCCGCAGCCGCTCCGGCTGCGGCGAGCGCAGTCGTACGTAACTGCGGGAGTTCTGCTGGATGAAGTCGGCCATCGAGGTGTCGGCGAGCAGCTTCCCCTGGCCGATCACGATCAGATGGTCGGCGGTGAGCGCCATCTCGCTCATGAGGTGGCTGGAGACGAAGATCGTCCGGCCCTCCGCGGCGAGCGCCTTCATCAGATTGCGGATCCAGTGGATGCCCTCGGGGTCCAGGCCGTTGACGGGTTCGTCGAAGAGCAGCACCTGCGGGTCGCCGAGGAGCGCCGCCGCGATCCCGAGCCGCTGCCCCATGCCGAGCGAGAAGCCCTTCGACTTCTTCTTCGCCACCGCGGTCAGACCCACGGTGTCCAGCACCTGCGCGACCCGGGCCTCCGGGATGCGGTTGCTCTGCGCGAGACAGAGCAGGTTGTTGTACGCGCTGCGCCCGCCGTGCATCGACTTGGCGTCCAGCAGCGCCCCGATGTGCTTCAGGGGCTCGTCGAGCTGGTGGTAGGGCCTGCCGTCGATCCGTACCGAACCGCTGGTCGGATTGTCGAGGTCGAGCATCATCCGCATCGTCGTGGACTTGCCCGCCCCGTTGGGTCCCAGAAAACCCGTCACCATTCCGGGCTTCACCCGGAAGGAGAGCCGGTCGACGGCAACCTTGTTGCCGAAGCGTTTGGTGAGGCCATCGAGCTCGATCATGCGTTCACGCTAGAACGGCCGCGCGCCCGGCGCCACCACAAAGGCGGAACCGGGCGCGTTGAAGGCGTTCTGCCGAAGGGTCAGCGGCCCTGCTGGGCCGGGACACCACGGGTGACCGGCTCGTCGTCGGCGGGAGCACCGGCGGCGGCGACCGCGGCACCGGTCAGCGTGGCCAGCATCTCGCGGACGTTGGTCAGCTGGGCGTTGATCGAGTCGCGGCGGTTGGTGAGCGCCGCGAGCTCGCGCTCCGATTCGCTGCGGATGCGGTCGGCCTTGGCGTTCGCGTCGGCCACGATGTCCTCGGACTGGCGCTGCGCGGTCTCCACCGTCTGACGGGCCCGGCGCTCGGCGTCCGTACGGAGCTTCTCGGCCTCCAGGCGGAGCTGCTCGGCGCGGTGCTCGATCTCGGCGAGGCGCTTCTCGGCCTTGGCCTGACGGGACGCGAGGTCGCGCTCCGACTGGTCACGGCGCTTGGCCAGGTTGGTCTCGAAGTCCGCGGCGGCCTGGGCGGCCTTGGCGCGGGTCTCCTCGAAGAGGGCATCCGCCTCCTCGCGCTTCTGCGCCGCGTCCTTCTGCGCCTCGGCGCGCAGCGAGCCGGCCTCACCCTTGGCCTTCTCGACGATCCGGACGCCCTCGTCCTCGGCCTTCGCCTTGCGCTCGGAGGCGAAGGTCTCGGCGTCGTTGCGCACCTGCTGGGCGGCGGACTCGGCGAGCTCGCGGTGCTGCTCGGCACCGCGACGGGCCTCCTCACGCAGGTCCTTCGCCTCCTCCTCGGCCAGGCGGAGGATCTTCTCGACACGGGCACCGAGACCGGCGTACGACGGCTCCGCGTCGCTCACCTGGGCCTGGGCGTTCTGCGTTTCGAGGTGGAGCTCCTCGATGCGCTTTTCCAGAGACGTGATGCGGGTCAGGGCACTATCACGGTCGGCGACGAGCTTGGTAATGCGGTCATCCACCTGACCGCGGTCGTATCCACGTCGCACGAGTTCGAAGCCGAAGGGGGAGGAAGGGTCGCTCATGGGGTTCCTGTCGGATGAGACCGGTGAGGTGTTATAGGGGGAATCCTAGGGGCCGAAACGGCGTGTCATCGAGTGGATGCCTTTTTGATCTGGAGAATGACACCTCTTTTGAGTGGCCGACCCCGGCATCCCTTGCCACCCGGAGGGCGGAACGGTCCTGCCGGGGGCAGCTGAACATCCCTCAGCTCTCCGACGACTTTCCACTCGATCGAGTGGAGGAACCGGCTCCGGCCTTGACGCCGCCGGAGGAACCGCCCGCGCCCTTGCCGCCGCTGGCCGGGGTCTCGAAGGACTCCAGCGCCTCCAGCACGTCCTGGACACGGGAGATCTCGGTGTTGATGTCCTCGCGGCGGCGCACCAGCAGATCCAGCTCGCGCCGGCCCTCGTCGACGATCCGCTTCGCCTCGACCTCGGCGTCGGCGTGCAGCTTCTCGGCCTCGCGGACCAGCGTGGCCTTCTTCTGCTCGGCCTCCTTCAGCAGCGACTCGGCCCGCTTCACCGCGGCGATCCGGACCTTGCTCGCCTCCGAATTGGCGTCCGCCAGCAGCTCCTTGGCCTTGGCCGCCGCCTCGTCGCGCTGCTCCGTCGCCGCCTTCATCAGGTTGTCGACGCGCTCGCCCGCCGTCTTCATCTGCTCGGCGGTCTCCCGCCGGGCCCGGTCGTGCAGCTCCTCGATCTCGCCCTCCAGGCGGGCCCGCAGCTCCTCGGCCCGCTCGCGGATCGCCGTGGCGTCCCGCCGCGCGCCGACCAGCAGCTCGTCCGCGTCCGTACGGGCCCGCTCCACCAGGGAGTTGCCCTCGACGGTCGCCTCCGACGCGATCCGCGCGGCCTCCTTGCGGGCCGCGCCGACCATCGTGTCGGACTGCTCCTCGGCCTCGGTGGCGACGCGCAGCGCCTCCTCGCGGGCCTTCTCGATGAGCTGGTCGGCCTGCTCGGCTGCGTCGGCCCGGCGCTTCGCCGCGGCCTCCCGCGCCTCGTCGAGCAGCCGGTCGGCCTCCTCGCGGGCCCCGGTGCGCAGCTGCTCGGCCGCCGCCTCCGCGTCGGTACGGACCCGCTCGGCCTCCTCGCGGGTGCGGGCCGCGTGCTCCTGGGCCGTGCCGACGGTGGCCGCCGCCTCCGCCCGCAGCCGCTCCGCCTCGTCCGCCGCTTCGCCGGACAGCCGGGCCGCCTGCTGGGTGGCCTCCTCGACCAGACCGGCCGCCTGCTGGGTGGCCTCCTCGACGAGCCGGGTGGCCTCGCCGGTCGCCTCGCCGACCAGCCGGTCGGCCTGGGTCGCGGCGTCGGAACGCATCCGGTTGGCGTCCTCGCGGGCCTCGGCACGGCTCCGCGAGGCGTCCTGCTCGGCCGAGGCCAGCGCGTCGGACGCCTCCGTACGCATCCGCTGGCTGTACTCGGCGGTGTCCGCCCGCAGCCGCTCCGACTCGGTGACCGCGTCGGCGACGGTCCGCTCGGCCGTGGCCCTCGCGGCGTCGGACTGCTCCCGCGCCTCCTCGCGGACCCGGGCCGCGTCCTCACCGGCGCGGTCCCGCTCGGCGTGCGCGTCGGCGCGGACCCGGTCCGCCTCCTCCTGCGCCTCGGACTTCGTCCGCTCCGCGGCGTGCTCGGCGGCCGAGCGCAGCCCGGCGATCTCCGCCTCGGCCTGCTCCTGGAGCCCGCTGACCGAATCCCGTACCTGCTGGGCGGTCTGCTCCGCCGTCGAGACCAGCTCGGTCGCGCGGGCGTCCGCCTCCTCGACCAGGCGCTGCGCCTCGGCCTGCGCCTCCTCGACCCGCTTGCGGGCGGAGGCCAGCAGCTCCTCGCTCTGCTCGCGGGCGCGCTCGCGCTCCTGGTTCGCCTCGGCGCGCGCCGCGTCCAGGGTCTCCGTGGCCTCCCGGCGGCGCCGGTTCGCCTCCTCCTGCGCGGCGGCCAGCGCCTCGGCGGCCTCCGTGCCCACCCGCTCCGCCGCGGCCGCGGCCTCGGCGCGCAGCCGGTCCGCCGCCTCCTGGGCCTCGGACTTGAGCCGCTCGGCCTCCGTCGCGGCCTCCGAACGCAGCCGTACGGCGACGGCCTCGCCCTCCGCCCGCGCCTGCGAGGCGTCCGAAGCCGCCTCGTCGCGCAGCCGCTCGGCCTCCGCCTCGGCCTGCTCGCGCAGCGCGCGGGCACGCTCGGCGGCCTCCGTGCGCAGCCGCTCGGTCTCCTCGCCGGTCTCCCGCCGCAGCCCCTCGGCCTCGGTACGGGCGTCGGTGAGCGTCTGCTCGGCGGTGGCGACCTTGGTCTCCGCCTCGGTGTGCAGCCGGGTCAGCTCCTCGGCCGCCTCCGACTGCCGGGCCGCGACCGCGCGCTCGGTCTCCTCGCGCAGCCCGGCCGCCGCCGCCTCGGCCGCGGCGGTGGTCGAGGCGGCCAGCTCCTCGGCCTCCTTGCGCACCTCCTCGGCCTCGGTACGGGCCCGCTCCAGGGCCTCCTCGGCCTGCTTGCGCAGTGCCCCGGCACGCTCGGCCGCCTCGGCGCGGACCCGCTCGCCCTCGGTGCCCGCCGTCGAGCGCAGCTCCTCCGCGTCCGCCTTCGCCTTGGCCAGCAGCTCCTCGGCGGTCTTCGCGCCCTCCTCGATCTGCTGGAGGGCCTCGCGGCGCGCCTCGCCGCGGATCCGCTCGCCCTCGGCGACCGCCTCGGAGCGCAGCTGCTCGGCCTCACCGCGCAGCCGCCGCGCCTCCTCCTGGAGCTCGACCGTCTTGGCCCGGTACTCCTTGGTGTCGTCCTTGGCCGCGCCCTTGAGCTGGTCGGCCTGCTCGGCGGCCTCGCCGCGCAGCCGGTCCGCCTCGGCCTCGGCCTCGCGGCGGATCCGCTCGGCCTCCTCGCCGGCCGCGCGGGTGGTGGCCCGCGCGTCCTCGGACGCCTTGGTCAGCACCTCCTCGGCGCTCCGGGCTGCCTTGGCGAGCTGGGCCGCGGCATCCTCGGCGGCGGCGGTACGGGCCTTCTCGGCGGCCTCGGACTTCAGCCGGTCCGCCTCGCCCCGGGCGTCGGCGAGCGCCTGCTCGGCCTCCGCCTTCAGGGCCTCGGCCTCCTTGGTGGCCTCGCCGACCAGCCGGGCGATCTCCGACCGGGCGGTACGCGTGCGCTGGTCGTTCTCCGACTCGGCGGCGGCCAGCCGCTTGACGGCGGCCTCCTTCGCCTCGGCGGTGACCTTCTCGGCCGCCAGCCGGGCCTCGCGCAGCCGGGTCTCGGCCTCCTGCATGCGCTGCTCGGCCGCCCGGCCCAGCTCGGCGGTCCGCTGTCGGGTCTGCTCGGTCTCCGCCGTCGTCGACGTACGCAGCTGCTCCGCGTGGCTGGTGGCCTCGCGGGCCTGGGTGGAGGCGGTGTCGAGGAGCCGCTCGGCCTCCTTGCGGGCGCGCAGCAGGATCGTCTCGGCCTCGGCGCGGGCGGCCTGCGCCTCGGAGCCGACCCGCTGCCGGGTCTCCTCCGCGAGCCGGGCCGCCTCGGCGCGGGCCGACGCCACGGACTGCTCGGCCTCCGCCCGGGACTCCTCCATCAGCCGGCGGGCCTGGGACTCCGTACGGGCCCGCAGCTGCTCGGCCCAGGCGACGTTCTCGTTGACGTGCGACTCGACGGTCTGACGGCGCTCGGCCAGCTCCTGGTCGAGCTGCTGGCGCCGCTGCACGGCCTCGTTGTGCAGCTCGGCCTGGAGCCGTGCCTGGTGCTCGGCGTGCTCCTGGAGGATCCGCTGCGTCTGCGCCCGGGCCTCGCGCAGCTCCCGCTCCGCGTCGGTCCGCAGCTGGTCCGCCTGGACCTGCGCGTTGCGGAGCATCTGCTCGGCCTGGTAGCCGAGGTCCGCGCCGTCGTACGCGGGACGGCTCGCGAGATTGCGCCGAGCCTCGTGCAGCTTGGCGCGCAAGACCTCGACCTGGTAACCGAGGTCCTCGGCGTGCTGGACGGCCTTCTCCCGGTCGGTCTTCAGCCGGTCCATCTCGGCCTCGAACCGCGAGAGATGGTCGTCTTCAGCTCGGTGGCTCTCCTGGCGTTCGTAGCCCCGCACTGCGCGGTCCCATCCTTCCCCGAGCTCTCAACTTCTTCCCGAGCTCTCACCTTCGTTCGAGCAGGGGATGACCCATTGAGCAGGGAAGACCCCAACCCTGGTCGCAATGAGCACCGCTCGCCGGCGAGCGGTCCCCCGGGGAATGGTGACAGACAAACGACGAGGACGCGGCGCGGCCCCGATCCGGCCCCGGCCCGGAACCGCCCACTCTACCGGGCCAGGTATCCGGAGGTCAGTGCTCCGCTGCGGACGTGACCAGTTCGGTGAGGACCCCGTGGCAGTCCTTGGGGTGCAGGAAGGTGATCCTGGAGCCCATCGAGCCGGTCCGGGGCTCGTCGTACAGGACCCGGACGCCCTTGCCCCGGACCGCCTCGGCGTCCCCGTCGACGTCCGCGGTCCCGAAGGCGATGTGGTGGACGCCCTCGCCGTTCTTCGCCAGCCACTTGCCCACGGCCGAGTCCTCCCTGGTCGGCTCCAGGAGCTGGAGGTAGGAGGCGCCCCCGTCGGACGTATCGTTGATCTTGAGCATGGCTTCCCGTACGCCCTGCTCCTCGTTGACCTCGGAGTGGAAGACCTCGAAGCCGTACGTCGAGCGGTAGAACTCGACGGTCCGGTCCAGGTCGAAACAGGCGATTCCGATGTGATCGATGCGCGTCAGCATGGAACCAGTGCAGCGCCGCGGCGATGGTTACGCAACGTGCGCGCCGTCACACCCGCTGCCGGATGACGGGCGGGGGACCGCTCAGTACATTCGGGTAAACCCTCGTTCACTTCTCACCCAAGGGGCGCTCCTCATGTCTGGAACGACCGACACCACCTCTGTGATCGTCGCGGGCGCGCGTACGCCCATGGGCCGCCTCCTCGGCTCGCTGAAGAGCTTCTCCGGCGCCGACCTCGGCGGTATCGCCATCAAGGCGGCGCTGGACCGGGCCGGCATCGGCGGCGACCAGGTCGAGTACGTGATCATGGGCCAGGTGCTCCAGGCGGGCGCGGGCCAGATCCCGGCCCGCCAGGCCGCGGTCAAGGCCGGCATCCCGATGAGCGTCCCCGCCCTCACCGTGAACAAGGTCTGCCTCTCCGGGCTCGACGCCATCGCCCTGGCCGACCAGCTCATCCGCGCGGGTGAGTTCGACGTGGTCGTCGCGGGCGGGCAGGAGTCCATGACCAACGCCCCGCACCTGCTCCCGAAGTCCCGCGAGGGCCACAAGTACGGCGCGATCGAGATGCTCGACGCGATGGCGTACGACGGGCTGACCGACGCCTTCGAGAACATCGCGATGGGCGAGTCCACCGAGAAGCACAACACCCGCCTCGGGCTGACCCGCGCCGACCAGGACGAGATCGCCGCGCTCTCCCACCAGCGGGCCGCCGCCGCCCAGAAGAACGGTGTCTTCGAGGCCGAGATCACCCCGGTCGAGATCCCGCAGCGCAAGGGCGACCCGGTCCTCTTCGCCAAGGACGAGGGCATCCGGCCGGAGACCACCGTGGAGTCCCTGGGCCGGCTGCGCCCGGCCTTCGCCAAGGACGGCACGATCACCGCCGGCACCTCCTCGCAGATCTCCGACGGCGCCGCCGCGGTCGTCGTCATGAGCAGGGCCAAGGCCGAGGAGCTGGGCCTGGACTGGATCGCCGAGATCGGCGCCCACGGCAATGTGGCCGGTCCGGACAACTCGCTCCAGTCGCAGCCGTCCAACGCGATCCTGCACGCCCTGAAGAAGGAGGGCCTGGGCGTCGGGGACCTGGACCTGATCGAGATCAACGAGGCCTTCGCGGCGGTCGCCGTCCAGTCCATGAAGGACCTCGGCGTCACCCCGGAGAAGGTCAACGTCAACGGCGGCGCCATCGCGCTCGGCCACCCGATCGGCATGTCCGGTGCCCGGGTCGTCCTGCACCTGGCGCTGGAGCTGAAGCGGCGCGGCGGCGGGGTCGGCGCGGCGGCGCTGTGCGGCGGCGGCGGTCAGGGCGACGCGCTGATCGTCCGCGTCCCGGGCAAGTAGCACGTAGCACGCAACGAGCGAACGGAGCGGTGATGGTGGACGTCCCCACCCTGGTGGAGCAGGCGCGCGCGGGCCGGCCGCGGGCCGTGGCCCGGCTGATCTCCCTGGTGGAGGGGGCGTCCCCACAGCTGCGCGAGGTGATGGCGGCGCTGGCGCCGCTGACCGGCAACGCCTACGTGGTCGGGCTGACCGGCTCGCCGGGGGTCGGCAAGTCGACGTCGACGTCGGCGCTGGTCTCGGCGTACCGCCGGGCCGGGAAGCGGGTCGGCGTCCTCGCCGTCGACCCCTCCTCGCCGTTCTCCGGCGGGGCGCTGCTCGGCGACCGGGTCCGGATGTCGGAGCACGCCTCCGACCCGGGCGTCTACATCCGCTCCATGGCCACCCGCGGCCATCTCGGCGGGCTCGCCTGGTCGGCGCCGCAGGCGATCCGGGTGCTGGACGCGGCCGGGTGCGAGGTGATCCTGGTCGAGACGGTCGGGGTCGGCCAGTCCGAGGTGGAGATCGCCTCCCAGGCCGACACCTCCGTCGTCCTCCTGGCGCCCGGCATGGGCGACGGCATCCAGGCGGCGAAGGCCGGAATCCTGGAGATCGGCGACGTGTACGTGGTCAACAAGGCCGACCGGGACGGCGCGGACGCCACCGCCCGCGAGCTCAACCACATGCTGGGCCTCGGCGAGGCGCGCGGCCCCGGCGACTGGCGGCCGCCCATCGTCAAGACGGTCGCCGCCCGCGGCCAGGGCATCGACGAGGTCGTCGAGGCGCTGGAGAAGCACCGGGCCTGGATGGAGGAGCACGGCGTGCTCGCCGAGCGGCGCCGGGCCCGCGCCGCCCGCGAGGTCGAGACCATCGCCGTCACCCGGCTCCGCGAACGCATCGGCGACCTGCACGGCGACCGCCATCTCGGCGCGCTCGCCGAACGCATCGTGGCCGGCGGCCTCGACCCGTACGCGGCCGCCGACGAACTGGTGGCGGGGCTCACCGCAGGGTCCTGATCCCGGGGCGCTGTCCGGCGGTTCACGGCGGTACGCGGGTCTGACGTGTCCGTGGCAGGATGACCGCCGGACCGGACCGGCACCCGCGCGGTGCCCGCCGGTCCCCGCGCACGACGGGGGGAGAGGCGCATGCTGGGGCCGTTGCGGGAGGACTCGCCGAGACGGATCGGCCCGTACACGGTACGGGCCAGACTCGGCGCGGGCGGCATGGGCGAGGTCTTCCTCGGCACCCGGGACGGCGGCGGCGAACCGGCCGCGGTCAAGACCGTCCGCCGCGACGTGGCCAAGGACCCCGGTTTCCGCACCCGCTTCCGCCGCGAGATCGCCGTCGCCCGCTCCGTCACCGGCCCGCACCTCGCCCCGCTGCTCGACGGCGACGCCGACGCCGAGGTGCCCTGGCTCGCCGCCGGCTACGTCGCCGGGCCGACCCTCTCCGCCGCCGTCCGCCGGGCCGGGGCGATGGACGAGGCCGGGGTGCGGATGCTCGGCGCCGCCCTGGCCCGCGCCCTGGCCGCCGTCCACACGGCCGGGATCGTCCACCGCGACGTGAAGCCCGGCAACGTGATGCTCGCGGCGGACGGGCCGCGCCTCATCGACTTCGGGATCGCCCGCGACGCCGGGGCCGCCCCGCTCACCACCACCAGCCGCATGGTCGGCAGCCCGTCCTTCATGTCCCCGGAGCACGTGGCGGGCAGCGGGCGCGTGGTGCCCGCCTCGGACGTGTTCTGCCTCGCCTCGGTGCTCTGCTTCGCCGTCACCGGACGGGACCCCTTCGGGGACGGGCCGGTCGCCGCCGTGCTCTACCGGGTCAAGTACGTCGAGGCCGATCTCGACGGGGTGCCGGACGCGCTCCGCGCCGTGCTGGAGCGCTGCCTGACCGCCGACCCGGCCGCCCGCCCGGACGCCGCCGCGCTCGCCGGGCTGCTCGACCCCGGCGCGGCCGGGGCGTGGCCGGCCGGGGTGGCGGGCCACATCGCCGAGTACGGGCGCGAACTGGCCCGGGTCATCGCCCTGCCCGGCCCCCTGCTCCCCGGCTACACCCCGACCGAGGCGACCCCCGACAGCCGCCCCTCGTTCCACCGGCTCCCCACCGCCGGGGCCGCCGCCCCGGCCCCGTACCCGCCCGGCACCCCCGATGTGCACGGCGCCCCGACCCAGGGCCCCGGACCCGCCGCCGGCACCACCCGCCCCCCGGAGCCGCGCCGCGCCCGCCGCCTCGCCCTCGCGCTGGCCGCGCTGCTCGTGGCGGGCGCGGCCGGCGGGGGGTACCTGGTCTGGCGGGGCGGCCGGGGCGCCACCGAAGCGGCGGGCCCCGACAGGGCCCCGGCCGGGCACGGCCGGATCGTCGCGGGCATCGGCGTGACGGGCGGCCCGGACGCCTCGGGCACCGTCCCCTACGGCCGCGGCACCCGCCCCGACGGCTGGACGAAGCCGTGGCGGGGGAAGTTCACCGGCGCGCCGATCGGCTGCTCCGCCGGGCGCTCCGTACTGGTCTGCCGGAAGGCGGACGGCACGTACGAGGCCCTGTCGGCGGCGGACGGGCACCGGATGTGGACGCTGGACACGGGGGAGACCTCGAAGGTGGCGGGCTACGGGCCGACCGGGCAGTTCTTCATGCCCGCCCACTCCACCCTCCCCACCGTGTACGACGACACCGTGCTGCTCGCCGCGGGCGAACGGCTCCAGGCGCTGGACGCCCGGACCGGGAAGGTCCGCTGGGAGGTCCGCGGCGGCGGCGCGCACAACCTGGCCAGCGCCCCGATGGTCGTCGACGGCCTGGTCCTGGCCGCCACCACCTGGTCGGCCGAGGGTGCCGAGCTCGCCGCGTACGACCTGCGGACCGGCGAGCGGAAGTGGCACGAGCCGCTGGCCCCGCAGGTGGTCGCCAAGGGCGGGCAGGGCAACCTCTGGCCGGTCGCCACCGACGGCACGGTGGTCTACGCGATCAGCACGGCGGGGCCGAAGGCGTTCCGTGCCGAGGACGGCACGGAGCTGGGCACGGCGGGCGGCGACGGCACGTCCTGCGGGGAGCTGGGTCTGCGCGGCCGGTCCGCCTACTGCTCCGTCGCGCGCCCCGGCTCGGACGGCTCCGGCCTCGGCACCGACACCGTCGTGGTGCGGCTGGACGCGGCCACGCTGAAGGAGGAGGGCCGGATCCCGCTGGCCTCCGGGCTCGCCCTGGAGACCACCGTCACCGCGCTCGACGACCGGGTGGCGGTCCTGCGCCGGGGCAACCCGTATGTACCGGCCGCGCCCGACGAGATCGTCGTCGTCGGCCGCGACGACGGCCGGGTCCTGCACCGCTTCCCGCTCGCCCTGAAGGCGGACGGGGGCCGGAGCAACGCGGTCTCCGACCCGCTGATCGTCGCCGGCACGGTCGTCTGGGCGGACAGCACGACGCTGTACACCGTCCCGGTCAGCTCCGACGGGACCCTCGGCGACCTGGTCCGCACCCGCCTCGCGGGCGCCCCCGGACCGGTCCCGGCCCCCACGTACGACAAGGCCGACGGCGTCCAGCTCGACAAGGAACCGAACAACCCGCAGGTGCTGCCGGTCGGCGGCGTCGTCCAGATCGTGTACGGCGACGGCACCACGCTCTCCGTGCCGCTGCCCCGGTGAAGGCGTGAGGGGAACCACGAGTGATCGAGCCGCTTCCGCCCGGCAGGGCCCGGCTGATCGGCCCCTACCAGCTCCTCGGGCTGCTGGGCGCCGGAGGCATGGGCGAGGTGTACCTGGCCCGCCCGGCCGGTGCCCCGGACCCGTACGGGGGCCTGGTCGCGCTGAAGACCGTCCGGGCCGACCTCGATCTCGACGACGGCTTCCGGGCCCGGTTCCGGCGGGAGATCACGGCGGCGGGCGCGGTGCGCTCCCCGCACACCGCGGCGCTGGTCGGCGGTGACGCGAACGGGCGGCTGCCCTGGCTGGCGACCGAGTACGTCCCCGGCCCCTCCCTCGCGGAGGCGGTGGTCCGGGGCGGCCCGCTGCCCGAGTCGGTGGTCCGCGCGGTGGGCGCGGGGCTGGCCCGCGCCCTGGCCGACATGCACGCGGTCCGGGTACTCCACCGCGACCTGAAACCGGGCAACGTCCTGCTCGGTACCGCCGGGCCGAAGGTGATCGACTTCGGGATCGCCCAGGCCTTCGACGCCACCCGGCTGACCCGGACCGGCGTGGTCGTGGGCAGTCCCGGCTACATCTCGCCGGAGCACGTCAACGGCTCCCGGGCGCTCGTCCCCGCCTCGGACGTCTTCTGCCTGGGCGCGGTGCTGGCCTTCGCGGCGACCGGGCGCGGGCCGTTCGACGACCCCGACATGGCCGCCGTGATCTTCCGGATCGCCCAGGGCGAGGCCGAACTCTCCGGGGTGCCGCCCCGGCTGCGCGCGGTGGTCGAGGAGTGCCTGCGCGCCGACCCCGCGGCCCGGCCCGCCCCCGGGGAACTGGCCGAGCTGCTGCTGCCGGGGGGCGTGCCGGACGGGCGGTTCCCCTGGCCGGAGGCGGTACGGAACCAGCTCGACGCCCATGCGGCGGGGGCGCGCGACGCGGCCCGGACGGCGGCCCCGGCCGCCGCCGCACCTCCGGCCCCGGCCGCTGCTCCGGGCTTCGGCCCCGCCCTCGCGCCGACCCCGGTGCCGGACCCGGTGACGGTACGGGACGAGCCGGGGCGGCGGCGGGGAGCGCGGATCGCCTGGGCGGCCGCGGCCGCGGCCGTGGTGGTGTGCGGGGCACTGGGAGCGGTGCTGCTGCCGGGGCTCTTCGCCGACGACGGCGGGGACGCGGCGGCCGGGCCGAGCGCCTCCGCCTCCGCCCCGGGGGCGGTACGGACGGCGACCGGGCCCGTCGTCGTCCCCGGCGCCGACCCTGGGCACACCGGGGACTTCGGCGCGGCCGGTGCGGACATCGCCGGGAAACCGGCGGGGTGGCGGGCCTGGAGGACCCGGATCGGGGACGGCCCGGTGGCCTGCGTACAGGCGGGGGCCACGCTGGTCTGCGGCGGCCCGCAGCGGGTGACCGCGCTCGACGCGGCGACCGGCGGGCGGCGCTGGCGGACCGCCCCGGCCGGCGGCCCGGCCGCGGTGGGCGGCGTTCTCGGCACCACCGTCTACGCCTTCGAGGGCGGCGCCCTGGTGGCGCGCGGCCTCGCCGACGGCGCCGAGAAGTGGCGCGAGCCGCTGCCCTCCGGCACCCGGGCCACCGCCTCCGTCCTGTCGGACGGGGTGCTGTACTACGCGGTCCGGTCCACCGGCACGGGCGTCCCCCGCCTCCTCGCCCACCGCCTCACCGGCGGCCACCGGACCGTCTGGGACAAGCCGTGGAACGACCGGTCCAGCACGGCGGAACTCGCCCTCGCCGACGGCAGGCTCGTCGCTGCCGGCGCCGGGATCACCGTCCTGAAGAGCGCCGACGGCGCCCCGCTGGCCACGGTCGCCCCGGGTGCCGTCACCTGCCGGACCCCCGTCCTGACGGGCAAGGACCTCCTCTGCTCCGGCCCGGACGGGCTGACCGTCGTCGATGTCACCCACCCGGACAGCCGTCGGTCCTACGCCCCCGGCGTGGACATCGCCTACCGGCCCGCCGTGTCCCGGGACGGCACGGTCGTGATCGGCGACACGAAGCGGGTGCGCGCCCTCCGGCTCTCCGACGGCGGCCCGGTCTGGTCGACGGAGGACCTGGGCGAGGGGCTGGAGACCGCGGGCGCCCCGGCCCTGGCCGGCGACCGGGTCGTCGTCCTCGGCGGACAGGGGGCCGAGGCCCTCGACCTGGCGGCGCCCGCCACCGGGAACGCGGAGAGCCGGGGCTCCAAGCAGTACACGGGCTGGCCCGCGCCACCGGGCGACCGGGTCGACCCGGCCACGGTCTCGGTGATCGCCCAGGGCGACGTGCTGTTCCTGGGCTTCGCCGACGGCACGGTCCTCTCCGGCAACGCGCCCTGAGACGGCCCCGGGACGGACCACGGCCGGCCCACCGGCCGGCCGGGCCCGCCCCGGGCCGCACTCAGTCGTCGTCGTGGCCGTCGTGGTCGTCGTCCACCCGGTCGGCCGTCACCTTGCCGGTGGCTGCGTCGACCGTCAGCTCGTGCTCCTTGCCGTCCTTGGCCGTGACCTCGACCTCCCACTGCTGCGCCCGGCCGTCCCGGTCGTGGTCCAGGTCCACCGAGGTCACCGTCCCCGGGCGGGCCTCCAGCGCGGCGTCGACGGCCGCGTCCAGGGAGACCCGGGCCCGGCCGGACGCCTGCCCGCCGTGGTCGTCGTCCTCGTCCTTGTCGGTGTGCCGGTCGAGCACCTTGCCGTTGCCCGCGTCCACCGTCACGTCGTGCCGGACCTTGTCGGAGCCGTCCACGTCGACCTCCCAGACGAGCCCGCCGTCCTCGTCGTCCAGCTCCGCCTCGGTGGCCGTGCCCGGGACCGCCTTCAGGGCCGCCGCCACCGCCTCCTTCACGTCCACCCGGGCGGTGCCGTCGCCGGCCACGCTGCTGGTGACCTCGCGGTCGTGGCCGTCGTCGTCGGCGAAGGCGACCGCGGTGGCGGCTCCGCCGCCCGCCAGCACGGCGGCCGTGACGGCGGCGATGACGATCTTGCGCTTCATGGGTTTCCTCCCGATCGGGTGCGCCGGTTGCGACGGGAACCACCCTGCCGGGCCGATGCTGAACACAGCCTGAAGCCACCTGAAGCCGTCTTCAGCTCCGGTTTGCGAACCTGTGGGGCATGCGCCTGTTGATCGTGGAGGACGAGAAGCGGCTCGCGACGGCCCTGGCCGCGGGGCTCACCGCCGAGGGCTTCGCCGTGGACGTGGTCCACGACGGCCTCGAAGGACTGCACCGGGCCGCCGGGGGCGGCTACGACCTGCTGGTCCTCGACATCATGCTGCCCGGGATGAACGGCTACCGGGTATGCGCCGCCCTGCGTGCCGCCGGGGACGACACCCCGATCCTGATGCTGACCGCGAAGGACGGGGAGTACGACGAGGCCGAGGGGCTGGACACCGGCGCCGACGACTACCTGACCAAGCCCTTCTCGTACGTCGTGCTGCTGGCCAGGATCAGGGCGCTGCTGCGGCGCCGCGGGGGCGGCTCCGGCTCCCCGGTGCTCACCGTCGGCGCCCTGCGGATGGACACCGCCGCCCGCCGGGTCCACCTGGACGGTGCCGAGATCACCCTCACCGCCAAGGAGTTCGCCGTGCTGGAACAGCTCGCGCTGCGCCCCGGCGAGGTGGTGAGCAAGGCCGACATCCTGGAGCACGTCTGGGACTTCGCCTACGACGGGGACCCGAACATCGTCGAGGTCTACGTGAGCACCCTGCGCCGCAAGCTCGGCGCGGAGACCATCCGCACGGTGCGCGGCGCCGGGTACCGGCTGGAGGCGCGGTGAGGTCGGTACGGGCCAGGGCCGCGCTCGGCGCCACCGCCGTGGTGGCGCTGGCCCTGGTCGGCGCCGGGATCGCGGTGCTGCTCGTGCTGCGCGCCCACCTCACCGGCCAGGCCGGGCTCCAGGCCGAGGTGGTGGCCCGGGAGGTGGCCGGGCAGCTGGCCCTCGGCGTGCCGTACGACGGCCTGGAGACGCGCGACGAGGAGGACCACCCGGTCCAGGTCACCGACGACGAGGGCCGGGTGGTCGCCGTCTCCAAGGACCTCCAGGCGATCAGCGGCACCGGCACCGACCGGGTCGTCCCGGTCCGCCCGTCCGCCACCGCCGGCGGTTCCTCCGACTCCTCCGACGACTCCGACGACGGCGACGGAGACGACGACTCCGCCGCCCCCGGCCGGGGCGAGACCGACCCCGACGACGCGGACTTCTCCAACGGCACCGCCACCGTCGACGGCGAGCGCGCCGACTACCGCTTCGCCTCCGTCCGGGCCACCACCCCCGCCGGCGAGACCCTGACCGTCCACGCGGGCGCCCCGCTCGCCGCCGAGCAGCAGGCCGTGGGCACCGTGCGCGACTCGATGCTGACCGGGCTGCCGGTCCTGCTGCTGGTCGTCGCCGGGGTGACCTGGCTGGTGACCCGGCGGGCGCTGCGCCCGGTCGAGGGCATCCGGCGGGAGATGGCCGCGATCACCGCCTCCGAGGACCTGGGCAGGCGGGTGCCCGAGCCGGACTCGCGCGACGAGATCGCCCGGCTGGCCCGCACCACCAACGAGACCCTGGCGGCCCTGGAGTCCTCGGTGGAGCGGCAGCGGCGGTTCGTCGCCGACGCCTCGCACGAACTGCGCAGCCCGATCGCCTCGCTGCGCACCCAGCTGGAAGTGGCCGCCGCCCATCCGGAGCTGCTGGACCTGCCGGGCGCGGTCGCCGACACCGTACGGCTCCAGACGCTCGCCGCCGATCTGCTGCTGCTGGCCCGGCTGGACGCGGGGGAGCGGCCCGGCGGTACGCGGGTGGACCTGGGGCGGCTGGTGCGCGAGGAGGTGGCCCGGCGGGCCGGGGACCGGATCGCGGTGACGGTGTCGGTGCCCGAGGGGGAGCGGTTCGAAGTGACCGGTTCGCGCGGGCAGTTGGCGCGGGTGCTCGGCAATCTGCTGGACAACGCGGAGCGTCACGCGCGCGGCGCGGTGGTGGTCGGGGTGCGGGCGGCGGACCGGGGCGGGGTGGTCGTCCGCGTCGACGACGACGGCGCCGGGGTCCCGCCCGAGCAGCGGGAACGGATCTTCGAGCGGTTCGTACGGCTCGACGACGCCCGCAGCCGGGACGACGGCGGTGCGGGGCTGGGCCTGGCCATCGCCCGGGACGTCGCCGTCCGGCACGGCGGCACCCTGACGGTCGGCGAGGCGCGGGAGGGCGGCGCCTGCTTCGAGCTCCGGCTGCCCGGAGCCGGCTGAGGCCGCCGCCCGCCGGGCGTCAGATCCGGCCGCGCCGTCCCCTCAGGTGATCGGCGACCGGGGCCAGCGCCGCGTGCAGGTTCTCCAGCGCCTCGGGCGTCAGCAGGTCCATGAAGTGCTTGCGCACCGAGGCGACGTGGTGCGGCGCCACCCGGCGCATGGTCTCGGCGCCCTCCTCGGTGAGGACCGCGTACAGTCCGCGCCGGTCGGACTCGCAGTTCTCCCGGCGGACCAGCCCGGCGTTCTCCATGCGGGTGATCTGGTGCGAGAGCCTGCTCTTGGACTGGAGCGTCGCGGCGGCGAGATCGCTCATCCGCAGGCGCTGGTCGTCCGACTCCGAGAGGTTGACCAGGATCTCGTAGTCGTTGTTGGTCAGGCCGAAGGGCTGGAGGTCCTTCTCCAACTGGTGCATCAGCAGTCTGCTGACGTCCAGATGGGTGCGCCAGGCGCACTGCTCCGCGTCGTTCAGCCAGCGAGTGGCCGTCTCGGTCTCCATATATGGATTCTACCTAAGAAGTTGAAAGCTGGACGAAGTGGGAGTGTGACGGTCGGCACCGCCCGGGAACGGATCCGGACGCGGGGCTCGGACGCGCGGCGTCACACTCCGCAGAGTACCGTTCACAGTCGGAAACGACGCTGGAGGTCCCCGAGCTGACCGGGCATTCGGGGGTTGGCGCCAGGTTGACCCCCATGCCCCGGCACCCCGGCCTGATCCGGCACCGTGCCCGTCGGCTGCTCGGCGATCAGCTGCTCCGTCGACTGGAGCAGCACCGTGCCCGCGCCGACGAACTCGAACTGGTGCTCCTCGCCCGAGGTGCCCCCGATTCCCGTCAGCTGGCGCAGCCCGCCCAGCACCCCGGTCAGATACCCGTGGTCGTAGTGGTGGCACGGCGAGGGGCAGTCCGCCCAGCCCACCAGGGCCTGCGGGTCCACCCGCAGCGGCGGCTCCATGAAGACCACCGGACCGTTCGAGGCGGCCACGAACTTCCCCGTGCCGATCAGGGTCAGGAAGCCCGGCACGATCGACTGCTTCAGCGCCAGCGACGGCTCGAAGGCGAGCAGGTTGCCGGACCGGATGGTCAGGTTCCCCTCGTCCAGGTCGTAGGAGTTCACGTCGAAGGCGCGGTCGGCCAGGAGCATCTTGCCGCTGCCCTCGGCCACCACCCAGTCGCTCGCGTGCAGCGGCGAGTGGAAGCTCGAACGCAGCAGCCGCTCGAAGCGGCCGTGGCCGACGCCGTCGAACCCGATCCGCCCGTAGTAGGCGATCATCTTGCCCTTCTGCAGGAACCACTGGCTCCCCTTGAGCTCCACGCAGAAGGTGTACGCGTTGACGTTGTCGTCGGACGGCAGCGTCATCGGGTCGAGGACCACGGGCGTGCTCACAGCTTCTCCTCCGAGGCCTGGACGTACACCGTGCCGCTCCCGCTCAGTTCCAGCTGGAACGCCTCGCCGGAGCCGCGCCCCACCATCTCGCGCCAGCCGAGCGCGGTCGACAGCTTGTTCCGTACCTCGCCGTGGTGCGCGACGTACGCCTGCGGGTCCACGTGGACCTCGCGGCCGGGCGTGATCGGCAGCTCGATCACCCCGCCGTGCGCCATCACCGCGACCGCGCCGTGCCCCGACAGGGTGGTGGTGAACAGGCCCTGGCCGGTCACCTGGCCGCGCACCATGCCCATCACGCCGCCCTGCGACCCCATGAACATCGTCCCCTGCTGGAGCGTCCCGTCGAAGGCGAGCAGCCGGTCGGCCTCCACGTACAGGGTGTCGCCGGACAGGTTGATCACCTGGATGTGGTGGCCGCCGTGGCCGAACATCACCGTGCCGCTGCCCTCGACCGTCATCAGCGGGGTCGCCTCGCCCGCCACCCGCCGGCCGATCATCGACATCACGCCGCCCTGGCCGCCCTGGACGCTGGGGGTGAACGACACCTCGCCCCGGTACGCGAGCATCGCGCCCCGCTGGCTGAACAGCCGCTGGCCGGGCACCACCGTCGCCTCGACCATCTTCGAGTTGATCTCGCGGAACGGCATCAGACGTCGCCCCCGACCGTGTTCCGCTCGCTGGGCTGGACGTAGACGACGCCCTCGCCCTCGAACCGCATCTGGAACGCCTCCCCGGAGCCCTCGCCGATCAGCGTCCGGAAGTTCACCCCGGCCTGGAGGTGCTGCTGGAGCCGGCCCTGGTGGGCGATGTACGCGCCGGGGTCGACGAAGAGCGGGTACTGCGCCGAGACCCGCAGCGCCACCGCCGCGCCGTCCGACATGATCGCCACCTGCCCGGTGCCCTCGACGGTGGTGGTGAACAGTCCGTTGCCGCTCGCCCCGCCGCGCAGCCCGGTGAAGGAGGTACCGGTGCGCAGCCCGGCGTCGGTGCACAGCAGATTGCTGGCCTCGACGAACAGCTTGTCGCCGTGGAGCGCGACCAGGTTGATCTCGCTCGCCCGGTCCGCGAAGTAGCAGGTGCCCTGGCCGGTCACCTGCATCACGGTCATCTGCTCGCCGGTCAGCCTGCGCGTCACCATGCCGCGCAGCCCGTCGCCGCCGCCGGTCATCTTCTTGAAGGTCATCCGGCCGTCGTAGGCGACCATCGAGCCGTTCTTCGCCTTGACGGAGTCGCCGGCCAGGTCGACGGCGAGCGTCCTGCTGCCTTGGAGTCGGAACATTGCCACGGGCCGACGTTAACGGCAGGCCCCCGGCCGGAACAGGGCCCGTCCCCGTGACATCCGCCGCGAACCGCCCCTGATACGCACCCGGTACGGGATCCGTACGCAATCGGGACGTACGGTCCGACGGCACGTGAGCCGGTACACACCGCCCCGGGGGCGGCCGGCCGTCGTACCGATGCCACAATGGGGCGAGCTTGTGCCCTGATTCACAAGCCTGCTTTCGCCAGCCGTCACCGTTCTCCCACCGAAGGTGCCCCCGTGGACGTCAAGACCGCTACCGCCCTGCACCGGCTGCGCCTCATCTCGGTTCCCGAGGCGCTCTCCTTCCCGGCCCTGATCCTCTTCGGCTCGGTCCTCAGCCGGATCTCGGACATCGACTACCTGATGATGCCGCTCGGCATGCTGCACGGTGTGCTCTTCGTGATCTACGCCGTCCTGCTGATCGACGTCTGGTCGAAGACCAAGTGGCCGCTGAAGCGCATCGCGTTCTTCTTCCTGCTCGCGGTCCTGCCGTTCGGCGGGCTCTACGGCGACAAGGTACTCAAGCGGTACGAGGCCGACGGCGTCATCGCGGCCCGCGCCCGCCGCGAGGGTGTGGTCGGCGCATGATCGTCGCCTTCTCGGTCAGCCCGCTGGGTGTGGGCGAGGACGTCGGCGAGTACGTCGCCGACGCCGTCCGGGTCGTCCGGGAGTCCGGTCTGCCCAACCGCACGGACGCGATGTTCACCTCGGTCGAGGGGGAGTGGGACGAGGTCATGGACGTCGTCAAGCGCGCCGTCGCCGCCGTCGAGGCCCGTGCCGGGCGCGTCTCGCTGGTGCTGAAGGCCGACATCCGTCCCGGTGTCACCGACGGTCTGACCTCGAAGGTCGAGACGGTCGAGCGCCACCTCGCGAACTGACGTCCGCGCACCGGCATTCCGCGCCCGAACCCCCGGACGAGCCCCCTTCGGCGGGGCTCGTCCGCTTTTGCGGCGTTGCCGTTCCGGTGCGGCCCGGGTGATCCCGCAATATTCGGACCGAAGTTCGAGACGAAGCTGACCAGCATATGACCAGTGGGTAAGGTCGATGCCGTGCCGAAGCCGCTCAGCCTCCCCTTCGACCCCATCGCCCGCGCCGACGAGATCTGGCGGCAGCGCTGGGGTCCCGTCCCCTCGATGGGGGCGATCACCTCGATCATGCGCGCCCAGCAGATCCTGCTCGCCGAGGTCGACGCGGTCGTCAAGCCGTACGGGCTGACCTTCGCCCGCTACGAGGCGCTGGTGCTGCTCGCCTTCTCCAAGGCCGGCGAACTGCCGATGTCCAAGATCGGCGAGCGGCTGATGGTGCACCCCACCTCCGTCACCAACACCGTGGACCGGCTGGTCCGCTCCGGCCTGGTCGACAAGCGCCCCAACCCCAACGACGGCCGCGGCACCCTCGCCTCCATCACCGACAAGGGCCGCGAGGTCGTCGAGGCGGCGACCGAGGACCTGGTCGCCATGGAGTTCGGGCTCGGGGTGTACGACGCCGAGGAGTGCGCGGAGATCTTCGCGCTGCTGCGCCCGCTGCGGGTGGCGGCGCACGATTTCGAGGAGTCGTAGCCCCCGGGGAGGGGCGGGCGTAGCCGGGGGGACACGGGGCGTAGAACGGCGCTTCGAGGGACCGGCCCGCCGCAAGATCGCCCCGGGTGTCCGGTTAGGCTCGATGCCATGAAACGCAGTGTGCTGACCCGGTACCGGGTGATGGCCTACGTCACCGCCGTCATGTTGCTGGTGCTCTGCACCTGCATGGTCTTCAAGTACGGCTTCGACACCGGTGAGAGCCTGACGCTCGTCGTCTCCCAGATCCACGGTGTCCTCTACATCATCTACCTGATCTTCGCCTTCGACCTCGGCTCCAAGGCGAAGTGGCCGATGGGCAAGCTGCTCTGGGTGCTGATCTCCGGCACGATCCCGACGGCCGCGTTCTTCGTCGAGCGCAAGGTCGTCCGCGAGGTCGAGCCGCTGATCGCCGACGCCGCCCCGGTGACCGCCAAGGCCTGAGAGCCGGGCTCCAGAGCCGGCCGGGCCACCCGAAACCGCCCCGCGCGAAGCGCCGGGCGGTTTCCCATCGACATTTAGTAGGACGTCCTAGTAAATTCGATCGTATGGACGCTGACGCGATCGAGGAAGGCCGCCTCCGCTGGCAGGCCCGTTACGACAAGGCCCGCAAGCGTGACGCGGACTTCACCACGCTCTCCGGCGATCCGGTCGAGCCCGTCTACGGCCCCCGCCCCGGGGACGCGTACGAGGGCTTCGAGCGGATCGGCTGGCCCGGTGAGTACCCCTTCACGCGAGGGCTCCACGCCACCGGCTACCGGGGCCGTACCTGGACCATCCGCCAGTTCGCCGGCTTCGGCAACGCCGAGCAGACCAACGAGCGGTACAAGATGATCCTCGCCGCGGGCGGCGGCGGCCTCAGCGTCGCCTTCGACATGCCGACGCTGATGGGGCGCGACTCCGACGACCCCCGCTCGCTCGGGGAGGTCGGCCACTGCGGCGTGGCCATCGACTCCGCCGCCGACATGGAGGTCCTCTTCAAGGACATCCCGCTCGGCGACGTCACCACGTCGATGACGATCAGCGGACCGGCCGTCCCGGCCTTCTGCATGTACCTGGTCGCGGCCGAGCGCCAGGGCGTCGACCCGGCGGTGCTCAACGGCACGCTCCAGACCGACATCTTCAAGGAGTACATCGCGCAGAAGGAGTGGCTCTTCCAGCCCGAGCCGCATCTGCGCCTCATCGGCGACCTGATGGAGCACTGCGCCCGGGGCATCCCCGCGTACAAGCCGCTCTCGGTCTCCGGCTACCACATCCGCGAGGCCGGGGCGACGGCCGCGCAGGAGCTCGCGTACACCCTCGCCGACGGCTTCGGCTACGTGGAGCTCGGCCTCTCCCGCGGGCTCGACGTCGACACCTTCGCGCCCGGCCTCTCCTTCTTCTTCGACGCGCACCTCGACTTCTTCGAGGAGATCGCCAAGTTCCGCGCCGCCCGCCGGATCTGGGCCCGCTGGATGAAGGAGACCTACGGGGCGAAGACCGACAAGGCCCAGTGGCTCCGCTTCCACACCCAGACCGCCGGGGTCTCGCTCACCGCCCAGCAGCCGTACAACAACGTCGTGCGCACGGCCGTGGAAGCCCTCTCCGCCGTCCTCGGCGGCACCAACTCGCTGCACACCAACGCCCTCGACGAGACCCTCGCCCTCCCCTCCGAGCAGGCCGCCGAGATCGCGCTGCGCACCCAGCAGGTGCTGATGGAGGAGACCGGCGTCGCCAACGTGGCCGACCCGCTGGGCGGCTCCTGGTACGTCGAGCAGCTCACCGACCGCATCGAGGCCGACGCCGAGAAGATCTTCGACCAGATCAAGGAGCGCGGCACCCGGGCCCACCCGGACGGGCAGCACCCCATCGGCCCGATCACCTCCGGCATCCTGCGCGGCATCGAGGACGGCTGGTTCACCGGCGAGATCGCCGAGTCCGCCTTCCGCTACCAGCAGGCGCTGGAGAAGGGCGACAAGCGCGTCGTCGGCGTCAACGTCCACCACGGCTCGGTCACCGGCGACCTGGAGATCCTGCGGGTCAGCCACGAGGTCGAGCGCGAGCAGGTCCGGACCCTCGCCGCCCGCAAGGAGGCCCGCGACGACGCCCGGGTGAAGGCCGCCCTGGACGCGATGCTGGCCGCCGCCCGGGACGGCTCCAACATGATCGCCCCGATGCTCGACGCGGTCCGTGCCGAGGCCACCCTCGGGGAGATCTGCGGTGTGCTGCGCGACGAGTGGGGCACCTACACGGAGCCGCCCGGCTTCTGATCCGTACCGGGCCCGCGGCCCGGGGTGCCCGGCCGGTTCAGCCGGCCGGGCACCTCTCGTACACCGTCACCCGCCGGCCGCGGACCTGTGCGTCGGCGACGGCCCGGAAGTGCCTGCGCAGCACGGAGCTCTTCGTCCGGTCCCGCTCGGTGGCCGGCGGACGCGCCACCCGGGGCGTGTCCGTCACGAGCAGCACGCGGCAGCGGGCCAGCATCGCCGCACGGATCCGGTCCGGCTTCTTCTCCACGCCCCCGAGCGTCCCGGACTCCTCCGGGCTCCGCTCCAGGGCGATGTCCCGCAGACCGGAGAAGGCCTCCGGGGAGACCGCCCTGGTGTCCCGGCGGAACGCGGGCACGAAGACCACCGCGTCCCCCGCCCTCTTCAGCCGGCGCACCTCCGCGGACACCGCCAGGACGTCGTCCACCCGGCTCGACGGGGACCGCTTGGCCAGGGACTGGGGGAGCAGGGCCACCATCGCCACCGCGAGCGTCACGGGCAGGACCGCCCGCGCCGCCCCCGGGCGCCGGGTCCGCACCGCCCCGGCCGCCGCCGCGACCGCCGTGCCGATCAGCAGGGCCAGCCCCAGCAGACTGAAGAGGACGTACCGGTCCAGGAACAGCGGCCGGACCAGCGAGACGGCGACGAGGCCGAGCTGCGGGACCGCCAGCAGGGGCAGGGCGACGGCCGCCACCGACAGCCGGCCCTCCCGGGGCCGTTCCAGCAGCGCGCAGATCCCGCCGATCGCCAGCACGACCGCCGGAGCGATGAGCATGTGCCAGGTCAGCGGCGGTATCCAGGAGACCTGTGAGGACTGGGTCCGGCTGAAGAGGATCAACGGCAGCACACAGACCGTCGCGCACCCGGCCGCGACGGCCCAGCGCCCGAGCACCGGACGGGGGGCCCGGCTCCGGGCCAGGGTCGCCAGATGCGCCGGGAGGATCATGAGCGAGAGCCAGTTCAGAAGCCCGCACAGCGCGACGACGGCGCCGTAGGCCACCCAGCGCGGGGTACGGCCGTCGCCCTGGAGCAGCGTCACGAGCAGCAGGGTGGAGATCCCGGCCCCGGCCGCGACCAGCGCGTACGGCCGGCCCTCCTGGAGGTGGAACTGCACGGCCGGGAGCAGCCCGAGGACCATCCCTGCGGCCGGGCCCGCCCACGGACCGGCCAGTCGGCGGCCGATGACCGCCACGCAGCCCGCCGCCACCGCCATGGCCAGGACCGAGGGCAGCCGCAGTGTGGTGGTGCCGGGGCCGAACCACTCGAACAGCGCGTGCATCAGCAGGTAGTAGCAGCCGTGCACGACGTCGATGTTCCCCAGCATGTGCCAGATCTCGGCCGTGGAGCGCTGGGCGACCTGCCAGGTCGCGGCCTCGTCCCGCCACACGCTGTCCTGCCGCGACAGCCCCCACAGCCCGAGGGCGACGGTCCACAGCACCGGTACCGCCCAGACGGGTCCCCGGCGGAGCGGTCCGCCCGCCGGGGACCGGGCGGCCGGTGTCGTGGTTCCCGTGGAGCGGGAGGACGGGCGAGGGGCGCGGGGCGTGGGTATCAAGACGGGCTTCCGGGGCGGCGGGCGGGCAGGGGCCACCCCACCGGACACGAGGTGCGGGGACGGGGTGCGGCTCTCATGGGGGCGGACGTGATCGGGGCCCTCGCGGTTGCCCCGGACGGCCGCCCGCCTTCCGCGGGAACGGCGCCGGTCTACCGGGCCGCCGCTCCCAGCCCCGCCAGCAGCAGCACGGTGAAGCGCCGGGCCCAGTCCTCGTCGACGGGCGCGGCACTGACCAGCGTCCGGTGCACCACCGCGCCCGCGATCACGTCGAAGATCAGGTCGGCGGTGGCCGCGGCGGTCTCCACGTCCTTCTCGACGGGCAACTCACCGCGCCGCTGCGCCCGTTGCCGCCCCTGGAGCACCAGCCGCTTCTGCCGGTCGACGATCGAGCCGCGGATCCGGTGGCGCAGCGCCTCGTCGCGGGTCGACTCCGCGACCACCGCCATCAGCGCCGTCCGGGTCTCCGGCCGGTCCAGCAGCGCGGCGAACTGGAGGACCACCGCCTGCACATCGGCCGACAGGCTGCCCAGGTCCGGCAGCTCCAGTTGGTCGAAGAGGACCGCGACGGCATCCACGACCAGCTCGTTCTTGCCCGCCCACCGCCGGTACAGGGTCGTCTTGGCGACCCCGGCCCGCGCCGCCACATCGCCCATCGTCAGCTTCGACCAGCCGAGATCGACCAGGGAGGCCCGGGTCGCCTCCAGGATCGCCTCGTCGGCGGCGGCACTGCGCGGGCGTCCCGTTCGAGGGGGTTCGGGGCGGTCGGGGCTCGGCATGCCGCGACCATACCGGTGAGTAAGTACAACGGACCGGCCCCGGGAGGCGTGAGACAGATCACCGATCGCACCTGTGCGCGAAGGGGGTGGGGCAGTTACGCTACGGGTCGTAGCGTAAGGACGACGGCCGTGCCGTCGTGAAACGCCGCAACCGAACGACAGCCACAGGCTCCGGGTGGGGACCCGGTGCCGCACAGGGCCTTTCAGGGGCCCCGGGCCGTGTCTGTCCGCGCGTCCCGCACACCGGCGGGGCGGCCGGACGGGCCCGGTTCCGGTATCGCTTTCCGGATCGGCGCACCGAGGGGGGAGGATGTACGCATGCAGCCTAGGAACATGTCCATGAGCGGCGTCGTCGACCTCGCCGCGGTGAAGGCGGCCGGCGAGGCCAAGGTGAAGGCGGAGCAGGCCCGTGCCGAGGCCGCCCGGCAGGGTGGCGGCGGTGCCGTACCGCCCTCCGCCCTGGTGATCGATGTCGACGAGGCGGGCTTCGAGCGCGATGTCCTCCAGCGCTCCGCCGAGGTGCCGGTCGTCATCGACTTCTGGGCCGAGTGGTGCGAGCCGTGCAAACAGCTGGGCCCGCTCCTGGAGCGGCTGGCCCATGAGTACAACGGCCGCTTCGTGCTGGCCAAGGTCGATGTCGACGCCAACCAGATGCTGATGCAGCAGTTCGGCATCCAGGGCATTCCGGCGGTCTTCGCCGTCGTCGCCGGACAGGCCCTCCCGCTCTTCCAGGGCGTGGCCCCCGAGGCCCAGATCCGGCAGACCCTGGACCAGCTGATCCAGGTCGGCGAGGAGCGCTTCGGCCTCACCGGTATCGCGGTCGACCAGGAGGCCGCCACGGCCCCGGAGCCCGCCGAGGTGCCGGCCGGTCCGTACGACGCCCTGCTGGCCTCGGCCGTGCAGGCGCTGGACGCGGACGACTTCGCCGGTGCCGTCCAGGCGTACAAGAACGTTCTGTCCGACGACCCGGCCAACATGGAGGCCAAGCTCGGCCTGGCCCAGGCCGAACTCCTCTCCCGGGTCAAGGAGATGGACGCGCAGCGGGTCCGCGAGTCCGCCGCCGCGGATCCGGCCGATGTGGAGGCCCAACTCGCCGCGGCCGACCTGGATCTGGTCGGCGGTCATGTCGAGGACGCCTTCGGCCGGCTCGTCGAGACGGTGCGGCGCACCTTCGGGGACGACCGGGATGCGGCGCGGGTGCGGCTGCTGGAACTGTTCGAGGTGATCGGCCCGGAGGACCCGCGGGTGATGGCCGCGCGGACGGCGCTGGCGCGCGTCTTGTTCTGATGTGACAAGCGGCCGCGGTACCCGCCAGGGAATCGCGGCCGTTTTCGCGTACGGGCGACAAGGGACGCCGTCGCTTTACCAAATCTTGATAAAGCGGCGGCCTGTTACTCGTAGTAAATCGCGTGCGGACGTCTGTCCGCATCCACCCACCCTTGCCCCCTTTTATTCCTCGAATCGGTGCCACCCTGTGTGGCCGGGCGGTATCAGGCGGTCGAGCGAGGGTTATCGGGCCGTTACTAGCGAGTAACGAACCCCCTTGTGCCACGGGCGTGAATGGACCACGATCGGCCACGCTCGGTCCAATGACGCCAGCCCGACCGCCAGTCGGCGCGGGCGGTTCCGTTGGTCCCCACCGGGTGGGCCGGTGGCATTGGCGCCGGCTCCGGACAGGGGGGTTCCTGTCGTCCGGCAGGGCCTGTCCGAAACAGGCCGCGCACACGCGCGGCCGGTGGTTGTCGCTCGGGGGTGATCGCCGGTGATTCGGACGCGGTTTCCTGCCTCCGTCCGCGGGCGCTCTCCTTTCCGAGGACGTAGCACTTCTCCCATCCCAGGACGGGCCCAGGCCCGGACCGGAGATGTACGTCCGAGAAGGAGGAAAACAATGAGTTCCCAGGTTCGTGGCGGCACCAGATGGAAGCGTTTCGCTCTGGTCATGGTGCCGAGCGTCGTCGCGACCGCGGCGGTGGGTGTCGGTCTCGCGCAGGGTGCCCTCGCGGCGTCCTTCAGCGTGTCCGGCCAGAGCTTCAAGGTGCGTGCGGACAAGCTCGTCGGTGAGGACTTCGTCCAGTACGGCTCGGTCGCCACCGGTATGGACCCCGAGGGCAAGAACGGGGCCCACGCCGTTGCCGTGTCCGGCTTCAGCAAGGCCACGATCACCAACATGTGCCAGTCGGTGGTCACGCCGAACCTGCCGTTCGGCCTCGGCACCGTCACGCTCCAGCTGAACGCGGGTACGGACCCGAAGAAGCCGGTCAAGGCGACCAACCTGTACCTCGATGTCGCCGAGCTCGACGCCGACGCGTCGTTCAAGAACATCGACATCGGCGTCGCCGCGGGTGCCCTCAAGGACCCGAACAAGCCCGGTTCGATCGGCATCCAGCCCCGCACCCAGGCGAATGCGAACGGTTTCGCGCAGCGCGCCGAGAAGGCCACGCTGACCAACGTGAAGCAGACGGCATGGGCGACCACGGCCGGCACGTTCAAGCTCAGCAACCTGAGCCTGCGGCTGCACAGTGGCGTCAAGGAGTGCTACTAGGCACCCGCCGGGTGGCCGGGGCGTTCCCGAACGGACTCCGGCCACCCACCCTTTCACTTCTCACAGCAGTACCGGTTCCAGGGAGCTGTCTTTCATGAGCCCCGAGTCCACAGGGCAGAACGAGCATTACCTCCGCGTGTTCTGGCGCGCATTCCGCACCTGGCGGGGTAATCGGCCGTTCTGGGCAGGCCTGTTCACCATGGCGGGTGGCCTTCCCATCGCGTACTTCCCGTACGCCAACATGCACCTCGGCAACGTCACGCTGGCGATGTCCACGACCGCCGGTGCCGGGTCCCTGATCATCGGGGTCCTGTTGATAACGCTGGGGCTCACCATGTGGTTCCACCACATCGTGAGAGTGTTCGCGGGCGTCGCCGCGATCCTGCTGGCGCTGATCTCGATCCCGGTCGCCAACATCGGCGGCTTCCTGGTCGGTTTCCTCTTCTCCCTGCTGGGCGGCGCGCTCTCCATCTCGTGGGCCCCGGGCGAGCCCGTGGCCGAGGACACGGCGGTGGAGAAGGACGGGGTGACCGGCGCCGGGACGCAAGCGCCCGGACCCGAGTTCCACACCACGGCGGCGGTGCCACAGCAGCCGGAGCAGTACGACACGACGGTCGAGGCCGATGGCGGGAGGCACCGTGCGGGGTGACGAGACGCAACTGAACTCGGCCGGGGACCGCCCCGGCGCCAGGAGCGGACCGCGCCACGCGGCCCCCCGGAAGTCGCTGCTGACGAAGCTGCACATTCCGGCGGGCAAGGCGTTCGCGCTCGCCGCCATGCCGACGGCCGTCTTCGTGGGCATGGGGCTCACCCCCAAGCTCGCGCTGGCCGACGACAACCCGGACATCCCGTTCGCGCCCGGCCCCTGCGTCACCCGCTCCGACGAGCCGGCCGAGTCGCCCTCGCCGTCCGCCTCGAAGACGACGTCGCCGTCCCCGTCCGCCACCGACGCCGTCCCGTCCGGTGCCGGTGCCGGTGCCGGGAAGAAGGACGACGCGACGGCCCCGGAGCCCGCCACGACCCCGGCCGCCGGGGACGCGGTGAAGCCCGCGGCCAAGTCCGTCGAGGCCGAAGCCCCCGGGCCGAGCGCCTCGCCCACCCCGACGAAGTCGAAGAACCCGCTCGACCCGCTGGGTGTCGGCGACGCGCTGCGGGACCTGTTCGGCATCCCGGACAAGGACGCGGAGACCCCGTCCCCCGACGCGAGCACCGAGGCCCCCGAGCCGGAGGCGTCCAGGAGCGCGGAGAAGCCGGCCGACAAGCAGGCCCCGAAGCCCTCGGACGCCGCGAAGCGGACGGCCGACGGCACCGCCGACGCCATCCGCGAGGCGGCCGGCAAGGCCGGGAAGGCGGTCGAGGAGCTCGACGACAGCGTCAAGGGCCTCGACGCGAAGAAGGACACGGACATCCCGGACGGGGCCAAGGAGCCCTTCCCCTGCCCGACCCTCGACGCCGAGGCGCTGGCCGCGGCGAAGCAGGACACGGGCGTCCCGCTCCTCCCGGACGACCCGTGGATCCTGGAGAGTTCGGCGCTCACCCTCAGCGGGCTCGACTACAAGGGCATCGTCGAGGTGAAGACGTACGGCGGCACCGTCAAGAAGGTGCTGAAGTTCACCGCCAGCTCGATCGACATCGACAACCTCCACCAGAAGACCGTCGGCCCGTCCGGGACGACGGCCCATGTGGAGGCGCGGAAGGGCTCCAAGTCCACCATCCGCGACGGCGAGGTGACGATGTACACCGAGGAGCTGAAGGGCAATCTCTTCGGCCTCATCCCGGTGACGTTCAGCCCGCAGTCGCCGCCCCCGCTGAACGTGCCCTTCGCCATCTTCACCAAGGTCAAGGTCACGCAGGCCGGCCAGTTCGGCGGCACCCTCACGGTCCCCGGGCTGCACAACTACTTCACCGGCGGGAACTGACCGTACGGAGAACGGCGGGCCGCACTCCCCCTCGGGAGTGCGGCCCGCCGTCGTTCTCCGGGGGTGTCAGTCGCGGGCGCCGCCGCCGACGTGGTGCACCCGCACCATGTTGGTGGTGCCCGGGATGCCGGGGGGCGAACCGGCCGTGATGACCATGGTGTCGCCGTCGTTGTAGCGGCCGAGCTTCAGCAGCTCGCCGTCGACCAGGTCGACCATCGCGTCGGTGGTGTCCACGTGCGGGACGATGTGGGCCTCGACGCCCCAGCTCAGCGCGAGCTGGTTGCGGGTGGACTCGTCCGTGGTGAACGCCAGGATGGGCTGGGCCGCGCGGTAGCGGGAGAGCCGGCGGGCGGTGTCACCGGACTTGGTGAAGGCGACCAGTGCCCGGCCGTCCAGGAAGTCCGCGATCTCACAGGCGGCACGGGCCACCGAACCGCCCTGGGTGCGCGGCTTCTTGCCCGGCACCAGCGGCTGGAGCCCCTTGGAGAGCAGCTCCTCCTCGGCGGCGGCGACGATCTTCGCCATCGTCTTGACCGTCTCGATCGGGTACGCGCCCACGCTGGACTCGGCCGACAGCATGACCGCGTCCGCGCCGTCCAGGATCGCGTTGGCGACGTCGGACGCCTCGGCACGGGTCGGCCGCGAGTTGGTGATCATCGACTCCATCATCTGGGTCGCCACGATCACCGGCTTGGCGTTGCGCCGGCACAGCTCCACCAGGCGCTTCTGCACCATCGGGACCTTCTCCAGCGGGTACTCCACGGCCAGGTCGCCACGGGCCACCATCACACCGTCGAAGGCCATGACGACCTCCTGCATGTGCTCGACCGCCTGCGGCTTCTCCACCTTGGCGATGACCGGGACCCGGCGGCCCGCCTCGTCCATCACCTTGTGGACGTCCTTGATGTCGTCGGCGTCCCGGACGAAGGAGAGCGCCACCAGGTCGCAGCCCATCCGCAGGGCGAACCGCAGGTCGTCGACGTCCTTCTCGGACAGGGCCGGGACGTTGACGGCCGCACCGGGCAGGTTGATGCCCTTGTGGTCGGAGATGACACCGCCCTCGATGACGATCGTCCGCACCCGGGGGCCCTCGACCGCGACGACCTTCAGCTCGACGTTGCCGTCGTTGATCAGGATCGGGTCGCCCTTGGCGACGTCGCCGGGCAGACCCTTGTAGGTCGTGCCGCAGATCGACTTGTCGCCGGGCACGTCCTCGGCGGTGATGGTGAACTCGTCACCGCGGACCAGCTCGACGGGGCCCTCGGCGAACTTCGCCAGCCGGATCTTCGGGCCCTGGAGGTCGGCGAGGACACCGACCGCCCGGCCCGTCTCGGCGGCGGCCCGGCGGACCAGGTCGTACCGGGCCTGGTGCTCCTCGTGGCTGCCGTGACTGAAGTTGAAGCGGGCCACGCTCATGCCGGCCTCGATCAGAGCGACGAGCTGCTCGTGGGAGTCGACGGCGGGACCGAGTGTGCAGACGATTTTGGAACGGCGCATGAGGCGGATCCTATCGGTTTGTTTCGCTACGGAATATTCCGTCTGGTGGAAGATACAAAGGGGCGCGGGGGTGCTCAGTTGTGGACCTCTCCGACGCCCCCGCCCGGCCCTCCGACGGCCTCCCCGCCCGGCCCGACGAGGGCGAAGGTCTGGACCGCTATCTCCAGCTCCTCGTCCGTCGGCACCACGGCGACCGCGACCCGCGCGTACTCCGGCGAGATCAGCCGGGGCTCGGCGGACCGCGCGTTGTTCAGACCGGCGTCCACCGCCAGGCCCAGCTCCTCCAGGCCGGCGACGGCGGCCTCCCGCACCGGTGCCGAGTTCTCCCCGACCCCCGCGGTGAACACCACGGCGTCCACCCGGCCCAGCACCGCCGAGTAGGCGCCGATGTACTTCTTCAGCCGGTGCACGTAGACGTCGAAGGCCAGCGCCGCCCGCTCGTCCCCCGCGTCGACCCGGCGCCGGATCTCCCGCATGTCGTTGTCGCCGCAGAGGCCGACCAGACCGCTCCGCTTGTTGAGCAGCACGTCGACCTCGTCCGCCGACATCCCCGCGACCCGCATCAGATGGAAGGTGACGGCCGGATCGACGTCCCCGGAGCGGGTGCCCATCACCAGCCCCTCCAGCGGCGTCAGCCCCATCGAGGTCTCCACGCACCGGCCGCCCGCCACCGCCGAGGCCGAGGCGCCGTTGCCCAGGTGGAGCACGATGACATTGACCTCCTCGGGGGTACGGCCCAGCAGCTCGGCGGCCTTGCGGGAGACGTACGCGTGCGAGGTGCCGTGGAAGCCGTAGCGCCGGATGCGGTGCGCGTCGGCGGTCTCCGTGTCGATCGCGTACCGGGCCGCGTACTCCGGCATCGTCGTGTGGAAGGCCGTGTCGAAGACCGCCACCTGCGGCAGGTCCGGCCGCAGGGCCCGCGCGGTGCGGATCCCGGTGATGTTCGCCGGGTTGTGCAGCGGGGCCACCGGGACCAGCCGCTCGATCTCCTCCAGCACCTCGTCGTCGATCACCACCGGCTCGGTGAACCGCAGCCCGCCGTGGACCACCCGGTGGCCGATCGCCGCGAGCCGCGGCGAGTCCAGGCCGAGCCCGTCGGCGGCCAGTTCCTCGGCCGCCGCCCGCAGCGCCTCCTCGTGGTCGGCGATCCGGCCGGTCCGCTCGCGGGTCTCGGCGCCGCCGCCCAGCAGCGGGGTGTGCACCAGCCGCGAGGTCTCCTCGCCGATCCGCTCCACCAGCCCCACCGCGAGCCGGGTCCGGTCGCTCATGTCCAGCAGTTGGTACTTCACCGACGAGGAGCCGGAGTTGAGCACCAGCACGCGGTACGCGCCCGCCCCGGCGGGGTCCGCGGCGGTGCCCTCCTCGGTGTTCCCGGTGCCCGGGTTCTCGGTGGTCGGGGCGGTCATCCGTTCCTCACTGCTCCTTGCCCTGCGCCTGGATCGCCGTGATGGCCACGGTGTTGACGATGTCCTGGACGAGCGCGCCGCGCGACAGGTCGTTGACCGGTTTGCGCAGGCCCTGGAGCACCGGCCCGACCGCCACCGCGCCCGCCGAGCGCTGCACCGCCTTGTACGTGTTGTTGCCGGTGTTCAGGTCCGGGAAGACCAGCACCGTCGCCCGGCCCGCCACCTCCGAGCCCGGCAGCTTCGTCGCGGCGACGCTCGGCTCCACCGCTGCGTCGTACTGGATGGGGCCCTCGATCCGCAGGTCCGGCCGGCTCGCCCGGACCCGCTCCGTCGCCTCGCGCACCTTGTCGACGTCGGCTCCCGAGCCCGAGGTGCCCGTCGAGTACGAGAGCATCGCGATCCGGGGATCCACCCCGAACCGGGCGGCGGTGGCGGCCGACTGCACCGCGATGTCGGCGAGCTGCTCCGCGTCCGGGTCCGGGTTGACCGCGCAGTCCCCGTACACCAGCACCTTGTCGGCCAGGCACATGAAGAAGACCGAGGAGACGATCGACGCCTCCTCCTTCGTCTTGATGATCTCGAACGCCGGGCGGATCGTCGCCGCCGTGGAGTGCACGGCCCCGGAGACCATGCCGTCGGCCAGCCCCTCCTGGACCATCAGGGTGCCGAAGTAGTTGACGTCCGCGACGACGTCGTACGCCAGCTCCACCGTGACCCCGCGGTGCGCGCGCAGCTCGGCGTACCGCTCGGCGAACGTACGGCGCAGCTCGGAGCGCTGGGGGTCGAGGATCTGGGTGCCGGCCAGGTCGATGCCGAGGTCGGCGGCCTTCTTGCGGATGAGGTCGGGCTCGCCGAGGAGGGTCAGCTCGCAGACGTCGCGCCGCAGCAGTACGTCGGCGGCGCGCAGCACCCGTTCCTCGGTGCCCTCCGGCAGGACCACCCGGCGGCGGTCGGCGCGGGCCTGCTCCAGCAGCTCGTGCTCGAACATCATCGGGGTGACCCGGCCGCTGCGGGCCACCGAGATCCGCTCCAGCAGCGCCGAGGTGTCCACATGGCGCTCGAAGAGGCCGAGCGCGGTCTCCGCCTTGCGGGGCGTCGCGGCGTTCAGCTTGCCCTCCAGGGCGAAGAGCCGGCCCGCCGTGGGGAAGGATCCGCCGGCCACCGACACGACCGGGGTGCCCGGTGCGAGTCGCGCGGCCAGCGTGAGTATCTCCTCGCCGGGGCGCTCGTCCAGCGTCAGCAGCACCCCCGCTATGGGCGGGGTGCCCGCGCTGTGCGCGGCGAGCGAGCCGACGACCAGGTCCGCCCGGTCCCCGGGCGCCACGACCAGGCAGCCCGGCGTCAGCGCCTTCAGCAGGTTGGGCAGCATCGCGCCGCCGAAGACGAAGTCCAGCGCGTCCCGGGCGAGCCCCGAGTCGTCGCCGAGCAGCACCGTACCGTCGAGCGCCGCGGTGATCTGGGCGACGGTCGGGGCGGAGAGCGCCGCGTCGTCGGGCAGCACCGAGCAGAGGACGGGCAGGGTGGCGGTCAGCCGGTCCGCGATGGCGTCGCGGTCCTCCGCCGCCACCCGGTTCACCACCATCGCGATGACGTCGCAGCCCAGCCCGGCGTACGCCCGGAAGGCGTTGCGGGTCTCGGCCCGCACCGACTCGGCGGTCTGGCCCTTCCCGCCCACCACCGCGATCACCGAGGCGCCGAACTCGTTGGCCAGGCGGGCGTTGAGCGCCAGCTCGTCGGGGAGCTGGGTGGCGGCGAAGTCGGTGCCGAGGACCAGCACCACCTCGTACTTCTGGGCCACCTGGTGGAACCGGTCGACGAGCTGGGAGACCAGCTCGTCGGTGCCCTGCTCGGCCTGGAGGGCGGACGCCTCGTGGTAGTCGAGCCCGTAGGCCGAATCGGGGTCCTGGGGGAGGCGGTAGCGGGAACGCAGCAGCTCGAAGAGCCGGTCGGGTCCGTCGTGCACGAGCGGGCGGAAGACGCCGACCCGGTCCACCTGACGCGTCAGGAGCTCCATGACACCCAGATCGACGACCTGCCGGCCGTCTCCCCGGTCGATCCCGGTCACGTACACGCTGCGCGTCACGCGTGCTCTCCCGTCGGTCCGTGGTTTGGGATGGTATTGCCATGTTGACGATACCCGCGGGCCCCGATCCGCCGCCCGCCGGGAGAACCGGTCCCGGAGCGGCCGGGGAAGCGGCCCGGGAGTCCCCGGGGAGCGGCCCCGGGGGAGCCGCCGGGCAGCCGGGGACGCAAGGTCCAGACCTCTCGTGGGACAATCGTCGTGGCTCAGGGCAAGGGGGGCGGCTTGGACGGCCCCTCCGCGCGGCACGGCCCTAGGGGGTGTCTGACAAATGCCTGCGGCGTCGCGGGGTCCGGCACGCACGCTCGCGGCGTTGCCGAACCGCCCACGTGGCTCCGCCACGCAGACGCCCCGGCGCCTTGCGATCGCACGCACCGGACCCCGCTCCTTCACCCGCACTCATTTATCAGACACCCCCTAGTGAGCAGGAGACACAGCACGATGCGCATCGGAATTCTCACCGCAGGCGGCGACTGCCCGGGCCTGAACGCAGTGATCCGCTCGGTCGTGCACCGTGCCGTGGTGGGCCACGGGGACGAGGTCATCGGCTTCGAGGACGGGTTCAAGGGGCTTCTCGACGGCCACTTCCGCCCCCTCGACCTCAACGCCGTGAGCGGCATCCTGGCCCGTGGCGGCACCATCCTCGGCTCGGCCCGCCTGGAGCGCGACCGGCTCCGCGAGGCCGCCGAGAACTGCGCCGAGCTGAGCCGCCGTTACGGCATGGACGCGCTGATCCCGATCGGCGGCGAGGGCACCCTGACCGCCGCCCGGATGCTGTCGGACGCCGGGATGCCCGTCGTGGGCGTCCCCAAGACCATCGACAACGACATCTCCGCCACCGACCGCACCTTCGGCTTCGACACCGCGGTGGGCGTCGCCACCGACGCCATAGACCGCCTCAAGACCACCGCCGAGTCGCACCAGCGGGTCATGGTCGTCGAGGTGATGGGCCGCCACGCGGGCTGGATCGCGCTGGAGTCCGGCATGGCCGGCGGCGCCCACGGCATCTGTCTGCCCGAGCGCCGCTTCGAGGTCGACGACCTGGTGAAGATGGTCGAGGAGCGCTTCGCGCGCGGCAAGAAGTTCGCGGTCATCTGCGTGGCCGAGGGCGCCCACCCGGCCGAGGGCTCCATGCCGTACGCCAAGGGCGAGATCGACCAGTACGGCCACGAGCGGTTCCAGGGCATCGGCAACCGGCTGGCCATCGAGCTGGAGAAGCGGCTCGGCAAGGAGGCCCGGCCGGTCATTCTCGGCCATGTGCAGCGGGGCGGCACGCCGACCGCGTACGACCGGGTGCTCGCCACCCGCTTCGGCTGGCACGCGGTCGAGGCCGCCCACCGGGGCGACTTCGGCCGGATGACGGCGCTGCGCGGCACGGACATCGTGATGGTGCCGCTCGCCGACGCGATCACGCAGCTCAAGACCGTTCCGCTGAACCGGATGGAGGAGGCCGAGTCGGTCTTCTGACCCCACCCGTACGCCGGCGCGCCGCCCCGTACCGGCCGAGCGGCTCCGACCGTCCCCCCGTGGACGGTCGGAGCCGCTCGGCGTTCCCCCGGCAGCGGCGCCCGCCGTGGACGGCCGGTCCGGAGCGGGGCGCGGTGCCGGAAACACTCTTGAGCAGCCGGGTCCGGTCGACAAGGCTTGCCCTTGTCCCGGACATGTCCCAGTCCTGTCCGGGCACGAAACCCGGGGGAAGGGCGCGGCGGATGGCGGTCGAGGAGCGGGGGCCGGACCCTCGGCGAGCGCGCGACGCTTCCGAGTTCGCCGCCCTGCTGCGGGCGCTCAAGGACGCCTCCGGGCTGACCTTCCGAGAACTGGCCCAGCGTGCCGAGGCGGCCGGTGACGTGCTGCCGCGCTCCACGATCGCCAACATGCTGGCCCGTAACTCCGTCCCGCGCGAGGAGCTGCTCGCCGCCTTCGTCCGCGCCTGCGGCCCCGGCCCCGACGGGGTACGGGACTGGCTCGCGGTACGCGCGGAGCTCGCCGCGCACGGGCATCGCACCGCAACGGGGGACGCACCGGCGGCCCCCGCCGGGGAGCCGCCCGCCGGGGCGCTCTCCGGCGAGCCGCCGACCGTGCCGCTCCCCGTCCCGGCCGCGCCCCGGCGCCGTACCCGTGTCCTGGCGGCGGTCGTCCTCGCGGCCGCGGTGCTCGCCGCCGGAGTCACCGCCGCCGTGCTCGTACCGGACGGCGGCCGGGGTGGTGACCGGGACGGCGACCGGGTGAAGGGCCCCGCGAACGGTCCGGTCGCCGGGCGGGAGGTGCGGCTGCGCTCCGTCCACTCCGGGTTCTGCTTCTCCGAGGAACGGGGAACGGACCGGGGGTGGCTGTACCAGGTGCCGTGCGGGCGGGAGACGGCCCCCGTCTTCTCGCTCCGGCCGCTCGGCGATGAGACCTGGCGGATCGCGACCGACCATCCGGACTACGGGAAGGGCTGCACCGGCGTCATCGACGGGGCACCCGACGCCGGGGCCCCGCTCCAGGACCAGGAGTGCGGTCTGCGGGGCAGGGCGGAGGAGTTCCTGATCCGGCCCGCGGGCACCCCGGCCGAGGGCTACCGCATCGTTCCCGCCCACACCCGGCTCTGCGTCGGCACGGAGGACCGGAGCGCGGAGCGCGGCGCCAAGCTGGTACAGATGAGCTGCGAGGGGCCGGACCGGGGCACGGTGTTCTCCTTCGACCCGGTGTGACCCTCCGGGCGGGTCCGGCGGACGCGGTCTCACCCCTTCGGGCCGGGTGCCTCCGCCGCCCGCCAGAACCGCTCCAGCACCGTCGCCAGGAACTCCCGCCCCGCGTCGCCCGACGCCCCGGACCGCTCCTCGCCGGTACTGCTCCAGCTCAGCGTCGACACCATCAGCGACTGGTAGTCGGAGTGCAGCTCCTCCAGCACGTCCTGGAGGAAGCCGCGCTCCAGCGGCACCAGCTTCGCCACCGCCCGCAGCTGCGCCTGCCACCGCGTGGTCACCGCGGCCCGCAGCGCCTGGGCCAGCTCCTCGTCCCGGCCGCACACCGACACGAAACCGGCCGGTGTCAGCCCCAGCGCCTCGGTGAGCGCCGCCGACTGGCGCTCGTTGCCGCGCCAGCGCCCGGCCTCCTCCATCCGCAGATACGCGGAGGTGCCCATTCCCACCAGCCGGGCCAGCTCCTCCGCGCTCAGCCGCCGCGCCGTCCGGTGCTCCCGCAGAGTGCGGGCGGCGGTGAGGAGTTCGTCCGGGGAGCACCACAACACCCCGGCCAGCGCCGTGAGTTCGTACGCGCTCGGCACGGCCTGGCCGCGTTCCCAGGCGACCACCGTCCCGGTGTCGATCCGGAGCCCGTACTGGGCCGCGAGACCGTACGCGACATGGCCGGGAAGCATCCCCAGGGCCTCGCGCAGCCGGCGCGCGGCGGGGGCGTCGAAGGGGGGTGAGGGGAGCACGGTCCCACCGTAGGAGTCAAGGAACGGCATGACTACGGTGTGTTCCACCGATATCCAGGAATCATAGGATCCTCCTAGAGGATTCCTTCCCGGGAGAACCTCGGCCGGAATACGCCTCTTCGCGGTTTCACCGGCCGGGCGAGACTGGGGGCATGCGGGGGATCGGTACGAGTTCCGACGCGTCGGCGCACGGCACGGTGCGGGTGCGCGACGTGGTGCGTGACGTGGTGGCCGAGGTGGCTCCGGAGGAGTCGCCCGTCGTCGAGGGGCTGGCCCGGTTCGACGACGCGGCCGTCGTGCGGCTGCTCGCAAGACGCGGAGGCCGCCGCGAGCCGCTCGGTTTCGGCCTCGGCGAGATCGCGGTGATCGCCACGCCGGTGGTGTGGCTGGTGGTGGACCAGACGGCACAGCAGCTCGGGAGCGTCGTCGCGGGCGGGGTGACCGCCGGGATCCGCTCGCTGCTGGGCAGGATGCGGCGACGGCCGGGCGCCGAGGCGACCGTTCCGCCGCTGACGTCCGATCAGCTCGCCGAGGTCCACCGGCAGGTACGGGAAGCGGCCACCGGGCGGGGCTTCGAGCGGGAGCGTGCCGAGATCCTCGCGGACGCGGTGCTGGCCCGGCTGACGCTCCGCCCGGCACGACCGGAACCGGAGACGGACGGGGACGGTCCGGCGGACGGCGGGGCCGACGGCGCCCCGCCCGACGGCGGCGACCGCCCGCGGGAGTAGCGGGTGACGGGCGCACCGGCCCGGCCGGTGGGGCAACCGGTCGGCGCGGGCACGACCATGCGGTTCGTGCTGCTGGCCGTGCTGGTGCTGGTGACCAGCGGCCTGATGCTGCTGTACATGGCCTTCTGGTGGTTCTCGGGGGCCGAGTCGTACAAGTGCGACCTCGCGGCAGGCGTGGACGCCGAGCACATGTCCGACTTGGAGCTGCTGATCACGCGCTCCAGCCAGTGGGTCGCGTACCGGAACTGCCAGCTCGCGCACGCCCGGCCGCCGTCGTGGTGGATCCCCCTGCTGTGGCTGGGAATCCTGGCCCTGGTGGCCGTCGCGCTCTTCCTCTGGCTGCCGGTGTGGAAGGCGCGGCGCGGGCGGGTGGTGGAGCTGGCGGAGATCGACGGGAGTCGTGCGGTCCGCGACGACCTGGCGGAGGTCGCCGCGCGGGCCGGGCTGGAGCGACTGCCGCGCGTCGTGGTCGACCCGTCGGTGCTCTCCGTCGGCGCCGTGGTCTTCGGCCGCAACCGCCGTCCGGTGCTCTGCCTGTACGGGGGGCTCCTCGCCCTCAGGGCCCGGGATCCCGGGGCGTTCAAGGCGGTGCTGCTGCACGAGTTCGCCCACATCCGCAACGGGGACGTGACCCTCACCTACGCGACGGTCGCGCTGTGGCGGGTCTTCCTGTTCCTGGTCGCGCCGCCCTACCTGGTGGGCATCGGCATGTACCTGTACCTCCAGAACCGCTCGGGCGGCTCCCTGTGGGCCGTGCCGGTGCGCAGCGTCATCCAGTTCCTCGCTCTGGTGGCGCTGATGTACCTGGCGCGCTCGGACGTCCTGCGCAGCCGGGAGATCCATGCCGACCGCGCCGCGGTGCGCTGGGGCGCGGACTTCGGCGGCTGGCACGTCACGGAGGCGCCCGCCCCCGGCGGCGCGCTGCGCCGCCGGCTCGCCTCCTTCGCCGTGCTGTGGCGCTCCCACCCGCGGTGGGAACTCCGCCGGGGCGCGCTGACCGACTCCGGCCCGGTGTACGCGGTCCCGGCGCTGCCCATGTTCCTCACCGGGGCCGCGACCGTCCTGATCAACTCCCAGCTGTCGCTGGCCCTTCGGCCGTACCTGGAGCTGTCCGCCGCGCCGATCGCGCAGGCGGTGGCCCTGGCCGCGGCGGGCCTGGTCGCCGGGGTGGTCGGCGTCACGCTCTGGCGGGCGGTGATCCACGCGGTGCTGACCGGCCGCCGCCCGCCCTCCGGGCTCCGGGCCGGGCTGTGGCTGGGGGCCGGGATGGCGGTGGGCACGCTGCTCTCCGGGCAGGGCACGATCGAGCAGTTCTTCCCCAGCCGGAACGCGCTGCTCCTGCTCTTCCTGCTCGGCGGGCCCGCGTTCACCTGGTGGACCGCGCAGGTGGCCCGGCTCTGGGTCACGGCCTGGCGGGGACGAACGATCCGGGTCGCCCTGGTGGTGAGCCTGGCGGCGGGCGGACTGGCGCTGGCCCAGTGGTTCGGGTGGTGGTACGGGAGCGGCGCACCGCTCGCGACCGGCTGGTGGTACGAGGCCGAGGGGATGCGGCAGCGGCTGGAGCAGCTGTACCCCGGACCTGCCGCGGACCACGCCACGATGCTCTCCGGGATCGGCGTCGTCTTCCCCCTGGTCCTCAACACCAACGCGCTGCCGCTCTCCGCCGTCGCCGTCGCCGGGCTGTGGCTCGTGCCGCTGGCGGCCTGGATACCGGGGCGCACCGCCGCCACGCCGTGGACGCGTACCGCCGCCGCCGACATCGAGGGCGCGACGGAGCCGCCCGCGTGCCGCCCGCCCCGGCTGCGCGGCGCGCTGCTGACCGGACTGTCCTGCGGCCTGGCCGCCTGCGCCGCAGTGGTGACCGTGCTGGTGCTGCCCGGCACGGGGGCGTCGGGGGCGGCCACCGAGGGAGGCAGCCTTCCGGCGCTGCTCTTCCTCGCGTGGACGTACCTCGCCCTGGTCGCGGCGGCGGCGACGGCCGCCGCGATCGTCTCCGTACGCGCCCGCCAGTACCGCCTGCCCGTCGCGCTGATCGCGGCCCACACCGCGGCCCTGGTGGGGGCGGCCGGGGTGCTGGTGCTGCTCCTCTCCGACGGCTGCGTCGACGGGCTGCGCCTCCTGGAGCCCTCCTCCTGCGCCTGGCAGCCCGCTCGGCTGACGTTCTGGCTCGATCTGCACATCACACTGGACTTCGCGCTGATGACCGTCACCGTCGCCGCCGTCGCGGTGGCCGCGGCGGTGTCGGCGGTGCGCCGCGTTCCCGCGCTCCGGCGGCGACCGCGCCGGGCCGCCGGTCCGGGGCGCGACGGCCCGTCCGCCGTCCGCCGGGGGCCGCTCGTGGCGCTGTGCGTGGTGGCGCTGGCCGCCTCCGGGGCCGAGGCGGCGTACCGGCAGGACCGGATGCCGAGGAAGGTCACCGACTACCGCGCCGTCCAGGACGAGTTCCGGCAGGTGTCGCCCCGGGCCGGCACCGGGGCCGTCACCCCGTCGACCAGGGCGCGGCAGGTCGACGCCTGGAACGAGATCGGAGGCAAGGACCTCCTGGACCGGTTCCGCCGCGACCGGGGCAGGCTCCTCGCGATCGGACGGACCTTCGCCCGGGGCAAGGAACCGCCCTCCTACCTGTTCCGTCTCCGCCCGGTCTGCGAGAGCATCGGGCGCACCGCCGTCGACGCCAGCAGGTACTTCGGCTTTCCGGAGGCACGCGGACAGCTCGTCTGGCAGCGGTTCGTCCTCGACGCGGCCAACTCCACCCTCGACTGCCGTACGGCCATGGACCACCTGGGGGCCGCCCGCTACAAGCAGGCGGGCGCCGCGATCGGCACCACGTTCCAGAAGGCCGGTACGGCCTACCGGAGTGCCGACGCGATCGACGCCCGCACCGCGGAGATCCGGCGCGCGGCCGGCCGGTGACCGCCGCCGGTGCCGCCGTCAGCGGTTCTCGGCCACCCAGCGGTACTGCAGCTCCGGGCGCCCGATCTGGCCGTACTGGGGGCTGCGCACCGCCCGTCCCGCCGTCACCAGGTGTTCCAGGTAGCGGCGCGCGGTGATCCGTGAGATCCCCAGCGCCTCCCCGGTCGCCCCCGCCGTCACGCCGTCCGGCGCGGACCGCAGGGCGCGGGTCACCGCCTCCAGGGTGGGGCCGCTCAGCCCCTTCGGCAGCCGGGCCGGTTCGGGGGAGCGCAGGACGCCGAGCGCCCGGTCCACCTCGTCCTGGCCGCTCGCCTCCCCGGCCGCCGCCCGGAACTCCGCGTACCGCACCAGCCGGTCGCGCAGGGTCGCGAAGGTGAACGGCTTCAGCACGTACTGGACGACCCCCAGCGACACCCCCTCCCGGACCACCGCCAGATCCCGTGCCGAGGTCACCGCGATGACGTCCGCCGCGTGCCCGGCCGCCCGCAGCGCGCGCAGCAGCTGGAGGCCGTGCCCGTCGGGCAGGTACAGATCGAGCAGCAGCAGGTCCACCGGGGTGCGCTCCAGCGCCCGTACCGCCTCCGCCCGCGAACGCGCGACGGCTGCCACCGCGAAGCCGGGGACCCGCTCCACGTACATCCGGTGGGCGTCCGCCGCCACCGGATCGTCCTCGACGACCAGTACCCGGATCATGCCGTGGCCTCCTTCGCGTCCGGTGCGGGTGCGGGGCGGGCCGCGCCGGTCAGCGGCAGCCGTACGGTGAACCGCGCCCCGCCGTCCGGTCCCGCGTCCAGCACCACCGTCCCGCCGTTGCGGTGCACCGCCTGCCGGACGAGCGCGAGGCCGATGCCCCGGCCGGTGCCGTGCGTCGACCAGCCCCGGTCGAACACCTCGGCGGCGTCCTCGGGGGCGATCCCGGCCCCGGTGTCGGCGACCCGCAGCAGCAGTTCGCCCTCCTCGGTGAGCGCGGTGACGGTGACCCGGGCGCGCCCGGCCCGGCCGCCACCGCCGTCCGGCCCGCGCTGGGCGGGTACGGCGCCGGGCGCACCGGTCGCCGCTTCCGAGGCCGCGTCCACCGCGTTGTCGATCAGGTTGCCGAGGACCGTCACCAGGTCCCGCTGCGGGAGCGTCGCGGGCAGCGCGCCGTCGTCGATCAGGCTGTCGTCGGCGAGCACCAGCTCCACCCCGCGCTCGTTCGCCTGGGCCGCCTTGCCGAGCAGCAGCGCGGCCAGCACCGGTTCACCGACCGCGCCCACCACCCGGTCGGTGAGCGCCTGGGCCAGCTCCAGTTCGGCGGTGGCGAAGCCCACCGCCTCCTCGGCCCGGCCCAGTTCGATCAGCGAGACGACGGTGTGCAGCCGGTTCGCCGCCTCGTGGGCCTGCGAGCGCAGCGCCTGGGTGAACCCCCGCTCGGAGTCCAACTCTCCGGACAGCGCCTGGAGTTCGGTGTGGTCGCGCAGGGTCACGACGGTGCCGCGCCGCTCCCCGCCGACCACCGGGCGGGTGTTGACCACGATCACCCGGTCCGCCGTGAGATGCAGTTCGTCGACCCGCTCCCCGTCCGCCAGCAGCGCCCCGGTCAGCGGGGCGGGCAGCGCCAGTTCGTCGACCCGCCGCCCCACCGCCCCCGGCGCCAGCCCCAGCAGCTCCCGGCCCGCGTCGTTGATCAGCGCGATCCGGCGCCGCCCGTCGAGCATCAGCAGCCCCTCACGGACCGCGTGCAGGGTGGCCTGGTGGTAGTCGTGCAGCCGGCTCAGCTCGGCGGCGTTCATCCCATGGGTGTGGCGCCGCAGCCGGGCGTTGATCACGTACGTGCCGATCCCGCCGAGGGCGAGCGCCCCGCCCGCCGCCAGTGCCAGCGCCCCGAGCTGTTCCCGTACCTGCGAGGAGACCCGGTCCACGGTGATGCCCGCGCTGACCAGGCCGACGACCCGGCCACCGTCCCGGACCGGGGTGACGACCCGGATCGACGGGCCGAGCGTGCCGGTGTACGTCTCGGTGAACGTCTCCCCGCGCAGCGCCCGCGCGGTGTGCCCGAGGAACTTCTCGCCGATCCGGCCGGTGTCCGGGTGCGTCCAGCGGACCCGGTCCGGGGACATGATCGTGACGAACGCGATCCCGGTGTCCGCACGGACCCGCTCCGCGTAGGGCTGGAGCACGGCGGACGGGTCCGGGGTGCGGATCGCCTCCCGTACGGACGGCGAGTCGGCGACCGACAGCGCGGCCGCCCGCACCTGCTTGGCCGCCGTCTCCTTCGCCTGCCCGCTGCCGGAGGCGTACGCGAAGAACGCGCACCCCGCCACCACCGCCGTCATCAGCACCACCTGCATGGCGAAGAGCTGGCCGGCGAGGCTGCGCGGACGGGTACGGGGGAGACGCATGGCCCCAGTGTGCCTGGCCGAAAACCGGTGAACTAAATGCACGCAACGGTGACCGGCGTCACAGGGAGCGAGATATTCGCCGGGGGTTTTTCCGGCCCGGACCGTCGGAGCAGCCCTTGCGCCCCCAGGGACGGGGGAGTGACCCGGACGAGCCGAGGAGAATTCCCGTGGGAGTGGCAGCCGCCAGGCGGGACCGCACGCACTATCTGTATCTGGCCGTGATCGCGGCCGTGGCGCTCGGCATCCTGGTGGGCTTCGCGGCCCCGGGTGTCGCCGTCGAACTGAAGCCGATCGGTACCGGCTTCGTGAACCTGATCAAGATGATGATCTCGCCGATCATCTTCTGCACGATCGTGCTGGGCGTCGGCTCGGTCCGCAAGGCCGCCAAGGTCGGCGCGGTCGGCGGCCTCGCCCTCGGCTACTTCCTGGTGATGTCGACCGTCGCGCTCGGCATCGGCCTGCTCGTCGGCAACCTCCTGGAGCCCGGCCAGGGCCTCCACCTCACCGATGCCGTGCGTGCCGCGGGCGAGAAGCAGGCGGCCGGGGCGAGCGAGTCCACCGCGGACTTCCTGCTCGGCATCATCCCGACCACGATCGTCTCCGCCTTCACCCAGGGCGAGGTCCTCCAGACCCTGCTGGTCGCCCTGCTCGCGGGCTTCGCGCTCCAGGCCATGGGCGCGGCCGGTGAGCCGGTGCTGCGCGGCATCGGCCACATCCAGCGGCTCGTCTTCCGCATCCTCGCCATGATCATGTGGGCAGCCCCGGTCGGCGCCTTCGGCGCGATGGCCGCGGTGGTCGGCGAGACCGGTGTCGACGCGCTGAAGTCCCTCGCCATCATCATGGTGGGCTTCTACCTCACCTGCGCGATCTTCGTCTTCGTGGTGCTCGGCACCATCCTGCGGCTGGTCGCCGGGGTCAACCTGATCTCCCTGCTGAAGTACCTGGGCCGCGAGTTCCTGCTGATCCTCTCCACGTCCTCCTCCGAGTCCGCCCTGCCGCGGCTCATCGCGAAGATGGAGCACCTGGGCGTCAGCCGCCCGGTCGTCGGCATCACCGTGCCGACCGGCTACTCCTTCAACCTCGACGGCACCGCGATCTACCTCACGATGTCCTCGCTCTTCATCGCCAACGCGATGGGCGACCCGCTGAGCGCCGGCGAGCAGATCTCGCTGCTGCTCTTCATGATCGTCGCCTCGAAGGGGGCCGCCGGGGTCACCGGCGCGGGCCTGGCCACCCTCGCGGGCGGCCTCCAGTCGCACCGCCCCGGCCTGGTCGACGGCGTCGGCCTGATCGTCGGCATCGACCGCTTCATGAGCGAGGCCCGCGCCCTGACGAACTTCGCGGGCAACGCCGTGGCCACCGTCCTGGTCGGCACCTGGACCAAGGAGATCGACAAGGAGCGGGTGGACCAGGTCCTCTCCGGGGCCCTCCCCTGGAACGAGCAGATGCTCGCCCAGGAGGGCGAGGCCGACGCCGCCGACGTACCGGCGCCCCGCGAGGCCGAGGCCGCCACGACCAAGGCGTAGCCGCCTTCCGGACCACGACGGCCGGGGCCGGCACGGACGATTCCGTGCCGGCCCCGGCCGCTGCCGTTTGCCTTGACGCCGACGTCAAGGTCTACCGTCAAGGACATGCGAATCGGGGAACTCGCCGAACGGGCCGGTACGACCACGCGGACGCTGCGCTACTACGAGTCGCGCGGACTGCTGCCCGCGCGCCGCACCGGCAACGGCTACCGCGACTACGACGAGGACGACCTCAGGCTCGTCCAGCAGATCCGGACCCTCCAGGACTTCGGGTTCGGGCTGGAGGAGACCCGGCCGTTCGTCGAGTGCCTGCGCGCCGGCCACCCGGCCGGTGACGCCTGCCCCGCCTCGCTCGCGGTCTACCGCAGCAAGCTCGGCGAACTCGACGCGCTGATCGAGCAGCTCCGCACCGTACGCGACCAGGTCGGCGCCCAGCTCGCCCGCGCCGAGCTGGAAGCGTCCGCCGAGCTGCCCGGCGGACCGGAACCCCGTTGTGAACTTGGAGGATGACAGATGATCCACACCGCACAGGGCGTCGCGGAAGTCACCGACGCCACATTCGAGGAGCGGGTGCTCGCGGCCGGGCTCCCCGTCCTGGTCGAGTTCACCGCCGACTGGTGCGGCCCGTGCCGCCAGCTGGCCCCGGTGCTCTCGGCCGTCGCCGCCGAACTGGCCGGACGGATGGAGATCGTCCAGCTCGACATCGACACCAGCACCGCCACCGCCGCCCGCTACGCCGTTCTGTCGGCGCCCACCCTGATCGTCTTCCGCGACGGCGAACCCGTACGGCAGATGGTCGGCGCCCGGCCCCGGCGCAAGCTCCTGGCGGAACTGGAGGAGGTGCTGGCCGGGGAGGGCTGAGCGGGACCGACTCCGTCCGTCGCCTTCCCCACGTGCTCGCGGCCGTCAACCGCCCTCCTCCCCGTCGGCGAGACGGCGACGCCACCACAGGTCGGGGCGCCACTGCCGATGACGGGCGAAGGGATCGGGCAGGGTGCGCCGGAGGTAGACGGCGTCCAGGGAGGCCACGCGGTGTCCCAGCTCCACGCGGGGGCGGTCAGGCAGTCTCCGCAGGACCAGTTCGAGCACGTCGCGTGCGTGGCGCACATCGTCGAAGGAACACCCGGCGCATGGGCACCGCGCGTATCGCGGGTAGAGAGCGCCATGTCCCGGCCGTGCCAGGAACGCCCGGTACCGTCGCAACGCGTGTTCCGTGGCACCGGGGTAGACGTAGTACTCGTCGGAAGCCCACTCCACCCGGTGAATCGCGAGGCTGGTGCGGGCGGAGAGCCCGGGAACCCGGTCCGGGGACAGCTCCTCCCAGACACGAGGGCCACATCGTTGGGCACGCAACGTGCCCGGCCGGCTACGCGGCATCGGCCTTTCGGTATACGGTCATGGACGTCATCATGCCAGCCTCCCTGTCCCTGCCGGAACGGTGCGTCAGGAGTTGCTGACGACGTCGGAACGAGAGCCTGAAATCGCGCGCGGGGGCGGCGCCCGGTGGTGTCACGGAGCGCCTTCTCCGCGCGGCCGTCCGCTCGGCGGACCTTCGACCGAGGAGCACCTTGTCGAGTTCGAGCTTCCCGCCGGTACGGGCACTGGGGCGCGGCGCGGGCTGGTACCGCGGGGACTGCCATGTCCACTCCGTCCACTCGGACGGAGAGCTCACTCCTGAAGAGTTGGTACTGCGGGCCCGGACCGCCGGGCTCGACTTCATTGCGACGACGGAGCACAACGCTGCCGCGGCCCCCGATATCTGGGCGCACCTGGCTGCCGACGACTTCCTGATCGTGCTGGGCGAAGAGGTGACCACGAGGACCGGGCACTGGCTTGCGCTCGGTACCGGCCCCGGTCACGTCGTCGACTGGAACCACCAGGTCAGGGACGGGCGGATCGACCGGTGCCTGGATCAGGTCCATCGGATGGGGGGCCTGTGCGTGGCCGCGCATCCCCACGCGCCCTACCCGTCGGGCGACTTCATGTTCTCCTTCCGGGGTTTCGACGTGGTGGAGGTGTGGAACGGCCTGTGGACTTCGGACCGGCCCTGGAACGCCGACAACGAGGCCGCCCTGGCCGAGTGGGGGCGGAGCCTCGCCGCCGATGTCCGGACGGGCTCCTGGCGGCCGGCGATGGGCAACAGCGACACACACCTGGAGGGGCAGATGGGCACCCCGCACACCGTGGTCTTCTCCGAGGAGCTGAGTACCCGGGCGATCCTCGCGGGGATCGGCTCGGGCCGCAGCTGGATCGCCGAGTCGGCGGAGGTGGACGTGTCGTTCACCGCCGGTACCGGTGACCGCGTCGCCGGGGTGGGCGAACAGCTCGCGACTCACGGCGGGCGCGTCGAAGTACGGGCGGAAGTACGTGGCGTACCGGCGGCGGACATCAGCTTCCACACCGATGGCGGGAAGGTCCACCGCGCGTCGCTTCCCGGTGACGGGGCAGGCGCGGTGCGGTGGCACACGACGGCGGAGGAATCGATGTTCGTCCGCATCGAGGTCCGCCATTCCCACGGCCACATCGCCGCACTCACCAACCCGATCATCTTGATCTGACCGATCGCCCGCACGGGATGTGCGCGGACGGCAACGGTGGTCAGCGAAGACTGCCCGCTTCCGGCAGTGCATTTTGCAGCGTTCACCGGCGAGAATCCTGACGTTCTCAACAAGACCATGGAGGCTCACTCGTGAGACAGCACCGCGCAGGCCTGCTCGTCGTAGCCGCAGCTCTGACACCGGCCCTTCTCTTCACCACCCCGGCGTTCGCCGCCAGTTCGACGGCCGCGTCGGCGGCCACGCCGACGACCTCGGCGGCGACGTTCGACAAGCCGGTGGACGAGATGTCGGAGGACGAACTGCGTGCCGCGATCGCCGCCATCCTGGCGGACGAGAAGAGCGGCAGGGGAGTCGTCCGAGAAGCCAATGAGGCCCTCAACGGCACCGTGGACGACATGCGTGCCTTCTTGAAGACGGGTTACCGGCTGGCGCAGGCCGAGGACGACCGGGTTGCCATCGTCACGATTCTTGTCGGTGCGCAGAAGAATGGTGACAAGCGGGTCATCGCGGAGATCAATGGCCTTCTGGACCTCAACTCCCCCGAGGAGATGCGCGCTTGGTTGGAGACGGGTTATCGGCTGGCGCAGGCCGAGGACGACCGGGTTGCCATCGTCACGATTCTTGTCGGTGCGCAGAAGAATGGTGACAAGCGGGTCATCGCGGAGATCAA
>NZ_JBIVPT010000018.1:0-67915 GCF_044754785.1 Streptomyces sp. NPDC092952 | reverse complement strand
ATGGCCTTCTGGACCGCAACTCCCCCGAGGAGATCCGCGCGTGGCGGGAGACGGGTTACCGGCTCGCCCAGGCCGAGGACGACCGGGTCGCCATCGTCACCATTCTCGCCGGGGCGCAGAAGAACGGTGACAAGGCACTCGTCGCGGAGATCAACGGGCTTCTCGACCGCGACTCCCCCGAGGAGATGCGTGCGTGGCTGGTGGCCTTCAGGTCTGCCTGACCCGGGTGATTCCAGCCCGGAGACGTCGCCCCGCTCCGGCGTGACGGCCGCTTCGCCGGGCTGGAGCCCGCCGGGGCGGATCACCGTCTGCCGACGGTGAACACCGGCCCGGCCGGGTTCGGCGGTCACTACGGTCCAGCTCCATGACGACGGTTACCACGCATACGATCGCCTACCCGGCCGACGGCCTGACGATGGTCGGGCACCTCGCGCTCCCGGCCGGTACCGGGCGGGGCCCAGCAGTGCTGGTCGGGCCCGAGGGGACGGGGCTCAGTGATGTCGAGCGTCAACGGGCCGAGGCTCTGGCCGAGTTGGGTTATGTGGCATTGGCCTTCGACCTCCACGGCGGGCGCTATCTGGAGGACCCGGAGGACATGTTGGCCCGTTGCATGCCGCTGCTCGCCGATCCCGACCGGATGCGCGGAATCGGTCACGCCGCGCTCGACGTGTTGCGTGCCGAGCCACGGGCCGACCTCGACCGGACCGCCGCCGTCGGCTACGGCACCGGGGGCGCGGTCGCGCTGGAACTCGGTCGCGACGGCGTCGACCTGCGCGCGATCGGGACGGTCAACGGCCTGATCACGGGCCGACCGGGCGAGGCGGCCCGCATTCGCTGCCCGGTATGGGCCGGGGTCGGGTCGGAGGACCCGATCATGTCGCCCGCGCAACGGGAGGCGTTCACCGCCGAGATGCAGGCCGCGGGCGTCGACTGGCGCCTCACGGTCTACGGCGGAGCCCTGCACGCCTTCCACCACCCATCGGTCGACCACACGGTGCGTCCCGGCGTCGGCTACCACCCGGCGCACGCGCAGCGGGCCTGGCGCGACATCGTCGACCTGCTGGCCGAGTGCCTGCCCGTAACGGCGTGATCCGGTCGGCTTCCGGCGCTCACCGCTGTCGCACCGTCCGGCCACAACGACCGCAGCTCCACCCGGGGATGAGCTCCGCAACCCACCGCGCGGGCAGTCGCGAAGCACCGCGAAGGCGCGGCGGCTCCTGCCTTGTCGGCCAGATGTGTCGAACAGCCCCCAAGTGTCACGTTCGGAGAAGGGGTGGAGGGGGCGGGGCGGTGCCTCGTCCGATCCCGAGGGGTCGGTGTGGGCCTTTGCCCACGGGGCGGGGCATGTGCGCCATGGCGCTGTGTCGCAGTTCTGCCAGGGGTACGCCGGCGCGGCACATTCCACGGCTCGCACCCGGGACACACGGTCCGCCCGGCCGGGAGACCACGCCGCTGCCCGCCGCTGCGTGAGCGGGACATTCCACGCCCATGCTGGTCGAGGTGCCTTCGACAGCCTCCACCTCCGCCTTCGACGCCGGGCGCCCGCACCCACGGTCGGGGCGGGCGTCCCGTACGGCCGGGTCAGTGACGGCCGCTGTAGGCGGGGGCCTGCGCCCCCGCTTCGTCCTCGGGCCGGGTGGGCCCGGCGGGACGGGCGAGGTTCTCACCCTCGATGTCGACCCGCGGGAGGATCCTGTCGATCCACCCGGGCAGGTGCCAGGCACGTCGGCCCAGCAGGGCCAGTACGGCGGGGACGACCGTCATGCGGACGACGAACGCGTCGAGGAGGACCGCCGCGGAAAGACCGAAGCCGAGCGCCTTGATCATCGCTTCGTCGGCGCCGATGAACCCGGCGAAGACGAACGTCATGATCAGCGCGGCGACGGTGACGACCCGGCCGCTGTGTCCGAACCCCTCGGTGATGGCCCGGCGCGGTTCGGCTCCGTGCACGTACGCCTCGCGGATGCGGGTGACGAGGAAGACCTGGTAGTCCATGGCGAGTCCGAAGACGATGCCGACGGTGAGGATCGGCATCAGGCTCATGATGGGGCCGGTGACCTCCAGACCGAAGAGGTCCTTGAGCCAGCCCCACTGGAACACGGCGACGAGCGCGCCGAGCGAGGCGAGGACCGACAGCAGGAATCCGAGGGCGGCCTTGAGCGGGACCAGCAGGGAGCGGAAGACCAGGATCAGGATGAGGAACGCGAGTCCGACGACGAGCCCCAGATAGGGGAGGATCGCGCTGGTGAACTTGGCGGAGACGTCGATGTTGAGGGCGGTGGTACCGGTCACCAGGGCCTCGGCGCCGCCGGTGAGGGCCGGGTCGTGGGTGATCTCGCGGATGCCGTGGACGAGGTCCTTGGTGGCGTCCCCCGCGGGCGCGCTGTCGGGGACGACGGTGATGATGGCGGTGTCGCCGTCCGGGTTGAACGCGGCCGGGGTGACCGCGGCGACGCCCTTCATCTTCTTGACGCGGTCGCCGAGTCCGGTGGCCGCGGCCTTGGCCGTGGCCGGGTCGTCATCGTTCACGACGAGGGTGAGCGGTCCGTTGAAGCCGGGGCCGAACGAGTCGGCCAGCATGTCGTAGGCCTTGCGCTGGGTCGTGGAGGCCGGCCGCGAACCGTCGTCGGGCAGCCCGAGCTCCAGCCCGGTGGCGGGCAGGGCCACGACCACCAGGCCGAGTACGGCGACGAGGAGGACCTTCAGCGGCCGGCGCAGGATGAATTCCGCCCACCGCTCGCCCAGCGGCTTCTTGCCGGGCGTCGTCTCCTGGGCGGGTACGGCCCGCCGCTCTCGGGCGGCGCGGCCCCGGACGCGCTCGGGGGCGAAGGCGAGCAGGGCCGGCACCAGCGTCACGGCGATCAGGACGGCGATGGTCACCGCACCGGCCGCGGCCAGGCCCATGGCCGTGAGGATGGGCAGGTTGACCACGGCCAGCCCGGCCAGCGCGATGACCACGGTCAGGCCGGCGAAGACGACGGCGGAGCCGGCGGTGCCGTTGGCGCGGGCGGCCGCCTCCCGGGCGTCATGGCCCTCGGCGCGCTCGGAGCGGTAGCGGGACACGATGAACAGCGCGTAGTCGATGCCGACCGCGATGCCGAGCATGGAGGCCAGCGCCGAGGTGCTGCTGTTGAGGTCGAGGGTCGCCGTCAGCCCGGCGATCGCGCTGGTGGTGATCCCGACGCCGATCAGGGCCGTCAGCAGCGGCATGCCGGCCGCGGCCAGCGAGCCGAAGGTGAGTACCAGGACGAGGGCGGCCAGCGCGAAACCGATCGCCTCGCTGGACATGCCGGCCTTGACCGGTGCGAGCGCGCTTCCGGACGCCTCGACGGCCAGGCCCCGGTCCCGCCCATGATCGAGGGCCCGGTCCAGGCGCTCGTGGTCGCCGTCGGTCAGGTTCCCGGCCTTGGCACGGTAGGTGACCTGGGCGTAGCCGGTGGACCGGTCGGCGCTGATCGCCCCGCTCCGGAAGGGATCGGTGACCTGGGCGATCCGCGGGGAGGAGCCCTTGACGTCCTTCAGGAGCCGGGTGACCTCCGCCTGCCGGGCGCCGGTGAGCTTCTCCCCGTCCGGTGCCCTGAAGACGATGCGGACGCCCGCGCCCTCGGCGTTGGCCGCGGGGAACTTCTCGCCGAGCAGATCGAACGCCTTCTGCGCCTCGGTGCCGGGCAGGGTGATGTTCTCATTGGCGCCGCCGCTTCGGCCGGCCGTGGCAGCGCCCACCGCGCCGAGCAGAACGACCCAGAGCAGCAGTACCAGCCAGCGGCGCCTGAAGGCGCCGCGGCCGATCCGGTGCAGGAACGTGGCCATGGAAAGGCTCCGAACGTGAGAGGGAGGGGAGGACCGTGTCACCGGCCGGTGATGGGGCGGGGACCCGCTGAGCTGCTCGCCGGGTCCCCGCCCGGCACGCCGGGCGCCGTCCCCACGGCCTCGGCGGGCCCCGGCCCGCGAGGTGCGCCACCGGGGACCGGAGATGGACGGGCACCGGATCACCGGGGCGGGTCCGGCGCCCGTGCTTCCCATCCTTCATCCCCGTACCGGCCCGGGACGTCAGACCGGAGCACGGTCCGTGACACGGGTTGTCGGCCGATCGGCCGACAGCTTCCGGCCGGAACGGACTCCTAGGCTGAGGGTGTGGACTCGACGCTTCCGTTCTCGCCGTCCGTGTGGCGCCTGGTCCGGGCGGGCGTGCTCGTCGTGCTGGCCCTGACCTGCTTCGCCGACTTCGCGGTGCTCTTCCTGCGGCACCCGCCGACGGAGACGGCGGTGACCAGCTGGATTCCGGTGTTCATCACAGGACCGCTGGCCGTCCTGTCCCTGCCCGACAACCGGTGGCTGCCCTCCCCGGCCCGGCGGGCCGCACTCGTGGCCGCGATGTCCCTGACCCTCAGCTGCGTATGCCTCTTCCTCCCGCAGCACTGGTCCGGCTGGGGCTTCCTGGAGATGATGGCGCTGCTGGCCCTGGTCATCCGGGTCCTCGCCCAGGGCCGTCCCGCCCGTACGGCGGGCTGGACCGTCGTCGCCCTGGTCGTCGCAGTGCTCGTCATGCCGCTGCGCAACCGGAACCCGGGTACCGCCGTCGGCGCCGTCTACGTGATCACCGTCGTCCTGGCCGTCTGTCTGATCCTCGGCACCGCCCTCCGTGCCCAGGAGGCCCGTCGGCGACGCGCCGTGCAGGACGTCCGCCAGGCCGAACGGCTCGCGCTCGCCCGCGACCTGCACGACCTGGTCGCCCATCACATGACCGGCATCATCGTCCAGGCCAACGCGGCCCGCACCATCCACGCCACCGCCCCCGACAAGGTCGAACCGATCCTGGAGGCGATCGCCCTCGCCGGAACCGAGACCCTGGAGTCCATGCGCCGGCTGGTCCGGGTCCTGCGCGAGGAGAACCACACCCCTCTACGCCCCGGCGACCTGCTGGCCGAACTCGGCGGACTGGCGGCGGAGTTCACCCGCCGCGACCCCGACGGCCCGCCCCTCCGGCTGGAGTTCACCGCCGCCGCCCGCAGCACCCGCTTCAGCCCCGAGGTCGAGACCTCCGCCTACCGGGTCGTGCAGGAAGCCCTCACGAACATCCGCCGCCACGCCCCGGGTGAACGCGCCACCGTCCACCTGGACGCCGTCGCCGACTGGCTGTACGTCACGGTCACCAACACCGCCCCGCACCACCAGCCCGCCCGCCCGGCCGGAGGCCACGGCGGCCTGGGCCTCGTCGGTCTGCGGGAACGCGTCGAAGCCCTGGACGGTACGTTCCGGGCCGGACCCACCGGCACCGGGCACTGGCAGGTCTCCGCCGCACTGCCCCGCCACCCCCAGCCCGGTACGTGAACCCGGGGCACCGGCACCCGCGGCCCGCGATCACGGTCGTGACGTGACCACGCCGTGCTCCCACGCCCAGGCCGCCGCCTCGACCCGGTTCCGTACACCGAGCTTGGTCTGGATGCGGCCCAGATACGTCTTCACCGACGACAGGGACAGGAACAGTTCGTCGCAGATCTCCTGGTTGGTGCGGCCGACCGCGACGAGCCGCACGATCTCCACCTCCCGGCTGCTCAGCCCCGCCGCCTCCACCCCTGCCCGGCCGCCGCCCGTCTCCGGCCGGGCGCCGAGCTGACGCAACAGGCGCACCGTCACCGCCGACGACACGAGCGCGTCACCGCGCGAGGCGGCCCGTACCGCCTCCACCAGCAGCGCGGGGGTGGCGTCCTTGAGCAGGAAGCCGCACGCGCCGAACCGCAGGGCGTCGCGCACGTAGTCGTCCTGGTCGAACGTCGTGATCACCACCACGTTCATCCGGGGATCGGCGTCCGGGCCCGCCAGCACACGGGTGACCTCCAGGCCGTCCAGGCGCGGCATCCGGACATCGACCAGCACGACGTCCGGGCGCAGCCGCCGTGCCAGCTCGACGCACTCGGCACCGTCACTGGCCACGCCGACCACCCGGATTCCGGGCTGGGCGTCCAGAATCATCTCGAATCCGGTGCGCACCAGCTCCTGGTCGTCCGCGATCACCACATCGATCAAGCCCTCAGCCACAGCCGGTTCCTATCACAGCGCCCTGTTCCTCCCGGGTTCCCCGCGGTTTCCTCCCGGGCTCCTTCCGGTTGGCGGCGGGCCTGGACGGGAATCGTGCGCAACGGCCGGACCACCAGGCGCGGGCGGACTAAAGTGACCGGCGTTATCACTCCGCGCAATCCGATGATCGCACAGGGGGAACAGTCATGAACTCACGAACAAGCGGCGCCTTACCCAGGACGCTGGCCGCTCTCGTGGCCGCGCTGGCCGTCGTACTCGGGCTGACCGCGCAGACCGGGACGGCACGGGCGGCCGAGACGTCCGGGCTCGCCGGGCTGACGTTCAGCTCCGCCGGCAACAACCGCAACCTGGACGTGCAGAACGGCAACACCGGCGACGGCGTCTACGTCGTCACCAACTCCGCGCCCGGCTACCACCAGCAGTGGACCGCCAACAAGCAGGCCGACGGCTCGTTCACCCTGGCCAACGACTTCACCGGGAAGTGCGTGGCGACCGGGCTGCCGCTGCGGCAGCAGTCCTGTTCCGGCGCCGCCGCGCAGCGGTGGTACTTCCAGCCCGTCACCGGCGCCGCCAACACGTTCATGATCCGCAACGTCGGCAACAACAGCTGCGTCGACATCGTGCTGAACGCCCAGTACGACGACGCCTGGACCCAGACCTACGGCTGCAACGGCTCCGCCGCCCAGCAGTGGCGGATCCCCGCCGCCTCCTCGGGCGACGCGATGGCCGCCGCCGTGGAGTACGCCTCCAAGCGCTGCCAGCAGGACGCGAGCAGCTGCTCCTGGACGAAGGGCACCCAGGCCCCCGCCGAGCCGCTGCCCGTCGAGTGTGTCTCGCCCGTCTGGTACAACGGCACGGGCGCGCCGGTGCCGTGGACGTTCACGCTGACCACCTCCAGCGGATGGTCCAGCGAGATCAGTGTGTCCTTCACGACGACCGTGGGCGCGGGGGCGCCGAGCCCGGTCCAGGCGAGCGTCGCCTCCACCCTCACGGACAAGGTGTCGTTCAACCTCAAGCAAGACCTGGGGAACAGCCTGACGATCACCGTCCCGCAGCAGCAGTACGGCTGGGTGGCGCTGTCGAAGCTCGCCACGAAGGTCACCGGTGACTGGACCTTCGACGCCAACGGCTACCCGTGGAAGGCGCACGACACCGTCACGGTGCCCCTGACCAGCGACGACCAGGGCCACGCCAGCATCTATCTGGCGAAGACCGCGCCCGCGTTCACCACCTGCGGCGGCTGAGTCAGACCGGTCGCAGCCACACCGTGGCCAGCGGCGGGAGCGTCGGCGTGATGCTGGTGCTCCTGCCGTGGGCCGGGACCGGCTCGGGCTTCAGCGGGCCGGATTCGCCGACGCCGCCACCGCCGTACCGGGCCGCGTCGGTGTTGAGCACCTCGGCCCAGGCCACCCGGTCCCCGGGCACCTCCGGAACGCCCAGCCGGTAGCCCTCGCGCACCACCGGGGAGAAGTTGCTGACCGCCAGCAGCGGCGAGCCGTGCCGGTCGAAGCGGAGGAAGGCGAAGACGTTGTCCTCGGCCGCCCCGCCGTCCACCCAGGCGAACCCCTCCGGGACGGTGTCGCGCTGCCAGAGCGCGGGCGTCTCCCCGTACACCCGGTTCAGGTCGCCGACCAGGGCGCGCACCCCCCGGTGGTCGCTCTCCGCGGCGTACGAGGGGTCGAGCAGCCACCAGTCCGGGCCGTGCCCCTCCGACCACTCCGCGCCCTGGGCGAACTCCTGTCCCATGAAGAGGAGTTGCTTGCCCGGGTGGGCCCACATGAAACCGAGGTAGGCGCGGTGGTCGGCGCGCTGCTGCCACCAGTCGCCGGGCATCTTGGAGACTAGCGCCCGCTTTCCGTGCACCACCTCGTCGTGCGAGATCGGCAGGACGTAGTTCTCGCTGTACGCGTACACCATCGAGAACGTCATCCCGTTGTGGTGGTACTTGCGGTGCACCGGCTCCTTCGTCATGTACTCCAGGGAGTCGTGCATCCAGCCCATGTTCCACTTGAGGCCGAAGCCCAGCCCGCCCAGGTCCGTGGCGCGGGTGACGCCGTCCCAGGCGGTGGACTCCTCCGCGATGGTCACCACCCCCGGACTGCGCCGGTAGACGGTGGCGTTCATCTCCTGGAGGAAGGAGACGGCGTCCGGGTTCTCCCGGCCGCCGTGCTCGTTCGGCGTCCACTGGCCGTCCTCGCGCGAGTAGTCGAGGTACAGCATCGAGGCGACGGCATCCACCCGCAGCCCGTCGACATGGAACTCCTCGCACCAGTAAGTGGCGTTGGAGACGAGGAAGTTGCGCACCTCGCGGCGCCCGTAGTCGAACTCCAGCGTGCCCCAGTCGGGATGCGCCGCCCGCGCCGGGTCGGGGTGCTCGTACAGAGGCCGGCCGTCGAACTCCGCCAGCGCCCACTCGTCGCGCGGGAAGTGCGCGGGCACCCAGTCGACGATCACCCCGATCCCGGCCCGGTGCAGCGAGTCGACCAGGAAGCGGAAGTCGTCGGGGGAGCCCAGCCGGGAGGTCGGGGCGTAGAAACCGGTGACCTGGTAGCCCCAGGAGCCGCCGAACGGGTGCTCCGCGACCGGCATCAGCTCCACATGGGTGAAGCCCAGGGCCCGCACGTACGCCGGGAGCTGCGCGGCCAGCTGGCGGTAGCCGAGCCCCGGCCGCCAGGACGGCAGATGCACCTCGTACACCGACATAGGCGCCTCGTGCGCCGGTACGTCGCCCCGGTGCGCCATCCACTCCTGGTCCCGCCAGACGTGGTGCGAGGCCGCCACGACCGAGGCGTTGGCGGGCGGCACCTCGGCCTGCCGGGCCATCGGGTCGGCGCGCAGCGTGTGCGAACCGTCCGGGCGGCAGAGGTCGAACTTGTAGAGCGCGCCCTCCCCGACCCCGGGGAGGAACAGCTCCCACACCCCGGTCGAGCCGAGTGAGCGCATCGGGTACGCGGTGCCGTCCCAGTGGTTGAAGTCCCCGGCCACCCGCACCCCGCGCGCGTTCGGCGCCCAGACGGTGAACCGGGTGCCCGCCACCCCCTGGTGCTCCATCGGCCGGGCCCCGAGCGCGGTCCACAGCTCCTCGTGCCGGCCCTCGCCGATCAGGTGCAGGTCCAGCTCGCCGAGCGCGGGCAGGAAACGGTACGGGTCGTCCGTCCCGACCTCGGCGTCCGGGTAGGCGACCAGCAGCCGGTACTCCGGCGGGGCGGCCACCGGAAGCAGTACGGAGAAGAAGCCGTCGCCCTCGTCGCGCAGCGGCGTCCGCACCCCGTCCGCGAGCACCGTCACCGACCGGGCGTACGGGCGCAGCACCCGCAGCTCCACTCCGCCCCGCACCGGATGGGCGCCCAGCAGGTCGTGCGGGGCGTGGTGCTCACCGGCGAGCAGCCGGGCGCGGTCGGCGCCGTCGAGGGGGCGTACGGCGCGCGGGCCGCCCCGGCGGGGGCGCGCCGGCTCGGCCCGGGGCGACCGGGCGGCGGGCCGGGCGGGAGCGGTGCGGGACGCCGTCCCGGCGGGAGGCCGGGCGGACGCGGTGCGGGCGGGCTTGCGGGCGGCGGTCACGGGGACGGGTCTCCTCGGCGGGTCGGGGCGGTGCGGAACGGTCCGGCGGCCGGTGCCGTGGTGCGGGTCTCAGTCCTCGGCGGCGGCCAGGCGGTGGATCGCGGCCATCGGGACCGGCAGCCAGTCGGGCCGGTGCCGGGCCTCGTACAGCACCTCGTACACCGCCTTGTCGGTCTCGTGGGCGCGCAGCAGCTCCGGTTCGCCGCGCGGGTCGGTGCCCGCGGTCTCGGCGTACCCCTCGCAGTAGGCGGTACGGCAGCGGGCCGCCCAGGCGTCGTTCCACGGGCGGTGCGAGCGGGCCGCGTAGTCGAAGGAGCGGAGCATCCCGGCGACGTCCCGGACCGGGAGCTGCGGGCGGCGGCGCTCGTGCAGCGGCCGGGCCGGTTCGCCCTCGAAGTCGATCAGCGACCAGAACCCGTCGGCGGCGCGGAGGGTCTGGCCGAGGTGGAGGTCGCCGTGGACCCGCTGGGCCGCCCAGTCCCGGCCCCGGTCGCCCAGCGCGGCCACCGCGTCGAAGGCGGTGCGCAGCCCGGGGACGTACGGGACGAGCGCCGGCACCGCCTGGGCGGCGGACTCCAGCCGCCCCACCATCGCGGCGGCCAGCTGCTCGGTCTGGGCGCGGTGCAGGGCGGGTGTCGGCAGGGCGGCGGCGAGCGCGGTGTGCACCTCGGCGGTGGCCCGGCCCAGGGCGCGGGCCTCGGGGGCGAAGTCCCGGCCCTCCGCGAGGGCGCGCAGCGCGAGCCCCCAGCCGTCCTCGGCGCCGCCCAGGAACGGCTGGAGCACGCCGAGGGTGAGCGGCCCGGGCGTGCGGGCCTCGAACCAGGCGACCGGCGCGGGCACCCGGCCGCACCCCTCCCGGGCCAGCGCCAGCGGCAGCTCCAGGTCCGGGTTGGTGCCCGGGAAGAGCCGCCGGAAGATCTTGAGGATGTAGGTGTCGCCGTAGACGAGCGAGGTGTTGGACTGCTCGGTCTCCAGCGGGCGGGGGGCGAGCCGGGCGGGGACGGCCGGGCCGCTCCCGTCGAAGCGCAGGACGCCCAGGGTGCCGGGGGTACGGAATCGTTCCAGCAGCACTCCGGCCAGGTGCGGGTCGTGCAGCCCCTCGTAGACGGTGTGCCCGGCGAGCGGCCCCTCCCGCACCCGGCCGATGAGCGCGGGGGCGAGCCGGGGCGGCAGCACGGTCCGCACCCCGAGCAGCAGTTGGTAGCAGTCGTCCGGGGAGTGCCCGGGGGCGGCCGGCTGGTGGACCCGGACCAGCAGATGGAGCAGCCCGGCGCCGGTCCCGGTGCCCACCGGCAGGATCTCGGTCGCCGACACCAGCGAGAAGCCGGTGACCGGCCGCCCCTTCCCGGCGAACCAGCGCTGCCGGGGCAGCCAGCCGTGCAGCAGCGGGGCGAGCGACGGGAGCAGGCCGGTGCCGCGCGGCGGGGCGGCCCGTGTGGATACAGCCTCCGACATGGCGTCGAATCCTTTCCCCGGGCACACCACAGGATGCGGAGAGTGTCCTGGATTGCTGTGGTCGATGTCCTTCTGTGTGGAACGTGTCGGGGCGGGATGGTCCGTACGGCCCGCCCGGTGCGGGCGGGCCGGCGTCCTCGGGATCAGCCCGCCGCCGCGTCCGCGTGCAGCCGGAACCAGTAGAAGCCGTGCCCGGCCAGGGTCAGCAGGTACGGCAGCCGGCCGACCGCCGGGAACCGCACCCCGCCGATCAGCTCCACCGGGCGGCGCCCGGTGAAGGCCCCGAGGTCCAGCTCGGTCGGCTGCGGGAACCGGGAGAAGTTGTGCACGCAGAGCACCAGGTCGTCGCCGTGCTCCCGGGTGAAGGCCAGCACCGCCGGGTTGGACGAGGGCAGTTCGTCGTACGAGCCGAGACCGAAGGCGGGGTTCTGCTTGCGGATCTCGATCATCCGCCGCGTCCAGTGCAGCAGCGAGGACGGCGACGACATCGACGCCTCCACGTTGGTGACCTGGTAGCCGTAGACCGGGTCCATGATCGTCGGCAGGTAGAGCCGGCCGGGGTCGCTGGAGGAGAACCCGGCGTTCCGGTCGGGGGTCCACTGCATCGGGGTGCGGACGCCGTCCCGGTCGCCCAGCCAGATGTTGTCGCCCATCCCGATCTCGTCCCCGTAGTAGAGGATCGGGGAGCCGGGCAGCGACAGCAGCAGCGCGGTGAACAGCTCGATCTGGTTGCGGTCGTTGTCCAGCAGCGGGGCGAGCCGGCGCCGGATGCCGATGTTGGCCCGCATCCGCGGGTCCTTGGCGTACTCCGCGTACATGTAGTCGCGCTCTTCGTCCGTCACCATTTCGAGGGTCAGCTCGTCGTGGTTGCGGAGGAAGATGCCCCACTGGCAGTTCCCCGGGATCGCCGGGGTCTTGGCCAGGACCTCGGAGACGGGGTAGCGGCTCTCCCGCCGTACGGCCATGAAGATCCGCGGCATCACCGGGAAGTGGAACGCCATGTGGCACTCGTCGCCGCCCGCCGCGTAGTCGCCGAAGTAGTCGACGACGTCCTCCGGCCACTGGTTGGCCTCGGCGAGCAGCACGGTGTCCGGGTAGTGCGCGTCGATCTCCGCGCGGACCCGCTTGAGGAAGGAGTGCGTCTCGGGCAGGTTCTCGCAGTTGGTGCCCTCGCGCTGGTACAGGTAGGGCACGGCGTCCAGCCGGAAGCCGTCGATGCCGAGGTCCAGCCAGAAGCGGAGCGCGGAGACGATCTCCTCCTGCACCGCCGGGTTCTCGTAGTTGAGGTCCGGCTGGTGGGAGAAGAACCGGTGCCAGTAGTACTGCCCGCGCACCGGGTCGTAGGTCCAGTTGGACGTCTCGGTGTCGACGAAGATGATCCGGGCGTCCGGGAACTGCTTGTCGTCGTCGGCCCAGACGTAGTAGTCGCCGTACGGCCCGTCCGGGTCCTTGCGGGACTGCTGGAACCACTCGTGCTGGTCGCTCGTGTGGTTCATCACGAAGTCGATGATCACGCGCATCCCGCGCTGGTGCGCGGCGTCGACGAACTCCACGAAGTCGGCCAGGTCGCCGAATTCCGGCAGCACCGCCGTGTAGTCGGAGACGTCGTAACCGCCGTCGCGCAGGGGGGACTTGAAGAACGGCGGCAGCCAGAGGCAGTCGACGCCGAGCCACTGGAGGTAGTCCAGCTTGGCGGTGATGCCCTTGAGGTCGCCGATGCCGTCGCCGTTGGAGTCCTGGAAGGACCTGACGAGCACCTCGTAGAAGACGGCGCGCTTGAACCAGTCGGGATCGCGGTCCTTGGCGGGGGTGTCCTCGAACATGTCGTGGACGGGCTCATTGACGATCATGGTGTGGGTGACCCTCCGGTCGACGGAAACGGTCGCAGGACGACGATGTGCGCGGGCGTGACGCCTGGCTCCAGACGCACATAGAAGGTCCTGCCCCAGTGATAGGTGTCGCCGGTGAGCTCGTCGCGCACCGGCACTGACTCGTGCCGGTCGAGGCCGAGTCGCGGCATGTCCAACGAGACCGTGGCCTCGTGGGTGTGGTGCGGGTCGAGGTTGACGACCACCAGAACGGTGTTCGACCCCGAACGCTTGCTGTACGCGATCACCGCCTCGTCGTCGGTGGGGTGGAAGTGGACGTCGCGCAGCTGCTGGAGCGCCGGGTTGCGGCGGCGGACACGGTTGAGGGCGGTGATCAGCGGGGCCAGTGAGCGGCCCTCGCGCTCCGCCGCCGCCCAGTCCCGGGGCCGGAGTTCGTACTTCTCCGAGCCGAGGTACTCCTCGCCGCCGGGCGCGGCCGGGGTGTTCTCGCACAGCTCGTAGCCCGCGTACACGCCCCAGGACGGGGAGAGCGTCGCGGCCAGCACGGCCCGCGCCTCGAAGGCCGGACGGCCGCCGTCCTGGAGGTGGCCGGGGAGGATGTCCGGTGTGTTCACGAAGAAGTTGGGCCGCATGTACGCGGCGGACTCGCCCGCCAGCTCCGTGACGTAGTCGGTGAGTTCCCGCCGGGTCTCGCGCCAGGTGAAGTACGTGTACGACTGCTGGAAGCCGACCGCGGCGAGCGCCTTCATCATGGCCGGCCGGGTGAACGCCTCGGCGAGGAAGATCACGTCGGGATCGGTCCCGTTGACCTCCCCGATCACCCGCTCCCAGAAGACCACCGGTTTGGTGTGCGGGTTGTCGACCCGGAAGATCCGCACCCCGTGGCCCATCCAGAACCGCAGGACGCGCACCGATTCGGCGACCAGCCCGTCCATGTCCCGGTCGAAGGCGATCGGGTAGATGTCCTGGTACTTCTTCGGCGGGTTCTCGGCGTACGCGATCGACCCGTCCGCCCGGTGGTGGAACCACTCCGGATGGCGCTGGACCCAGGGGTGGTCGGGGGAGCACTGGAGCGCGAAGTCGAGCGCCACCTCCATCCGCAGCCGGTGGGCCACGTCCACGAAGTGGTCGAAGTCGTCCAGGGTGCCGAGGTCGGGGTGGACCGCGTCGTGGCCGCCCTCGGCGGAGCCGACCGCCCAGGGCACCCCCACGTCCTGCGGACCGGCCACCAGGCTGTTGTCGCGGCCCTTGCGGTGGGTGGTCCCGATCGGGTGCACGGGCGGCAGGTAGACCACGTCGAAGCCCATCGCCGCGACGCCCGGAAGCCGCTCGGCGGCCGTCCGGAACGTGCCGCTCACCACCCGGCCGGGCCGCCCGCCGCGCCCCGGCTCCACCCGGGCCCCCTCCGAGCGGGGGAACAGCTCGTACCAGGAGCCGAACAGCGCCCGGCGCCGCTCCACCACCAGCGGCAGCGGCCCGGACGAGGAGACCGGTTCGCGCAGCGGGTACCGCTCCAGCGCGGCCCGCGCCTTGGGGGCGAGCGCCGCCGCCAGCCGGGCGGCCGCCGGGCGGGAGGCGTCGCGGAGCGCGTCGGCCGCCGCCAGCACCGCCTCCCGGCCGTCCCGCTTCGGCACCCCCTCGGCCGCCCGCTCGTACAGCTCGGCGCCCTCGGCCAGGACCAGCGCGGTGTCGAGGTCCGCCGGGACCTTGATCGCGGCGTGCCGCAGCCAGGTGGTGACCGGGTCGCCCCAGCCCTCCACCGCGTACGTCCAACGGCCCTCCGCCTCCGGGGTGACCTCGGCGCCCCACCGGTCGGTGCCGGGGGCCAGCTCCCGCATCGGGATCCACGGGCCGGGCCGCCCGTCCGGACCCACCAGCACCACGTTGGCGGCCACCGTCTCATGGCCCTCGCGGAAGACCGTCGCGGTGACCTGGAAGGTCTCACCGGCGACCGCCTTGGCGGGCCGTTGGCCGCGGTCGACGAGCGGGCGGACGTCGAGCACGGGGATGCGACCGATCAATGGACTCACCTGGGACAGGGCCTCGGGCCGGTGGTGGGGGCGTGGCGCGGTGGCGGAACGCGGGATCCGCGTACCGCTGCCGACGGGTTTCGCTCCTTTCTAACCGCTTCGCGGCCGGTCGGCAGGGCGTGGCCGGGGCCGTCCCCGTCCGCTTCACCCGACTGGCAGCCGCGGGCCCCGGCGCGGGAACGGAAATCGGCGCCCGCCCGGACGGAGTACACCGCGACGCACCCCGTGCCGCGTCCGCCGGGATCCGTACCTCCCCTGTCAAGGTGGGGGCGTGAAGGCCATCCGCCGGTTCACCGTGCGCCCCGTCCTGCCCGAACCCCTCCGACCGCTCAGCGAGCTCGCCCGCAACCTGCGCTGGTCCTGGCACGCCGGGACCAGAGAGCTGTTCCGGGCCGTGGCCCCGGAGGCCGGGGAGGACGACCCGGCGCGGGAGTGCGACCCGGTCCGGCTGCTCGGCGCCGTCACCGCCGGACGGCTCGACGAGCTGGCCCGGGACGAACCGTTCCTGCACCGGCTCGCCGGGGCCGCCCAGGACCTCCGGGACTACCTGGAGCGGCCCCGCTGGTACCAGGAACAGCTGGCGAGCGGCGCCGAACTCCCCGCCGCCGTCGCCTACTTCTCGCCCGAGTTCGGGGTGACCGCCGCACTGCCCCAGTACTCCGGCGGGCTCGGCATCCTCGCCGGGGACCACCTCAAGGCCGCCAGCGACCTCGGCGTCCCGCTCATCGGCGTCGGCCTGCTCTACCGGCACGGCTACTTCCGCCAGAGCCTGTCGCGCGACGGCTGGCAGCAGGAGCACTACCCGGTCCTCGACCCGAACGAGCTGCCGCTCGCCCTGCTGCGGGAGCGCGACGGCACCCCGAGCCGGGTGGTGCTGGACCTGCCCGGCGGCCGTTCGCTGCACGCCCGGATCTGGCAGGCCCGGGTCGGCCGGGTCCCGCTGCTGATGCTCGACTCCGGTGTGGAGGAGAACGCGCCGGGCGAACGCGAGGTCACCGACCGGCTGTACGGCGGCGGCGGCGAGCACCGGCTCCTCCAGGAGATGCTCCTCGGCATCGGCGGCGTCCGCGCGGTACGGGCGTACTGCCGCCTCACCGGCCATCCGGCGCCCGAGGTCTTCCACACCAACGAGGGCCACGCCGGCTTCCTCGGGCTCGAACGCGTCCGGGAACTCGCCGGCACCGGCCTCGGCCTCGACGCCGCGACGGAGACCGTGCGGGCCGGCACCGTCTTCACCACCCACACCCCGGTGCCCGCCGGCATCGACCGCTTCGAACGCGACCTCGTCGCCCGGTACTTCGGCGACGACGGCGAACTCCCCGGCGTCCCCGCCGAACGCGTCCTGGAGCTGGGCACCGAGACCTGGCCCGGCGGCGACCCGGGCGTCTTCAACATGGCGGTGATGGGACTGCGGCTCGCCCAGCGGGCCAACGGCGTCTCCACCCTCCACGGCGCGGTCGGCCGCCGCATGTTCGCCGGGCTGTGGCCGGGCTTCGACGCCGACGAGGTGCCCATCACCTCCGTCACCAACGGGGTGCACGCACCCACCTGGGTGGCGCCCGAGGTCTTCGAGCTCCGCGGCCGCCACGGCGCCGCCCCCGGCCGCTGGGACACCGCCGCCGAGATCCCCGACCGGGAGCTGTGGGAGCTGCGCCGCTCGCTGCGCGCCCGGCTCGTCACCGAGGTCCGTGCCCGGCTGCGCGCCTCCTGGCTGGACCGGGGCGCCGCCCCCGCCGAACTCGGCTGGATCGACGGGGTGCTCGACCCGGACGTCCTGACGATCGGCTTCGCCCGCCGCGTCCCCTCGTACAAGCGGCTGACGCTGATGCTCCGCGACCGGGAACGGCTGACCGCGCTGCTGCTCCACCCGGACCGCCCGGTCCAGATCGTCGTCGCGGGCAAGGCGCACCCGGCCGACGACGGCGGGAAGCGGCTGGTCCAGGAGCTGGTCCGGTTCTCCGACGACCCCCGGGTGCGCCACCGGGTGGTCTTCCTGCCGGACTACGGCATGGCCATGGCCCAGCGGCTCTACCCGGGCTGCGACGTGTGGCTGAACAACCCGCTGCGCCCGCTGGAGGCGTGCGGCACCAGCGGGATGAAGGCCGCGCTCAACGGCTGCCTCAACCTGTCGGTGCGCGACGGCTGGTGGGACGAGTGGTACGAGCCGGACTTCGGCTGGGCGATCCCCACCGCCGACGGGCCGGTCCTGGACGAGGAGCGCCGCGACGACCTGGAGGCGGCCGCGCTCTACGAACTGATCGAGGACCGCGTCGCGCCGCGCTTCTACGACCGGGGCGGGGAGGGGCTGCCGGAGCGCTGGATCGAGATGGTCCGCCGCACCCTCGGCGTGCTCGGGCCGAAGGTGCTGGCCGGGCGGATGGTGGGGGAGTACGTGGAGCGGCTGTACGGGCCCGCGGCGCGCGCCGGACGCGCCCTGGACGCCGGGACGGCCGGCCGCCTGGCGGAGTGGAAGGCGAGGGTCCGCGCCGCCTGGCCGCAGGTGGCCGTCGACCATGTGGAGGCCGAGCCGTCCACCGCGGCGGACGGCTCCGCCGAGCTGGGCGCCACCCTGACGCTGCGGGTCCGGGCCGCCCTCGGGGAGCTGGACCCGGGCGACGTGGAGGTGCAGGCGGTGGCGGGCCGGGTGGACACGGCGGACGGCATCTCCGGTGCCCAGGTCTTCCCGCTGAAACCGGCCGGCGGCCAGGACCTGGAGGGCCGCTGGCTGTACGAGGGGCCGCTCGCCCTGGACCGGACCGGCCCGTACGGCTACACGGTGCGGGTGCTCCCGGCCCATCCGCTGCTGGCGTCCGGGGCGGAGCTGGGCCTGGTGGCGCTGCCCCCGGAGAAGGCGGCCGGGGAGGGCGACGGGGCGGCCGGCGGGCCCATGCGCTGACGGGCCGGAACGCGGAACCGCCCGGCGGGAGCGTGGACTCCCGCCGGGCGGTGGTCACCGGTGCCTGACCGGTGCGGGCTCAGAAGGTGAGCTTGAAACCGTTGATCTTGCCGCTGTCGCCCGTGTACATGTCCTGGACCTTGAGCTTCCAGGTGCCGTTGGCGACCTGCGCCGAGGCGTCGACGGTGTACGTCTCCTTGACGTCGGCCGAGGAGTCGCTGACCGCGGCGCTCTTCAGCCGGTACGAGGTGCCGTTCGGGCCGACCAGGTCGATGTTCAGGTCACCGCGCCAGCTGTGGGTGATGTCCACCGTGACCTTGAGGGCGCTCGGCGCGTTGCCGGTGACACCGGTGACGTTGACCGAGCTGGTGACGGCCGCACCGTGGTCCGGGATGGCGACCGAGGTGGTGCTCTCGAAGACCGTACCCGGGTTCGGGTTGCCGCCGCCGTCACGGGTGCCGACGTTCACGGCCGCCCAGGCGTCGCCCACCGCCTTGTACTCGGCGCTGGTGGCGCCGTACAGGTCGGCGGCCGCCGCGAGCGTGCCGGTGCGGGCCGCCGCGTAGTTGGTGGTGGAGGTGAACTTGGTGGTGAGCGCCTTGAACCAGATCTTCTCGGCCTTGGCCAGGGAGATGCCGGTCACCGGCAGGCCGTCGGAGGTCGGGGAGTTGTAGGAGACCCCGTTGACGACCTTCGCGCCGCTGCCCTCGGCGAGCAGGTAGAAGAAGTGGTTGGCGATGCCCGAGGAGTAGTGGACGTCGACGTTGCCGACACCCGAGTACCAGGAGTCCTTGGACGCGCCGTCCTTGCTCGGCTTGTCCATGTAACGCAGCGGCGAGCCGTCACCGTTGATGTCGATCTTCTCGCCGATGAGGTAGTCGCCCGGGTCGGCGCTGGTGTTCGAGTAGAACTCGACCGCGCTCGCGAAGATGTCGCTGGTGGCCTCGTTGAGGCCGCCGGACTCGCCGCTGTAGACCAGGTTGGCGGTGGACGCGGTGACACCGTGCGACATCTCGTGCGCCGCGACGTCCAGGGCGGTCAGCGGGTGGGTGTTGCCCGAGCCGTCGCCGTACGTCATGCAGAAGCAGCTGTCCTGCCAGAACGCGTTGACGTAGTTGTTGCCGTAGTGGACGCGGGAGTACGCGCCGACGCCGTCGCCCCGGATGCCGGTGCGGCCCTGGACGTTCTTGTAGTAGTCCCAGGTCTCGGCGGCGCCGTAGTGGGCGTCCGCGCCCGCCGTCTCGGCGTTCGTCGGGGTGCCGTCGCCCCACGTGTCCGTGGAGTTGGTGAACAGCGTCCCGGTGCCGGACGTACCGTGGTTGAGGTTGTACGTCTTGTGGTTGCCGCGGCCGGTGTCGGTCAGCGTGTACGACGGGGCGGTGCCCAGGGTCACCTTGCCGCTGTACTCGGTGTTGCCGACGCCCTTCTCGACGCCCTGCCACTCGAACAGCTTCGCCCCGGTGGCCGCGTCGGTGATGACGTGGAGCTCGTTGGGGGTGCCGTCGTCCTGGAGGCCGCCGACGACGGTCTCGTAGGCGAGCTGCGGCGTGCCCTGCGCCATCCAGACGACCTTGCGGGGCGCCTGGCTGGCCTCGGTCTTCTTCGACCCGTCGGCCTTGGCGAGGCCCAGGGCCTGGCTCTCGGCCTTGGCGGGCGCGATGTCCGCCTTCAGGTCCACGGCCTTCAGCTGCGTGCTGGTCACGCGGGACGCCTTGGTGACGTCCAGCGTCGTGCCGGCCTTGCTCTCCTTGACGACCATGTCGCCGCCGAGCACCGGCAGGCCCGCGAAGGTGCGCTCGTAACGCGTGTGCGTGGTGCCGTCGTTGTCCTGGATGACGTCCTTGACGACGAGCTTCTCCTGGGCGCCGAGGCCGAGGTCCTGGGCCGTGGCCGCCTTGGTCGCGTCGGCCTCGCGGATCAGCTCGGCGCGCTGGGAGGGCGAGAGCTGCTTGGGCAGGGCCCCGGTCCGGGCTCCCGCCGTCGCCTGCGCCGCGGCGGTGCCGGTGGGGGTGGCGGTGGCGGTGCCGGTCTGGACGCCGACGGCGAGGAGGGCTGCTGCGGCGATCAGAGCGCCGGTCGCGGTGGCACGACGGCTGTGCGTGGATCTCACGCGGACTCCTTCTGCGAGGGGGGTACCGGCGGCTCAGACGAGCCGTCCGGGGTGAGCGAGAAGTGCGCAGAACGGGGTGAAGGTTGTCAGCCGAGGGCCGTTCCTGTCAGGAGCGCGTCAACAACTTGGCCGGAACTCGTTCGTTGCCGGAAAGGTCATGTTCGTTAAGCGGACGTTTCACGGATCATCACCGGGGCGGCGCGGGTCTCACGTACGGGCCGGGTCCGGTGGTGGGAGCCGCGGTGGGCTCGCGGGCGTCGCATTCGAACAGGGGTCACGGGAAGGGGAGTTCGGGGCTGGCCGAGATGGGCTACGGATGTGGCTGAATTCCCACCGTCCGCTCTGCGGTGTACGTCCCACACCCGCGTCCCCGGCACACGGCGACGGCCGGCGCCGCCCCTCGGCGGGGGCGACGCCGGCCGCGGCCGGGCGGGGGAGGCGTCAGACGGTGAGCACCATCCGGAAGCGGGCGGTGCCGGAGAGCATCTTGCGGTACGCCTCCTCGGCCCCGTCCAGCGGAACCGTCTCGGTCATCGGGCGGATGCCGTGCAGGGCGCTGAACGCCAGGGTGTCCTGCACGTCCTGCGCGGTGCCGGAGGGGTGGCCCCGGACGATCCGGCCGGACATCAGCAGCTGGTTCGGGCTGATCCCCAGCGGCTCCGCGTCCGCCCCGATCACCACCAGCTCGCCGCGCGGGGCCAGCCCGTCCACGGTCGCCGTGATCGCCTCGGAACTGGCGGCGGTGGCCAGGACGACCCGGGCCCCGCCCAGGGACTGGAGCGCGTCCGCCACGGCGATGTCCGCCGTGCTGTCGACGTAGTGGTGCGCGCCCAGCTCCCGCGCGAAACCGGCCTTCGCACCGCCGCGCGCGATCGCCACCGTCTCGAAGCCCATCGCCGCCGCGTACTGCACCCCCAGATGGCCCAGACCGCCGATCCCGAGCACCGCGACCAGGTCCCCGGGCCGGGCGGCACTGCGCCGCAGCCCGTTGTACGTGGTCACCCCGGCGCAGGCCATCGGCGCCGCGTCGGCCGCCGTCAGCGCGTCCGGAATCCGGGCCAGGGCGTCCGCCGGAACGGTCACGCTCTGCGCGTACCCCCCGTCGTACGCCCACCCGGGCACCTTCAGGTTCACGCACACCACGAAGTCGCCCCGGCGGCACGGGACGCAGTGCCCGCAGCTCCCGCCGAACCAGCCCACCGCCACCCGGTCGCCCACCTGCCAGGCGTCCTCCGTGCCCGCGCCCAGCTCCGCGATCCGCCCGGCGATCTCGTGCCCCGGCACCACCGGGAACCGCACCCCCGGAACCAGGTCCTCCACGAACAGGGTGTCGCTGTGGCAGACCCCGCAGGCCTCCACCGCCACCCGGACCTGCCCCGGGCCGGGCTCGGACACCACCCGCTCGACGACTTCGAGGGGACCGCCGGCGGCGGCCGCCTGCGCGACTCGGTACACACGGGGAACGCTGCTCATCCGACCCTCCGGGGGCATCTGCGAACGGGCCCCCCTGGGACGGGTCGTCGAACCGCCCGGCCCCAGTAGACCAGCTCGGGGCCGTGCGGGCGCGCGTGACGCACGGAGCGTCCGGCGGATCGGGGCCCGGGTCAGCCCGAGGGCGACGGACCGCCCCCGCCGTGCCAGGTACGCCAGAGCGCCGCGTACGCCCCACCGGCCGCCACGAGCTCGTCGTGGGTACCCAGTTCGGTGATCCGGCCGTCCTCCATCACGGCCACCCGGTCCGCGTCGTGCGCCGTCTGGAGCCGGTGCGCCACCGCGACGACGGTCCGGCCCGCCAGCACCGCGGCCAGCGCCCGCTCCGCGTGCCGGGCCGTCCCCGGGTCCAGCAGCGCCGTCGCCTCGTCGAGGACCAGCGTGCGCGGATCGGCCAGCACCACCCGCGCCAGGGCGAGCTGCTGGGCCCGCGCGCCGTCCGGCCGGTGCGCCCCGGGGCCCAGGTCGGTGTCGAGCCCGTCCGGCAGCCACTCGGCCCCGTCGTCGATGCCCACCGCGGCCAGCGCGGCGCGCAGTTCGGCGTCACCGGCGTCCGGCGCGGCGATCCTCAGGTTGTCCCGGAGCGTCCCGAGGAAGACGTGCTGCTCCTGGGTGACCAGGACGACCTGGCGGCGCAGCCGTTCGGCGTCCAGCCCGGCGACCGGCACCCGCCCCACCGTCACGGACCCGGTCCGGGGCGCGTCCAGCCCGGCCAGCAGCCGGCCCAGCGTCGTCTTGCCCGCCCCGGAGGGACCCACGACCGCGAGCCGCTCCCCGGGACGGACCATCAGATCGACCCCGCGCAGCACGTCGCCCCCGTCCTCGTACGCGTACGACACGCCCCGCACCTCGATCCGGCCGTCGGCCGGTACGGAGGCCGGTTCGGGGACGGGGACCGGGACGGGGGAGGCGGGCGGCGGCACGTGCGCCGTGGAGCCCACGCCCTCGACCCGGGCGAAGGAGGCCCCGCTGCTCTGGAGCTGCTCCAGCCGCTGGAGGACCGTGTCCAGCGGCTGGGAGAGCTGCCGCAGATACAGAGCCGAGGCCACCACCGCGCCGATGCTCACCGCACCCCGCGCGTGCAGCACCCCGCCGAGCAGCAGCACCCCGGCCACCGGCACCACGTACGAGACGTCGATCGCCGGGAAGAGCACACTGCGCAGGAACAACGTCCGCGTCCTGGTCCGCAGGCACTCCTCGGCCGCCGCCCCGCAGGCCGCGATCCGCCGCTCCTGGAGCCCGAGCGCCTCGACGGTACGGGCGCCCCGCGCCGTGTCCGCGAGCTGCTGGGCGAGCGCCGAGTTGGCGCGGCCCTCGGCGAGGTACGCGGCCGGTGCCCGGCGCAGGTACCAGCGCGCGGCGAACCAGATCCCGGTCAGCCCCAGCACCCCGCAGACCCCGAGCAGCGGATCGAGCGCGACGACCGCGCCGAGGATGAACAGCGCCTGCACCGAGGAGATCAGCACCTCCGGACCGGCGTCCCGCAGGGTGGCACCGACCAGGGCGACATCGGTGGTGCCCCGGGTCAGCAGATCGCCCGTACCGGCCCGCTCCGCCACCCGGGCGGGCAGCGCCAGTGTCCGGTCGGTGAACTCCTCGCGGATGCGCGCCAGGGCCCGTTCGCCGAAGCGGTGCCCCACCAAGCCGGCCCAGCGGACCAGCAGGAGCTGCGCCACGGCGAAGCCGAGGAGGGCGAGCGCCAGCCGGTCCACCGCGGCCGCCCCGCCACCGGCCACGACCTCGTCGATGATCCGCCCGAGCAGCCACGGGCCGACCAGACCGGCCCCGGCGGCCAGCGCGTTGAGCCCGATCACGGCGGCGAAGACCCGGCCGTCCAGCCGGACCAGCCGCAGCGCCGCCCGGAACGTGCGGGACGGCCCGGCGACGGGCAGCCCCCGGGGGCCCCGTTCGGCTCCGCCGCTCATCGCGCCTCCTCCCCGTACGTCGCGAGGGACGGCCCGCCGACCGGGTCGTCGTCCGTGCCCCGGGACACCAGGCGCCGGTAGCCGGGCTCCCGTTCCAGCAGCTCGTGGTGGCTCCCGGTGGCCGCTACCCGGCCCTCGACCAGGTAGTGCACGGTGTCCGCCCGGTCCAGTACGAGCGGCGAGGTGCTGGTGACGAGCGTGGTGCGGCCCGCCCGCGCGGCCCGCAGCCGGTCCGCCATGGCCGCCTCGGTGTGCGCGTCCACCGCCGAGGTGGGCTCCACCGCCAGCAGCACCTCCGGATCGGCCAGCAGCGCCCGCGCCAGCCGGATCCGCTGGCGCTGGCCCCCGGAGAGGTTGCCGCCCCGCGCGTCCACCCGGGCGTCCAGCCCGTCCGGCAGCCCGCGCACGATGTCCTGCGCCACGGCCGCGTACAGGGCCCGCTCCATGGCCTCCGCGTCCCGGTCCCGGGCACCGCCGAGCACCTCGTGGAGCGGCCCGGCGAACAGCTCGGCGTCGTTGTCCGCGACCAGGATCCGGCTCCGCACCCACGCCGGATCGACCTCGTCCAGCCGTACGTCCCCCCAGGTCGCCGCCGAACCGGTGAACCGCCCCAGCCGCTCGACCACCGCCGCGGACCGGTCCGGCCGGGCACCGGCCAGCGCGGTCAGCCGCCCCGGCACCACCTCCACCCCGGACTCCGGATCACGCAGCACGGCGGGCCCGGCGGGCGCGTCCGCCCAGGCCCCGTTCCCGTCCCCGCTCCCCGCGCCGGGCTCCAGGGAGAGGAACCTGATGACGCGGCGGGCGGCGACCAGCCCCCGGCTCAGGTCGTAACCGCCCTCGATGAAGAACTCGACCGGCACCACCAGCACCGCCGCGTACCCGTACACCGCGACCAACTCGCCGACACTGATGGACCCTTCGGCCGCCATCCGGGCCGCCAGCCAGGTCACCGCCCCGAGGAACAGGGTCGGCAGGCCAACCCCGAGCGCCCGTATCCAACTGGTCACCGCACCGACCCGGTACCCCTCCTCGCGCAGCTCCCGCGAGGAACGCCGGAAGCGCTCGGCGTACACCTCCTTGCCGCCGATGCCGTTGAGCACCCGCAGCCCCCCGACCATGTCCTCGAACCGGCCCGCGAGCAGCCCCTGCCGCTCCCGGTACGCCGCCTCGACCCCCTGCAACCGCCCCAGCAACGGCCCCACCAGCACCATCAGCAACGGCACCCCGACCAGCACCACCGCGGCGAGCAGCGGATCGACCGCCAGCAGCAGCCCGGCCACCACGACGAAGGCGAGCACCGCGCCCACCCCGGGGCCGGTGATGGTCAGCGTGCTCGCGATCACGGCCACGTCACCGAACCCGATGGTGACGACCTCCCCGGCGGTGACCTTGCGCGGCAGCTCGTCACCCAGCCGGGTCGCCTGTACGACGACGGCCCGCACCGAACGGAGAACGGCGTCCAGCCGCACCCGGGTCATCGTGCGGTGCCGCATGATCGCCAGCCAGGCGTTCAGCACCCCCACCCCCAGCAGCGCCGCGACCCACCCGCCCAGCGCGGGCCAACTCCCCGGCCGCAGGCCGTCGTCGATCGCGCGGGAGAGCAGATAGGGCGGCAGCGTCAGACAGACCATCCACGCACTGCCCAGCACCGCCCCGGCCACGACCCGGCGACGCTGGCAGACGATCAGCCACCACAGATACCGAAGGGGCCCCCGGAGATCGGGCGGCCGTAATCCCCGCTCGCCCCGCTCCCCGTGCTGCTCTGGCCGCTCTCGCATCGGAGCCCCTCCCCCTGGAGTCGGTCGAGCACGCCCGTGGAAGCGCGCTCCGTGGAGCGTACCGAGAGGGTGTACGTGCAGTCGGCGTCGGGGACCACGACGAGCAGTGGGGAACCGTCCTTGAGGAGTTCGTGGGCGGCGCGCTGGCTGCGCCGGTCCTCGTACCAGGCGCGGAGATCGGCGAGGTGCCCGCAGTCCGCGTCGAGGTCGAGCCGGTCCGCGATCCACAGCGCCTGCGCGCCGAGCCACCGCAACGCGAGCACGGAGGAGACGGTCCGGAAGGTGCCCAGCACATGCCGCACGGGCTCGTCACTCCCGTACACCAGCCCCTCGGCCAGCGCCTCGCACCAGTAGCCGTCGGGCGCCACCTGCACGCCCCCCTCGTACGCGCCACCACCCCGCGCCACCCCTTCCGGCCCCGTCGCCCCCACCGGCCGCGCGGCCCCGGGCGCCACCTCCCACTCCGTCCCCCCACAGGGCGGCCGCAACAGCCAGTACGGCCCGGCCGTTCCCCGGAACTCGCCCACCCGGTCGCGCCGGCTGGTGTCCACCAACGGCGTCCCGAGCGACGGGGGTTGCGGGGACTGCTGCTCGTTCGAGGGGTCGTTCTGCACGGACATGGGACCACTCCTCTCCGTAACTGTTCCGCTACCAAGTGAGGTCAGGGTGGTCTAGAGTCGAGGACGCTTCAACTTGCGCCGTTTGAGCGGAGAGATGGGACGCCTGGATGGTGAATCGCAAGGATCTGGACCCCGACAAGTCACCCGCGGCCCGCTTCGGGCAGCGGCTGCGCCAGTTACGTGACGAGCGGGGCTGGACGCAGGAGGAGCTGGCGGTCCGCATGGGATGTTCCGGAACGCATATCTCCGCCGTGGAAACTGGACGGCGACCCCCAACTCCCCGCTTCACAGCAAGTGCTGACAGGGCGTTCGGGACAGGGGATCTGCTCGAACGGCAGGGCCGGGCCGTCTGGAACACGGCGATACTCGAAGGCTTCCCGGAGTTCGTGACGTACGAGGTGTGCGCGGCGGAGATCAGGCTGTTCGAACTCGGCATCATCCCCGGTCTGCTCCAGACGCCCGACTACGCGGCAGCGATCACCACTGGTGCCGTGCGGCGCGGGGCGATCACGGAGCACCAGGCGGAGGAGCGGCTGCTGCTCCTGGAAAGGCGGCAGGAGTCCCTGCGGAGGAATCCGCCGCCGCTGGTCTACGTCGTCCTCGATGAGAGCTGCATCAGGCGGCCTGTGGGCGGTCCCGGGGTCATGGCGGAGCAGTTGGACCGGCTTCTCGCGTTCGCGGAGCTGCCGACGACCGTTGTTCAGGTGGCTCCGTTCGACCTGGGGGAACGCAGGGCGTTCGACCTGCCGGTGACGTTGGTGACGCTGCCGGACAGGACTCAGCTGTCTTATGCAGAGTCCGCGCAACAGGGGCGCCTGGAGCGCGATATGAGGTTCGTGCAGCCGCTGATGACGGCCTACCATCAGATGCAAGCGGAGTCGCTGTCCCAGGCAGCTTCCGTGGCCGTGATTGAGCAGGCACGAAAGGGCACCCCGTGACCACCGAATCCCCCCGCTGGTTCAAGTCCTCCCACAGCAGCAACGGCGGCCAGTGCGTCGAGGTCGCTGCCAATCTGATCGCCCCGCGTGGTGTGGTCCCCGTCCGCGACTCGAAGAACCCGAGCGGTCCGGTGCTGAGCGTTCCCGCTTCGTCGTTCGCCTCGTTCGTGGCGGGCGTGAAGACGGGCGAGTTCGGCGCCGTCTGACCCGACAAGTTCAGCGCACCTGAACCGAGAGGCCCTCATCGCGCGGTGGTCGCCGCATGGTGGGGGCTTCGGCCGTTGTGGGCTGGCGCGAGTTTGCCGCCTTCGCCTGCGGGCATCTGGCACCCGAAACGGCCGCCATGTTCATGGAAAGGGCACCTCGTGACGACGGATTCTCCGCGCTGGTACAAGTCTTCCTACAGCGGTAACGGCGGCCAGTGTGTCGAGGTCGCCGCCCACCACATCGCATCCCGGGGCACGGTCCCCGTCCGCGACTCGAAGAACCCGAGCGGTCCGATGCTGAACGTTTCCGCCGCGTCGTTCGCCTCGTTCGTGGCGGGCGTGAAGAGCGGCGAGTTCGGCACCGTCTGACCCCGCAGGTCACCCTGCGGGGGCGTTCGTTCTCCGCCGCTTCCAGGCCCACAGAGCGTTGGCGCGGTGATCGGGATCGAAGCGATTGAGCGGATCGAGCCGGTCGATGGCGTCGGCGGTGCGGGGGTCGTCGCGCAGGGCGAGGCCGTAGGCGGCTTCCAGGCGGGTGATGTCGTCGTCCTCGTCGAGCAGCGTCCACAGGGCGTCGGCGACGGCGGGGCTCCGGTCCGGGGAGACGGCCAGTACGGCCGCCGCCGTCCCGCGCAGCGCGGCGTCCGGGTCCCCGGCCAGGATCAGGAGCGCCGGGACGATCCGGGGGAGGAGGTCCAGATCCGCGTTGCCCACCTGGCACGCGTTCATCCGCACCATGGCGTCCGGGTCGCGGACGAGGGCGGCCAGTGCGGTCCTGGCCGCGTCGGTGAGAGGAGCGCCGTCGCCGCAGAGCGCTGCGGGGACCTCGCGGCGTACGCGGGGGTCGGGATGGTCGGCGTAGCGGAGCCCGGTCGCCTCCAGGCCGGGGTGCTCGTACTGGTTGAAGGCGTCGAGCACATGCGCGAGCACCTCGCTGTCGGTCTCCTCGGCCGCCCAGACGGCCAGCAGTTCGCCCGCCTCCGCCAGGTAGGACGGGGCGTCGTCGGTCACTCCCCGCATCCACAGATAGCGGGCGACGGCGCGGCGGTGCGCGGGGTCGGGGTGGTGGCGGTGGGCCGTCACGGCCGACCAGGTCTCGGGACTGCGGCGCTGGCAGAGGACCCAGCAGACCGCCCACCAGGTCACCTGGTCCTCGTCCGGTTGCCCCACGGCGCGGGCGATCAGTTCGTCCACCGGGGTGAGGACGCGGAAGGCCCACTCCAGCGTCGTCAGGATCGCGCCGTGCCCGGACCGTGCGACGAGGCCGCCCAAGGAGACCTGGCCGACCGTTTCCCAGGCGTGCGCGCCGTCCTGGACCGTGACCGCCACGGCGGGGCCCGGCGCACCGGTCCGGTGCCGCAACTCTTCGGCGGCGCCCGCCTCGTACCAACGTCGGGCCAGGGCGAGCAGCGCCTCGCGCGCGTCCTGCGGCAGCCGTAGCCGGGGCTCGTCGCCCAGCACTGCGGCGAAGACCGCCGGGGAGCCGCCGTCGACGGCACGCCACAGCGGGGTGGTCCCGTCGGGAAGCTTCCGGTCGGGGTCCGCGCCGCCCTGCACCAACGCCTCGGCCACCGGGGCGTCGTAGGCGGCCACGGCCCGGCACAGCAGTGGCAGCCCGTCCGGGCCCGCCGCGTCGGGACGCGCCCCCTTGTCCAGCAGTGCCTGCACGGCCCCGGCATCCCCGGCCCGTACCGCCGTCACGAGACGGTCGTCCAGCGTTGCCCCGTCCATGCTTTCCCCCCGCCCTCCCCGGGCGCCGATGCCGGCAAGCCCGGTGCCCGACCGTCCCGAACGCGGCGGAACGACAACCTGGCGGGTGACCGGTACGGCCAGTCGGGTGACTGATTCACTCGTGCGTGTTCCGAGGGTGCGCCACCTGGCTGAGCTGGGCAGCTTCCGGCCGGAGCGGGTCGCGACCCGGCGGCCCGACGATCACCTCTCGGGAGACTCTATGCGTATTCGGACGGCACTCGCCGCTCTCACCCTCGCTACGGCCGGCCTGATCGGTGCGGCAGGCGCCGCCTGCGCCCAGGACGGGCCCGACGCGAACTGGGGCCAGGGCCAGTTCATCGTCAACCAGACCGGTGCGGGCGTCGAGAGCGCCCAGTCGTCCGTGGCACCGGACGGTGTCAGCCACGCCGGCTTCTGGATCTGGTCGGACGAGAGCGGCGTCTCCGGTTCGTTCAACGGATCCGGCGCCACCTGGAACAACGACTAGACCTCCATACCCCGCACGACCCACGACACACACCGCATGACACCGGCGCTTCCGTTCGGCTCCAGGGCCGGGCGGAAGCGCTTCGTCGTCCCGCCCCCACGACGACCGCCCGACCACTCCCCAACCCCCCGCCCAACCACTCGACTTGGGAGAGTCACGACCATGGCGCCGACCGAACCACTGCCCACCACCATCGACGGTGTCATCGCCCGCATGGAGCGGATCGACACCGAACTCGACCCCCGCGACGGGGTGGCCTGCTTCAACCACATGTATCTGAAGGTCACCAAGCTGGTGAAGGAGAACATCACCGCCGGCACCTTCGGCGACAGCGCGTTCCTGGAGAGGATGGACGTCATCTTCGCGGGCCTCTACCTGCGCAACGTCGATGCCGACCGGGCGGGGCGGCCGGTCGACACGGCCTGGGCCCCGCTGTTCGCCGCCCGGGACAACCGGATCATCTGGCCCCTCCAGTTCGCGCTGGCCGGGATGAACGCCCACATCAACCACGACCTCCCCGTCGCCGTCGTCGACACCTGCGCCGAGCGCCGCACCACCCCCGACACCCCACCGGTCCACCACGACTACGAGAAGGTGAACGATCTCCTCGCCTCCGTCGAGGCCGAGGTCCGCGCCGAGTACGAGCCGAAGATCGTCAAACTGACAACCCGGGACGCGGAGGCGCTCAAGCACGCCATCAGCGCCTTCTCCATCTCCGAGGCCCGCGAGGTCGCCTGGCGGACCGCCGAGGAGTTCTGGGTGGAGAAGCACGGCCTCGACCCGCTGGCCTACCGCGTCCACGAAGCTGCCGTGGCGCGCACCGTCGCGGGCGTGAGCCAGGGCATCCTCCTGCCCGTCGTCCCCATGCCGGCGGACTGACCGTCGGCGCCCCGGGCCGTCGCCGACCCCCGGGGCGCCGACACACTCATCGGGCCGCGTTCCGTGCGGCGACGAGTATCTCCCGCGAGGCCGTCGTCGGCTCCAACAGCATCGCCGCTATCTCGTCCCCGTCGTGCTGGACCCGCAGCCGTGGGCCGTCGGTGGTCACGCGCAGCTCGGGCCAGGGGTGGCGCCACAGCAGTACGGATCGTTCCCACATCTGCAGCCCGAGGCTCGTCACCACCAGTTGGTACTGGGGGCCCTCGTGGAGGGACGGCGGGGTGTGCTCGGTGTAGGGCGGCCGGACCGTATAGGTACCGGTCACCGTCTCGCCCGGCTCCAGGGCCGCACTGCGAACGCCCTCACGCCGGCCGATCCGCGCCCCGGTCCAGCAGGCGGGCCAGGCGGCCGCCACGGCCATGGAGGCCACGGCCCACCACGGCAACGACGCCTTGAGCGTCCCGCCGACGACGACCAGCTCCACGGAGACCAGGGTCGCGACGGCTCCGGCCCGCGCCCGATGGCGAAGGCGCCCGTTGTCGTTCGTACCAGCCATGTTCCTGCCTCTGTCAGTCGGTGATCCCGCGTCGTCCTCCCCCGTTCCCCGTTCCGGCGCGGCGCGGCGCGGGCACGGCACGGGCTACGGCGACCACGGTGCCCAGGGCAGGGCCTCGCGCCAGCCGGGGCGCCCGGCCGCCCAGTCCTGGACCACCCTGGCCACCGGCTCCACCGAGAAGGGGCCCTGGTCGCGGGGGACCGTCGCCTGGAAGTGCCGGTCGGGCCCGCCCTCGCGGTACTCCACCTGGTGGCTCAGGTCGTCGTTGAGATACACCTGGATGTAGTGCTGGCCGGCCGGCTCCGCGTCGAGCCGGTCCACGACGAGGAACCGCCAGGTGAGGCTCATGTCGGCCAGGAGGTCGTGCAGGGCGTCCTCGGACGGGTCGTCCCAGGTCTTCCCGGTCGCCTCGACCGCCCGGATCATCGGTGAACTCATGGCCGTGACTGTAACGTCCGCCTCCGACAACACCGTTGCCGCGATCAGCCGTACTCAGCCGTGCATCGCCACGCGGTACAGGGCCACGAGCGCGTCGTCGACGGGGTGGGGCTGCGGCCGGCCGGAGGCGTCGAGCCGGTTCCACCGCTGCAGGTTCACCGCGACGGACATCCGCCGCCTGCCGTCGGCGCGGGTCATGGAGAGCGTTCCGCCGCCCCAGACCGTGCCGCCGTGGCCCCAGAAGGTGTCCCGGCCGGGCTCCGTCGTCGGGTGCAGTCCGAGGCCGTATTCGATGAGTTTCCCCTCCTGGGAGACGACCGGGACGGTCCGCCGCATCTGCGCCAGGGACGACGGAGCGACGATCTCCCCGGCCAGCAGCGCGCCGAAGAAGCGGTTGAGGTCCGTGACGGTCGAGACCAGTGAGGCGGAGGGGCCCACCCACGACATGTCGTAGACGCTGTAGTCGCGGGGCGGGTCGATCATCCCGAACCACGCCTCGTAGAGCCGCGCGTGCGGTCCGTCGACCTCCGGTCCGGAGGGGAAGCCGGTGTCGCGGAGCCCGGCGCGCTCGATGACGTCCCGGGTGATGCACTGCTCGGCCGTGGTGCCGGTCACCCGCTCCAGGAGTTGGGCGAGGAGCAGGTAGTTGGTGTTGGAGTACACCCCCGGCGTGCTGCCCGGGGCCCCGGTGGCGGGCGCGGCGACGCCCATTCCGGTCAGGTCGACGGGGTCGAACCGGGTCAGCCGGTGGTCGTCCAGGCTCTCCGGCCGGGTCTCCGCGACAACGGGCCACGCCTTCAGTGAGGGATAGGCGTACGGAAGGTACTCGGCGAGGCCGCTGGTGTGGTTGAGCAGCATCCGGACCGTGATCGCCCCACCCCGCTCCCCGGGCACCAGCTCCGGAAGATATCGGCCGACCGGTGCGTCCAGGCCGATCCGGCCGCGCTCGGCCTGCCGCAGGACCGCGGCGGCGGTGAAGGTCTTGGTGACGCTGCCGACGCGGTGCCGCAGTCCGGCGGTGACGGGGCGGCCGGTCGCGGCATCGGCGACCCCGGCGGCGCCGCGCCAGACCTCCTCGCCGTCCCGCACCTCGGCGAAGACTCCCGGCACTCCGGCGCGGTGGACGTTCTCGACGGCCGCGTCCAGGGCCGCACGATCCAGTGGGTTGCTCACGTCGTACGTCACGTCATGCGTCCTCTCGTGATTCCCGGGGCCCCCCGCGACGCGGTCACCCGCCCCGGACAGCGGGGAACGAGCGGCGTGCCGGCCCGTCCGGCATGCCCATGCCCTCATTATGCACGCGGTGCGTGCAACGGTGCGTGCATGGATTAGGGTGAGGTACGGCTGGGGTTCGGCGGGAGGAGCGGGATGGCGGGTCGAAGGCGTTGGTCGACCGAGGAGATCCTCGACGCGGCGGCGGAACTGCTGCGCACGGGCGACGCGGAGTCGTTCAGTGTGCGCAGGCTGGCCGCGGCCCTCGGGACCGATTCCTCCAGCCTCTACCGGCACTTCCGCAGCAAGACCGAGCTGCTGCGTGCGGTCGCCGACCGGATTCTCCTGGCCGCGATGGACGGCTACCGCCCCGAGGGCGACTGGAAGCGGCGCATCATGTCCCTGGCCCTGCACGTGCGGGAGGCCTTCGGGCGGCAGCCCCAGCTCGCCGCGGTCTGGGGGCGGTACGCGTCCAGCGGCACCGGGTCGAGGCTGGTCATGGAAGAGGTGTTGCAGGCGCTGCGAGAGTCGGGGCTGCCCGACGAGGAGATCCCGGTGCGCTACCACCGGATCGCGGTCCTCATCGCCGCGCTGATCGCTTCCGAGGCCGGGGCCGGTGCCGTCTCCCCCGGGGAGCGGGAACAGGGCATGGAGCTGTTCCGGGTGGCGGTTCTCGGCGCCGACCCCGAACGCTTCCCGGCCCTGGCCCACTTCGCGCGCGATGTCCGCCCCCTCGGGGTGGAGCGCCGCGAGGCGTTCGAGGAGATCCTCGCCGCCCAGCTCGCCCACATCGAGGCGGCGGTCTGAAGTCGGGCCCTACGGGCGTGTGCCGAGCATGTCGAGGTAGTGCCGGTTGTACATCACGCCCAGGACGTTCCCGAAGGGGTCGGTCACGGAGGCGGTGACGAAGCCGGGGCCGCGCTCCATGAGCGGTTCGTACTCCTTCGCCCCCAGGGACAGCAGGCGTTCCAGCGTCGCGGGCACGTCGTCGACGTGCCAGTACACGATCGCGCCGCCCGGACCGGCCTCCGCGCCGGCGGGTGCGTAACGGCTGTCGATCAGCCCCAGCTCGTGCTGGTGGTCGCCGATCCGGAACTCGGCGTACCCGGGGCGCTCGAAGTACGGCTCCACGCCCAGCAGTTCCGTGTACCACTCCTTCGCCGCCGGCAGATCCGTGGTCCAGAAGCTGACGGTGGTGAGTCCTCGCAGCACGATGCCCCCTTGTCGCCCGCCGGGGTCCCGTACCCCGGCCGGTGGCATGACCATAGGACGCCATCAGGTCGGATTCCGTCCTATTGAACGGCGGTCCTCAAGGGGAGAGGAGGGGGTGGCATGATCCGGACATGAGTCTCACCGCGCGGCAGCTCGCCCTGGCCATGCTGGACCGTCAACTCCTCCTCGAACGGCGGGACATGGACGTGGCGGAGGCCGTCCGCCGGGTCTGCGCCCTCCAGGCGCAGACCCCGGCGTCGCCGTACCTGGCGCTGTGGAACCGGATACGGGACTTCGCGCCCGAGGACCTCGACGCGGCGTTCGCCGAGGGACGGATCGTGAAGGCGACCCTGATGCGGATCACCCTGCACGCCGTCCACGCCGAGGACTACGCCCCCTACCGGGCCGCCATGCTCGGCACACTGCGTGCGGCGCGGCTCCACGACCGCCGCTTCACCACCACCGGGCTGACCCCCGACGACGCCGACGCGCTGCTCCCGGAACTCGCCGGGTTCCTGGAGCGACCCCGTACCGGGGCCGAGGTGGAGGACGAGGTCACCGGGCGGCACGGCGAGCACGCGCACCGCGTCTGGTGGGCGCTGCGCACCTTCGCGCCGGTGCACCACGCGCCGACCGGCGGCCCGTGGTCGTTCACGCACCGCAACGCCTACCGCGCCGCCCCGGCGGACCCCGCGGTCACCCCGGAGGAGGCCGACGAGGGGGTCCGGCGCCTGCTCCTGGCCCACCTGCGCGCGTTCGGGCCCGCCTCGGCCCAGGACTTCGCCCGGTTCACCCTGCTGACCAGCGCCGCGACGACCCGGGCGCTGAAGACGCTCGACGGCCGGGTGGTACGGGTGGCGGGCCCCGGCCGGACCGCGCTGTACGACCTGGCCGACGCCACCGTGCCCGACGAGGACACCCCGGCGCCGCCGAGGCTGCTGCCGATGTGGGACAGCACGCTGCTGGCCCATACCGTCCCCGGGCGGCTCATGCCCCCGGAGTACCGTCCGCTGGTCGTCCGGCGCAACGGCGACGTGCTGCCCTGCCTGCTCGTCGACGGGCAGGTCGCCGGGGTGTGGCGCACGGTCGACGGCGGACTGGAGCTGACCGCCTTCCGTGCCCTCGGCAGGGCCGCGTGGCGGGGCCTCACCGAGGAGGCGGAGAGACTCTCGGCGCTGCTCGCCGACCGCGATCCGGCCGTCTACCGCCGCTACGGACACTGGTGGGACAAGGGGATCCCCGGCGCCGAGCGGGTCGTCGTCACGGGCTGATCCCGCCCGCCGCGCCCGTGCTCAGGAGGTCGGGGCGGGCAGGAACTCGGGCTGGTCGAGCAGGCGCAGCCAGCTTCCGTCGGGCTGGCGGCGGACGACCTGCGCGCGGGCCCCGGTGCCGTCCTTCGGCGGGGTCGAGGTGAGCGCGATGTCGCCGCTGACCAGGGTGGGCAGCGGCTGCTCCGGCGCGAAACGGGGCGCGTTGGCCAGTACCTCCGCCCACAGCTCACGGATCGCCTCCCGGCCGACCGTCAGCCGGCCCGGCGGATAGGCGAGCACCGCCTCCTCCTCGTAGAGCGCGGCGACCCCGGCCGCGTCCCCGGCGTTGGACCGCTCGACGAACAGACGGGTGATGTCCTCGGGGCGCATGGCCTTCTCGTACTCCGGCACGGGTTCCTCCTGCTGTCGGGCGGCGGTGCTGCTTCAGCGCTGCTGCGGTCCTTCCAGGGTGGTGGCCCGTTGATCAGAAGTCCAACAGATGGAAATTCTGAGAACTAGAATCACCAGTCATGGATCTGAGGCAGTTGGAGTACTTCGTCGCGGTCGCCGAGGAGCGGAACTTCACCCGCGCCGCCGAGCGGGTGCACATCAGCCAGTCCGGTGTCAGCGCGCGGATCGGCCGCCTCGAACGGGAGCTGGGCGCCGAGCTGTTCGACCGGTCGGCACGCACCGTCACGCTCACCGTCGCCGGGAAGGCCGCCCTCGAACACGCCCGTGCCGCGCTCGCCGCGGCCGGAGCGGTCGGGCAGGCGGTGGGGGAGGTGACCGGCCTGATCCGTGGCGCGCTGACCGTGGGGATGGTCGTCGGCTGCACCCTCACCCCGCTCTTCGACGCCCTCGCCGCCTTCCACGAGGAGCACCCGGGCGTGGAGCTCTCGCTGCTGGAGGACCGGTCCGACCGGCTCCTCGACGACGTACGCACCGGAGCCGTCGACCTGGCGCTCGTGGGCACCGCGAGCGCCGCCCACGAGGGACTGGAGACGCTGACCGTCCTCAGCGAACGGCTCGTCGCGGCGGTCCCGGCCGGGCACCCCCTGGCCCGGCGACGGCGGGTCGCCCTGGGCGACCTGATGGCCCACCCGATCGTCTGCATGCCGCCCGGGACCGGCCTGCGCGCGGTGTTCGACCTGGCCTGCGCCGCGCAGGGCCTCCGGCCCGTGATCGCGTTGCAGGCCAGCGCGGCGGAGGCCCTGGCCGACCTCGCCGCCCGGGGGCTCGGCGTCGCCGTCCTCAGCAGCTCCATGGCCGAGGCCCACCGGGACCGGCTCACCGCCCGCACCCTCGTCGACGTCGAGACGCCGGGGCTGCTGGCCCTGGTCTGGCGGGACGCCCACAACCCGGCGGTGCGCGCGATGGCCGGGCACGCCCGGTCCGCGTTCCGGGACTTTCCCGGGGTGCGCCCGTAGCCCCCCGGCCCCGTGGGTAGACAGTCCCTCGTTCAGGTGACGCCGGGACAACCGGCCCCGGGCACCGGCGGCCGACGCCAGGATGGCGCATCTACATGCGACCGTGGACTGTCTGTAGGGAGCGGAAAATGCGGGACCGGAAGCGGGCGACCCCGCTGGACCATGCCATCCAGGCCTATCCGGTGCAGGACGGAACCGACGCGCATTCGCACTTCGGCTGCGTGCTCCATCTGCGCGGGACCCCGCCGGACATCGACGGCCTCCGCCGCCACCTGGAGGATCGGCTCGCCCGGCTCCCCGGTCTGTGCACCGTGCTGGACGCCCGGACCGGCCGCTGGCACACCAAGGACCCCGATCTCGCCCTGCACGTGCAGGAGTTGGTGGTCCCGCCGGGGGACGAAGCCCTGCGCGACGCCGCGCGGGAGGTCCTGCGGACCCCGCTCCCCGGGGACGTGCCCCCCTGGCTGATGGCGCTCCTCCGCGACGAGGAGTCCGGCCGCTGCGCCCTGGTGTACCGGGTCCACCACGCCGCCCAGGACGGTGCGGGCATGCTGCACATCCTGGAGGAGCTGTTCTCGACGGAGCCCGTCGCGCCGCAGGAGTCGTCGGCCGTGTACCGCAAGGCGCAAGGGGTCCGGCTGTCCCGGCCGGGGGACTGGCTCCGGGCCGGGGCCCTGACGCTGCGGCTCCTCGGACGGAGCCGGGCGTGGCAGGCCCCGGAGTACCGCTTCTCCACCACCCGGGACCTCGACTGCGTCGCCGTCCCGGCCGACTGGCTCAACCCGCCCGACGGGGAGGGCGGTTCCCGCAACGACGTGTTCCTCGCCGCGACGGCGCGGGCGGTACGGGAATGGGCCGCCGCGTCCGGCGCGGGGCCGGTGCGCCGGGGCGAGGTCCCGATGCTGGTCCCCGCCAACCTGCGCACGGACCGGGATCTCGACCTGCCCGGCAACCCGCTGGTGCTCGCCCCGGTGCGGGTGCCCGCGCCCCCGGACGGGGGTGCGGCACAGGTGCGCTCCGCCACCCGGGTGTTGCGCGACCCCGCCGTACGGTTCCTGCTCGCCCGGTTCGGCGGGATCATGCCGCACCGGCTCGCCGCCCTCCAGCTCAGGTCGCTCGGCACACCGTCCCGGACCATGCCGATCGTGTCCAACCTGACTCTCCGTCACCCGCTGGCGGTGCTCGGCGCCGAGGTGGCGCGGATCGACCCCCTGATGTGCCTGCCGCAGGGATTCCCCTTCACCGTGCTGATGATCACCCACGGCGGGACCTCGGTGGCGTGCTTCGTGACGGAATCGGCCCTGCCCGGCCTGGCCACGCTCCCCGGGCGCTGGCGCGACGCGCTGAACGACCTCCGGACGGCCGGCCGCGGCAGGGTCCCGAACCCGCGTACGGGGATGGAGACGGGGGCCGGGGAGAGCCCGGACCCGGCGCGGGCGCGTCCCTGACGCGCCCGCACCGGGCCGGCCGGGGCCCCTGGAGGAGGGAGCCCCGCCGACCCGTGGCGCCGCCCGCTCGTCACGTGGTGGCGGGCAGGAGTGCGGCGGCCAGCTCGCGCCACTCGCGCTCGGGCGGAGAGGCGGTGCCGGCGGTGAGCACTTGCAGGCACACGTGGTCGGCTCCCGCGTCGAAGTGTTCCCGAACGCGGCGGCGGACCGCTTCGGCTCCCCCGCGGACGACGATCGCGTCCACCAGCCGGCGGCTCGGGCCGGCGGTGATGTCCTCGTCGCCGAAGCCGAGCCGCCGCACGTTCGCCTCCTGATGCGGTGCCAGGAGGTATCCGGCGACGTGCGCCGTGGCCACTTCGCGGGCGCGGCCCGGGTCGGTGTCGAGGACCACTGCCTGCTCCACCGCGAGGAAGGCTTCCGGTCCCATGGTCCGGCGCGCCCGTGCGGTGTGGTCGGTGGAGACGAAGTAGGTGTGCGCGCCCCAGGTGTGCTCGGCGGCCAGCCGAAGCATCCGGGGGCCGAGGGCGGCCAGGACGCGTCGCGGAGCCGGGTCCGGTACGGGGCCGTGGGCGGGTACGGCGTCCATGGCCCGCAGATAGTCGCGCATGGTGGTCACCGCCCTGCCGCGGGCCGGTACGGGATAGCCGTCCAGTTCGTGGACGGTGTCGTCGACGCGGTGCCCGCCCAGGCCGAGCAGGTAGCGTCCGGGGAACGCCTCGCCCAGCGTGCGGGTCGCGGTGGCGGTGGCGATCGGGTCCCGGAACGCGATGTTGGCGATGCCGGAGGCGACGACGATGCGCTGCGTCGCCGACAGCAACAGCCAGGCCTGCCCCACCGCGTCGCGGCCGAACGCCTCCCCGTACCAGATGGCCCCGTAGCCCAACTCCTCGATCTCCGCGACCGATTCCCGTACCCGTCCGGCGGGCTGCCCCTCGTAGGCGAAGGTCCAGACCCCGATCCGGCCCGGCCCGGTCCGTCCGTCGTTCGTCATCCGCGCTCCTCGGTCCAGATGATCCGGAGAGGTTCTCCGTTTGGTGCACGCTACTATGCGGAGAGGTTCTCCGCTTGGTGTTCTGGTTCGACCGAAGGACGGGACGATGACGACTGCTCATGGGCGTGCTCCCGCGCGGAGGCCACCGCGCACCGATGCGCGGCTCAACCGGGAACGTCTCGTCGCCGCGGCGCGGGAGGTGTTCGCCGAGGCCGGGCCGGAGGCGTCCCTCAACGAGGTCGCCCGCCGGGCCGGTGTCGGGCCGGGGACCTTGTACCGTCACTTCCCGAACCGCTTCGCCCTGCTGACCGCGGTCCTCGAGGACCGGATCGAGACGCTGTGCGGGCTGGCGGAGACGCTGCTCGGTTCGGATTCCGCCGACGAAGCCCTCGCGCAGTGGCTGCGCGCGTTCCTCGACCACGCCAGGGTCAACCAGGGACTGGGCGGCGCGTTGATGGCCGAAGAGCCGGTCGCGCTGGGGCTCGACTGCCATCGCCTGATCCTCGACGCGGCAGCCGGTCTTCTCGCCCGGGCCCAGCGGCGTGGGACGGCGCGCGCCGACCTGACGGCCGATGACCTGGTCCGGCTCGTCACCGGGATCGCGCTGTCCACGGCTCAGGGCCCCGACACGGCACAGGCCGACCGGCTGCTCGCTCTGGTGCTCGACGCCACGTACGGGACACCGCTTCGGAACGGGTGACCACGGGTATGCCCCCGCTTCCGGTGCGCATCCCAGGGGCGGGGTGCGCACCGAAACGCGGGGGCCGCAGGTCCTGCCGCTACGTCAGGCTGTCCCGCCACGCCCGGTGCAGGCCCGCGAAGCGGCCGGTGGCGGCGATGAGTTCGGCGGGGGTGCCGTCCTCCACGACGCGGCCGTGCTCCATCACCAGGACCCGGTCCGCGATCTCCACCGTGGACAGCCGGTGGGCGATCACCACCGCGGTCCGGCCGTGCAGCACCGTGTCCATCGCCTGCTGCACCGCGCGCTCACCGGGGATGTCCAGCGAGCTGGTCGCCTCGTCGAGGATCAGCACCGCCGGGTCGGCGAGCAGGGCGCGGGCGAAACCGACCAGCTGGCGCTGGCCGGCCGAGATCCGGCCGCCCCGCTTGCGCACGTCGGTGTCGTAGCCGTCGGGCAGGGCGCTGATGAACTCGTGCGCCCCGATCGCCTTCGCGGCCCGCTCGATGTCCGCGCGGCTCGCGTCCGGGCTGCCGATCGCGATGTTCTCCGCGACCGTGCCGGAGAACAGGAACGCCTCCTGCGTCACCATCACCACCCCGCGCCGCAGCTCCGGTACGGCCAGGTCCCGCAGGTCCGTGCCGTCGAGCAGCACCCGGCCCTCCGTCGGGTCGTAGAACCGGGCCAGCAGCTTCGCCAGCGTCGACTTGCCCGCGCCGGTCGAGCCGACCACGGCGACGGTCTGCCCGGCCGGGATGGTCAGATCGAACCGGGGCAGCACCTCGCCGCCCGTCCGGTACGCGAACCGCACCCCGTCGAAGACGACCTCCCGGCCCGGGGCCTCGCCCGTGCGGGCCGGCAGCTCCCGGGGCGCCGAGGGCTCCGGCACGGACGGGGTCTGGGCCAGCAGCCCCGCGATCTTCTTCAGTGAGGCGGCCGCCGACTGGTACGAGTTGAGGAACATGCCGAGCCGGTCGATCGGGTCGTACAGCCGGCGCAGGTACAGCACCGCCGCCGCCAGCACACCGAGCGCCAGGGTCCCCGAGGCCACCCGGTACGCGCCCCAGAGCACGATCCCGGCGACCGCGGTGTTGGCGACCAGCCGGGAGCCGACGACATAGCGGGCCATCTCCAGCATGGCGCTGCCGTTGTACCACCGGTGGGTGTGGTTCAGCTCCTCGAAGCGCGCCTCGTTGGCCCGCTCGCGGCGGAAGGCCTGGACGGGGCGGATGCCGTTCATCGTCTCGGCGAACTTCACGATGACCCCGGCGGTCGCCGTGGACTTCGCGCCGTACATCTCCCCGGCCCGCCGCTGGAACCGCCGTACCAGCAGATACAGCGGGACGAACGACAGCACGGCGACCGCGCCCAGTCCGAGGTCCAACCAGAGCAGCATCAGCGAGATGGTGACGAAGGAGAGCACCACGCCGATCAGCTCCTGGAGCCCCTCCTCCAGCAGCTCCCGCAGCGACTCCACGTCCGTGGTGGAACGGGAGATCAGCCGGCCCGAGGTGTAGCGCTCGTGGAAGTCCACGCTGAGCGCCTGCGCGTGGCGGAAGATCCGGCCGCGCAGATCGAGCAGCGCGTTCTGGCTGATCAGGCCGGAGAGCCGGACGAACCCGTACTGCATGGCCCCGGACACCACCGAGCAGAGCGCGTACCCGACCGCCACCGCGATCAGCGGCCCGTACTCCGCGTCCCGGAACGCGGGCACCCCGCGGTCGATGGCGTACGCGACGAGCAGCGGGCCCGCCTGCATCGCCGCCTGCTGGACCACGAGGAGCAGCGCGACCAGCGCCACCCTGCTCCGCATCGGCCGCAGCAGCGAGCTGAGCAGCGCGCCGGTCGCCCCGGGCGGGGTGGGCAGATCGTCCTGGTCGAAGTCGTCCCCGACGCCGGGCTCCGCCGCGCTCGTCGTGCCCGCCGGACTCCCGGCGGGCGTCGTGGTCGTACTGGTCATCGGGTGAGGCCCTTCTCGGCGGGGAGGTCCGGGGCGAACGGGGCACCGGCCGGGGACGGCTCGGGGAAGGCGTCCGGGCCGACCCCGTCCGGTATCCGCGAGGCGCCCGACATCAGCCAGGCGTACTCGGCGCTGTCGCGCAGCAGTTCCTGGTGGGTGCCCACGGCGGTGATCCGGCCCTCGGAGAGCAGTGCCACCCGGTCCGCGAGCATCACGGTGGACGGCCGGTGCGCGACCACGATCGCCGTGGTCTCGGCCAGGACCTGGCGCAGGGCGGCCTCCACCAGCGCCTCGGTGTGCACGTCGAGCGCGGAGAGCGGGTCGTCGAGGACCAGGAAGCGCGGCCGGCCGACCACCGCGCGGGCCAGCGCGAGCCGCTGCCGCTGCCCGCCGGAGAGGCTGAGACCCTGCTCGCCGACCTGGGTGCCGACGCCCTCGGGCAGCTCGTGCACGAAGTCGGCCTGGGCGATGGAGAGCGCCCTGCGCAGCTCCTCCTCCCCGGCCCCCTCGGCGCCCATCAGCACGTTCTCCCCGACGCTCGCCGAGAAGAGCGTCGGCTCCTCGAAGGCCACCGAGACCAGCTCGCGCAGCCGCTCCCGGGGCATGGCGGCGATGTCCGTGCCGTCCAGGGTGATCCGCCCGGCCGTGACGTCGTACAGCCGGGGGACCAGCGCGGTGAGCGTCGTCTTCCCGGAGCCCGTCCCGCCGACCAGGGCCATCGTCTCGCCGGGGCGGACGCGCAGGTCGATCCGGGACAGCATGGGCTCGGAGCCCGGTTCGGCGTCGGGATAGCGGAACTCCACTCCCTCGAAGACCATTTCGCCGCGGGCCGGGCCGTCCTCGCCGCCGGTCGCGGGGGTGTCCGCGGCGGCTCCGTCCGCGTCCGCCTCCTCGGGCTCGTCCATCACCTCGAAGAAGCGGTCGGACGCCGTCGCCGCCTCCTGGCACATCGCCAGCAGGAAGCCGATCGACTCGACCGGCCACCGCAGGGCCAGCGCCGTGGAGAGGAACGCGACCAGGGTGCCCGCCGACAGGTCGCCGTCCGCGACCTGGACCGTGCCGAGCACCAGCGCCGCACCGATCGCCAGCTCCGGGATCAGGGTGATGGACGACCAGATCCCCGCCAGGAGCCGGGCCTTCTCCAGCTCCGTGGTGCGCAGCCGCTCCGTGAGTGCGCGGAAGGCGAGGGCCTGGCTGCGGTGGCGGCCGAAGCCCTTGACGATCCGGATGCCGAGCACGCTCTCCTCGACGACCGTGGTCAGATCGCCGACCTGGTCCTGGGCCCGGCGGGCCACGGTGGCGAACTTGCTCTCGAAGGCCGAGCAGATGATCATCAGCGGTACGACCGGGATCAGCAGAATCAGCCCCAGCGTCCACTGCTGGGCCAGCAGAATGACGAAACCGACCACGATCGTGGCGCCGTTGACCAGCAGGAAGGTCAGCGGGAACGCCAGGAACATCCGCAGCAGCATCAGATCCGTGGTCGCGCGGGAGAGCAGCTGCCCCGAGGGCCAGCGGTCGTGGAAGGCCACCGGGAGCCGCTGGAGACGGCGGTACAGATCGGCCCGCATCTCCGCCTCGACCCCGGCCAGCGGCCGCGCCACCATCCACCGCCGTACCCCGAAGAGCCCCGCCTCGGCGATGCCGAGCAGGAGCAGGTACAGGGCGCCGAGCCAGACGCCGCCGGGGTCGCGGTCCGCCACCGGACCGTCGACCATCCACTTCAGGACGAGCGGGATCACCAGGCCGACGCAGGACGCGGCGACCGCGACCAGCGCGGCACCGGAAAGTCGCTTCCGTACCGGTTTCACGTAGGGCCACAAGCGCATCAGGGACTGCGCGGTGGACCGTTCCTTGGTCTCTACATGTTCTTCGGGCATCACAGTCGAGACTACGGTTCGCCCCTGACATCGCTCATGTGGTTTTCCGCCGGTCCCGGGCGCGCGTAGTTGTGGAGGAGCGCTGGTCGTAGCCGGTATCAACCGATCGGCCGATGCCGTTTCGAGCGCGATGGACGATGGTGCGCCGGCGCGCGCTTCACGATGCTCGGAGCCATGGCAATCATCGAAGCGAACGGGGTGCGCAAGGCGTACGCCGGGCGCACCGTGGTCGACGGCGTGAGCTTCGCCGTCGACGAGGGGGAGATCTTCGGGATCCTCGGCCCCAACGGTGCGGGCAAGACCACCACGGTGGAGTGCGTCGGGGGACTGCGCGCCCCCGACGCCGGGACGATCCGGGTCGCCGGGCTCGACCCCGCCGCCGACCGCGCCCGGGTCACCCGGCTGCTCGGCGCCCAGCTCCAGGAGAGCGAGCTCCAGCCCAAGATCACCGTGGCCGAGGCGCTGGAGCTGTACAGCGCCTTCTACCCGGACCCCGCCGACTGGCGGCAGCTCGCCGAACGGCTCGGCCTGCACACCAAGTACGGCACCCGGTTCGCCAAGCTGTCCGGCGGACAGAAGCAGCGGCTGTCCATTGCGCTCGCCCTGGTCGGCAACCCCCGGGTGGTGATCCTCGACGAGCTGACCACCGGGCTGGACCCGCGGGCCCGCCGGGACACCTGGCAGCTGATCGAGGACGTGCGCGCGGGCGGCGTCACCGTCCTGCTGGTCACCCACTTCATGGAGGAGGCCCAGCAGCTCTGCGACCGGATCGCCGTGATCGACAAGGGCCGGATCGTCGCCCTCGACACCCCGTCCGGGCTGATCGGCCGGGCCGACGGCTCCACGGTCATCTCCTTCACGCCCTCGCGGCCGCTCGACGACACCGACCTGGCCGCCCTGCCCGGCGCCGTCTCCGTCCGGCGCGAGGACGGCGGCGAGCGGATCGTCATCGGCGGCGACGACACGACCGTCAACGCGGTCATCTCCCTGCTGGCCCGGCACGGCATCACCGCCCAGCGGCTCCGCGTCTCGGAGGCCACGCTCGACGACGCTTTCCTCGACCTCACGGACCAGACGGAACAGGCGGCCTGAGATGACCACCGCGAACCCGGCCCCCGCCACCACGCGTTCGGCCCCCGCCCCTGCCTCCGCGCACCGGGCGGTGCTCCGCGCCGAGACCCGGCTCTTCCTCCGCGAACCCGGCAGCCTCTTCTGGATCATGGTCTTCCCGAGCGTGCTCCTGGTGATCCTGGGCCTCATCCCGTCCTTCCGGGAGCACTCCGACGACCTCGGCGGCAGGCGCGTCATCGACCTCTACGTGCCGGTGGCGGTGCTGCTCGGCATGATCATGGCCGGGCTCCAGGCCATGCCGCCCGTCCTCACCGGCTACCGCGAACGCGGCATCCTGCGCCGGATGTCCACCACCCCGGTACGCCCCTCCGCGCTGCTCACCGCGCAGATCGCGCTGCACGCCGTCGCCGCGCTCGGCTCCGCCGTACTGGCCATGGCGGTCGGCCGGATCGGCTTCGGCGTCGCGCTGCCCGGACAGCCGGCCGGGTACGCCGTGGCGCTGCTGCTGGCCGTGGCGAGCGTGCTGGCGCTCGGCTCGCTGCTCTGCGCCCTCGCCCGTACGGCCAAGGCGTCCGCCGCGCTCGGCTCGATCGTCTACCTGGTCACGATGTTCACCGCCGGGGTGTGGATCCCGGTCCAGAGCATGCCCGACACCCTGCGCACCATCGTCCGGTTCACCCCGTTCGGCGCCGCCTCCGAGGCGCTGAACCGGGCGGCCTCCGGCAGTTGGCCCGAGCTGACCCAGCTCGGGGTGACCGCGCTCTGGGCGGCCCTGGTGGCCCTCCTCGCGACCCGGCTCTTCCGCTGGGAGTGACCGGACCCGGGAAGGCGGGGCAGACTGCCGTCATGGACGAGGGGAACACACCCGTGGTGGGACGGGCCGGACGGGCGTGCGGGAAGAGCCCCGACGTGGGCTGGGACCGGTTCTTCCGGTACGGGCCCTACGGGATGCTCGGCCTGGGTACCGCCCTGGCCGCCCTGAGCGCCCCGCTCCTCATGAACCGCGCGGACCTGCGCAATGCCGCGGTGCTGGTCCCGGTGACGCTCGCGCTCCTGCTCTGGTGGGGCCGGAGCGGGCCGGGGGCACCCGACAAGGGATGGGCGGCGCGCGGCTACTTCACCGTCCGTACCGTGCTCGCCTTCGCCCTGACCTGGTGCAATCCGTTCTTCTCGGTGTTCGCGAGCCTCGGGTACTTCGACGCCGCCCGGCTGCTCCCCGGCCGGGCCCTGCGTCCCGGGCTGCTGGCCACCGCCGTCATCCTGGCGGCGGCGCAGTCCGGCAGCGGTCTGCCGCCCACCTCCACGATGAACTGGGTCGCCTTCGGCGCCCTGTTCCTCCTGCACGCCACCATCACCATGACCTTCGCCGGGATCGGCGACCGGGAGGCCGACCACGCCCGTGTCCAGGCGACCACCATCACCGACCTGGAGTCGGCCAACGCCCGCCTCGAACAGGCCCTCGCGGAGAACGCCGGACTCCACGCCCAACTCCTCGTCCAGGCCCGCGAGGCGGGTGTGGCCGACGAGCGCCGCAGGCTCGCCGCCGAGATCCACGACACCCTGGCCCAGGGGCTGACCGGGATCATCGCCCAGCTCCAGGTGGTCTCCTCGATCGGCGGCACCGACCCGGAGCTGGCCCGCACGCATCTGGACCGGGCCGCCGCCCTCGCCCGGCACAGCCTCGGCGAGGCCCGCCGCTCGGTCCACGACCTGGTCCCCGCCGCGCTGGCCCACGACGACCTGCCGGGCGCGCTGAAGCGCACGGTCGCCGGGTGGGGGGAACGCCACGGAGTCCGGGCCGGGTTCACCGTCACCGGCACCGTCGAACCGGTCCACGACGAGATCGCCGCCACCCTCCTGCGGATCGGCGAGGAGGCCCTCGCCAACGCCGCCCGCCACGCCGACGCCTCCCGGGTCGGCGTCACCCTGTCGTTCATGGACGACGAACTCACCCTGGACGTACGGGACGACGGGCGCGGCTTCGACCCGGACGCGCTGCCTCCGTACAGCGGCGCGGGCGGTTTCGGGCTCGGCGGGATGCGGGCCCGCGCCGAACGCGTGGCGGGCACCGTGGAGGTGGAGACGGAGCCGGGCCGGGGCACGGCGGTCAGCGCACGGGTCCCCCTGGTCCGCACCGCCGCCTGACCCGTACGGTTGTCCCGCCATGGTTCAGGATTCCGCACGCGTCATCACGCTCGTCGTCGTCGACGACCACCCGGTCGTACGGGACGGTCTGCGCGGCATGTTCGACTCGTCCCCCGGCTTCGAGGTCCTCGGTGAGGCGGCGAACGGGGTGGAGGGCGTCGAGCTGGCGGCCCGGCTCGACCCGGACGTCGTCCTGATGGACCTCCGGATGCCGGGCGGCGGCGGGGTCGCCGCCATCGCCGAGCTGACCCGGCGCGGCGCCCGCTCCAAGGTCCTCGTCCTCACCACGTACGACACCGACTCCGACACCCTGCCCGCGATCGAGGCGGGCGCCACCGGCTATCTGCTCAAGGACGCCCCGCGCGACGAGCTGTTCACCGCCGTCCGGGCCGCCGCCGACGGGCGCACCGTCCTCTCGCCCGCCGTCGCCTCCCGGCTGATCTCCCGGGTGCGGACCCCGGCGGCGGGCGGCGAATCGCTCTCGGCGCGCGAGCGCGAGGTGCTCGAACTCGTCGCGAAGGGGACCTCCAACCGGGAGATCGCCGCCGAACTCTTCATCAGCGAGGCCACGGTGAAGACCCACCTCACCCATGTCTTCGCCAAGCTCGGCGCCAAGGACCGGGCCGCCGCCGTGGCCATCGGCTACGACCGGGGCATCCTCGGCTGACCGGGCCTTCGCGCGGTGCCCGCACCCCGGCCCGGACCGGTACCTGAGCCGGTGTCCACCTTGGTACGGAACGGTGACATGCGCGGAGTCATTTCCCCACAGCCGGTGTGATTATCTTTCACCGAGCGTGCACATGCAGCGCGCGGGGGAGGGAACCGAGGGTTCCCGGGGCCATGGCGGGGCCAGGCCGTGCGAGGGGAGACGACCACATTGAACGGGCAGCCGATATCGGGGACATCGGCCGGGACGAACGGCATGCGGGGCAGGCGGCGGTCCGCCGGACTGGCCCTGGTGACGGGTGCGTTGCTGCTGATGGTGACGGCCTGCGGCGGGGAGGACGAGGCGGGCGGCGCCGGAAAGGGCGGCGGCGGAAAGGCGGGGGACACCGCGGCCTCGACGGCCGTGGTGACCGTGGCGCCCAAGGACGGCGCGGAGTCCGTCGCGACCAGCGGCGCACTGAAGATCTCGGCCGCGGAGGGGAAGCTGACCACGGTCAAGGTCTCCGACCCCAAGGGTGCCGAGGTCGAGGGGAAGATCGCGGCCGACGGCGCGAGCTGGGCCCCGGACCAGCACCTGGCCGCGGCGACCAAGTACAAGGTCCACGCGATCGCCAAGGACGCCAAGGGCCGTGAGTCGGCGAAGGACACCACCTTCACCACGCTCGTCCCGCAGAACACCTTCATCGGGCAGTACACCCCGGAGGACGGCTCCACGGTCGGCGTCGGCATGCCGGTCTCGATCCACTTCACCCGCGGCATCACCGACCCCGAAGCGGTCGAGAAGGCCATCAAGGTGACGGCCGAGCCGTCCGTCCCGGTCGAGGGCCACTGGTTCGGCAACGACCGCCTCGACTTCCGCCCCGAGAACTACTGGGCCGCCGGCACCAAGGTGACCGTCAAGCTCAACCTCGACGGCGTCGAGGGGCGGCCCGGGGTCTACGGCAAGCAGGCCAAGACGGTCTCCTTCACCATCGGCCGCAAGCAGGTCAGCACGGTCGACGCGAGCAGCCACCGGATGAAGGTCGTCCGCGACGACCAGCAGATCAAGGACATCCCGATCTCCGCGGGCGCCCCGGCGACCACCACGTACAACGGCCAGATGGTCATCAGCGAGAAGCTCAAGGTGACCCGGATGAACGGTGACACCGTCGGCTTCGGCGGCGAGTACGACATCAAGGACGTGCCGCACGCCATGCGGCTGTCCACCTCGGGCACCTTCATCCACGGCAACTACTGGGGCGGCTCCGGCATCTTCGGGACGACCAACACCAGCCACGGCTGCGTCGGTCTCCAGGACGTGCGCGGTGCCTGGAGCAAGGACACCTCGGCAGCCTGGTTCTTCGACAACTCGCTCATCGGCGACGTCGTGGTCGTGAAGAACTCGAAGGACAAGACGATCCAGCCGGACAACGGCCTCAACGGCTGGAACATGTCCTGGGCGGAGTGGACCAAGTGACTCCGTAGCCGCCCCACCGGCGGTACGACGACGGGCCCGGCGCCGCGACCAGCGGCACCGGGCCCGTCGCTGTGACCGACCGCACCGGCCCGGCCCCGTTAGCGCCGGTTAACCTGCCTTCCATGACAGCGAATCTCGAAGTACGCGACGGAGTCGGCACGATCCGGCTGGACCGCCCGCCCATGAACGCCCTGGACGTCGCCACCCAGGACCGGCTGCGCGAACTCGCCGAGGAGGCGACCCGGCGCGAGGACGTGCGCGCCGTTGTCCTCTACGGCGGCGAGAAGGTGTTCGCGGCCGGCGCGGACATCAAGGAGATGCAGGTGATGGACCACGCGGCGATGGTCGTACGGTCCAAGGCGCTCCAGGACTCCTTCACCGCCGTGGCCCGCATCCCCAAGCCCGTCGTCGCCGCCGTCACCGGCTACGCGCTGGGCGGCGGCTGCGAGCTGGCGCTCTGCGCCGACTTCCGGATCGCCGCCGACAACGCCAAGCTGGGCCAGCCCGAGATCCTGCTCGGGCTGATCCCGGGCGCCGGCGGCACCCAGCGGCTTTCCCGGCTGGTCGGCCCCTCCCGGGCCAAGGACCTGATCTTCACCGGCCGTCACGTCCGCGCCGAGGAGGCGCTGACGATCGGCCTGGTGGACCGGGTGGTGCCCGCCGCCGAGGTCTACGAGCAGGCGCACGCCTGGGCCGCCGCGCTGGCGAAGGGCCCGGCACTGGCGCTGCGCGCCGCCAAGGAGTCCATCGACGCCGGCCTGGAGACCGACATCGACACCGGGCTCACCATCGAGCGGAACTGGTTCGCGGGGCTGTTCGCCACCGAGGACCGGGAGCGCGGAATGCGCAGTTTCGTCGAGGAGGGGCCGGGCAAGGCCAAATTCCTCTGACCGAACGCAAGTTGGGTACAGATTGCCGCCGGTTCATCCGTGCGGGCGGATTGGCCGGGTCCCGGGGGCATCTCGGGGCCCGGTTCCGTGTACGGCCCCCCGGTTCGCACAGGGCCCGGTGTCCGCGCAGGTCAGGCGGGCTTTTTCTGGCCGTTTCATGCCACAGGCATATGTCGTGCGACTGGACCGGGGGGTTGCGTACGGGGGGCGTATTCCTTCGGAACGGCCCCGGGGGGCCGGTCTTGCGGCCATGATGGTGCTCATGGCGGGCCTGGAGGGTGTGGATCGGCCGCGACCGCACAGTGGTGCGACAGCGGCGCGCTGTAAGCCGGTATTCGAGGACGAACAGGCTTTCAAGGCGCTGGAGTTGTTCGGGAACCCGGCGGAGGGCGAGGTCCGGCTGCCGTCCCGGCCGGAGTCCGCGGCGACCGCCCGGCGGCTCACCTCCTGCGTGGTGCTGCGGCAGTGGGCACTCTCCCCGCAGATCGCCGAGTACGCCGTGCTGCTCGTCTCGGAGCTGGTCGGCAACGCGGTACGGCACACCGGCGCCCGGGTCTTCGGGCTGCGGATGATGCGCCGCCGGGGCTGGGTCCGGATCGAGGTGCGCGACCCCTCGCGCGGGCTGCCCTGTCTGATGCCGGTCCAGGAGATGGATGTGAGCGGGCGGGGCCTCTTCCTCGTCGACAAGCTCTCCGACCGCTGGGGCGTGGACCTGCTGCCGCGCGGCAAGACCACCTGGTTCGAGATGCGGATCTCCGACCGCTGATCCGGCCGGGGGCGTCCTCCCGGTTCCGGCGACCCGCCCCCGGACGCACAGCAGCCCCCGGGATCCGCCGTGGTGCGGCGCTGCGGGGGCTGCTGTGTGGGGACCGTGAAATGGGGGGTGTGTTCACGGCCGCTCGTGACGACCGGGCTCGGGTCATGCGGTCGTGGTACCGACTATGGCAGACGGGCGACCTCTCCACCAAAAGTACGAATAGCCCATTGGTGGACATAAAAGGACATTCACCGGAAGAATCGTAGGTGTCTTGGGTCACTTGCCTGCAAAACGATGAATATCTATAGGGTTGAGTGAATGATTCCTCTGCTTCACTCGTATGCCCACAATGTCATCTTCTTCCCGTTCCACACCTAGCGTGTCTGAACATGAACGCCTCCGACACTCCGGTGCCCCGCCGCGGCGCGCTGCGCGCGGGAGCGGGGGCCGCCCTTGCCGGTGCCCTCGCCGCCGGATGCGCGGACCATGACGCCGCTGCCCGCCCGGCCGTCCACCGCCCGGACCCGGCGAGCCCGGAGAACCCCGCCGGGGCCGCCCGCTCCCCGTCCCCGCACCCCGCGCCCGGACCGCGCCGCTTCCCCGGCCTGCCCGTCCAGATCGACCACGGCCCCCGCGACCGCCCCCGGGTCGCCCTCACCTTCCACGGCCAGGGCGACCCGGCCATCGCCCGCTCCCTGCTCACCGAGGCCGAACGCGCCCACGCCCGGATCACCGTCCTCGCCGTCGGTACCTGGCTCGACGAACACCCCGGGCTGGCCCGGCGGATCCTCGACGGCGGCCACGAACTCGGCAACCACACCCAGCACCACATCGACATCTCCACGATGGACGAGGCCGGGGCGTACGCCGAGATCGACGACTGCGCCCGGCGGCTGCGCCGGCTCACCGGCTCCATCGGCACCTGGTTCCGGCCCTCGCGGGCCCGGGACGCCACCCCGCTCGTCCAGCGGCTCGCCGCCCGGGCGGGCTACCCGCACGTCCTCTCGTACGACGTGGACTCCCTCGACTTCACCTCCCCCGGCGCCGCGTCCGTCACCCGCAAGGTGACCGGGGAGATCCGCAACGGATCGGTGGTGAGCCTGCACTTCGGCTACGCGGACACGGTCGCCGCGCTGCCCCTCCTCCTCACCGAAATCGACCGCCGCGGACTGCGTGCGGTGACGACCACGGAGTTGCTGACCTGATGCCTCCCACCACCAAGCGCACCGCGGCCCTGCTCGGGGGCGTCCTGCTGGCCGTACTCACCGGCTGCGGCACCTCCGGCGGCCCGAGCAACGTCCAGGCCGTCGGCAGCGAGGCCGCCGATCCGCCCACCGCGTCCGCCCACGACCGGTCGGCCGCCCAGCCCGGACTCCCCGGGATGCCCCCGGTGCTCGACACCAAGGACGTCTACGCGGCCGACCGGGGCGGACTCTCCCCGGTCGTCAAGGACTTCCCGGCCCGGATCTACGTCCCCAACACCAACTCCGACACCGTGACCGTCATCGACCCGGCGACGTACAAGGTCATCCAAACGATCAAGGTCGGCCGGCAGCCGCAGCACGTCGTGCCGTCCTGGGACCTGAAGACCCTCTGGGTCAACAACGACCTCGGGGACAGCCTCACGGCCATCGATCCGGCCACCGGGAAGACCGGCCGCACCGTGCCGGTCTCCGACCCGTACAACCTCTACTTCACCCCGGACGGCAAGTACGCCGTGGTGATGGCCTCGATGGACAAGCAGCTGGTCTTCCGCGACGCCCACACCATGAAGACGGTCAAGGCCGTCCCGGTCGACTGCGAGGGTGTCAACCACGCCGACTTCACCACCGACGGCCGCTACTTCATCGTCTCCTGCGAGTTCTCCGGCGAACTCCTCAAGGTCGACACCGCCGCGCAGAAGGTCGTCGCCCAGCAGAAGCTGCCGCTCAAGGGGGCGATGCCGCAGGACGTCAAACTGTCACCGGACGGCAGCACCTTCTACATCGCGGACATGATGGCCGACGGGGTCTGGGTGCTGGACGGGAAGAAGTTCACCACCCCGAAGCTGCTGCCCACCGGCAAGGGCGCCCACGGCCTCTACGTCAGCCGCGACTCCAAGGTGATGTACATCTCCAACCGGGGCGAGGGCTCCGTCTCCGTCTTCGACTTCGCCGGCCGCAAGCTGGTGAAGAAGTGGCACCTGCCCGGCGGCGGCAGCCCCGACATGGGCGGGGTGTCGGCCGACGGCAAGGTCCTCTGGCTGAGCGGCCGTTACAACGCCGAGGTGTACGCGATCGACACCGCCACCGGCAAACAGCTCGCCCGCATCCCGGTCGGCAGCGGCCCGCACGGACTGGCCGTCTACCCGCAGCCCGGCCGCTACTCGCTCGGCCACACCGGGGTCTTCCGCTGACGGATCCGCCCGGGGCCCGGCCGGCCGCTCACCCCGCGACGAGCAGGGCCTCCGAGCCCACCGGCCGGTACCCCGCCGCCTGGAACGTCCGCACACTGCGGGCGTTACCGGGCGACTGCTGGGCCCACACCACCGCGTCCGGCACCAGATGCCGGGCCGCCCGCGCCAGCAGCTCGCCCAGCCCCCGGCCGCGCGCCTCCTCGTCCACCTCGACGGCGGTCTCCCAGCGGCCCGCGACGCCCCGGCCGAGGACCACCACCCCGCCGTCGGCCGCCCAGACCCGTACGTCGTCGCGGTACTCCAGAGCCCGCGCCACCCTCGGGTGCTCCGGGTCCTCGATCTCCCGCAGCGCGATCTCCGGCCCCCCGGGCAGCGCGGCGGCGACCGTCAGCAGGTCGACGGTGTTCATGTGACGGCCGGTACGGGCCAGCAGCGCGCCCAGGAAGTGCGGGTTCATCGTCGCGGCGAGCGGGTCGCCGGGGGTGCCGGCCAGCACGGAGCGCACCCAGCCGGGGTCCTCGTCGAGGAAGACCACCGAATGCGCGGTGAACGCCAGCACGCCCGCGTCCCGGGCGCCGGGCTGCCGCACCACCGTCGTCCCGCCGTCCGCCGCCGGGAACCGCCCCCGCGCCGCGTCCTCCAGAATCCGCGCCAGCGCGCCGTCCACCCGTACCCCCCGCTCCCGGTCCTGATCGTCCCCCCGACCCTAACCGGTGCGGGAGCGGCGGTACGGGGCCCAGCCGCGCAGCTCGTCGTCGCGCGGGGCCCGGACCAGGCGCGGCTCGCCGGGACCGAAGGCCATCACCGGGCGCGAGGCGTCCCAGGCGGGCCAGCCGGGGTCGCCGGAGCGGGCGAACGCCACCCAGGCGGCGTGCATCGCGGCGGCCAGCTCCCGGGGCGCGTCCGCCCCGGCCAGCGCCACCGCGTCCGGCCGGTCCAGGGTGTCGAAGACGAAGGCGATCTCCAGCGCGTGGCAGGCCCCGAGCCCCAGCACCGGCGACGGCCAGCCGAACTCGTAGAGCCGGGTGGTCCCCGCCGCCCCGGCCCCGGTACGGGCGTCGGCCAGCCGGTTCAGCGGGACCCGCAGCAGCAGGTCGGTGGCGAGCGCGCCGAGCAGTTCGCCCGGGGTGGCCCCCGGCCGGTTCGCCCGGTACGTCCGCACCGTGGCGCCCGGGACCCGGAACCTCCGGCGGGCCAGCCCGAGTCCGAGCGCGGAGATCCGCTCGGTCAGACCGCTGGGGACGAACCAGAGGCGGTACTCCTCGGTGGTCGACCCCATCAGCAGGTCGACCCCGGCCGAGGCGCCGTCCAGCAGCGCCGCCAGCGGGTCGCGGGGCAGCAGCTCGCCGTCCACCACCAGCTGGAAGGAGTGGCCGCCGGTCAGCGGGGAACCGCCCGCGGTCACCGCGGTCTGCGCGTCCAGCAGCGCGCGCGGGGCGACCCCGGCCAGCGCCCCGGCCGTCGCCGGCACCCCGAGCCGCCGGGCGATGAGCTCCGTGGTGCGGCGGGCCGCCCGGCCCAGCGGCAGCGCACCCGGCGCACCGCTCTGCAGCACCGCCCGCCGGAACAGCCCCCCGGCTGCCGGCACCGCCAGCAGCGCCCCGATGCTGACCGCCCCCGCCGACTCCCCGCACACCGTCACCAGGCCGGGATCGCCGCCGAACCCCGCGATGTTCTCCCGCACCCAGGTCAGCGCGGCGATCTGGTCGAGCAGCCCCCGGTTGGCGGGCGCGTCCGGGAACACCCCGAAACCCTCCACACCGAGGCGGTAGTTGACCGAGACCAGCACCACCCCGTCCCGGGCGAAAGCCGTCCCGTCGTACAGCTCCACGGCCGAGGAGCCGTGCAGCAGCGCCCCGCCGTGGATCCAGACGATCACCGGCAGCCGGTCGGGGCCCGGGGACGGCGTCCACACATTGAGGTTGAGGCAGCCGTCGCCCGGCACCCCGGGGTCCGGCAGCAGCCGGTCCAGCGGCGGGGCGTACGGCCGTTTGGGTGCGGTCGGCCCGAACGCCACCGCTTCCCGCACCCCCTCCCACGGCTCGGGCGGCGCGGGCGCCCCGAACCGCAGGGGGCCGACCGGCGGGGCGGCGTACGGGATGCCGCGGAAGACGGCGACCCCCTGTTCCCAGACGCCGCGCACCCTTCCGTGGGCGGTGGCGGCCAGGGGCGGTGCCCCGGGAGGCGGGGCGGATATCGCGGCGGGTACGGCGTCCATGGGGCCAGCCCTTCCTCGGCTCCGAGGCGCCGGGGCCCTGCGGCGCTGCGCCTCTTCGGTTCCACGGCGCCCCTTCGGGGCCGATGACCGATATGTACCCGCTTCCAGGTCGGAGCGACCGGGGAAGGGGCGGCGGATCAGGCCGCGAAGTGCTCCGACAGCGACTCGCGGTCGTCGATCTCGACGAGATCCGGGCGGGTGTAGCGCTCCGCCCGCGCGTGGTAGTCGAAGTCCCCGCGGACCAGCCCCCGGTAGTCCCGGGCGCACCGCTCCAGCGCGGTCCGGGTCTGTCCCTCGATGCCGGCCGCCCCGATCTCCTCTAACAGCTCCCGCTCCGCGCTGCGCACCCGCCGGGCGATCCGGGCGAGCTCGCCGCCCGCCTCGTCGACGGCCTCCTGGAGCGAGCAGCCGCGCTCGCGCTGGATGAGGGCCACCGCGTTGTGCCCGTAGCCGAGCAGCGCCTCCTTCTCGAAGGAGCAGATGTCGTTGCAGAGCCCGGAGTGGTCGGTGACGGCATGGCGCAGCGCGATGTACGAGGGAAGGCTCCGGGCCGACTCGGGCAGGTCGATCCCGGCGGTGATCTCGTGGAGGTCGAGGAAGGGCTGCATGGCCACCGACTCCCGGCGGTGCGTGATGTATTCGGTGCGGCTGGGGACATGCCCGGTGGCCCGGTCCACGGCCTCCGCGTAATAGGTCCACAGCCAGGAGACGGTGTCCCGGCGGAACTGCCGGATCCAGTGCGCCGGGCGGTCCCGGTACGTCCGGCTCCGCAGCTCGGCCAGGGACCGCTCCATGGCGCCGCGCGGCTCCTCGCCGTCGAGGACGGCCACCAGCCGGTCGATCGCCGGCTCGCACAGGCGCGGATTGCGCCCGGCGGGCCCGTCGTCGAACTCGTCGTCGACGAGGAACGCCCAGAAGAGCCACTGGCAGAAGAGGTCGAGATGGTGCTGCGAGGCGGTGGGGAAGATCAGGGAGATCCAGAGTTCGGGCCGGGTCCGGACCATCTTCTTCCGGGCCCCGGGGGAGAGGGAGAGGTCATGGGAGTCCGCCCATTCCCACACGGCCTCCCTGGTCCGCGCGATCCCTGGATTGCAGCCGGCGCTCGGGAACGGCATATGAAACTCCGGCAGCGCGATCTGGCTCATTGGTACCCCTAGTCAAAACGATTCGGATGCGCGGGCGAATGGGTATCCGGCCGGATTCGACTGCGCCGATCGGGTGAGTCCCCCGGGTCGGGCGGTTCGCGTCCACCGGGCGCGGGCGCAGGCGCGGGCCCGGGTGCGTCGTGCGGGACGGGACGGTCAATTCCTGCTCACTCTCCTTCGCCGGAAGCCGGGGGCGTCGGGGCCGGGCCCAGGGGCCCGTGGTGGTGGCCGCCCTCGGTAGGGGGCGGCGGCATCACCATGCGTGACACCCAGTCAACCCCCTGTACCGGTCATAGGGAAGGCATTTGTGACCGAAAGTGCTTGATCGTCAGGAACAAGTGCCCATCTTTTGATCAGCTATTGGCCCCTTGTCGGAACCTCCCGCCCGCGAAGGTGCCTCTGCGGCAGCCGGTGCGGACACGGCGACGGCCCCGCCCGGAAAATCCGGACGGGGCCGTTCGGAGACGGGGCCCCGGGGCGGTGCGCGGCTCCGGTCTCAGGCCGCTCCGCTCCGCCTCACGCGCCCTTCAGGTGCCGCATCAGCCGCTCGAACTCCTGCCAGCCCGACAGGTCGGAGGGGTCGCCCGGGAACGGATAGTAGAGCGCCGGACGGGACTTCGGGCCGAGCTGCACCGGCGGCTGCGCCAGCGGGGTGCGCCGGGCGCGGTCGCCCGGCATCTCGCGGACCTCCTCCGCGCCGAGCACGAAGGCCAGCGGCACCCCCGGCCCCTCGAAGTGCGGCGGCACCGCCAGGTCCCGGCGGGCCCTGCGGAGCTGGACCAGCATCGACTGGAGGTGATGACGGGTCGCCAGCGCCTCCGCCACCTTCTCCAGCGCCGCCACCGGGGGCTCCTCGTCCCGCCCGTAGCCGAACGCCAGCGTGACGTCCTCCTCCACACCCGCCTTCGTCCGGCTGATCCGCACCGTGGCCAGCCCCGGCCGGTCCGGGGAGCCGACCACCACGAACCAGGTCGGCTCGGGCGCCCGGTCGAAGGCGACATCGGTCAACCTGCGCAGCGACCATGGCAGGTTGGCAGGTTCGGAGGTGCCCCACCCGGCCGGCGGCTGCCCCGTCAGCTCCTGCCACACCGTCTCCAGGGCCCCGCCCAGCACCAGCCGGTCGTCGGCCGGGTGGACCGTGCGGTACGAGATCGCCAGCTGCCGCTCGCCGCTGTCCACGATCCGCCGGTAGGCGTCGGCCATCGGGGTGCGCGGGTCGTCGGGGGTGGCGTCGGGCGACTCCACCGTGGCGAACAGCCCGTTCTGCCACCGCAGTACGGCACCGGACAGGCCGTCGTAATAGCCGTCCTTCTCGTCCTGCACCACCCAGCGCGAGGGCCAGCCGCTGAGGCTGTTGCGGACCGCGGGGGAGAGGGTGGTGCCCGGCGAGGTGACGATCTGGAGGCCCAGTTCCGCGTTGGCGGCGGCCCGGAACGCGTCCGACAGCCAGGCCGTCATGGCGATCACCGGGCGGTCCTGGATGATGACGGCCACCTTGTCGGTGAGCACGTCGACGGCGGGCTGCGCGGCGGCGGGCGTGGGCGCCACGCTCATCTTGTCGGTCTTCACCACCGCGACGGAACGGGTGGCCTCCGGCGGCCAGGCGGACCCCTCGGCCAGCAGCGCCACCCGGGCCGCGAAGGTGCCCGCGAGCGCCTCGGCCTCCGCGACGCCCGTCGTCGCCCGCGCCTCCGTCCACCAGAACGGGACCGGCGGCGCGGTCGCCCCGAGCAGCCGCTCCGCCTCGCCCGCCACCTGCACCAGCAGCGGCGCCTCGATCGAGACCAGCGGCCGGCCCTGGTCGTCGCAGAGCTGCACGACGGCGTCCTCGCCGGCCGTCCCCACCAGCTTGTCCGGGCCTCCCGCCAGCAGTGCGGCGAGCACCGTCAGCGGATCGGGCATGCGCGAGGTGAGGGCGATGACGTCCTTGGTCATGTTGGTCGGCCGTTCCTTCTTCGTCCGGGGTGCGGAAGCGCGGTGGGGCGGCCCGGGATGCGGGCCGCCCCCGGTGCGTCACTCCGCGGTGTACACGGTCTGGATCAGGCGGTGGGGCTGGCCCCTGCGGATGAACACCCCGCGCCCCGGAGGCTGCTGGGACGCGTACACGCCGGGGAAGAGCTGGCCCTCGCTGCGGTCGCCCGCCATCAGGAGCGCCGACGCCCCCGACTCGCGCAGCCCCAGCACCAGCGGGTCGTACATGCCGCGCGAGGCACCCGCCACCCGCCGGGTCAGCACGAAGTGCAGCCCGATGTCGACGGCGGAGGGGATGTACGGCAGGAACGGCTCCAGCGGCGACTGCCCGGCCGTGGTCAGCACGTCGTAGTCGTCGACCAGGACCACGATCCGCGGACCGCTGCCCCAGCTGCCGGGCTCCAGGTCCTCGGTGTCCGTCCGCTCGTCCGGCAGCCGCTTCTCCAGCTCGGTCGCGATCCCGGCGGACAGCCCGGCGCACATCTTCGGGTTGTACGCGTACCCGCCGCGGAACTCCTCCGGGATCGCGCCGCGCAGCCCGCGCCGCGGGTCCATGACGGCGAAGACCAGCTCCTCCTCGCCGTACCGCTCGATCAGCCCGTGCGCCACGGTCTTCAGCAGGTTCGTCTTGCCGCACTCGCTGTCGCCCAGGATCAGCAGGTGCTGGTCGTGGTGGAACAGGTCGAGCAGCGCGGGCGCCAGCGCCGTCTGGTCCAGGCCGATCGGCACCCGCTTGGGCTCGGCGACCGGGCCGGGCAGCAGCCGCGGCTCCAGGAGGTGCGGCAGGACCCGCACCGGCTGGGCGACCTCGCCGCTCCAGGTGGCGCGGACGGTACGGGCGGTGTGCTCCAGCACCGAGCCCAGGTCCGACGCGTCCCCCAGCCCGTCCGTACGGGGCAGCGCGACCTGGGCGAAGAGCTTGCCGTCGGTGAGGATGCGGCCCGGCTCGTCCGGCGACAGGGTCTGCGCCAGCTTCCGGTCGATGCTCGACTCGCTCGGGTCGTTCAGCCGCAGCTCCACCCGGGTGCCGAAGTTCGACTGGGTGGCGATGCGCACGTCGTTCCAGCGGAGCATGCCCGCCACCACGTGGATGCCGTAGCCGCCACCGCGCTTGAGGATGTCCACGACGGCGTCGTCCAGCTCGTCGAAGTCGTCGCGCAGCGCCCCGAACCCGTCGATGACCAGCACGATCTCCGCGGATGCCAGCTGGGGCAGCCGGCCCGCCGCGTGCAGCGAACGCAGCTGCTCCACCGAGTCGATGCCGTGCTCGCGGAAGAGGTCCTCGCGGACCGCGAGCATCCCGCGCACCTCCTCGACGGTGCGCCCGGCCCGCTCCCGGTCCGCGCGGCCCGCGACCCCGCCGACGTGCGGCAGCCCGGAGACCGCCTGGAGCCCGCCGCCGACCAGGTCGAGCCCGTAGACGCCGACCTCCTGCGGGGTGTGGGTCAGCGCCAGGGAGAGCGCCAGGGTGCGCAGCAGCGTCGTCTTGCCGGACTGCGGACCGCCGATGACCGCGGCGTGGCCGCCCGCCACCGTGAGGTCCAGGTACCACTCGCCCTGCCACTGCCGGGTCGGGTCGTCGAGCAGCCCGAGCGGCACCTGGAGCGGGCCGCGCCGCCTCGCCAGCTGCATCCCGCGCGGCCCCACGTCCAGCGGCCCCGCCACCCGGTCCAGGGCGACGGCCTGCGGCAGCGGCGGCAGCCAGATCCGGCGCACCGGAGCGGCCGCCTCGCGCAGCTGGTCGACGACCACGCCCATCTCGGTCGGCCCGGTCTCCCGGCGCCGCACCTTCGGCTCCTCCTCCGCGCGCTCCGGCTCGGCCAGCGTGTTGAACGCCTCGTACTCCAGGGCGAGCGGACCGGTCTCCTCCTCCTGGTCGCGCTGGACCGGGCCCCGGTACGCGCCGGAGACGTAGCTCGCCTTGAACCGCTCGTAGTGGCTGGTGTCGACCTTCAGATAGCCGAATCCGGGCAGCGGCGGCAGATGGAAGGCGTCCGTGGTGTCCAGGACCGTCCGAGACTCGTCGGCGGAGAACGTCCGCAGGCCGAGCCGGTACGACAGGTAGGTGTCCAGGCCCTTGAGCTTGCCGCCCTCGATGCGCTGGCTGGACAGCAGCAGATGCACCCCGATGGAGCGGCCGATCCGGCCGATGGAGAGGAACAGGTCGATGAAGTCCGGCTTGGCGGTGAGGAGTTCACCGAACTCGTCGATCACCACGAAGAGGTGCGGCAGCGGGTCCAGATCGGGCCGCCGCTCGGCGCGCAGCGCCGCGTAGTGGCCGATGTCCGCGACGTTGCCCGCGTCCTTCAGCACCTGCTGGCGGCGCTTGACCTCACCGGCGAGCGAGGCGTGCACCCGCTCGACCAGCCCCGCCTGGTTCTCCAGGTTGGTGATCACCCCGGCCACGTGCGGCAGTTCGGCGAACGGGGCGAAGGTCGCACCGCCCTTGTAGTCGACCAGGACCAGCGCCAGGTCCTCCGGCGCATGGGTGGCCACCAGCGCCAGGACCAGGGTGCGCAGCAGCTCCGACTTGCCGGAACCGGTGGCCCCGACGCAGAGCCCGTGCGGGCCCATGCCCAGCTCGGAGGACTCCTTCAGGTCCAGGAGGACCGGCTGGTGGGAGTCGCTGATGCCGATCGGCACCCGCAGGAAGGCGCGTTCGCCGCGCGGCGCCCACAGGTACGACAGGTCGAGCTGCGCCACGTCGTCGATGCCCAGCAGGTCCGCGAAGTCGACCGGGCCGGACAGCGGCGCGTCCACCATCGACTCGGCGGACAGCCGCATCGGCGCCAGCATCCGGGCGAACCCCTCGGCGAACGGGATGGACACCTCGTCCACCGTGCCGTGCGCGCTGATCGGCTCCTGCTCGCGCAGGTCCTCGATGACGACCTCGTCGCCGTCCACGGTGATCCGGACACTGACGTGCCCGGGCTCCTGGACCCGGTGCTCCAGCAGATGCAGCACCGTGACGCCCATCTCGCGCAGCCCGACCGCGTCGTCCGGCCGCGGCAGCTCCACCGCGTCCTCGCCGTGCCCGTCGGTCACGACGAGCAGCCGGGAGGTCATGGCCAGCGCGTCCTTGCCGGACAGCCCGCGCCGCACCTCCGCCGCGTAAGAGGCCCGGCGGCGCAGCTCCGCACCGATCTGGCGGGCCAGCTGCGGCGCCGACGGGGCGATCCGCCGGGCGGCGACCGGCCCGTCGAACTGGTCGGGGTCCAGCAGATGCGGCATCCACTTGGCCCACTCCCACTCCGCCAGCCGGTCGCCCGGCACCGCGAGCGCCATCGCCACGTCGTCCGGGGCGTGCGTGGCGGCGGTCTGGACAAGGAGGGCGCGCGCGACGCGCAGACCGTCCTCGCGCGGCCCGATGACGCTGATGTTGCCGACCCGGTCCAGCGGGACGGTCAGCGGGAGCTCGGTGCCGGTACGGAACCGGTCCATCAGCGCGGACGCCTCGTTGAGCATGAAGGTGTCCGGCGGCGACAGGACCGACGAACCCTGCTGGGCGACGGTCAGATCACGGACCGGCATCTCGCCCGTACCGACCCGCACCCGCAGGAAGTCGCCGTCCGTCCGGCGCCGCTCCCAGAGCCGGGCCGGGTCGCGGACTATGTCGTACAGGGCGTGCGGCGGCGGGTTGAGGACGGCGGCCCGCTCGGCCCGCTCGCGCTCCTCGACGGACAGCTTCTCGCGCAGGTCCTCCAGGTACGCCAGATACGCCTCGCGCTGGGTGCGGCGGGTGCGCTGCGCCTTGCCGCGCTGCGAGAAGACCAGCGTGAGGGAGCCGATCACGGTGACGACGAGGATGATCGCCCCGAGTCCGGCGAACTGGCTGTTGCGCACCACCGTCATCATCACGACGGAGGACATCACCCCGGCGACGGGCAACAGCGACATGGCGATGTTGCCCGACTTGCCCTCGGGCAGGTTCGGCGGCGCCTCGATGGTGCGCGCCTCGGAGGCGGCCGGCGGCCGGGTGGTCCGGGCCGGGCGGTGGATCAGTCGGGTACTCATCGTCGTCCGTCACTCGGGGTCGGGCGGGGCATCGGTGGGATCGGGCCGGTCGGCGGGCGGGCGATCAGTGGTACTGCTGCGAGAGCCGGAACACGTCCGCGGCGAGCCGGGTGGCCGCCTCCCGCGTCGCGTGCGCCAGCAGTTCGGTACGGATCTCCCCGCCGGCCGCCAGATGCCGGTCGTACGGCAGGATCTGGACGCTCGCGCCGGTGGCCGTCAGCTTCTGGGCGGCCTGGTCGAGATCGAGCCCGGAGTGCGGCACCAGTTCGCTCAGCACCACGACCGTCCCGGCGATCACCTGCCGGGGCAGCGACTGCATCCACGTCAGGACCGCGTACGTGCTGGTGATGCCCTCCAGCGTGGCGGGGGCGGTCAGCACCCGGGCCTGCGCGGCGGAGAGCGCGACCCGGGCGACCTCGGCGGGCAGCGTCTCGCAGTCGACGACCGTGACGCCGAAGTAGCGGCGCAGCGACACCATGACCCGCTCGTACGCCCGGCTGTCCAGCATCGCGCCGATCTGGCCCTGACTGCCGGGCAGCAGCCAGGCGTTGCCCGGGAGCTGCACCAGATAGCCGGTGATGTCCAGCAGCGACATCTGCGGCTCGATGATCCCCGCCAGGTCGCCGGTGGTCCACCGCAGCGACTCGGCGCCCAGCCGCAGCGGCAGCGAGCCGAGCGCCGGATCGGCCTCGACGAGGAGCACCGGGTCCTGCCGGTAGTGCGCGTACGTGGCGCCCAGCAGCGCGGCCACCGTCGTCTTGCCCGCGCCGCCCCGGATGGACGTCACGGCGATCTGCCGCCCGGTGGTCACCGGCTGCTGGAGCGCCTCGGCGGTGGCGGTTGTCCGGGCCACCTCGCGCGCCGCCGAGGAGGACACGCTCACCCGCAGCGCCCGCGCGGCCCGCGCGGCGAACGGCTCCCCGCGCCGCGCCTTCCGCCCGACACCGGCCAGCCCCCGGTCCACCACGGGCCGGGAGTCGGGGGCGTGGTGGGGCGCACGGGTGGAGGGGGTGTACTCGGCGGGCGGCTGCTGCGGCTGCGGCTGCGGCTGGTGGGGCTGGGGTTGTGCCTGGGGCTGGTCGGGCCGGGGCTGCTGGTGCGGGGGCTGAGCGACGGCCGGGGCGGCCACCACGTGCTGCTCCTGGTACCCGGGGTGCTGCTGGTACTGCTCCTGCTGCGCGGCGTACTGGGCGTACTGCTCCTGCTGCGCGGCGTACTGCGCGTACTGCTCCTGCTGTGCCGCGTACTCGGCCTGCTGCTGCGGCACGCCGTACGCCTGCTGCTGCGCGGGCGCGGCATACGGCTGCTGCTGTCCCTGCGCGGGGGCGGCGTACCCCTGGCCCTGCTCGGGAGCCGCGTACCCCTGGGTCTCGGGGCCCCGCGCGTTCTCCTGGGCGGCGCCGTTCCTCATGGCGCGCAGCACATCGCCCTGCCAGTTTTCTTCGTTCGGCATGTCGGCCCTTCCCTTGCGCCCCGCTGCCCCGCCCGGAGCACCTGCGCGTCGACTCAGAACTTGTTGAGCAGCTGTCCGTACACGCCGAATACACCGACGGCCAGCGGGAAGAGCCCCACCACACCGATGGATTCGACCAGGTCGGCCATCCGCCGCAGCCGGACCTGCACATGCTCGGGAGGCTGCACCGCCAGGACGAGCAGCGGCAGCACCGAGGCCACCACCAGCAGGGCGAGCGGCCCGGCACCCCCGGCGTGCTGGGTCCACAGCACCACCAGACGCACGGTCAGGACGGCCGCGGCGGCGAAGAGCGCCACGACCTCGGCGACCAGCGGGAAGGCCCGCGCCCGGGAGAGCAGCACCAGCGCCACCAGCGAGGGCAGCGCCACGGTCCAGACGGACGGCTTGTCCGCCAGGGTGAGCAGCCAGCCGCCGGCCGCCGCGGAGACCGCGGTGACCACCGTCGCCAGGGCGAGACCCCGGTGGGTGGCGGCCAGCGCGTTGCCCACCTGGTGGCGGCTGACGGAAGTACCGGCGGAGCGGCGGTCGTCGAGCGCGGTGAGCCCGGAAGCCGCCAGTGCCAGCCGGGGCAGCAGCCCCAGCAGGACGACGGAGAAGACGGCCATCACGGCACCGAGCCGGGCCAGGTCGTCCTGGACGGCGGCGACCGCCTCCCACACCAGCGTGATCGCGGTGATGGCGGCGGCCCCGATCAGCCCGCCCCGGCCCAGCGGCGAGAAGTAGCCGAGCAGCACCAGCGTCAGGACCAGCGCGGCGGCCACGGCGGCCAGCCGCGCGGTCCCCGGCCAGTCGTACGCGTCCGCGGCGGTCCAGGCGGCGAGCACCCCGACGCTGCCGGAGCCCAGCAGCAGCGCGGTCGCCAGCCCCCGGTTGCCCTGCCCGATCTTCGCGATGAGCGCACCGGCCGCCAGCAGGACGAGCGTGACGACGGCGAGCACGCCGGTCAGCGCGTCCAGGGCGAACTCGCGCCGGGCGAGCAGCGCGGCGACCACCGCGAAGGCCACCGATCCCACACCCGCGCTCGTCCGCCGCGCGGAGGGACGCCAGCGCCAGGCCTGCAGATCGAGGTCGTCGGCCACCAGGTCGGTGACGTCGTGCACGACCGGGGCCGGGGGAGCGGAGTGGGCCCGCACCAGCCGGAGCACCGCACCGTCCGCGATCCCCACCGAGGACAGCGTGGAGTCGTGCGGGAGCGCGGAGCCGTCCGAGGTGATCAACTGCCGGGTCATCGGCCGCGCGGCGGCCCGGTCGTCCAGCAATTGGAGGATGTCCGGCAGCAGTTGCCCGATCGGGGTGTCGGACGGCAGGACGATATCGGCCCGGCGCCGCTCACCGACCAGAGTCACCCGGCTGAGCTGCGCTCGGGAAGTCGTTGCTGTGCTCACCACTTTACGGGAACCTATCATCGCGACGTTGTGAGGAGTCGGGCGCCGTGTGCCGATGCCACGGTGCCTTTCCGATCCCCGATCACGGGGAAATCCTCATGGAATTCTGGAGAGTTGCCGACCTATTGGGGATTCTTCGTCGATTCCCCGGTCTTATCCGGTTGCGCCGTTTTCGTCGGCTGCTGGTACTGCTGTTCCTGGCGCTGCTGCTTCTGCTGTTCGGCCTTCTGCTTCTCCAGCATGTTCTGGACGAAGGACCATCCCACACACCCCGCGCACAGCACGGCGGCTATGGCGATCCCCGCGAACACCTTGCCCAGCCGCTCGTCGGCGGTACGCCGGGCCCGCTGCGCGCCGAACAGCAGCGCGTCACGCATCCTGCGCCGGCGTACCGCCACCGACTCCAGGAGTTGGCTGTCGTAATCCCGTGCCATTCGTCTCGTCGTCCGTTGCCTCGGTCGTGCGTTGCGTCGGTCGTGCGTCGCTTCGGTCGTACGCGGTGCCGGCCCCGGTCGTCCGGTCGGCGGCACACTACGGGAATCCCCCTGATTGACTCCTGAAACATAGAGCATGCGCGATCGGGCGGTACAGCCCGGGCCGAACCGTGGGCACCCCTCGCGAACGGCCTTCCACGCACGTCAGGAAGGAGCCTGCGGGCTGCCCGTCACCGCTTCGTACCAGGCGCACAACGACTCGGCCACGGCATCGAGCAGACCGCTCGCCGCCGCCTGCGCGATCGTCCCGTCGGCGAACCGCTCCCCGCGCACCACGGCCGTGGCCGCCCGTACCGCGTCGGCCGGAGCGAGCCGTCCCGTGGCGGGTACGGTCGGCGGCGGATTGCGCATCCACAGGTAGGCGGGGGTCACGGCGCCGACCTCGGACAGCGCGCGGACCAGCCGCAGCAGAGGCGTGCCGTGGACCGGGTGGCCGATCCGCAGGGTGCCGTCCGGCTGCCGGCCGCTCCCGGACCACCGCACCTCGCGGTCCTCGCCCGTGAGCGCCCCGTGCGCCGCCGCCAGCTCCCGCCACGCGTCGGTGTTCTCCCGGTCGAGCCGGGCCAGCAGCCGCCGGTCGTCACCCGCGGTGACGGCGCGGGTCAGCCCCTTGAGCGCCTCCAGGGACGGGGCCCCGACCGGGAGACCGGGCACGATCCGCCCGATGTCCCCCGGCGCGGGCCCGCCCGCAGCCTCGGCGAGCGCCGCCGCGGGCGCCAGCCCGCGCGCCCTGGCCCCCTCGAACCACGAGGCCCAGGCGAGCCCCGCCCGGTCCCCGGCCGCGTCCCCGGCGGGCCGCAGCAGCCAACCGGCGGCGTCGTCCGCGTCGGCGCCCCAGGGGTAGCCCATGACCTCGCCCTCGTCGTCGACGACGGTGAGGTACCGGACCGGACCGTCGGTCGTACTGCGGTAGCGCGGCGTTCTGGGTGCGTAGGACATGGTCAGCTCGCTTCGGCGAGGCTCCGCACCGCGTCGGCGTTGGGCGCCTCGGCCAAGGAACCGGGCACGACATGGCTGCTCTTCGTCGGGTCCGACTGCTCGATCATCTCCGCCAGGGCAGCGGTCGGGGCCAGCCCCCGGGCCTTCGCGTCGTGGAGTTTCCGGGCCCACCGGCCGCCCTTGTTGAAAGCCTCGTCGCCGCCCGCCGTGCGAACCAGCCAGCCGGCGGCGTCATCCGCGTCGTTCGCCCACACGTAGCCGATGACCCCGCCCGACCGGTCCGCCACCGTCAGGTACTGGACGGGCTTGTCGGATCGTGAGCCGTAGCGCGGCGGACCCCCGGGGGCCTGGTTGAACAACAGATCCTCGTTTAGCCGCGGATTGGGCCGCTGTTCGCCACTCATCAGTGCGCCACTCCCTTGTTAGGCGGCATGACCTCGCCATAGACCTGAACTTGACCATTTTCCATAAAGACACGGGTCACCTTGAACTCGGAACCGCGGGCCAGGAGCAGTTCCCGCTCCGACGCGTCGAACTTGGAGACCTTCTCCAGCCACAGCGCGGGCGTCCCCTTCGGTACCCGCAGGTGGAGGATTGCCTCCTTGCCCGCGAAGCTGTCCACCGGATGATTGCCGAGGGACGTGGAGGTGTAACCCTTGTCCGGGTATGTCTGGCCAAGCATGTCGTACGGGGAGTCGAGTTTGAGGTGGCCCAGACCGGTACCCCGGACGATCATGATGTCGTCGGGCACCGGCCGGGTCGACATGACCCGGTCCATCTCGGCGATGTTGTGGAGCACCTCGGGGCGCGGGCCGTACCCGGCGGTGTCCCGCAGGTACCCGTTCATGTCGTGGTACGAGGGGAACGTCTCACCGGTGTAGTCCCAGAGCGCCTGCTTCGCGGACGGGTCCAGATTGTCCACGTAGTCGTTCCAGTAGTCCTGGCCGTACCTCATCGCCGCGACATCGTCCGCGAACGGGAGTGTGCCGTCCGCGAGTTCCGCCGCGGCGACGCGGTGCTTCTCGGCCGTGCTGAGGTCGTCGAAGTCGTCGGCCGACACGTGCGGCCGGTACGAGAAGTCGTCGCCCGCACCACCGTGCGCCGCGCCGTCCGGGCCGTTGTGGGCGCCGGGCGGGGTGGTGCCGTCGTGGGCGCCGTGGACGAGGTCGTCGGGGGTGCCGTGCGGGTCGGGGTGGCCGCCGGGGGTGCCGTGGTCACCGGTGTGTGCCGCGTCGTCGGTGTGGCCGGCCGCATCGTCCGCGTGCCCGCCGTGGCCGTTGTCGTGCCCGCCGTTGTGCGGACCGTCGTTGTGCGGGCCTCCGCCGGAGGGTCCGTCGTGTCCGTGCGCGCCGGGGCCGTCGTGGGACGGGGCGTGCGGGGCGTCCGGCGTGTGCGGGGTGCCGGGCAGATCGTGGCCGGGGGTGTGGAACCCGTTCGGCGGCAGGTCGTGCCCCGGGGCGGTGGGGAAGTGGTCGGTGGGGACGTGGCTGGTGACGCCGGGAACGTGACTGCCGCCCGGGACGTGGCTCCCCGGGCCGTACGACACGTTGTCGAAGCCGCCGCCGGGCGGGTACGACGGCATGTCGGGGATGCCGTGCCCCGCGTGGACTCCCACCGGGACGGGCTGCTGGATCTGCCAGGACTTCGGCAGGCCCGAGGTGCCCGGGACCATTTCGTGCGGGATCGGGGCCGTCTCGACCACGCCGTTCGGGGCGACCAGATTGCCGTTCGGTTCCAGGAGCCGCCCGTCGGGCAACTGCACCGAACCATCCGGGAGTTTGGGGATCTCGATGTTGGAGATGCCCTTGAGGCCCTTGGTGATGTCGCCGATCTTGGAGAGTCCGGTGCCGGCGCCCTTGGCGAT
>NZ_JBIVPT010000017.1:0-148672 GCF_044754785.1 Streptomyces sp. NPDC092952 | reverse complement strand
CACCCACCCACCCACCACGACGGAGGCGAGGCACACCAACAAAAACCCCACCCCACCCCCCAAACCCGACACAAACCCCACCACAGACCCCACCCCTCCACCCCGACCGCGGGCACACCCCGCACCACCAGGACCCAGGCCCGGGCCTGGTGACACGGGGCCGCTCACCGGGCACACTGCCCCGCATGGAACGACTGCCGGTGGACATGGAGAGCGTCACCGCCCGGCTGGTACGCCGGTTCGGCCCCAGGGCCGCCGAATGGTGCGCCGGCGCGCCGGACCTCGTCGCGGGGCTGGCGTCCCGGTGGGGACTCGTGCTCGGCGGACCCCTCCCGGAAGACGGCGCCTCGTCCATCACGTTGCGGTGCCGCTGGCCCGACGGCACACCCGCGGTACTGAAAATCACCCCGGAACGTGCCCTCCTGGCCCAACAGGCCCGGGCGCTGGGATGGTTCGCTCCCTCGGGCCGGGTACCTTCCGTACTGGCCCTCGACGAGGAAGCCAGCGCGATGGTACTGGAAGAGATCGTGCCCGGAACACCGGCACAGAACCTGCCCGCCGCCGCACTCGCACAACCATGGGCGGAACTCCTCGCCGCCCTGCACCAGGTACCCTCCCCGCCGGCACCGGTACCCGTGCTGCGCGAACGGTGCGAGGAGGCCTTCACCCGGGTCGGCAGACGTCTGTCCGAACCCGCGGTCGGCGCACGGATGGACACCACCACCTGGAACAGAGCCGTCCAGCGGTGCGAACGGCTGCTGGACACACAGACAACCACGGTACTGCTCCACGGCGACCTGCACCCGGGCAACGTCCTCGACGCCGGCCCCGGACACGGCCTCATGGCCATCGACCCGAAAGCCTGCATCGGCGACCCGTGCTTCGACGCCGTCGACCACGTCGTGGCAGGCGCCGGACTCGAAGGAATCCAGACCCGCTGCACACGTATCGCAGCGGCATGCGGACTCGACACCGACCGGCTCCACGCCTGGAGCCGCGTGATCGCCCCCTTCGCAGCCATCGCCCACCTCGGCAGCGGCGGCGAGGGACCAGCACTCGACGAACTGCTCACCCTGTCCCAGTAACCCGCGGGCCTGTCCCGGTGGTCCGCGGGCGCCGGAAAGGGCGCAAGGCACACTCGGTGTGTCAGACGTTCCCGGTGCAAAGGATGATTCACCCATGATCACGCTCACGAAAGAAGACGGACCGGCCGACCTGGACGGAGTGACCCACCTCTCCATCGGAGTGTCCTGGGACCCGACCGCGGGCAGCAGCGGTGGAATGATGGGAATGCTCCGCCGCAAATCGGGCACCGACCTCGACCTGATCGCCATCGCGATGCAGGACGGCGACCCGGTACGCCTGGCAGGACTCGACTCCCTCGACCCCATGGGCAACGGCTCCCTGACCCACAGCGGCGACAACCAGACCGGCCATGGCGACGGCGACGACGAAACAGTGACCGTCGAGTTCGCACGAATACCCCCCAACATCACCTCCATCGTGTTCGTCGCCGCCGCCTACAAAAAAGGAAGCTCCTTCCAAAAAGCACGCAACATCAGCTTCAAGGTCTACGACGCCACCGGAGGAACCACCGAACAGGTCGCCGACATCTGGCCCAGCCTCCTCACCCAGCACAACGGCTGCGCAGTAGCCAAAGCCACACGCACCGGCAGCACCTGGAAACTCGAAGTCATCAACACCACAGGAAAAATCAAACAGGGCAACGAACACGCCCTCATGCGCTTCGCCACCAACAACTAACCCACACAAACCAACGCACACCACTCTGCCCGGACCCGCATCCGCATCCGTGCCCGCGCCGGCCCGACGGGTCCGGACGGGGTGGCGGCACTCAGGAAGGCAGCGCAGACCCGCGAGGCGGAGGCACACCACGAAGCAACACCCACAAAGGAACCCCACCCCCAGCCCACACACCAAGAACATGGCGGTCGACGACGTGGAGACGCTGCTGCCGGGCAAAGGCGACGGCGGGGGCGGTGACCCGGCCGTTGGTCACGATCACCGCGACATCGGCGCCATGGACCTGACGGGCAGTACCGTTGAGGACCTGAAAATCCGGAGTACCCACAGCAGAACCGGACAGACCGGCGCGGCGGTGCTTGCACTGGATGACCCAGCGCCGCCCGTAAGGATCGGTGGCCTTCACGTCGGCGCCCAGATCACCGCCACCGCCCACACGGGCCGCATCCCGGCAACCATCACGGAGCATCAACTCGCGTACCGCGTCCTCGAACCGGGTGTGGTGCAGGGCGTCCAGTTGGGCCAGACCGTAGCGCAGGCCCCGAGCACGGGCCGCTTCCCACCGGGCCCGCTCCCGCTTCCGGTGGAGCAGGAAACCGCAGACGGACAGGGCGAGGGCGCCGAGAACGATCAGGATCCACCAGTGGGCCAGCAGCCAGTGGACGGCGGTGACCGCCACGGCGACGGCCGGGACCGCGGCCACGAGGAGACCGGCCGCCCCCTCCCCCGCCCGCCGCCGCGGCCGACGGCCACGGCGGGGGGTGGGGCGGGTGCGGGCCGGGGTACGCCGTCGCACCACCTTGGGACGGCGCCTGCGAGGGGTCACCGGGCGGCCCGGGTGATGCCGCTGGACAGTTGCCCCAGCACGGCCAGGGCGCCCTGGCCCACCGGGGTGGGAGCCAGGAGGATGCCGAGTGCCAGGACGAGGACGACGGTCAGTTTCTCGTCGGAACGGCTGCGGGCCTGGGTACGGCGGCGCAGCCGGAGAAGGACGACGACCGCGAGCAGCACCGCCACGTTGATACTCAGCAACCGTTTCGACCTCCACCACAGACCAGCCGTCAGTACGCCGGGAAGCGGTTCGGCCACCCGCTCTTCCTGTGTAGTGGGGCAGGCCGCTCCTTGTGGGCGGGTTGTCGGTGAATGGCATGAAGTGATCGGACCTGGCCGAATACGCGAGGGGCGGCAGTCGGGGGTGCGCCGGTCAGTGGTCCGTGGTCCCGGGCGTCCTGGTGGCCGTTGCCGTTCCCGTGGCCGCTGCCGCCGTGGCGGTGGCGGTGGCGGCGCGTTCGGGGCCGAGGCTCGTCTCGCGTTTCGCCGCCTCGACGGCCGCGTCGAAGCCGGTCCGCGGGTCCTTCCGGAGGATCTCGGTGGCCCGGGCGTGTGCGGCCGTCTCCGGGTCGGGGCTCTTCGCGGCCCGTTCCAGTGCGGGTGAGGCCGCCTCGCCGAGACCGGCCAGGGCCCGGCTCAGGCTCAGGCGTACGTCGCGGTCGCCCCGGCCGAGCTGCCGGGCCAGTTCGCCGGCCAGGTTCTCCTCCTCACCCTCGGGGACGAGGAGGACCGCGGTGCGCCAGGCGGTACGCGCGGTCTCGTCGTCGGGGTCGCGCAGCAGGGCGTCGGTGATCCAGGCCCAGGCGGCCCTGTCGTTGATCTTGGAGAGTGTGTGGAGGGCCTGGCTACGGGCCTGGGGGTGTGCGGAGCCGAGCTCCTCGCGGATCCGGGACAGGACGGCCTGCCGTGGGAGTCGGGTCAGTGCCCAGGAAAGCATGTCCCGTACGAAGAAGTCGGGTTCGGCCGCGCACCGCTCGACGAGGGTCTCCAGGAGGGCGGGGTCGGGGTCTGCTCCGGCCGCCAAGGCAGCCCGGAGCCGGACCGAGGGCGTCCCAGCCCACAGAGCGGCGGTCTGCGGGGACTGTTGTGCGGTGGTGCGGGTCGGGTTGATCGGAACCACCTCCTGCCCCGAGTGAAAGCGTTGTCACCGTGTCAAGGTCAAGCCGGAGGCCTCATTCGGGTGCTTCGGTGTCCTTCGTCGGTCGTGGGCGGGTCCGGTTCCTGCCCGGTCCTGGCGTGGGGCATGAGACCGTACGGTCGTGCCGGGGATGACGAACGAGGTGGAGGCGGCTCTGGCCGGGGCCTCGTCCCCCTCGTGGCCGCGACGTGCCCGTGCCGGGCAGGTCCTTGCTTCCCACCCTGAGGTTCCCGAGGCCGCGGAAGCGCTGGCAGGGCTGCTGCTGGACGCTGGGGACACGGCGGTGACCCGTCGGACGGCAGAGGCCCTGGCCCGGGTGGGGACGGTGGCCGTGATGCGGCTCGTCGCCCGGGCGCTCGCCGAGGCCGACGACAGCCATGCCGACTGGATACAGGCCGGGGTGTACGACGTCCTGGCGGGACCGGACGGCGCGCCCGGCATCGCGGCAGTCTGCGTGCGGCTCGCCCGGGACGGGGAGGCTGCTGTCCGCCAGGGCGCCGCAGAGATCCTGGCGTGGGCGGGCGGCGCACCACACTGACGACGGCTGCCGAATCGTCGTTCCGGCGGTCCCGGCTGTTGAGGGGCCGGGCGGGCGCCCGCTCTCCGGGGCGGTGGGCTGCCGGAAGGACGGGCGGGCGGTCGCCGTGGCCGGGGTGGGAAGGTGCGGTGTCAGGCGCGGGGGTCGACCAGGATCTTGACGGCTGTCTCGTTGTGGTGGATCAGGGTGTCGAAGCCCTCGGTGACAAGGTCGTCCAGACCGATGGTGCTGGTGATGAACGGGGCCAGGTCCACGCGGCCCTCCCGTACGAGTTCGATGGTCTGCGGGTGGGAGTTGACGTAGGCGATGGTGCCGCGCAGGTCGATCTCCTTGAGGACGAGTCTGTGCATGTCGAGCGAGGCGGGTTTGCCCCAGATCGAGATGACGGTGATGACGCCGCCGGGCCGGACGGCGTCCATCAGGGTGTCCAGGACCGCGTTGACGGAGGTGGCCTCGTAGGCGACGTCCGCTCCCCTGCCGCCGGTGAGGCGGCGTACCTCTTCGGTGACGTCGGTGGTGGCCGGGTCGATGACGTGGTCGGCGACCCCGGTGTCCAGGGCCTTCTGCCTGCGCAGCGGGCTGAGTTCGCTGACCGCGACCTGGATGCCCATGGCCTTGAGTACCGCGCAGGTGAGCAGGCCGATGGGGCCGGCGCCGCCGACAAGGGCGAAGTCGCCCGCCTTGGCGCCCGAGCGCTGGAAGGCGTGGTAGCCGACCGAGAGCGGTTCGATGAGCGCCGCCTGGTCGAGGGGGACGTCGCCGACCGGGTGGACCCAGCGGCGTTCGACGACGATCTTCTCCGCGAGTCCGCCGCCCCGGCCGCCGAGTCCGATGAAGTTCATGTCGGGCGAGAGGTGGTAGGTCGGGTTGTTCTCGCTGGTGTCGACGTCCGGGCGCAGGATGTAGGGCTCGACGACGACGCGGTCGCCCGGTTCCAGGTCGTCGACACCCTCGCCGACCGCGTACACGGTGCCGGACATCTCGTGGCCGAGCGTGACGGGCGCGGATTCGCCGGAGACCGGGTGCGGGTGGCCGGCCGGCGGGACGAAGATCGGCCCGTCGAGGTACTCGTGCAGGTCGGTGCCGCAGATCCCGCAGTACGCGACGTCGATACCCACGGTGCCCGGCAGGACAGCGGGCTCCGGGACGTCCTCGATACGGATGTCACCACGGTCGTAATAGCGTGCGGCCTTCACCTGGGATCGCTCCTTCGGCTGTGTGCTGCCCCCACCTCCGGGGGTGTTCTCCCGCCGGGGGTTCTCCCGCCCGGGGGCGGGGTCCGTGCCCCGCGCGTCTCGGGTACCCCCCGGCCAACGTTACGGTCCGGCCCGTCCGGGCGCGCGCCGTGGCGGCACGCCGTGCCCGCCGGGCCGGGGACGGACTGGGCACGGGGCGCGGGGGCGGGCGAAGGGGGCGGGGGCCGCTCCCGGCGGCGCCCCGCACCCCGTACCCGGCCCGTGTCCGGCAGCCGGGCGGTCCGGCGGTCGCTCGGCTGAGTGGTCGGAGTCAGCCCTGTTCGCGCATGCCCCAGGGAGAGCCGTAGGCGGTGAGCAGGTCGAGGAAGGGCCGGGCGGGCAGGGCTTCGGGACCCAGGACGCCCTTGCCCGACCAGGTGCCGGTGGCGAGCAGCTCGAGGGCGACGACCGGGTTGATCGCGGTCTGCCAGACGACGGCCTGTGAGCCGTACTCACGCATGGACCACTGGTTGTCGACGACGTGGTAGAGGTAGACCTCGCGGGGTTCGCCGTTCCTGGTGCCCTTGACCCAGGTGCCGGCGCAGGTCTTGCCGGTCATCCGGTCGCCGAGGGTGGCGGGGTCGGGGAGGCAGGCGGCGACGACGTCGCGCGGGGAGACGTGGACCGGTCCGTCGTCGCCGGGCACGGTGACCTTCGTGGTGGAGTCCAGTCCGAGTTCGTGCAGGGCCTTGAGCTTGTCGATGAAGTCGTCGCCCAGGCCGTACTTGAAGGTGACGCGCCGGGCGTCGACCCAGCGGGGCACGAGCAGGACCTCCTCGTGCTCGACGTTGACGCATTCCACGGGGCCGATGCCCTCGGGGAAGTCGAAGACCTCGGGCTCGCTGAACGGTGCGGTGGTGTACCAGCCGCGGTCCTTCTCGTAGACGACCGGGGGGTTGAGGCATTCCTCGATGGTGGTCCAGATGCTGAAGGACGGGGCGAAGCCGTGGCCCTCGACGGTCAGGTTGGCGCCGTCGCGGATACCGATCTCCTCGATCTCGTCGAAGAGTTCGTCCGCGGCGTGGCGGGCGAAGACGTCGGAGAGTCCCGGTTCGACGCCCATGCCGACCAGGGCCAGGCGGCCGGCGTCCTCCCACTGCGCGGCGAGGGCGAACTGCTCGTCGCCGAGTCTGACGCCGCACTGCTCGTGGGGGCGGGAGGGGTGCGGGACGGACAGCGACATCGCCATGTCGATGTAGTGCGTCCCGGCGGCGAGAGCGGCACGGAACAGGGGCATCACGAACCGGGGATCGGTCGCGTTGAGGAGGACGTCGCAGTGGTGGTCGACCAGCGCCCGCCGGACCGCTTCCTCGTCGGAGGCGTCCAGACGCAGAGCGCTGAAGCGGCCGCCGTGTGCGCCCAGGGCGTCCAGGGCGGCCTGGGCACGTGTGAGGTCGTAGTCGGCGACGACCATGTGGGCCAGGAAGTCCCGGCGGGCCGCGATCCGGGTCACGGCGGTGCCGACGCCGCCTGCGCCGACGAGAAGCACTCGCATGTCAGAGCCTTTCTTCCGGGAGGCGGACGCCCCCGGAGGTGGCCCCGATGCAACAACACGCCTCACGATAAGGTCAACCGCGTTGGCATAAGGGTGGTGCGGGTCGGGAAGGTGCACGGGATGGCCAAAAAGGTGGTGCCCGAGGAAGCGCGCCGCAGGCGCAGGCCTACGCGGCAGGGGGCGGTGCTCTCGGAGTCGCTGATCGTTCAGACGGCGCTGCGGGTGCTGCGGGAGCACGGGAGCGGCGGGCTGACGGCCCGGCGGCTGGGGGCGGCGCTGGGGGCGGATCCCAGTACGCTGTACCGCTATTTCGCGGGGATGGACGATCTCGCCCGGGCGATCGGCAACGAGCTGATGGGGCGGGCGCTGGAGGGGTGGGAGGCTGCGGGTGACTGGCGCGCGGACCTGCGGGCGCTCGGGCTCGCGGTGCACTCGTCCTATCTCGCCCATCCGCAGGCGGCGGTCCTCACCGCGAGCCGGGTCAGCGGGCGGCCACGGGAGATCGCGGTGGACGAGACGGTCCTGGGGATCCTGCGGGGCAGGGGGCTGTCCGACCGGGCGGCGGTCCGTTTCTACCACGCGTTCATCGATCTCGCCCTCGCGTTCGCCGCGCTCGACGCGGGGGCGCTGGCCCTGCCCGAGGAGGCCCGCGGGGCGGACGAGGACATGTGGGACTCCATCTACGCCCGGCTGCCCGCCCGGACGCATCCGAACATCGCGGCAACCGCTCCCCTGCTGGCCGCCCGGATGCCGCACAGCGCCTATCCGGTACTCCTGGACACACTGCTGGACCGGATCGCCGCCGAACCGGCCACCGCCCGCCCGGGCGGGTGACAGCGCCCGGGCAGGCGGGGCGGGCGGCAACGGCGCCGCGGGGCCGGGCGGTTCAGCCGTTGCGGGTGTAGTGCTGGAGGTAGAGGAAGATCGACTTCCAGCCCGATCCGACGTTCACGATGTGCAGTTGGCCGCCCGAGGGGCCGAAGTCCCAGGCGGCGATGCCCTCGACCTCGTCCCCGGGCTCCACGTCCTGGTGGAATTCGTAGGCGACCTGGCCGGAGCCGGTGTCGATGGAGTAGACGGACTTCGCCTTGTCGTCGACGGAGGCGTAGAGCCTGCCCTGCCACATCGCGGCGCCCTGGATCCGGCTCAGCGGCTGCGAGAGCTTCACCGTCCGCGCCACGGGGAGCACCGAGCCGGCCGGCAGGTTCAGCAGATCCTCGAGACGGTAGGCGACCAGGACGTCCGTACCCCGGGCGGCATCGTGATCCCAGGGCGAGGTGTAGACGAGCCCGGCCGCCGCGTCCACCGCGACCCACGGCACCCCGCCCGGCATCCGGTCCAGGGGCAGCTGCACGTAGCGGCCCGTGTAGCCGAGGCTGCCGGCGTCGTAGAGCGCCAGCAGCGGGTGCTGGTAGCCGTTCCTGCCGTCCTCGATCGGGGCGATCACGTAACCGCCGTAGTACTCCACGTCGCCTATGTGGTCGCTGCCGTACGCCGTGTACATGTCCCAGGGAATGGGGGTTGGCGACGAGGCGGTCTCGGAGTCGTTCGCGACGGCGGCCTTCACCATCCCGCCGGGTCCGGCGTAGTAGAAGTACGTTCCGTCCGTCGCCACGCCCTGTCCGCGTTCCAGCGCGTTGAACCCGGTCCACCGTTCGTAGTGCGCGGTCCGCGTCCAGTCCGCCGCGGCCGCGGCGGGCGATGCCGCGCTCCCGACGAGCATCGCGGCCGCGACCGCCGTGACCGCCGTGATCCTGCCGAGCTTCATCCGACCCCACCCTTCCTCTGTTCCGCGGTGCAGAACACTGTTTCCAAAGGCGAGTGGATTACAGCAGCGGCAAGCAAGAGTCGTCAACAGGCCCTGCATTAACGGCAGTTGACACATTCCCCACTCCCGGACCGGCACGGCCCGGCATACGGGCGGGGTGGTGCGGCCCCCTTCCGGGCCCGGCACCGTACAGCTCCCGGGCACCACCGAAAGGACCCGGACGCACCGGCCGATCCCGGACAGGCGGGCCGGTCCTGGACGGGCTGGTCGTGGGGCTGTCCGGGCGGACGGGGTTGTCAGGTTCCAGACATGCCGGTTTCGGACAGTGACCATCTGTTCTTGATCCGGTGGCCGGGCCCGCAGACTGGGCGTCGCCCTCGGGCGCCCTCGTCCCGGGCGCCCCCGAAAGGAGACCTCGTGAAGAAGACCCTGTCCGTGGCAGCGAGCCTGGTCATCGCCGCGACCTGTGGCTTTGGCATGACGCTTCCCGCGCACGCGGCTGACACGACCGGCGTCACGGCCACGGCGGGACAGTCGCCGCGGGCCGCTCTGGACCTCTCCTCCATGGACCCGCAGCACCAGGCCGTCGTCGACCGGATCCTGGCGAAACTGCCCGCCGACTGGGAGGCCCGCCTCCACGCCGCGAAGGCCAAGTACGGCCTGCAGGACGGGCAGTGGCAGGAGATCCGCGACAGCGCGATCGACCCGGGCGACTACCGGTGCGAGACGACCGAACTGTCGCAGTACGCCAACGCCCTCCTGGACGGCGCCCAGGACCCGTGGAACATCTTCATCCTCTCGCTCTTCGGCGGGTTCGACATGCCCACCTACGACGCGCTGATCTACGGCAAGGAATCACCCTCGAACACGTTCGGCGTCAACGGTGAGTACACCCAGCAGCTCAACTCCGAGATGAAGAACCTCAAAAGGTTCTGGGACATCGACTCCGCACGCATCGAACTGATCCCCATGCACGGCGCGGACGTCTTCGCCAGCCCCGACCGGCTCTCGCGCACCCTGTCCGTGCTCTATGGCGGCACACCGCAGGAGAACCTCGACCTGGCCGACATGCTCATCGAACTGGTCGGCTCCGAACCGATCCTGCGGGGCGGCGCCAACCCGATCTTCACCTTCAACGCCTTCGCCTACAGCGAGAAGGACGACCCGCAGCCACTCGGCATCACGGACCGCATCATCATGGGCGACGGCATCCTGCAGGGCATGACCAAGGTCAACCTGGGCGACATCGCACCACGCGGCATCCTGGGCCACGAATTCGGCCACCACGTCCAGTACCAGAAGAACCTCTTCGAGAGCGACCTCACCGGCCCGGAAGCCACCCGCCGCACCGAACTCATGGCGGACGCCTTCGGCACGTACTACCTGACCCACTCCCGCGGCGAATCCCTGAACGCGGCCCGCGTCCTGAAGGCCGAGAAGTCCTTCTACCAGGTCGGCGACTGCAGCTTCACCAGCTCCGGCCACCACGGCACACCCACCCAGCGCTACAACACCTCCAGCTGGGGCGCGGACATAGCCAACCAGGCACCGAACCAGGGACACATCCTGCCCGCCCTCACCTTCGACAAGCTCTTCGAAGCCAAACTCCCCGACCTCGTCAAGCCCGACGCCGAATAGCAGTCATCGCCCCACCCCGGCGGACCGACTCCCGCCCCGCGCATCCGGGCCCCCACACCCGGATGCGCGGGCGCGGGCACGGGGGGGGGGTGTGCGGAGCGGGGTCACAGCCAGCCACGACGGCTGGCCTGGACACCGAGCTGGAAGCGGGTCTTGGCACCGAGCATCTCCTGGAGACGGGCGATCCGCCGGGCCACGGTACGTTCACTCACCTTGAACTCACGGGCGATCGACTCATCGGTCAGCCCCGCACTCAGACAGCTCAGCAACTGCCGCTCCTCCGGGCCCGCCTCGCTGGTGACGGCCTCCCCGGCCCGCGGAAGCGGGACGGCGAGCTGCCAGTACGACTCGAACACTCCCACCAGCCCGTCCAGCAGCCCGGACGGCTGCACGACGACGCTGTGGTGCCCCGTGCGGTTCGGGGCGGCGACGGAGACCACGGCGAACCGGTCGTCACAGACCAGGAGATTCAGCGCGACATCGGGAAAGACCCGGGCCTGCTCCCCCCGGGCGACACATGCGTGCGCCACATCCAGCGCTTTGGGGTCCTGCAGGATGTCGACGCTGTAGACCACCCGGTAGGCGACCCCCCGCCCCAACGCGTCCAGCGTGCCGGGACCGACCTCCGGTGTCCGCTCACCCCCGCCCACCGGCCCGATCGACAGCGCGCGCACCTGGGACACGGCCCCGTCGTGCACCCACGACTGGACCTCCCCGCGCCGCTCGGAGGTGTCGACGACCTCCACGTAGCCCGCCCCGGCGGTGTGATCGAGCCAGTACCGCGACAGAGCCGTGGCACTCTCGTAGGCGATCCTGGCCTGCCGCGCACGCCGCTCCGCGACCGCCTCCAACACCGACCGCGGCGGCTGGGCGGTCAGCCTGCCCCCCACACGGGACACCAGGCCGATCGCACTCAACTCGGCAACGGCGTCCCACAGCCCGCCGGGCGGCACTCCCGCCGGCCCCGGCCCCCCGGTGAGCTCGTCCGGGGTCTGCGGGCCCCGCTCCACAAGCGTGAGATAAACGGCCTCCGCACCTGCGGACAGACCAAGATCCTGCAACGGACGCAGCGTGCGCATGTTCCCCCACCTCGACGGCACCACGTGGTGCCGCTTCCCGGACCCGCCCCTGCCCGGGGCTGTCGTCGTGCCAGAATCCGCCGGTCCGGCGGATACCCGGAGTGCGTCCCTTCCACCGTCCCGGCCGGGCGGCACGGCGGTCGGTACAGGCGAAATCGCCCCTGCGGGCACCTGTGTGTGGGGGGGCGGACATGCCTGCGGCCGGGCCCGGGGCAGTGGGGGTGTCCGGTCACCTCGTCCGCGTGGGCGGCACGTGGGGGAAGGCCGTGAGGCGTTGTGCCGGTGCGGGTCCGGTGGGGTGGTGCCGGTGCGGGGGCGGTCCGGTCAGACGGCCCGGAAGCTGTAGAGGGCCCCGGCACTCGTCCAGGAGTGCAGGCCCAGGGAGGGCTCGCTGTGGGCGGGAGTGCCCGTGCAGTCGGCGGTCCGGTAGAACTCCACCCTCCGGTCCGTCATGTTCACAGTGGCCAGTACGCCGAACGGGGCGGTCACGCACGCGGTGCCGAGGTCCTCGTACAGGGCCCACCGGCCGGTGAAGGCCCCTTCCCAGACGCAGAGACTGCCCGCGGCCGTGCACCGCGACAAGTCCGCCCCGGCGGCCGGAGCAGGGGCGGCCGATGCCGGGCCCGACGCTCCGGCCAGCAGGACCGCGGACAGGACCGCGACACCGGCCGCCGCCCGCTTCAATCCCTGGACACGCATATGTTCTTCCTCCTCGTGACACCGTGCGGTCGGAAAGTGAACGCGGCCAAGCCTCACTGCCGCCCCACAGATAATCAAGACTTCAAATAGGGCGATAAGGGGCAGGGGGCGGGGCAGGTCGTTCGCGCAACGGCCGCTCCCGCACCGAAGCGCTCTGTCCAGCCCCGGGCACCGGAGTCCGCCTCCACCATCACCCGCACGACGTGCCGGGCAGAGCCCCGCCGAGAACGGGCACCACGACTCCGCCGGCACCGCCGAACCACCAGCCCCCGCCGGACGACCGGGCCGGGGCCGCTCCGCAGGTCGAACGTGCGGGACAACCCCGGCCGGACACGGCGGGGTCGGGGCCATCGGCGGGCCGGGCCCAGTTCAGTCGACCGCACCGAGCAGCGCGAACCGTACGACGACACTCTTCCCCGGCCCGTCGTCGGCGGGTTCGGTCCGCACATCGCCGCAGTAGTCGTGCGCGAGGGCCGTCACCACCGCGAGCCCCTGCCGGGGAGCGAGGCCTGTCAGGGGCACCGGGCGCGGGTCCCTGTCCCGGACGGTGATCGTGAGGAGGTAGCCCTCCAGGACCAGGCCGACGCGCACGTCCGGCGAACGGCCCGCGTGGAGCACCGCGTTGGAGACGAGTTCGGCCACCACCCGCAGCGCCGCGCCGAAGAGCGCCGAGCCCGGCGCGAACCCGGCCCCGGACAGCCATCGGCCACTACGGTCCCGGGCCACCGGCACCGACCCTGGGACCGGCGGCAGGTCCCAGAAAAGACTGGTGCGGGGCGCGGGCAGGGACGGCATCACACCCACCCCTCCCCGGCGCCCCAGCACAGCGGCCGACCTCCCGTGTCCCTCATGCCTGTCCCCCGTCCCCTCGCCGCCGACCGTGCACCGGTTGGGCGAAGTCACCAATTGCAGAACTCTGCAGCCGTAACGACGGCCGGCGGCCGACCGGTCACGGCACCGGAGTGCGTGGTCGGATGTTCGAGGTGCGGCGGCCGGGTGCGCTCAGGGCTCCGGCGGTCCGCCCTCCGGGTGGGGCAGCAGGGGGAACAGACGGGCGATGAGGGCGACGGGTCGGGCGTCACCGGGCCGGGCCAGGGGGCGCTGCTCGCGGTCCCGGTAGGGCGCCAGTGCCCGCCGGACCGCGTCCGCGACCCGGCCCATCTCCTCGGGTGTCAGATAGGCGACCTCGCTGAAGGCCTCGTCATGGCGCCACCGGGGCGGCACGGTGTCCCGCCGGTCCAGCCACCGCTGCCAGCTCTCGTCCTCCAGCCCCCGGGCCAGATCGCCGAAGCCGCCACCGCCGGCGTCGGAGTCCGGGACGTCCGGGGCGTCCCGTCGGAGCCGCCAGGGCCGTGCCCGACCCCCGGTATGCGGGGCCTCCTCGATGTGCCCGTGCCGGGCGAGTTGACGGAGGTGGAACGAGCAGAGGCCGGAACTGTGGCCCAGCCGGGCGGCGGCCTCGGTCGCCGTGGCCGTACCGACTTCGGCGAGCAGGGCGAGCAGGGCCGTGCGGACCTCGTGCTCGGGCAGCGCGGCGTCGGCGCGAACGCTCCGGCCGGTCGAAGCGTTCGGAGTGTTCTGATCATCCACTGTCACTTTGCAAAGTCTGTTACTTTGCAAAGCAGTTGGCAAGCGGTGTTCCCCGCTGGAGCCGTCCGCCGTGACGGTCCTGTGCCTCTCCTGCGGTGTGCGCGGGAAGAGCGGTGTGCGAGAAGAGGAGTCGGCCATGTCCGTCCGCCCCGAGCGATTCCGTCCCGACGACCGGCGTGTCCGTGTGCAGGGCCGCCCCGTCGACACGTATCCGGCGCTGACACCGGAGGCGGGGCGGGGTTCGTTCCGCAGGGTCACGGTGACGGGCGAGGAGGTTCTCGGGCGCCCGTGCCAGGAGGTGACCGGGTTCGGGACGCGGGAGCTGTCGGCGCTGGTCGACGACATGTTCCTGACCATGCACGTGGCCGAGGGGGCGGGGCTGGCGGCCAACCAGGTCGGGGTCGGACTGCGGCTGTTCGTGTACGACTGCCTGGACGACGACGGAGTCCGCCACGTCGGCCATGTCGCCAACCCGGTCCTGGACCTGCCCGGTCCGGGCGGCCGCCTACTGGTCGAGGAGTACGAGGGCTGCCTGTCCGTGCCCGGTGCGGCCATGGTGGTGCCCCGCACCGACCGCGCCGTGGTCCGCGGGTTCGACAAGGACGGGGCCCCTCTCGTCGTCGAGGGGACGGGGTACTTCGCCCGGTGCCTGCAGCACGAGACCGACCACCTCTTCGGCCACACGTACCTCGACCGTCTCTCCCGGCGGGACCGGAAGGACGCGCTGCAGCAGATGACGGACCGTCAGGACAAGGTCTTCGCCGGACGGACGGAGCGGCTGGCCCGCCTGGTACGGGACTGACCCGCCTCCGACAGCCCCGTCCACCGACCGCCGACCACCGGTGGCCCGGTCGCGGTCCCGGCCCCTGCCTCCGCCATCCCCGTGCTATGCAAGGGCGATGACCTCTTCCACGACCGCCGCCGGGCCCTTCGACGCGGTGCTGTGCGACCTCGACAACGTGATCCGCTTCTACGACACGACGGCGCTGACCCGCCTGGAACGCGAGGCAGGGATCCCACAGGGCACGACCGAGCAGGTGGCGTACGCTCCGGAGCTCGACCTGCCACTGCTCCTCGGCGCGATCACCGAGGAGCAGTGGGTGGATTCCGTCGCGGCCCGTCTCGCGCAACGGATTCCGGAGGGCCGGGCACGCGGGCTGGCCATGGCGCTGGCCGGGGCCCCGTTCCGGGCCGACGGTGTCATGGTGGGTTTGCTGCGCCGCGTACGGGAGCACCTTCCCCTGGTGCTGGTGACCAACGCGACCGTGCGGCTGGAGGACGACCTGGAGGCCATGGGCCTGTCAGGGTTCGCACACCACATCGTCAGCAGCGCCCGGGTGGGGGTGGCCAAGCCGGACCGGCGGATCTACGAGATCGCGGCCCTGCGGGCGGGGGCCCGCCCGGACCGGTGCCTGTTCGTGGACGACCGGTCGGAGAACGTCCAGGCCGCGGCGGCGCTGGGGATGACCGGCCTCCACTACCGCGAACCCGCCGACCTGCACGGACCACTGGGCTACCTGCTGGGCACGTGACCCGGCCCCCGCCCGGCCACGGGGGACACCGACAATGAGGGGCGGCCCGGGAATGGTCGCAGGGCAAGGAACGGCCACCGGGCCGGGAAGAGGTGGGCGGGGATGACGAGGGACGCGGACGGGTTCTCCCCGTCGCCGCTGCTGGACTCCGTCGTCCGGGTGACGCACACCTGGGCCGACGAGCCGGCCCTGGCGGCGCGCCGTCTCGACGTTCTGCTGCGGGCGGCGGCACCGGCCGAGCTGATGCGCCTCGAATCGGGCTACCGCGCCCGGCATTACAGTCTCGGCTTCCTCGGGGCCATCTCCTCGCCCGAAGACCTGACAGGGGACGACGCCGTTCCCGGGAACCATGTCCTGGCGGTGGCGGCCCTGATGTCGTTCGACCGTTCCGGATATCTGCGCGAGACCGGTGTCGCCCGGCTCGCGCAGGCACCCGAACAGGATTCCTTCCCCGTCCCGTTCCTCCTGCTGCGGCTCAACGACCCGGTCGGACATGTGCGGGACCTCGCGCGGGACGCGGTGACCGCCCGGCTGGGCCCCGGGCACGCGGATCTCCTCGTCGAGCTGCTGCCGTTCCTGGACAAGCTGCGCGGGCGCCGCAGGGCCGGCCGCCTGCTGACCGTGGTGGAGGATCTGCTGCTGGGGTCCGGGACACCGGCGATGTGGGAGGGCGTACGGTCCGGTGACGCCCCGCTCAGGGCGTCATGTCTGCGCTGGCTGGCCCGCACCGATCCGGTCCCGGCCGTCACCGCCGCCTTCGCGACCCGGGACCCGGCCCTCTGGCAGTGGGCCGCCCGTACGGCCACGTCCACCCGTCTCACACCGGCCGAACAGGACGCGGTCCTGCCCTGTCTGGAGCGCAGCAGCAGCCCCCGCATCCGTCTGCGGGGGCTGCGGGCCCGGGCCCGCCGGGCGGACGGGGAACCGCATCTGCGCCGGGCCATGCTCGACAAGGACGCCCTGGTCCGCTACCACGCCCGCGCCGCCCTGTACGCCCGCGGGCAGACGGACCTGGCACCGCAGGTCTACCGCGACGCGCTGAAGGCCGCCTCGCCGCCCGACGCGGTCCTCATCGGCGCGCTGGGCGGGTTGGCCGACCTCGGGGCGGCCGCCGACGTTCCCCGGGTCCTGGACCTCCTCGCCCACCCCAGGGTGCGCGTACGCGCGGAGGCGTGGCGCACCCTGGGCATCCTGGACCCACGGGAACTGGAGCGCAGGGCCGCCCTGCTGACCGGCGACCCCGGCGGCAAGGTGCGGCGCCACCTCCCGGCCCGCCCGAACGGCATGAGCGCTAGCGGGTCTTGATGGTGGCGAGCTGGGCGAGCAGCAGGACCAGGCGGTAGGCCTCGGCGAAGTCGGTCGCGGTGAAGGCGACGGTGCGGCCGTCCCCGGTACGCGAGACACCCGGCACGAGGACGGCGAGGTCGACGGTGACCGGTGAATAGAGGTCTACCTCGACGTCCAGCGGGCCGGTGAGGGCGAGCGGAACGACCTGGGCGCGGCGCGCGACGGCTTCGGCGGCCGACCGGCGCAGGAGTTCCCGGGCCTCCTCGGGATGGAGGGTGACGGCGGCGGCCTGGCCGAGGGCTTCCTTGACCGCGACGGTGGCCGCGGCGGGGACCAGGTCGCGCAGTTCGGCACAGGCGCGGTCGTCGCCGCTGAGCAGGACGACCGGGGCGCCGAGGTGGCCGGCCATGGCGGTGTTGAGGCCGATCTCGCCCATGGAACACCCGGCCACTCGTACGTCGAGGATGCCGTCGTTCATGGTGTGGGCGAGGACGGCCGGGCCGCCGCCGGAGCGGGCGTGGTAGCCGATGAGGAGGACCGCGTCGGTGTGCTCGTCGAGGCCGCCGAGCATGCCCAGCGGGCGCGGTTTGCCCCGTACGAGCCGGGCGCGCCGGTCGAGTTGTTCGGGCAGCAGGTTGCGGAACGGGCCGTGTGCGTCGGCGACCCGCACCGTGGCGGTGGGTTCGGCGTCCAGGACACCGGCGATCACACTGTTCGCGTCGGCCGTCATCAGTGCGCGGCCGCGTTCGTAGTCGTAGGCGTCCGGGTTGGTCTCGGTGGGGTGCACGACGCCCGAGACGCCCTCCATGTCGACGGAGATCAGCACGTTCGTCATGCCGGGAGCCTATGCGCGGGGCGGGGTGCTCGGGGCCGGTCAGGGGTTCTGGGGCAGACGGATCACCGCCGAGCCGCGTACCAGGTCCACCTCGGTGCGGTGGGGCGGGGCGCCGTCTTCCTCGTCGTCCCGCAGGACCAGGGCCGTCTGCCGTTCCTTGAGTTCGTTCTGCTTGCCCGCCGAGAAGGTGGCGTGCAGTTGCTCGAAGCCGGTCGCGGAGACCTGCCCCTGGCGGGCGCCGTTGCGCCAGGGCAACAGCCCGGCCCGGCCCGCCCGCAGGAGCACCTGGTCCACCAGGGCGAGCGCGGTGAGCAGCAGGACCAGCCCCGGCAGTGTCATGAAGACGAGGAATCCCATCGGGCCAGTATCGCCGCCCCTCCCCCGCGGGGCGAAGACCTGCGCGGGCAGAGGACGGGAGTTCCCGGTGGAGCGGCCGGGGTGGCCGTTCCACCGGCCGGGTTCACGCGGTGGCCGGGAGGCCCGCGCGGGAAGCGACGGTCACGGCCGTCTCCCGGGGGCTTCGGCTCAGTGGTCCTTCCCGGTCATCCTGCTGATCAGGGCGTGGACGTTGTCGTCGTGGGCGATCTCCTGGATCTCGGCGCCGTCGAAGGCGGGTGCCTGGCTGCTGCGGTGGAACATGTCCTGCTCGTACGCGGTGAGCGCGGCCTCGGTGTCGCCGGGGTGGGCGGCGAGGGCCCGGCCGAGTTCGGCGCCGTCGAGCAGGGCGAGGTTGGCCCCTTCGCCGTTGGGGGCCGCGAGGTGGGCGGCGTCGCCGAGCAGGGTCACCCCGGGCACACGGTCCCACCGGGTGCCCGGCGGCAGGGTGTGGTGGGGGCGCAGGAGCGGTGCGGTGTCGCCGTCGGTGATGAGCGCGGTGAGTTCCGGCGCCCAGCCGTCGAACTCCTCCGCGATGCGGGCGGTGGCCGCGGCGGGGTCGGTGAAGTCGACGGCGTCGAACCAGTGCTGCGGCCTGGCCAGTGCCACATAGGTGTGGAGGGTGTCGCCGCTCTCCCGGTGGGCGAAGATCTCCTTGCCCGGTGAGGGGGCGATCAGCATTCCGCCGCCGACCGCCTTCGCGGCGGCGGGGTGCCGGGTGTCGGCGTCGTACAGGTATGTCTCGATGAAGGACGTGCCCGCGTACTCGGGGGTGGCGGGGGTGAGCAGCGGCCGCACGCGTGACCACGCTCCGTCCGCGCCGACCAGCAGGCCGGTGGTGAGGGTGCGGCCGTCGGAGAACGTCACCTCGTGGCGGCCCTCGCCGAGGGTGCGGGCGGTCCGGGCCCTCCGTCCCCAGCGGACGGTGCCGTCCGGGAGCGAGTCGAGCAGGATCCGCCGCAGGTCGGCGCGGTGCACCTCGGGGCGTGTGCCGGTGCCGTCGTCGGCCTTGTCGAGCAGGACGGTTCCGTCCGGGGAAAGGATCCGCATCGCCTGGCGCCCCTCGACGACGGCGCCGTGGAACTCGGCCGTCAGCCCTGCAGCTTCGAGGGCGAGCTGCCCGTCGTGTTCGTGGATGTCGAGCATTCCGCCCTGGGCGCGCGCCGACGGGGAGGATTCGGCCTCGTGGACCGTGACGGGGATGCCGTGGAGGTGCAGGACGCGGGCCAGGACGAGTCCGCCGAGTCCCGCGCCGATGATCGTGACGGGTGTGTGCATGGTGGCTCCTTCGGGATCGGACCGCCGGTGGAGGGGCGGCCGTCTCCAAAGATGCCGGGCCCCGCCGACGGACCGCCGACCTCGGCCCGACAGCCCCGACAGCCGACCGGCAACCCGCCGAAAGCGGCGTCGGGGTCCGGCCGTCGGCGGACTGGCACCACTGCTCACGGGGCCGGTGTTGTGGCCGTGGCCTCCTGGCCTTCCTGCGGGCCCGCCCCGGCCCCGTCTCACCTCGTGCGGCGCGGGGAGTCCCGCACCCCGTTCCCCTCCGCGGCCCGGGCCCGCGGTTGCGGTGGCGCCGGGGAGTCCGCAATCCCCGCATCGCCGCTGTTCCCACCGCCCCCACTGCGGGGCCGGCACCGCTCACACCTGCACGGCGGCCAGCGCGGCGGGTTGAACTCGGCTCCCTCCTCCCCCGGCCCCGGCTCCGGTCCTTCACTCCGCCCCTCGCCGCTCCGCGCACTCCGCCGTGCCCCGGTGGCGCCGCAGCAGCAGCCGGCAATCGGTGGCCGTGCTGTAGTCGCGCCGTTCGTCGGCGAAGGCATCGGCACGGCTCAGCTCCCGGCACCCGGGACAGACACCGGGTCCGTCCGGCTTCACCGGTGATTCCGTTGATCTCTGCGGCAGTTCGTGCCTGCCCTGAGGTTCCGTACATGCGAACACAACCCGCTCCCCTCTGTAGTTACTTCGTCACTGAGCGGGCTCAGAATGACTTGCAGTCAGGAGCGCTTCAACTTGCTGAAAATGAATGTGGAGTTAGTACTCCAGTGCGACTTCGTGATCTATCCGGTTGAGGAGCTGGCGAGCCGTTGCTGGTAGTGGCTGCGGCGGGCACCGGCCTGGTGGCGTCTGCGCCAGTTTGACCAGTGCAGCAGTCTGCGCGGGGGTGCGTTGGCCGGGATCAGTAGGGCGCCGAATAGGTGGCGAATCTCCGGGACGGTCAGGTCGATCGGGTCGGTGCTGCGGGCAGGCCGGTTCGGATCGGCGGTCCTGGCCGGCGTCGCGTCGGCGGCGAGGGCGGCCAGGAAGGCCAGCGCGAGCATGGCCAGGGTGATGTGGCGATGCCAGGTGGTCCAGTGGCGGACCTGGTAGTGGTCCAGTCCGCCCTGGCCTTTCGCGGCCTGGAAGCACTCCTCGATGCACCATCTGGTCCCGGCGACCCGGACCGGTTCGGACAGCGGCACTTGTGTGGGGGACCAGCACACATGGAAGGCGGGCTCGCCGCTGCTCGGGTTGCGGCGGATCAGCAGGTGCCGATGTCCGCCGGTGCCGATCTCGATCCAGGCCCAGTCGTAGTAGCGCGGCCCCTTCGCTCCGGCGCTCTGTCGGTGCCAGGTCGAGGCGGGCAAGCGGTCGGCGACGGCATCCGCGCGGGCAGCGGTCCGCCCCTGGTTGATCCGCACCCGCGCGCTGCACGCGACGGCCAGGACGTAGCCGATGCCACGGGACTCCAACAGGGCGCGCAGGTGGGGATCTTGGCCGTAGGCCTCGTCGCCGGTCACCCAGGAGGCGCTGATCCCGGCATCCAGTGCTGCGGCGATCATCTGCCCGGCCAGTGTGGGCTTGGTCGCGAACTGCGCCTGGTCGGGCACCCCAGCGCGGGTGCGGCGCTCGGCGTCCTGGCACCACGAGGCGTCGGGCAGGTAGAGCCGACGTCGATCAACGCCCGTCCTCTGCGGGAGGCGTAGGCGAGGAAGACACCGACCTGCGTGTTCTCGATCCTGCCCGCGGTGCCGGTGTACTGCCGTTGGACGCCGGCCGACGTGATGCCCTTCTTCAGGAAGCCGGTATCGTCCACGATCAGGACGCCGTCGTCGGCGCCGAGGTGTTCGAGGACGTAAGCGCGGATGTCGTCGCGGACTGCGTCTGCGTCCCAGCTGGCGGTTCGCAGGAGTCGCTGCATCGGTCCGGGGCGGGCGTGGCCGGCCTGTTCGGCCAGCCGCCAGCAGTTCTTCCGCTCGGCGCCGGACAGCAGGGCGAGTACAAAGGCGCGGGCTGTGGCACGGGGCTCCACCCGCTTGAACCGGCCCGCGATCCGGGCCATGGCCCGGTCGAACATCGCCCGCCAGCGGGCCGCGTCCATGCTGTGGCCCGCGGCGACCGCACGATCTTCAGGAGTCCACACAACCCTTGGTGATCACGCGGTGGCCGTTGCCGCTGTCACCCGGCTCCAGCGCTGTCGCGCACGGGTGAATGCGCTCAGCCCCATGCCGTGCACCCGCTTGCTGGTTGGAGCCCAGGTACCTGTAGCTGGTGCCAGAGGGACTTCAGGCACCCGTGTCCTGTAGCGCGGTGATGGCCTGCGCGGTAACGGCGCCGATGGCGCGGCTGATCGCGGCGTCGTCCGAGCCAGGCCGGGATCGAGTGAACACAGCGGCAGCATATCGGCGGCCGTCGGGATAGGAGATCACGCCGATCTCGTTGCGGATCACACCGACCAGGCTGCCGCTCTTGGCGGCGACCCGAACTGGCAGCCGGAACCCGCTCGCGATCCGGTGCCGGGTCAACTGCCTCGCCATTACGGCGCGCACACGTTCGCACGCGGCGGCCGGGCCCGCCCGGTCCGTCCAGATCAGCCGCAGCAGCGCGACCATGTCACGAGGGGTGGTTCGGGTCCCCTGCGACGGGTCCAGGGCACGGGAGGCAAGGAGCCTCTCGTCGGCCTGCGCCATCTCGTCTGCCGACGCGCCGGCTGCCCAGGTCAGCGCGTCCTTCCAACTGGCACAGCCGAGGTCCTGGCCGATGGAGTCGAGCATGGTCTGCAGGTCCGACTCGATCACAGTGCCGGTCAGCCCGAGCCGCGTCGCTGTCGCGTTGAGCGCGTCAACGCCGACCCGCCGCAGCAGCGCGTCGGTCGTGTGGTTGTCGCTGATGGTGAGCATCAGGACGACCATGTCCCGCCATGAGAGCACGGCATCGTCATTGAAGAGCGAGATCCCGACCGGGCCGGGAGTCCGGCCGACGGCACTCAGCGTCACCCGCTCGCACGGGTCCAACCGGCCATCGGCGAACGAGGCCTCCACCTCCAGAGCGACCTGCACCTTGACCACCGAGGCCGGGACCACGGGCTCATCAGCACGCAGGCCGAACTCGGCGTCGCCTTCAAGCGGCTGGACGCATAATGCGCCTTCACAGCCAGCCCGTTCGAATATCTCTCGAATGTCGTCCGTCATGGCGACGATTCTGTCAGCACCCAGGCGCAAGATCACGAAGTCGCACTGGCAGCATTAGGCGAAATCCGTTGAACAGGAAAGAGTTAGACCCCGACAATTCCCCAGCCGCGGCCTTCGGACAGCACTTGCGCATACTGCGGGACGGACGAGGCTGGACGCAGGACGAGCTGGGGGAGCGCATCGGCTGCTCCGGCACGCACATCTCTGCGGTCGAAACCGGTCGCAGACCTCCAACTCGCCGATTCGCAGCAAGCGCAGACAGGGTGTTCGGCACTGGCGACAGACTCGAACGTCAGAGCCAGGCCTTGAAGTACACAGCGCTACTCGAAGGGTTCCCCGAGTATGTGACACACGAGACCAGAGCAGCCGAGATCAGGCTCTACGAGGTCGGTGTCATCCCGGGAGTTCTCCAGACCCCGAGTACGCGTCGGTACTCAACGGGCGCGCATTCGAGCGGGGTTCGATCACTGCCGAGCAGGCAGAAGAGCGAGTCTCGCTCGTGGCGGAGCGTCAGGCAGCGCCGACCCGAACACCCCCACCTCTGGTCTTCGTGGTGCTCGACGAGAGTTGTCCGAGGCGGCCTGTCGGGGACCCTGCGGCCGTGGACGCTCAACTGGCGAAGCTGATCGAATTCGCCGCGCTGCCGAACACCACTCTACAGATCGCTCCGTTCGCCATAGGCGACCGCCGACCGCTCAGCTTGCCCCTCTACGTTCTGACGATGCCTAATCGGTCCCTCCTCTCCTACGCAGAGTCTGCGCAGCGGGGGCGGCTCGAACGGGAAAGCCTGTCCGTGGTACCTCTCCTGACCGCCTACCATCAGTTACAGGCTGAATCACTTTCCCAGGCGGAATCCGTGGCCATGATCAAGTAGCTACGAAAGGGCACCCCGTGACGAACGAATCCCCCCGCTGGTTCAAGTCCTCGTACAGCGAGAACGGTGGTGCGTGCGTGGAAGTAACCGCCAACCTCACCGCCACGCACGGCATCGTCCCCGTACGCGACTCCAAGCGCCCCACCGACACAGAACTGAACGTACCGACCACATCCTTCGCCGCCTTCGTGGCCGGAGTGAAGGCCGGCCACTTCGACACCGTCTGAGGCGTCCGTTCTCTGGCACGCTGTCCGGGGGAATTGGACGGCAAGAAATTGTCAAGAGTTGTGGATCGGGTCGTCGACGTCTACCGATGTCCCCACTCGGTCCGGGTGAGTTCGTACTCGACTTCACCGTGCTCGGAGCCCTCGATCGCCTCCGGCCAGTCCCCGGTGAAGTTCCGGACGAAGGAGAGCCCCGACTTCTCCATGACACGGCGGGAACGGGCGTTGACGGCCATCGTGTTCGCCGTGACCCGCTCGACCTCCAGGTCCGTGAACCCCTTGTGGATCAGGGCCTGGGAGCCCTCTGTGGCGTAGCCGTGCCCCCATGCCGCCTGGTTCAAGCGGTAGCCGAGTTCGACCACGGCGGGGCTGTGCTCGTCCAGCGGACGGAACTCGAACCAGCCCAGGAAGGTTCCGGTGGTCTTCTCCTGTGCGGCCCAGTAGCCGCGGGTCTCCCAGCACGGGTAGTCACGCAGGAGCCGCGGCAGGACTCGCGTCTCGATGGTCCCGCGGCTGGTAGGACGGCCTCCGTTGATGAAGCGCATGACCTCGGGGTCGTTGTCCAGGGCGAGCAGGTGGTCGGTGTCGGCAGTCGTGAACGCACGCAGGGCGAGCCGGTCGGTCTCCAGGAAGTTGGGCATGTCGCGATCTTCACCATGGGCCGGCAGGTCTGCCACCGGTTTTCCGGTCGGCGGCCATCGGTGGTGTTCAGGCCGCGCGAGTCGCCGATCGCTCGACGAGGATGCCCCGCTCGAAGCCGGCTCCGGCGCGGACCAGTGCGACGAGGTGCGGTGCGTTCACGGCCCGCCACCTCGGCCGGGACCTGCCCCGGTACATCTGCGCGTGAGGGCGGTGCACCGACTACGGTGGCACGGACGCAGCGGCGGACAAATCCGGTCGACAGTGCCCTTTGGCACCCGGCACAGTGGCCTGTCATGACGAGCAGCGAGCTGTGGACCCGCGCGACCGCCGACCGGTACGACACCGAGGAGACCGAGGCGTTCTCGGCCGCCGTCCTCGAACCGACGCTCGACTCCCTCACGGATCTCGCCGGGGACGGCCGGGCGCTGGAGTTCGCCATCGGGACCGGACGGGTGGGTGTCCCGCTGCGGGAGCGCGGCGTGCCGGTGGTGGGCATCGAGCTGTCCGAACACATGGCGGCGGTACTGCGCCGCAAGATCGGCGAGGACCGGCTGCCGGTGGTGGTCGGGGACATGGCCTCCACCGTCGTCCCCGGCGAGTTCTCCCTGGTCTATCTCGTCTACAACACCATCTCGAACCTGCTCACACAGGACGAGCAGGTCGAGTGCTTCCGCAACGCGGCGCGCCATCTGGAGCCCGGCGGCCGGTTCGTCATCGAGCTGGGGGTCCCTCCCCTGCGGTTCCTGCCGCCGGGCCAGGTCGCGGTGCCGTTCGACGTGACCGAACACCACCTCGGCTTCGACACCATCGACCCGGTCGGGCAGATTCTGGTCTCGCACCACTTCACCCGTGAGGACGACGGCCGCTACCGCCGCGACAATTCCCGTCACCGGTACACCTGGCCGGCCGAGCTCGACCTGATGGCACGGATCGCCGGGTTGGAGCTGGAGCGCCGTGTCGCGGACTGGGACGGGGCGCCGTTCACCCAGGACTCAGCGAAGCACATCTCCGTGTGGCGCAAGCCGGCCTGATCCCGGGCACGGGCGGTTGGCGTGCGGTCAGGTGGTGCCGCCGTCGACGGGGATGCAGGCGCCGGTGATGCCGGATCCGGTGCGGGAGGCCAGGAGCAGGACGGCGGCGGCGACCTCCTCGGGGCGGGTGAGGCGGCCGGTGGCGGTGCGGTCGGTGAAGTGGCGGGCCAGGCCGGGACCCGCGAGGTGGGCGAAACGGTCGGGGTGGCTAGTGTGGGCGGTCTCCACGGCGCCGGGGCACACGCAGTTGGCGGTGATCCCGTACGGGCCGGTCTCCTTGGCGAGGACGCGGGTGAACCCGATCAGGGCGTGTTGGGCGGCGGCGTAGGCACACAGGCCGGGGTCGGGGTCACGGCCCTCGACGGAGGCGATGGTGATGACGCGGCCGAAGCGCTGCGGGATCAGGTGGGTCAGGGCGTGACGGGTGGTGCAGAGGACGGGGTCGAGGTTGCGGGCGAGGGTGTGGTGCCAGGTGTCGTCGGTGGTGACGGGGGTGGGGGCGGGGGCGCCGCCGACGTTGTTCACGACGATGTCGAGGTGTCCGTAGCGCTCGACCGTTTCGTCGACGGCGCGTTCGGCGTCGGCCCGGTCGGTGGCGTCGGCCAAGCACAGGGCGACGCCGTCGCCGGGGCCGAGGCGGGCGAGGGCCGTGCGACCGCTGTCCCGGGAGCGGCCGGTGATGAGGACGCGGGCGCCGTGGGCATGGAGGGTGTGGGCGATGGCCAGGCCGGTACCCCGGGTGCCGCCGGTGATCAGTGCCGTCCTGCCGGTGAGGTCCATGGGGTCTCCCGTCGTGGGCGGGGCGGGGGCTGGTGGAGTGCGAGGGTGACCGTGTGGGGCGCTCCGGGCAGCGTCAAGGGGATCAGCTGCCAGCCGCGCGGAGCCGTTTCGTGACCGAGGCGGGCCAGACAGAGGCGGGGGCGAAGCGCGATCTCGGTGTCGACGAGTGCCCGTAGGAGGGACCAGCCCAAGGTCTTGGCGACGGCTTGCCGGGCGGTCCACAGCGTGAGGAACTCCTCCCTGCGCAAGGCCACGGGCCGGCCGGGGGACGCGGTGTCCTCCCCGGGCCGGAGCGCGGACCGCAGCAGGTGCGGCGGGGGCATGGAAGCGAGGTGTTCGATGCCGATACCGATGCGGGTGGTGTCCCGGGGAGCCGAGAGCAGGGCGGCGACGGTCACGGGGCCGCAGTGGGCGGCGGCCAGGCGCAGCGGCAGCAGGTTCTGTCCCGGGGCGAGTTCGGGCCGGCCGAGAGGGTCGCGGACCACGGTGACGGAGGTGACGGGGCGGGCCTGGCGGAAGGCGACGGCGTGGCGCAGCAGGGTCCGGCCGGGCAGCGGGCGGCCGTGCGGGGCGACGTACCACCAGAGATCGACGGGGCCCGCCGCGGTGGGTATCCGGCGGTGGCGGGCGCCGGTGAGGGTGTGCGCGGGCGGGGTCACGGGGTGTCGTTCCGGGTGCGGGCGGCGGTGTGGGACGCGCGTCCGCCGGGGCGTCGGGACGGCGGGCCGGCGGGTGGGCGGGGTTCCTGCCCCGGGGGCAGGACGGCACGGCACTCGGCCAAGGTGACTCCTCTGCGCAAGGTGGGGTGGTGCACGGGGGGGGTTCCGGGAGACCCGGGCCCGAGAGAGGGCTGTGCGAGGTGGCCCCGTTCCGTGGCGCGCGGACGACGGCGCGCACCGTCGGGATCCGGCGGCACAGGACCGGGAGGGAGCGGAACAGGCGCTTTGCCGACCGGGGCCAGGTGCCGGGACGGGGAGAAAAGGGGCGGAGTGTGTGGCCACCCCACACACGCACAGTCAACGTACGGTTCGGCGGAGCCCGCGGTCATCACCCACACGGATGATAGAGAAGCGCCCGGAACCAGAAGCCCCGCCACCATGTACGCGGGCGCGGAAGCGGGAGCGCCCGGTGCTCCCAGGCCTCTGCGCCCCGGGCGCAGCGGGAGTGCCGCCCATCGGCCGCGACCCCCTGCCCGCACAACCCCGTTACGGGGACGGCGAGTTACTCATGGCCCGGGAACATTCGGGCGGGGCGGTGGTGGTCCACCCCCGAGGGCGCCGGTGGAGGGTTGGCGGCGGCCAGCAGTCTGCGGGCCAGGTCACGGCAGCGGTCGCCCAGTTCCGGCGGATCGAGCACCTGGAACTCATGTCCGAGCAGAAGGACATGCAGGATCACGGAGTCCAGGTCGGCGGCACCGCTGACCACCTCGCAGCGTCCCTCACCGCGCGGGTGCACCACGGCCGCCGACACCGGGACCTGCGCACGGACCGTCGCGGCAGGGGCGTGCACCAGGAAACGGGCCCGGTGCGGGTAGACGCGGCTCGTGACGCCCTCCTGCACGTAGGACGCCGCGTCAGGAGCAGGGCGAGGGACGAAGCGCCAGGTCCGGGCGGTCACCTCGGACATCCGGTCCACGCGGAAGGTGCGCCAGCCATCACGGTCGAGATCCCACGCCAGCAGATACCAGCGCCGGTCGGAGGCGACCAGGCGGTAGGGCTCGACACGGCGCGCGGCCACTCCGGCCCCGGACGCATAGCCGAAACCGGCCTCCGTCCTGTCACGGCAGGCCCGGGCCAGTGTCATGAGCGTCTCGGGATCGGCCGGGGCACGCCCCTGGCCGAAGGACTCCACCGACACGGTCAGTGCCCGTACCTCCTCGCGCAGTCGGACGGGCAGGACCTGGTCGAGTTTGGTCAGCGCGCGCAGCGCTGCGTCACCGCCCCCTCCCCCGGCTCCGGTCCCGGTCCCGGTGGTGTCCGTGGTGGCGGGGTTCTCCGCGCCGAGAAGCAGGCAGACGGCGGTCGCGATCGCCTCCTCGTCGTCGAGAAGGAGAGGTGGGAGCCGCTGCCCGGGGCCCAGGCTGTATCCGCCCCGGACCCCCAGGGCGGCGTGCACGGGGTAGCCGAGTGTGCGCAGCCGTCCGATGTCGCGCCGCACGGTGCGCGGGGTGGTGTTGAGCCGTGCGGCCAGTTCGGGGCCGGTCCAGGTGTTCTGCTGCTGGAGCAGGCCGAGGAGGGCGAGCACCCGTTCCGTCGTCCCTCGCTCGGGGCTGTCGGTCGCGTCCATTCGGGTCACTCTGCCAGGAAAAGCGGACCGGTCCTGTCCTCCTTCGGTGTCACGGTGTTCCTGGTCCTCCCGCCGTACGGTCCCGTGCCGGCGGGCGAAGTCCGCTGTGAACGGAGTTCTCTGATGAGCATGAGCCGTGACATCCAGGTCACTTTCGATGCCCGTGACCCGCGTGCGCTGTCGTGTTTCTGGCGCGACGTGCTGGGTTACGTCCACCCGGGGCCGCCCGGGGTGGAGGTGCCCGAGGGCGGTGACCCGCTGGCGGCGTGGGACGCCTTCCTCGCCGGGATCGGGGTGCCGCAGGAGCAGCGCAACACACGGTCGGCGATCGAGGACCCGCGGGGGCTCGGTCCCCGGGTGTTCTTCCAGCGGGTGCCGGAGGACAAGGAGGCCAAGAACCGGGTCCATCTCGATGTCCGTGCGGCGCCGGGGCTGACCGGCAGCGAGCGGATGGCGGCGCTGGAGGCCGAGTGCGCCCGGCTCGTGGCCCTGGGGGCCAGCCGGGTACGCCGCGATGAACCCGCTCCCCCGCTGAGCGCCGGGTTCATCGTGATGGCCGACCCCGAGGGCAACGAGTTCTGCCTGGACTGATTCCGCCCCGGGGGTCAGCGGGGGCGGGCGGACTGGAACTCGGCCGCGGTGATGCCGAGCAGGACGACGTCGTGGTGGGCGCCCGCGATGAACTCGTGCCGGCGCAGCCGTGCCTCCTCGGAGAAACCCAGTGCGCGGTGCAGGGCGAGGGAGGCGTCGTTGAAGGCGTAGACCTCCACCTCGCATTTGTGGCAGCGCTGTTCGGTGAACATGCGGGTGAGGACCAGGCGTACCGCTTCGGTGGCGTAGCCCTTGCGGCGGTGGCCACGGGCGATCTCGATGCCGGTCATGAACCGGCCGGCGCGGGTGTCGGTGTGGGCGACCGTCACCGATCCGGCGAAGGCCTGGTCGTCGAGTGTCTCGACGACCAGGCGGAACGTGTCGCCTCCCGGTGGGCGCAGGGCCCGTTCGGTGGTCCAGGCGCGGAATCCTGCGGCGGAGCGCGGGGGGTCGACGGGGCCGGCGGCGCGGGCGTCGTCGGTGTCGCGGGCCAGGTCCTGGAAGCCCTCCCAGTCCTCGGGCTCGACCCCGCGCAGGCGTATCCGTTCGCCCACCCATCCATCGCCCGTGCCGTGGATGCGGTCCATCGCCGTCCCCTTCCGTGTAGAGCCCCCGTGCGAGTGGGCGGGGGCAGGCGTTCCCGGTCGTGTGGCCGGGAGGAGTCAGCGGAGTTCCTGGATGCGGACCAGGTTGCCCGCGGGGTCACGGAAGGCGCAGTCGCGCATGCCGTAGGGCTGTTCGGTGGGTTCCTGGACGACTTCGGCGCCGCGCGCCTCGACCTGTCCGAAGACGGTGTCGAGGTCGTGGGTGGCCAGCAGGATCCAGCCGTAGGTTCCCTTGGCCATCATCTCGGTGATGGTGCGGCGTTCGTCCTCGGTGATGCCGGGATCGGCGGCCGGCGGGGCCAGAAGGATCGACGTGCCGGGCTGGGCGGCGGGACCGACCGTGATCCAGCGCATCCGGTCCCGGCCGACGTCGTTACGGACCTCGAATCCGAGGACGTCGCGGTAGAAGACGAGGGACTGCTCCGGATCGTCATGCGGGAGAACGCTCGTGTGGATGGTGATGTCCATGACGATCATGCTAAGGACTGACTCTCGTCCCGCGTGCCGGACACCACGAACGACATACGACGGACCACAGAACGTGGACGGCAGGCGGTGGGCGGTGGGCGGTGGGCGGAAGCAAACGTGCCGGTCCGCTTCGGCCCGGCGCACCCAGGTCAGGGAGACCCAGATCACATCCAGGGTCGTCACAAAAGGACGGGCCGTCTCGTCACAGGAGTGAAGACACGGACGAGCACACACGAAGGAGCACGACGATGGACGCCCGAATCGACTACTTCACCGACCCGACCATCAGCAAGGCCCTCAAGCACGTCACCGCGGTGGGCAGGATCCTCAAGCAGTCGCCGCTGCCCGCGGCGGTGCAGGAACTCGTCGCGCTGCGGGTGAGCCAGATCAACGGCTGCGCCTTCTGCATCGACATGCACACGAAGGAAGCCGCCGCGGCCGGAGAAACCCCGGTACGACTGAACCTGGTCGTCGCATGGCGGGAGGCCACCGTCTTCACCGAGGCCGAACGTGCCGCACTCGAACTGGCGGAACAAGGCACCCGCATCGCGGACGGGGCCGCCGGGGTCACCGACACCGTATGGGCGAAGGCGGCCGAGCACTACGACCAGGAGCAGCTCGCCGCCCTCGTCCTTCTGGTGTCCTTCATGGGCACGGTCAACCGGCTGAACGTCCTCTCCCGTCAGCCGGCCGGTTCCTACGAGCCCGGCCAGTTCCACTGAGACGGGCTCGGTAGGACAGCACCGCCGCAGGCAGCGACACGGAGGGTGCGGGGGGCGGGTGAGGGTTGCCGCAGGCCGGGCGAGCCTCGGAGCGTTTCATGGGAAACCGGACAATCCTCTCCGTATGACACACACACCGGTTCCCACGCACGCGCCGAAGCCCCCGCACCCGTCCGTCGTCCGCCGGCACAAGGAACTGCTGGAGAGCCTCCCCTTCGGCGACACGCAGGACTTCGAGGACGCCGCGCGCGGACTGATCGCGCGACGGGTGCCGGGGGCCGTCACCACGACGGACGGCACGGCGGTATGGGACGGTGACACGTACGCCTTCCTGGACGGCGAGGCCCCCGACACGGTGAACCCGAGCCTGTGGCGCCAGTCCCGGCTAGTCGCCGAGCAGGGACTGTTCGAGGTCGTCGAGGGCATCTACCAGGTACGCGGCCTTGATCTGTCGAACATCACGTTCGTCGAGGGCGACACCGGCGTGATCGTCATCGACCCGCTGATCTCGACCGAGACCGCCGCCGCCGCACTGGCCCTGTACCGCGAACACCGTGGCGAACGCGCTGTGACCGCAGTCGTCTACACCCACTCGCACGTCGACCATTTCGGCGGGGTGAGGGGAGTCACCACGCAGGAGGACGTGGACGCGGGACGGGTCCCGGTGATCGCGCCGGAGGGGTTCACCGAGCACGCGGTCGCCGAGAACGTGTACGCGGGCACCGCCATGGCCCGGCGCGCCGCCTACATGTACGGGGCGGCGCTGGCGCGCGGGGCTCGGGGGCAGGTGGGGGCCGGTCTGGGCCAGACGACGTCCACGGGAACCGTCACCCTCATCCCCCCGACCCTGTCCGTCACCACGACCGGGCAGGAGGAGACCGTCGACGGAGTTCGGATGGTCTTCCAGATGGCCCCCGACACCGAGGCGCCGGCCGAACTCCTCATCCACTTCCCCGCCTCCAGGGCCCTGTGCGCGGCCGAGGACGCCACCCACACCCTGCACAACCTCCTCACCCTGCGCGGGGCCGTCGTCCGCGACCCCAACGCCTGGTCGAAGGCGCTCACCGAGACGATCGGCCTGTTCGGCGACGCGACCGATGTCGTGTTCGCCTCACACCACTGGCCGGTCTGGGGCCGGGAAAGGGCCGCGACGTTCCTGGAGACCCAGCGCGACCTGTACGGCTACCTCCACGACCAGTCGCTGCGCCTGATCAACAAGGGCTGGACGGGCGCCGAGATCGCCGAGCACCTCCAGCTGCCGCCCGCCCTGGAGAACGCCTGGCACGCGCGCGGCTACTACGGCTCGGTCAGCCACAACCTCAAGGCCGTCTACCAGCGCTACATGGGCTGGTTCGACGGCAACCCCGCCCATCTGTGGCAGCACCCCCCGACCGAGGCGGCACAGCGCTACGTCGCGTTCATGGGCGGCGCGGACACCGTGGTCGACAAGGCACGCGGCTCGTTCGACGCGGGCGACTTCCGCTGGACGGCCGAGGTACTCAGCCACGTGGTCTTCGCCGAACCCGGACACACCGCTGCCGTGGAACTGCTCGCCGACACCTTCGAACAGCTCGGCTACGGGGCGGAGAACGGAACCTGGCGCAACTTCTACCTCTGCGGCGCCACCGAACTGCGCGAAGGGCGGTTCGGCACTCCGACCCTCGCGGCGTCACCCGACATCGTCGCCAACCTCACCCCACCGATGCTGTTCGACGCGCTCGCCATCCAGATCGACGGCCCCAGAGCCTGGCACGAGCACATCACCATCGACATCCACCTCACCGACACCCGCGACCGCTACCACCTGCGCCTGTCCAACGGAGTCCTCACCCACACCACAGCCCCCCAGAAATCCGCCCCGGACGTCACCCTCTTCGCCACAGCCGCCTCACTGGCCACCCTCGCCGGGCAAGGGCTCGACCCGCGAGAACTGGAGAACAGAGGAATCCGGGCCGAGGGCGACCTCTCCGCGCTGACCCGTCTCGCCGCACTCCTCGACCCCGGCGACCAGAACTTCCCCATCGTCACCCCCTGACCCCCACGACCAGCCGGACTCACAGGGATCACAGCCCGCGGGCCGGCGGACGGCCCGGGAACCAGACCACCGCCGCCCCGCACACACGCCTGCCCGGACCCCGGCAGATCAGCCCAGGGAGTCGCCACTCGCCACCACAACACCGTAGAGGTCACGAATCACAGCAAGCCCGCTGCTGTGGACCTGGTCGGCGCCCAACTCCGCATCCAACGCCGACAACGCACGCGACGCGCAGGCATTGGCCACCACGGTAGGACGGTTACCGCGCAGGAACGCCCCCTGCGCGGTGAACGTCACGCACATGTGGGTCATGAATCCGATGACGACGACATCCTGGTGCCCGGCGGCGTCCACATGGTCGCCCAGGTCCGTGCCGACAAAGGAATCCGGAGCCTTCTTCCGCACGACCCGCTCACCCTCCGCCGGCGCCACATCGGGATGAATCCCGCCGCTCCACGCCTCGACGTCGTACAGGCTCCCCTCCCCGCCGTCGTGGACGACGTGAATCACCTCCGCTCCCACCTCCCTGGCCCGTGCCAGGAGCTCGGCCGCGGCGCCGAGCGCGTCCTGCCACCCCTGCAGTTCCAACTCCCCACTGGTATAGGTGTTCTGATAGTCCACCAGGATCAAGGTCGACTCCGCGAGCTTCGCGGGGGTCTCGTCGAGACCGGTGAGCTCACGCAATGTCTTCGTGGCCATGAAAGATCCGCCTCAGGTCGTGTTCCAGGGATACGCAAGGAACGCTACGACCACCCGCACGTGTCGGCAATGCCGTCTAGCATGCAGAAACCGACATCGCGGATCGGCCCGGACACCGACGGCACCCGAGCACCACGGAGACCCCATGAACACCACCGAACGACTCGTCGTCATCGTCCTGTTCGACGGCGTCGACCTCCTCGACATCACCGGACCGCCCGAAGTGTTCGCCCTCCACCGACGCGACCGGAACGACGCGGCGGGCTACACCGTTCTCCTCGCCGCCGAGACCAAGGACCCCGTCACCACCTCCGCCGGGGTGCGGGTCCTGCCCGACGCGACCTTCGGGGATGTGGCGGGCCGGAGCATCGACACCCTGCTGGTGCCCGGCTCGGTCGAGACCGATGCCGACGGCCGGGTCCGCGCCCTCACCGACCCGGCCGTGGTCACGCGGGTACGGGAACTGGCCGCAGCGTCCCGGCGGATCGCGTCGGTCTGCGTCGGGGCGCACATCCTCGCCGCCGCCGGACTGCTGGACGGAAAGCGGGCCACAACCCACTGGTCGACCGCCCGGCAGCTCGCGGAGGAGCACCCCCGGGTACGGGTCGACGCCGACCCGATCTTCATCCGCGAGGGCGAGGTGTGGACCGGCGCGGGCATCAGTTCCTGCCTCGACCTGTCGCTCGCCCTGGTCTCCGAGGACTTCGGCGAGGCCGCCGCGCTGCGCGTGGCCCGGCAGCTCGTGATGTACCTGAAGCGGCCGAGCGGGCAGAGCCAGTTCAGCGTTCCGCTGGAGCCACCGTCCACGACCCGGCGCATCGAGGACCTGCGCCACCACATCATGGACCGGATCGGTGAGCGGCTCACCGTCGCGGACCTCGCCGCGTACGCACATGTCGGCGAGCGGCAGCTCACCCGCATCTTCAAGTCCGAGCTGGGGACCACCCCCAGCTCCTACATCGAGTCGGTCCGGGTCGAACGGGCCCGCAGCCGCCTGGAGTCCACCGACGACACCCTCGAACGGATCGCGTCCGCCTTCGGGTTCAACACCACCGACACCCTCGTACGGGCGTTCCGGCGCAAGCTCGGCACGACTCCGACGGAGTACCGGATGCGATTCCGCACCAGCCCGGGCAGCGCCAGGACGTGAGCGCGCCCCACCGGTCCGGGACAGGCACGGGGATCCACCGCGCCGGGCGGCCACCCCGGCCCGGAGCGGTGCGAACGGCCGCCCACTTCGGCGGGATCCGTACTGCATGCACCCTCCCAGCAGCTACCGTACGTACACGGCGCGTTGCCCACGGTCTCCTAGGAGGATTCCTGTGTCATCACCCTGCGACCCCAAGTACGCCCCCGTCGGCGACGTGGGCGTAGCGATCCTGGCGATCGACTCCCGGCTCAAGTCCATCTACGACGGCCCCACCGGGACGGACTCCGAGCAGCAGAGACTGACCGACCAGTTCACCGCGTCGATGGAGCCCGAGGAAGCCTTCGAGGTGGTGGACGGGGCATGCACGCTCGTCTACGTGTTCATGCAGTGGCTCCGCCAGACCTACGAGGCGCACGACAGGGACGTCATCGAGTACGTGGTGCCCAGCCTCGTGGGCTCGATGCGCATGATGACCAGGAGCGTCCGCCCCGAAGTCATCCCCACCATGGCCGGTCTGGTCATCTCGGCCGGAATCGGGCTGAGCCCGACCCTGTGGCGCAAACAGTACGGTGACTGGGCCCCGGACGAGCTGACCGCGCTGGAGGCCACCGCTCTGCTGCTCGCGGAGCACATCAACCGCCTCACCGACGACCACGACTTCGCCACCCGTATGGTCACCGAGGCCCTGTCCGCAGCCGATCACGAATAGCACCGTCGGCGCCGGACAACAGGACGGGCCGCCGCGCGGGGCGGACCGGGATCGGTGCCACCGGCCGGACCGACGGCGCCAGGGCGCGCCTGCCGGACGGGGTCGCCCGCCGGACACACCTAACATGCTCCGCATGACCGGAACCGACACCCCACCCCGCCTGACCCGACTCACCTTCTGCGGGCCCCTCTCCGAGGCTAGGGCCGAACAGATCGTCAGCCGACTCGCCCGGGCCTCCCCCGCACGGGTGCTGGACATCGGGTGCGGCTGGGGAGAGCTCATGCTCCGCGTTCTCGACGCGGTGCCGGGGGCGAGCGGGGTGGGGATCGACCTCAACGCCGAGGACCTCGCCCGAGGACGGGCGAACGCCAGGGCCCGCGGGCTGGAGAGCCGGGTGGAGTTCATCGAGAAGTCCGCCACCGAGGCCGAGTACGAGCCCGCCGACCTCGTCCTGTGCCTGGGCGCCAGCCACGCATTCAGCGACGCGTCCGCCCCGCCCCACACCGCCGAAGCCCTCGCCGCCCTGCGCCGATGCGTCCGACCGGGGGGCCGGGTCCTGCTGGCCGAAGGATTCTGGCAACGCTCCCCCACCAGCGCCGAGTTGGCCGTCATGTGGCCGGACGCGCGCGCCGACGAGTACCACGACCTGGCCGGGATCGCCGATCTCGCGGTGTCCGCCGGGTTCCGCCCCGCCTGGATCGAGACGGCCGGCGACGACGAGTGGGAGCACTTCGAGTCCGGCTACCGCGCGGACGTGGAGGAGTGGCTGGCCGCCCACCCCCACCACCCGCTGGCCCAGGAGACCCGCGAACGTGCCGACCGGCACCGGGAGAGTTGGCTGCGCGGCTACCGGGGCGTGCTCGGCATGGCCTACCTCACCCTCGTCCCAGTGGACTGAACACTCCGGTACACGGCCCGGCATGGCCGTCCCGCCCCGGAAACACACAGTGGCGCACCGGGACGGGACGGCCGTACTCATGAAGCGCTGACGTCGGCCAGATCCTGAGCCACGACCACCGGACCCGCTACGGGTATCGATGTCAGAGCCCGGGGCTAGAGTCGCCGCCATGGCCAACCGCTCTTATCTCTACTCCACGAACACACCGCCCACCGCGGACGCGGTCCCGCAGAGGATCCGCTGCGTCTCCGAGCACAACTGGAGCATTCCGCTGGCGCACCAACTGCTCGTCGGCCGCGGGACGTCCGTGGTCCCTTCCATGATCTGGAACCCGCGGATCGGCATCGCCGCCGACTTCGACGGCGGTGCCGACCTGCTCCTCGGCCTCCTGCGCGTGGTCGGGCAGGGTCTTGAGGACGACGGCGGCTTCGCCGAGTGCGTCGCCCGGACCACGGCTCACCTGGACAAGCAGCGGGACCGGTTCTTCGTGCTGGAGACCGGGGAGATGGTCTCCCTCAACGACGAGGATCCCGAGGCGGCGGTGGGATCCCTGGTCGCCCACGACATACCCGACGCGGTGGCCCGCGCCGAGGCGGCGGTGTCCGGTCGGGACGAGGCGTGGCTGGCCTCCGTCCGGGACGACTGGGAGCAGCACTTCGCCTCCTTCTACAGCGACGCGCTCTACTTCTCGTTCCCCTCGCCGTAGGCGCGGCGCATCAGCAGGTGGCCGCGGCGGAACCGTTCGCCCTCGCACGGCTCTCGCAGCATCCGGCCGACCTCGGTGAACCCGGCCTCGCGGGCCATGTCCGCGAGGCCGTCGACCGGCCACCGATAGGCTGTCGTCACCTTGTGGTCGAACGCGGTGACCGGCCCGCCCTCCGATTCGAAGAACGCGAGCAGGAGATGGCCGCCGGGCGCGAGGAGCCGTTGGAACTCGGCGAAGTAGGGCGGAAGTTCGCCCGGCGGAGTGTGAATGACCGAGTACCAGGAAGCGATCCCGGCCAGCTCACCGGAGGGCAGGTCGAGGGCCTGCATCGAACCGACCTCGAACCGCAGGTCACGGTATGTCTCGCGGGCGAGTCCGATCATCGTCGGCGACAGGTCCACGCCGAACGCGTCCAGCCCCAGGTCCCGCAGATGCGCGGTGAGGTATCCGGGACCGCACCCCAGCTCGGCGACGGGCCCGCCGCCCGCGGCCGTCACGAGCTCGGCGAACACGGTCAGGAACGAACGGTCCAGCGGCAGCGTGGCCAGCGAGTCCTGGACGAGGTCGGCGTAGAGGGAGGCGACGGCGCCGTAGGCGTCCGCCGTGGTCGCCAGGTACGAGGAGGAGGGAGGAGCGAAGTCGGTCATGGACGAGGACCCTACGGCCCTCGCGCCATGTCGGCGGCCGCTTCACGCCACGGACGCGGGGGCGGAGACGGACGCCCGCGCAGCACGACCACAGGGCGGTGGACAGGCGGACCGGCGGACCGGCGGGACCGCGAAGACCAGGAACGGGAGGAGCGCGACGATGAGAACACGCGTGATGCGATTCGGCCTCTACGCGGACGCACAGGGACTGGCCTGGGTCCGGGGGCTTGTCGACGAGGCCATGGCCTCCCGGGCCGTGCGGGGCCACGAGATCGCGGTGCTGCGCACGCTGCCGGGCAGTGAGCTGACGACCGCCGAGGCGTACGACCTCCTGGCCGAGCAGTGGGCCTGGGAGAACCCCTGCCTGGACAGCGGCGCCCGGGAGCCGGTCGAACTGCGCGTCCGCATGGCGTGCTCCCTGCGGACCTGGCGGGCGGTCCGCAAGGCGGTCACCGGCGCCCTGTGCCCGGCGGACACGGCCCACGTCTGCCGCGTCCCCTGGGCCGCCGCCTGATCCGGGGCACACCGCACCACCCGCGACACCACCACACCCGCACCATGGCACACACGTGACACCAGATGGCGCCATGCAGTCGCCACGGTGACGCCAGCATGCGCCACAGGGTGCCAGACGAATTCGGGAGAGCCAAGAAACCGCAGGTCATCGACATAGGCGCCACCGAGGCACCACATTGACTCGCCATGGCGCCATCCATGTGCCATCATGGCGTCATGGACCTCACGCCCTACGTGGACAACCTCCGCCGAGAACTTGCCGTGGCAGCGGATGCCGGCGGCGACGAAGCCCGCGCCCTGGCCGAGCGGCTCACCGCCCCGCTGGAGTCCGCCGCCCGGCTGACCCTGCTCAACGCGCTGTCCGCGGCCATGGGCGAGGTCACCCGGGAGCTGGCGCCCGGTTCGGTCGACGTGCGGCTGCGCGGGATCGACCCCGAGTTCGTCGTGACGCAGCCGCCCGCGCCCGAACCGCTCCAGGAAGCGGGGGAACCGGTCGCGGCAGCCACCACCCCCGTACCGCCCCTGTCGCCCGCGGACACCGACGACGGTGCGATGGCGCGGATCAACTTCCGGCTGCCCGCCCATCTCAAGAGCCGCGCCGAGGGTGCCGCGGCGGCGGAGGGCCTGTCGGTCAACGCCTGGCTCGTACGCGCCGTTTCGCTCGCGCTCGACGGTGCCGGGAACACCGGCCCGGCCGCCCGCTCCACCACCCCGGGCGGACGAGGCTTCACCGGCTGGGTCCGCTAGGCCCTGTCTTCAAACTGCCGTCTGCCGTGCGGCGCCCGGCCCGCACGCTCGCCGCGTTGTCGGAGTCATCCCCGTACGCCCAGTACGGGGACGATCCTCCGCCTTGCGATCGCACGCACCGGCCACCGCTTCCTCCCCCACCTCTCCCAGCTCCGCACAGACGGATCAACGGTCCACCGACGCGACCACACCTCACCCGCCCCACCTGCGGGTTCACCGGCACACGCCAATAGGACGGGACAGCCATGCCTTCTTTCGACACCCCCGAACCGATCCTCGCCGCCTTCGAGCTGGAGGTCGGCACCGCCCGCATCACCGCCGGCCAGCGCACCGACACGGTCGTGGAGGTGCTGCCGCGCGACGGGTCCGACGACAACGACGTACGCGCCGTGCAGCAGACCCGGGTCACCTGCGAGGACGGCCGCCTCACCGTGCGGACTCCGAGAAGGCGGTCCTTGTTCGGGAAGCCCGGTGCCATCGAGGTGACCGTCGAGCTTCCCTCGGGGTCCGAGGTCCAGGGCACCTCCGGCATGGGCGACTTCGTCTGCGCGGGCCCGCTCGGGAACGTCACGCTGCGCACCTCGCTCGGCGACATCCGGGCCGACGAGGCGGCGGGTGCCGCCCTCAGGACCGATCACGGCGACATCCGCCTCACCCGCTCGTCCGGGGACATCGAGATCACCGGCTCGGGTCGCATCGAGATCGGTACGGTCACCGGCTCGGCGACCGTGAAGAACAGCAACGGTGCCACCGGGATCGACGAGGTCACCGGTGCCCTGAAGTGCCAGGCCGCCAACGGCGACATCTCCGTGGGCACCGCGCACGGCACGGTCACCGCGAAGTCCGCGAACGGCCGGATCGAGATCGGCACCGCCCGCGCCGGTGTCGACGCCACGACCGCCAACGGCCGCATCACCGTCGGCGACGTGGTCCGCGGCCGGATCGAACTGCACGCCACCGTTGGCGACCTCGACATCGGCATCCACGACGGCACCGCCGCCTGGCTGGACCTGAACGCGAAGTACGGAACGGTGCACAGCTCGCTCAGCGCCTCCTCCGGCCCCTCGGGCAGCGACGAGACCGCCGAGGTCCACGCGCGGACCTCGGTCGGCAACATCGTCGTCCGCCGCGCCTGACCCGCCCCAACAGCCCTACCGCGCCACCTGTTCCAGCAGCACCACCCGCACTGCCTGTTCCGCCCGTCCTGCTCGTCCCGCCCCTCCCGGAAGGAGAGCGGCATGACCGCTGCCCAGACATCCGCGCCGACCACGGCGACCGCAAAGTCCCCGGCGATCAGCGCCACCGGACTGCGCAAGTCCTACGGCGACAAAGTCGTACTGGACGGCATCGACCTGGACATCGCCGAAGGCTCCGTCTTCGCGCTGCTCGGGCCCAACGGTGCCGGCAAGACCACCACCGTGGAGATCCTCTCCACCCTGCTGCGCCCCGACGCGGGCACGGCCCGCATAGTCGGCCACGACCTGGCCCGGGACGCCGAGGGCGTACGTTCCTCGATCGGCGTCACCGGCCAGTTCTCGGCCGTCGACAACCTGCTGACCGCCGAGGAGAACCTGCTCCTGATGGCCGACCTGTACCACCTGGCCCGGCCCGAGGGCAGGCGGCGGGCCACGGAACTGCTGCGCCGCTTCGAACTGTCCGACGCGGCGGGCAGGACCGCCGCCACCTTCTCCGGCGGCATGCGCCGCAAGCTCGACCTGGCGATGACGCTGGTCGGTGATCCGCAGGTCATCTTCCTCGACGAACCCACGACCGGACTCGACCCCCGCAGCCGACGCACCATGTGGGACATCATCCACAGCCTGGTCAAGGACGAGGGCGTGACCGTCTTCCTGACCACCCAGTACCTGGAGGAGGCCGATCAGCTCGCCGACCGCATCGCGGTACTGGACCACGGCAGACTGATCGCCGAGGGCACCGCCGACGAGCTGAAGCGGCTCGTCCCCGGCGGCCACATCCAGGTGCGGTTCGCCGGGATCCGGGACCTGGAGGCCGCCGCGGCCATCTTCAGCACCGCCGCCCGCGACGAGGAGTCCCTCACCCTGCGGATCCCCGGCGACGGCTCCGTGACCGGCCTGCGGGCCGTCCTGGATGCCCTGGAAGCCACTGGCGTTCCGGCCGAGTCCCTCACCGTCCACACTCCTGACCTGGACGACGTCTTCCTGACCCTCACCGGCCGTCCCCGCCCCGTGGACGGACCCGCGACCACCACCGCCGTTCCCGTGCCGTCGAAGGAGAACGTCTGATGGCCACCCTGTCCTACGCCGTCCGGGACTCACGGACGATGCTGCGGCGCAGCCTCAAGAAGGCCCTGCGCTACCCGGCCCTGACGCTCACCGTCGTCATCATGCCCCTCATGATGCTGCTGCTGTTCAACTACGCCTTCGGCAACGCCCTCGGCGACGGCATCAGCCAACTGCCCACCGGCAGCGGCTCCTACATCGACTACGTGGCGCCCGGCATCATCCTGATGGCCGCCACCTCCGGCTCCCTGACCGCCGCGGTCAGCGTCTGCGTCGACAAGACCGAAGGCATCGTCAGCCGCTTCCGCACCATGCCGATCTCCCAGGCGTCCTTCCTCACCGGTCATGTCGTGGGCGGTGTGATCCAGACGATGGCCAGCATCGCCCTGGTCATCGGTGTCGCCCTCCTCCTGGGCTTCCGCCCCGACGCGACCCCCGTCGAATGGCTCGCCGCCATCGGCCTGCTCACCCTGCTCACCACCGCGCTCACCTGGCTCTCCGCCGCCATCGGCCTGGCCGCCAAGACCGTGGAGACCGCCAGCAACATCCCGATGCCGATCACGTTCCTGCCGTTCCTCGGCAGCGCCATCGTGCCGACCGACTCCATGCCCTCCGGACTGCGCTGGTTCGCCGACCACCAGCCCTTCACCCCGGTCATCGAAACCCTGCGCGGCCTGTGGCTCGGCACCGAGATCGGCTCCAGCGCGGCCGTCGCCCTCACCTGGTGCCTGGCTCTCACCCTCATCGGCTATGTCTGGGCCCGTCGCGCCTTCAAGGCCGCCGCAACGCGGTAACCACCGCCGCCCCCACGGGCGGGCACGGTCCGAACCCTTCCCGCCCCGCACCGGGCCGCCGGGAAGGGTTCAGGCCGTACCCGCGAGCAGGTCCCGCTGGATACGGTGGGCGAGCGCACGGCGTACGGAGGGCTGGGCGGCGGCCGGGACCGGGGCCGTCTTCGGTGGGACGTCCAGGGCGCGGCCGATGCGGTCGTACACATCCCGGAATACGGCGGGGAGTGCGTCGCGGTGCAGGCGCAGGTCCTCCTCGACGAGTCGGCGCAGCTCGTCGACGGTTTCGGGGGTGAAGTGCTTCCTGCCGCGGGCGAGTGCCTCGGTGTGCCGGGTGCAGCGGGCGGCGCCTCCGAGGATGTCCGAAACCGTCTCGGCCAGGGCCCACAGCCGTCCTTCGAGCCAGGGGGCGTCGCTCTGCTCCGGGGAGAGGTCCATCGGGGAACTCGGGCCGTCCGCCCGGGATTTCGCCACGTGTTTGGAGACTGCGGGCTGGCTCATGTCCGCGAGGCGGGCGATCCGTTCCTGCGTCCAGCCCAGACCGGTCAGCAGCGCGATCAAGGCGGTGCGCTGCCGACGTGCCTCCTCGCCCGCGCGGACGGCCTCGTTCATCCCGGCGAGCATCAGCCCGGCCTGTTCCTCGGTCAGTCCCCCGGACTGTCCCCCCATCGGTTTCCCGATCCGGCCTCCGGCCCGGTCGTCGGCGTGCTCCCCGCCGGTCCGGTGCCTTTCTCCGTCCGTCATGGCCTGCCCCTCTCCCTCCGCTTCCCCGCCCCACCATAACCAGGTTGTACAACGTGGTTATAACTGTCAGGGTCCGTGTCATGCCAACATTTCGCGCGTCCGACGGAACCCTGCTCGCCTACCGTGTGCTCGGGGACGGCGCTCCGCTCGTCTGCGTACCCGGCGGCCCGGCCGACTCCCGCTACCTCGGTGATCTCGGCGGGCTGTCGGCGCACCGCCGGCTGATCGTCCTGGACCTGCGAGGGACGGGGCGGTCGGCGCCGCCCGAGGACGTCTCCTCCTACCGGTGCGACCGTCTCGCCGAGGACGTCGAGGCACTCCGTGTCCATCTCGGCCTGGCGACGGTCGATCTGCTCGGCCACTCGGCCGGGGCGGATGTCGTGACGCGGTACGCGGCGCGCCGCCCGGAGAACGTCGGCCGGCTCGTCCTGGTCACCCCCGGTGCCCGGGCGTTGAGTATCACGGTCACCGCCGAGGACCGGCGCGCACTGGCGCGGCTGCGGAGGGACGAGCCGTGGTTCCCTTCGGCGTTCGCCGCCCTGGAGGCGGTCATGGCGGGCACCGGTGGCGACTGGGCGGCCGTCGACCCGTTCTTCTGCGGCCGGTGGGACGAGGCCGCACGGCAGCACCGTGCGGCGGGCCGCCCGGTCAACACGCAGGCCGTCGCGAACTTCGGGGCCGACGGCGCCTTCGCGCCCCCGGCCACCCGTGCGGCACTCACCGCTCTCGACGCCCCCGTCCTGCTGCTGGCCGGGGAGTTCGATCTGAACAGCCCGCCGAAAGCGGTCGCCGAGGCCGCCGGGCTGTTCCCCCACGGGGTGCTCGCGGTGCAGCCGGGAGCCGGTCACAGCCCGTGGGTCGACGACGCGGACCGGTTCACGTCGGTGGTCGCGGCGTTCCTGGAGCGACGCGCCGACCGCTGATGCCGGGGCGGGGCGTCCGGGCGGCCTACCGCCGGGCGAATCCGTCGAGTGCCGTGAGCAGCGCGGCGTCCATGGCGACGCTGCCCTTGTGCCCGGCGTCCTCGATGACCACGAGTTCCGCGTCGGGCCAGGCACGGGCGAGGTCCCAGGCTGTGCCGAGGGGGCCGCTGATGTCGAGGCGGCCGTGGATCAGGACGCCGGGAATGCCGGCCAGCCGCCCCGCCTCGCGGATCAGCTGCCCTTCCTCCAGCCAGGCACCATGGGCGAAGTAGTGCGAGCAGATCCTCACCAGGCCCAGCCTGGCCCGGGGCGGCCTGCCGCTGTACGGATCGGGTGCGCCGTTGGGTTCGCCGGACAGGACGGCGTCCTCCCAGGCGCACCAGTCGGCCGTGGCCTTGGCCCGTACCTCCGGGTCGGGGCTGTTCACCCGGCGGGCGTACGCGGCGACGAGGTCGCCGTCCTGCCCGGCCTCGGGGACCCCGTCCCTGAATCGCTGCCACGCCTCGGGGAAGAAGCGGCCTGAACCCCGGTAGAGCCAGTCGATCTCACTGCGGCGAGTGGTGGTGACGGAGGCGATCACGATCTCCGAGACCCGTTCCGGGTGGCGTTCGGCGTACGCCAGGATGAGCGTGGAGCCCCAGGAGCCGCCGTACAGCAGCCACTTGTCGATGCCCAGGTGACGGCGCAGCCGTTCCATGTCGGCGATCAGATGCTCCGTGGTGTTGTGGGTCAGGTCGGTGGTGGGGTCGGCGGCATGGGGGGTGCTGCGGCCGCATCCGCGCTGGTCGAACAGGACGGTCCGGTAGTACGCGGGGTCGAAGTAGCCGCGCAGTCCGGCCGGGCAGCCCGAACCGGGGCCGCCGTGGACGACAAGGGCGGGTTTGCCGTCGGGGTTCCCGCAGGTCTCCCAGTAGACGAGATTGCCGTCGCCGGTGTCGAGCATGCCGTGGTCGTAGGGGTCGTTCGGCGCGTAGGGGGCTGTCATGTCCGGGTCTCCTTCATCGGTCCTCGGGAAGCGGGGTACTGAAGTACGTCGGGATGCGTGCCGCGTGCGCGCGGAGGCGCCCGGCAAGCCGGGACGGAAAGGGAAGCGGGCGGGCCAGGCGCGGGGGCGGGACCCGCCCGTCGCCGTGGAACGGTCTCTCGTGTGCCGGGGCTGTTAGGCTCGCCCGGTGTAGGCCGCCCACAGGGGCAACCGGCCATACACCGTACCGGATTCGAGGAGACCAGACATGGCGGGCGACGACGACATCTCGGGGTGATACCCCGAACGGTCGGGCCGTCGGCCGATGCCCAGGAGCATCGTCGCCGCGGCCGTTCAGTCGTTCCCCTCGCTCTTGTCCGTGTCCCGGGCAGCGGTCCCCGCCTGCCCGTACGTTCTTCGAGGTCTCCCCGTGCCCGCTGCCCTTGCCGTGCTTTCCGTCTGCCCCGACCCGGTTTCCGCCCGGTCGGACTCTGTCGGCCTCCCCTCCGTCGTTGCCCGTACCCGCCGTTCCCGCTGCCGGGAAGGCACCGGCGCAGGAAGCTCTGCCGCCTTCACGTCCCGCCGCCCGCGGTCACGACCGGTCCTCCGGCCCGGAGTGGACGGACGGCCGTGCACCGACCACGGCTGGCGGGCCGGAGCGGGGGGACCGGGCATGTGAACGCGGGCCGCGACCGGGCCCGCGCCCGAGGCGGAACAACCGCCCGGCGGGCCGCACACTCCTCACCTCAGGTGGATCACCATGTCCCGACCAGCCCTGACCGCCACCGACCTCGTCCGCACCCTGGGTACCCGGCGAGTCGTCGACGGCATCACCCTCACCGCCTCCCCCGGCCACCGCATCGGCCTGATCGGGGAGAACGGTGCCGGCAAGACAACCCTGCTCCGGCTGCTCGCCGGAATCGACGAACCCGACTCCGGAACCGTCACCCGACCGCCCGGAACGGGCTTCCTGCACCAGGAACTGCCCTTCGACGCCGCGTCGACGATCACCGAGGTCCTGGACGACGCCCTGCGCGAGGCCCGCGAGGACCTCGCCGAACTCGAGCGCCTCGCCGACCTGATCGCCCTCACCCCACAGGACTCCCCCGGCCTCGCCGAACTCCTCGACACCTACGGCCGCCGGCTCGAACAGGCCGAGGAACGGGAATCCTGGGACGCGGACCGGCACGCAGCGGCCGTACTCGACGGGCTCGGCCTCGGTGCACTCGCGCACGGCAGGCGGCTCGACTCCCTCTCCGGTGGCCAGCGGGGCCGTCTCGCACTCGCCGCCCTGCTCGTACGGCGCCCTCCGGCCCTGCTCCTGGACGAACCGACCAATCACCTCGACGACCATGCCGCCGCGTTCCTGGAAGAACAGGTGCGCGCCCTGCCCGGAGTCGTCGTGATCGCCAGCCACGACCGGGCCTTCCTCGACGCCGTCTGCACCGACCTGATCGACCTCGACCCCGCGGCGGACGGCCCGGTCCGCTACGGCGGCAACTACACCGCCTACCTCGCGCGCAAGCACGCCGAACGGGAGCGCTGGGAACGCCGTTACGCCGAAGAGCAGGAAGAGCTGGCAGCGCTGCGCCACGCGACCGAGGTGACCGCGCACCGGGTGGCACCCGACCGGGAACGGCGCGACAACGAGAAGATGGGCTACGGCCACCGGGGCGGCCGCGTCCAGAACCAGGTCTCGCGCCGGGTACGGAACGCCGCCCGCAGGCTGGAGACGCTCCGGCGCGAGCAGGTCCCACAACCACCGCGGCCGTTGCGCTTCCACCCCACCGCGCTCACCACCGCCACCGTCACGGCTCCGGTCGGCGAGGACCTCCCGGACGGTGTATTCGTCTCCCTGCGCGACGTACGGGTGCCGGGCCGGCTCTCCCTCGGCCACCTGGACATCACCGCGAGCGGGCGCCTTCTCGTCACAGGAGACAACGGAACCGGCAAATCGACACTGCTGTCCGTGCTCGCCGGACAGCTCACGGCGCTGGGTACCGTTCAACGGCGTGCCGGGCTGACCGTCGGACTCCTCGCCCAGGACACCGCCTTCGCCCGACCGGAACAAACCGCGCGGGCAACCTACGCGCAGGTCCTGGGCTTCGACCGGGCCCAGGCTCTCCCGCTGGACTCACTGGGCCTGCTGCACACCACGGACCTCGACAAACCGGTCGGCCATCTCTCGGCCGGCCAACGCCGTCGGCTCGCCCTGGCTCTACTGGTGGCACGACCGCCACAGCTCCTTCTGCTCGACGAACCCACCAACCACCTGTCCCCGCGGTTGTGCGACGAGCTGGAGGCCGCCCTGGGCACCGGGCCCGGCGCGGTCGTCGTGGCCAGTCACGACCGCTGGCTCCGCGCCCGCTGGCAGAACCACGAACTCCGCCTCCCCGACCGGTCCCCCGTACACCGGGCACCTGTCGGAGCGGAGTGCCCCGAACCCCCTGGCCCGGCGGACAGCACGACCGCCGAGGGCCGGGCCTAGCTTCTTCCGGACCGGCCGGGAGCCCGGACAGGAGCCGTTCCCGCGCGACGGCGGCGCGGTGGGGTGCGGTACTTCTGGGCGTGGGCCCCCGGCTGGGTCCGGACAGAGACCCCTCACCCTGTTCTCAGCAGCCCCTGCCGTTCACCGCTCACCGAACCCCGTACAGGGCCCGGACGCCGTGGCTTCCGTCGGCGTCGATCGCGGCGAGAACGTCCGCGGACACGAGCGTCGGGAGCAGCAGTTGCCAGAACCCCGCGACCGTCGATGCCGAGAGCCACGCCGCGTCCCGGGTTCCGAGCACCTCGAACCCCATCGTCACCGCCACCACGGCCATCACCGCCTCGCGCACCCCGGCCCCGCGGCGCAGTTCGCCCCTGGCCTCGGCCTGCCGCACCGTCCGCTCGACCCAGCTCCTCCAGTGCTGCCGCAGATCCGTCCCCGCCGCGCGCGACGCATCCCCGCTCAGCGCGAATCCCACCCGCAGCACCACGTCGGCACGCAGTGCGCCGGCCAGCGCGTGGGTCGCGTCGACGAGAAGCTGCACCTGGCCCTGGCCCGGCTGTCGCGCGCCGTTGGCCACGGCCAGCAGCCGGACCAGCGCCGATTCACCGACCGCGTCCACCAGGGCGGCCTTGCTCGCGAAATGGAAATGCAGCGCGCCGTTGCTCACCCCGGCCCGTGAACTGATCAGGGTGAGCGACGGCGCCGACGAACCGCCCTGGTCGAAGACCTCGGCCGCGGACCGGATCAGGGAGTCCCGCGTGCGTGCCGCACGTTCCTGCTTGACCATCAACTGCTCCGATACTGCCGGGGGATTACCGGGAACCGCTGTGCCTGCCGGAGAACAGGCAACGACTATAAACCAACCGCCCGTGCGGTTTCTTACCCCCTCCTGCCCCCATCCGCACGATCCGCGCCCGGACCCCGTACCCCTCGCGCACACCTGGACGGAGAGCGGGAAGAGCCCGGGAGCGCCAGCACCCGCACCCCCGTAAAGCACCCCCCGCCACACCGCCCTCTTCCGGACCATGAGACAAAAGGGGCCCCGGAGGCACTAGAAATTAAACCGGTTGGTATGTACTTTCGGGCCAGAGTCAGCCTTTGACGTCGCATGTCCCGTACCAGCCACCAGGGGGATCAATGTCCACGAGCGCCTTCCGAACCGGACTCCCCCTGCCCGGCAGGGACGGGCGGAACGCCGAGCCGCCCGTCCACCACGCCGGCACACCCGGAGCACCCGTCAGGGTCCCCGGGCAGTTCGTGCACCGGTCCTCCGCGGCCGAGGTCATGCTCATGGAATGGGCCCGGACCGGTGACGACCGCTTCACCGTGACCGCCCGGTGGCCGCACGACCACCCCTTCTTCACTCCGGTCGCCGGCGGCTACCACGACCCGCTCCTCGGCTGCGAAACGATCCGCCAGACCGGCATACTCCTGGGGCACGCGGCGTACGGAGTCCCGCTCGGCCACCAGTTCGTCGTCTGGGACCTCGATATCACCGTGCGCCCCGACCAGATGGCGACGGGGCACGGCCCCGGTCCCACCATCCTCACGGCCGACGCCCACTGCACGCAGATCCACTGGCGCGGCAGGAACCTGGCCGGACTGCGCCTGGGCGTGGTCATCCGCCGCGACGGCGAAACCGTCGCGACCGGCGGCGGCAGCCTCTCCTGCATCTCCCCCGCGGCCTATCACCGGGTACGCCAGGGACGTGTGCCCAGCCAGGACCACACCCGCCCACCGCGCCCCGCCGATCCCCGGGCCGTGGGACGCGTCTCGCCCCACGACGTCGTCCTGTCACCCACCGACAGAACGGACCACTGGCTGCTCCGGGCAGACACCCGCCACCCGGTGCTCTTCGAGCATCCCGGCGACCACGTTCCGGGCATGCTGCTGATCGAAGCCGCGCGCCAGGCCGCAGCGTCCTCCCTCGGCCGCGCCTCCTACCTCCCTCTCCAGATCAGCAACACCTTCGCCCGGTACGTCGAACTCGACGCCCCCTGCACCGTCCAGGCCACCCCGCTGCCCGGCGCACAGTCCCAGAACCCGCCGAACGGACACCCCGAGCAGAGTGTTCTGGTGACCGCCCACCAGAACGGCGAAACCGTCTTCCGCTCCACCGTCACGACCGGAGCACATCACCTCTGACACCTCGTCATGTATCCGCCCGCGGCCCGGGACGTCCCCCGCGGAACGACGGCGGGTGGAGGCCCGAGGAGGCCGACGGCCCGCGCACCCCCGCCCGGCCGCACGGTCGGCGGACACCCACCGCACCTCGCTCACGCGGCGCCGAACGCCTCCAGATGGTCCTCGGCCCACTGCCGGAATGTCCTCGCGGGCCGGCCCAGCAGCGCGGGCACCGTACCGTGGACCTCCGCCTTCGAACCCTCCCGGCCGCGCTCCGCGCTCTCCAGCAGCGCCTCGACGAACCGCGCCGGGTAACGCGCACCCCACGCGGCACGCACCTGCTCCGGCTCCAGTTCCTCGAACCGCAGCCGCCGCCCCAGCAACTCACCGAGCAGGGCCGTCTGCCGCACCGCGCTCAGCGGCTCCGGCCCCGTCAACGTGTGGATCCGGCCTCTGTGGCCGTCCTCCGTCAGGGCGCGCACCGCCACCTCCGCGACATCGCGCGGGTCGACGCACGCGTTCGCCGACTCCCCGTACAACGCCCGCACCACTCCCTCAGCACGGACCGACCCCGCCCACGAAAGCGTGTTTGACATGAACGCGCGCGGCCGCAGCAGCGTCCACTCCATGCCCGATCCCCGCAGCAACTCCTCATTGCGTCGCTGCCACCGGGTGATCAGATCCACCGCCCCGTCGTCCCTGACCGCGGCGGCGGACAGCTTCACCACATGGCGTACCCCCGCCTCCCGCGCCGCCCGCAGGAACGCCCCGTCGTCACCCCCGCCAGGAACCGTCAGCAAGAACACCGCACGCACCCCGCGCAGAGCACGCGCCGACGACCCCTCGATGCCGAAGTCCCCCGACACCACCTCGGTCCCCTCGGGCGCCCCCACGACCCGTCCCGGATTCCTCGCCATCACACGAACCTCCGCCCCCGCCGGGAGACTTCGCACCACCTCACGCCCCACCGTCCCCGTCGCGCCGGTCACCAGAATCACGAACCCCTCACCCCTTGCCTGCAACTCCCGTACGCACAAAGACGAACGGAACATCCCTGAACGCAACCTGTAAGATACGAACCGGACGGTTTCTTCATCGCCCTCCCGACACCCCATCGCCCCGAGGAGGAAGGAGACAAAGTGGCTGAACAGCAACGCGCCATCCGGACTCGCCAGACCATTCTCACCGCAGCAGCCAAAATCTTCGAAGAGCGCGGTTACCAGGCGGCCACCATCTCCCAGATCCTCGCCGAGGCCGGAGTCACCAAAGGCGCCCTGTATTTCCACTTCCAGTCGAAGGAAGACCTCGCCCAGGGCGTTCTCTCCGAACAAGACCAACATGTCACCACCCCCAGCCGCACCTCCAAGGTCCAGGAGGTCGTCGACGCCGTCATGCTCCATGCCCACCGGCTCCAGACCGACCCCATGGTCCGCGCCGGCGTACGACTTTCCATGGACCAGTCAGCGCGCAACCTCGATCGCAGCGGCCCCTTTCTCCGCTGGGGCAATGTCGGCATCACCCTTCTCCAGCAGGCAAAGAGCCAGGGCGAACTTCTCCCGCATATCGACCCCGCCGAAACAGCCGACATCATCGTGGGTTCCTTCGCCGGTATCCAATCCATGTCCCAGGCCCTCTGCGAATACCGCGACCTCACCACACGGGTATCCGCCCTCATGCGCCACATACTCCCCAGCGCCGTCACCCCCGCCGTCCTCACCACGCTCGATCTCACCGAAGGCCGCGGAGCGGCCGTGCAGGCCGAAACCCTGGCAACACCGCAGCCCGTGCAGTGACGGCCCCGCCCCGGCATCGACAGCTCCGCTCCCATGCGGGGCAACAGCACACCGAGCAACGGATGTTGGACGTGTGACGGGGAGGGCTCGACGGAGTACGGCGATCCGCGGGGTTCCGGTCGGGCACCGGCAGGGTGCCGATACTGTGGCGCGATGACAGTCCACATGATCGTTCTCAACGGTGGTTCCAGCTCGGGGAAGTCCGGCATTGCCCGGTGTCTGCAAGCGTGTCTGCCGGATCCGTGGCTGGCGCTGGGGACGGACACACTGGTTGACGCCATGCCCGCGTCCATGCGGGCATCGGATGCCGGGATCGAGTTCGCTCCGGACGGGCAGGTGACCGTCGGACCGGAATTCCGGGCGCTGGAGGCGGCGTGGATCGAGGGTGTCGCCGCGATGGCGCGGGCGGGCGCCCGGATCGTCGTCGACGAGGTCTTCCTCGGCGGAGTGGACTCACAGAGGCGATGGCAGAAGGCCCTGGACGGACTGGACGTGCTGTGGGTCGGAGTCCGGTGCGACAGTGCGGTCGCCGCAGGCCGCGAGGTCGCCCGGGGTGATCGGATCGGCGGAATGGCGGCGTCCCAGGCGGACGTGGTCCACCGGGGCATGGTCTACGACCTGGAGGTGGACACCACGCATACCGAGTCGATGGAGTGCGCACGGGCCATCGCCACGCGCGTCGACTGACCGACCGGCTGCGGATATCCGGGCACATTCCCCTGGAATACCGCCAGGCTCGCACTGCTTCTCGAACCGTCGCAGCCGAAGGCGTATTCACCTCCGTCGAGCCCGATCGCCACGTGCCGTCGATGAGCCCAAGGATGAATCCCCGCATCTGATCGGCCGAAGTAACATGGGCGACCGTCCATCAATATCTCGACGCGAGAAGAGAGAATATCGATGAGAATTCATCTGACCAGTGTTTTCGTCGACGACCAGGCCCGTGCCCTGCGCTTCTACACCGAGATCCTCGGCTTCACGAAGAAGCACGACGTCCCCCTGGGCGGGACGGACCGGTGGCTGACCGTGGTCTCACCCGAGGACCCCGACGGCACCGAACTCCTCCTGGAACCCGCGGGACACCCGGCCGCCAGGACATACCGTGACGCGCTCGTGGCGGACGGCATCCCGCTCGCCCAGTTCGCCGTCGACGACGTACGCGCGGAGCACGAACGGCTGAGCGCCCTCGGTGTCCGCTTCGTTCAGGATCCGACCGAGATGGGGCCCGTCACCACCGCCGTCCTCGACGACACCTGCGGCAACCTGATCCAGATCGCGACACAGCCGCGCTGAAAGCCGCCCCGCTTCGTGATCCGCGTCACAGGGTGTCACAGGGGCCGGGCAGCCGGTGTCTTGAGGCCGAGACCCTGAGGATCCGGAGGAGACACCATGGCTCAGCACATCGAGGTGGTCGTGATCGGCGGCGGATACGCCGGTGTCATGGCGGCCAATCGGCTGACGAAGCAGGACGGCGTGACCGTGACGCTGATCAACCCCCGCCCGCGGTTCGTCCATCGGGTCCGTCTGCACGAGTGGGTGGGCGGCACCGGGGACGCGGTCGTCGACTACGGGGAGGTCCTCGGCGAGCGGGTCCGCGTCGTGACCGACACCGTGTCCCGGATCGACGCGGCCGGGCGCGGCGTGGCACTGGCGAGCGGGGGCACGGTCGGCTACGACTATCTGGTCTACGCGGTGGGCAGCGGGAGCGCCTTGCCGCAGGTGCCCGGCGCCGCCGAGTTCGGCCACCCGCTCGCCACCATGGAGGAGGCCGACCGGCTGCGGACCGCCCTGGACGCCGCGCCCGCGACGGCCGGGGTGACGGTGGTCGGGGCCGGCCCGACCGGTATCGAGATCGCCGCCGAACTGGCGGGGACGGGGCGGGGCGTGACCCTGCTCTGTGGCGGTCCGCTCGGCCCGTACCTGCATCCGCGGGGCCGGCGTTCGGTCGCCGGGCGGCTGGCCGGGCTCGGGGTGACCGTGCTCGACGGCCCGGGCAGTCGGGTGACGGAGGTGTTCCGGGACGGGGTCCGGCTCGCCGACGGCCGATGGATCCCGGGTGGGGTGACCGTCTGGACCGCCGGATTCGGCGTGCCCGACCTGGCCGTACGCAGCGGACTGAGCACCGACGCCGAGGGCCGGCTGCTGACGGACGAGACGTTGACGAGCGTGGACGACCCGCGCATCGTCGGGGCGGGCGACTCCGCGGCACCGTCGGACGTGGCACTGCGCATGAGCTGCCAGGCGGCGATCCCCCTGGGGGCGCGGGCCGCCGACACGGTGCTGAGCCGGATCGCGGGTGAGCGGCCTGCGCCGCTCGTCCAGGCGTTCGCCGCCCAGTGCGTCAGCCTGGGGCGCGACGACGGCATCTTCCAGTTCGCGCGCCGGGACGATGTCGCGCTGTGGCTGCACCTGGCAGGCCGCTCCGGGGCGAAGGTCAAGAAGATCGTGTGCGAGGGCATCATCAAGCATCTGGCCGGGGAGGCGGAGAAGCCCGGTTCGTACCGGCTGCACCGCATGCCGGGCAACGCCAGGCATCGTCAGCTGCTCCGCGCCGGGAACGACGGGATGCCGTCGCGGCGCACGGCTGAGCGGGCCTCCTGAGCTGTTTGCCCGCGCTCATGTGTCCACGGAACAGCACAGGAGGAAAGGGAGTTGACGTGAATTCGCGCGCAGAGGACACAGAGGCGGACGGCGGGCGGATCGCCGATCCGGCCACCGATACGTTCGTCGCCCATCGCCCTCTGCTCTTCACCGTCGCGTACGAGATGCTCGGCTCGGCCGCCGACGCCGAGGACGTGCTCCAGGAGACCTGGCTGCGATGGGTCGAGGTCGATCTGTCCCGGGTGCTCGACCACCGTGCCTTCCTCGTGCGGATCACGACCCGGCAGGCCCTGAACCGGCTGCGCGCCATGAAGCGCCGGAGGGAGACGTACGTCGGCCCCTGGCTGCCGGAGCCGTTGGCCACGACGCCGGACGTGGCCCAGGCGGCCGAGTTGGCCGAGAGCGTGTCGATGGCGATGATGCTCGTCCTCGAAACGCTGTCGCCGACCGAGCGTGCCGTCTTCGTGCTGCGTGAGGTCTTCGACGTTGGGTACGAGGACATCGCGGCCGCCGTCGGCAAGAACGCCGCGGCCGTACGCCAGATCGCGCACCGGGCCCGGAAGCACGTCGATGCGCGCCGTCCCCGCAAGGCGGTCTCCGCGACGGAGACCCGGACGGCCCTGGAATCGTTCCAGCGAGTGCTGGAGACCGGGGATCTCCAGGGTCTGCTCGACGTCCTCGCACCCGAGGTCGTGCTGGTGGGCGATGGCGGGGGAATCAGGCGGGCCGCGCGGCGGCCCACCGTCGGGGCCGACAAGGTGGCCCGTTTCATGATCGGGGCGCTCGGCAAGAACGACGTTCCGCCGAGTTTCGCCCCCACCTCGGTCAACGGCAGTCCGGCGCTGCTCGTCCGGCGGGGCGACGAGATCGACGGCGTACTGGCGGCCCATGTGTCGGACGGCCGCATCACCGGTCTCTACTACGTCCGCAATCCCGAGAAACTGCACCGCGTGGAGTCCGAGACGCCGCTCACCCTGCGGTAGGCGGTAGGCGGTGGCCTGCGGTACGCGGGACACGCGCCGGGGCCCGGGTCAGGCCCGGGTCCCGGCGCGTATGCCGGACGGTCAGCTGCAGCTCGCGTAGATGGCGTCCGCGGCGTGGTGTGCGTCCGTCGGGCCCTTGTTGTTCCAGTCCTTGCCCCGGTCGTGCAGCACCACCGACACCCGCCCGCCATTTATCTTCACGCTCGGGGCAGCGACCCACTGGCCCTGGTGGCCGACCTGGTTGACGGTGAAGCTCGCCAGCTGTGCGCCGGAGGCGCTGCTTCCGGCATGGATGGTGTAGTAGGACGGGGCTCCGCCGACATGCCGGATGTCACCGGATCCGGGGACGTGCACACTGATGCGGCAGGTACCCGAGGTGACGGCACCGGTGTTGAACGACCAGGTGGCGTAGTTGCCCGCGTCGCTGTTGTCCCCGGACATCGGGACGGAGCGGTACCGGCCGGTGCAGCCGTTGGACGCGTACCCGCCGACGGCCGTCGTCCACAGGTCGTCGTCGTTGGCGACCCTGGACGAGCCGTGCTCGGTGTAGGAGACCCCGGGGCCCGAGCAGTGCGGTCCCGCGTAGCCGGAGAACTTCTGCGTGGTGGCGGACTTGGCGGTGGTGTCCGTCGCCTTTCCTCCGGTGCTGGAGGACGACGAGGAGGACGAGGTACCGGACCCGGATGTGGCGGGGGCCTTGCTCTTCTCGCCGGAGGACGGCTTGTCGTCGGCCCGGACCTTTCCACCGGCGTCGGCGACGGAGTCGTTCACCGGGCCGTCCGGCATCTTCCCGGAGGCGTCCTTCCTGCCGGCCGGTGCGGTGTTTCCGGAGGTCTTGCCGCCGGGGGCCTTTCCGCCGTCCTGCTCGGCGCTGGGCACGTAGCCGTCCGGCGAGGTGCTCGGGCCGTCGTATCCGGCGGCCGCGGCCCGCTCCTTGCCGTCCTTCGGGTCGTCGCCCGACGTGGCGCTGATGATGAACGGGGCGGCGAGCAGGACCACACCGCCGATCGCGGCGGCCGCGACCATGGGGCGGGATATCCGGTTCGGGTTGCCCGGCACTCCCGCGGCCTCCGCGTCCGCACCGCCGTCGCCCGAGCCGCCGGCCGCGGCGGCCGTGGCGGCACGTCCGCCGCGCAGCCAGGAGAAGCGGCCGTTGGACGCCGTGGCCGGAGCGGCGGCCGTGGTCGCGGTGGCGGTGACCGTGGCCGCGGGCGCGGCGGACTCCTCGGTGGTCGCAGCCGTGCCAGTGGTTTCCGTGGCTCCGGCGGGCGACTCGGTGCGGGGCTCGGTGCGGGGCTCGGTGGCGGGCCCCGTCCCCGCCGCCGCTGCTCCGGCTTCCGCCTCTGCCTTCGGCGCTTCGGCCGTACCGCTGCCGCGCAGCGCGGAGGCGACGCCCTCGGCCGTCTCCCCCTCCGACGCGGCCCCGGCTCCGGTGCCGGCCTCCTCCGTCACCGCGACCGCCGTCTCCCCCTCGGCGCCGGCCTCGGATTCGGCTCCGGAGGTCTTCTCCGGGGCGGTCTGCGGTTCCTCCGGATCCACGCCGATCACGCCGCTGTTGACGGACGCCGTGGCGCGGGGCCGTGCCGCCGTCGGGGCGCCGGTCTCCTCCGGTCCGGCCCCGTCGGCGCCGTCGGGGGTACCGCCCTGCGTCTGGGTGACTGCCACTGCTGCCTCTCCTCGTTGCTCTTGTCGCTGCGTACTGATGTGGGGTGTGCCGGGTCAGTCGTCGAGTCCGAGCTCCTCCATGAGGCGCTCGATCTCCTCGACGAAGGTCTCGCCTTCCTCCGGGGCCCGCTGTCCGTGCACCGTTTCCAGGAATCCCGACTTGCCGCCGGGGCGGATGAGGTCGATCGCACGCGCGAACTCCTCGCGCTCCGTCCACAGGTCGTAGTCGGACTCGGAGTCGGCGAGCAGGTCCCCCAGGAAGTCCTCCTGGGCCGTCTCCGCCGATTCGTCCGGGTGCTTGCTCAGGTAGTCGCGCCAGTATCCGCCGATGCGCTGGAGTTCGATCTCCATGACCGCCAGTTGTCCCGCGACGACGCTGATCCTCTCCAGTGCCTCCAGGGACGGGACCGTCGCGGGACCGTCGTCCGTACGGTGCTCACTGAGCCACTCGGCCAGGTCGAAACGCGGGTTCACCTCGGCCTCGCCGATCGCCGCGAAGACCTCCAGCGGCGTCGCCCCGAGGCCCGCGCCTGCCGCCGCGTAGGTGAGGAAGACAGCGGTGGTCGCCGTTCTGGTGTTGCCGTCGGTGAAGTACTGACTCGACTTGATGTCCGAGGCGATGCGTGCGGCCCGTTCGTCCAGGTCGGTGACGGCCCCGGCCCGGTCGATCATGCTCCGGAAGGCGGAGAGCCTCGTCTCCCGTGCCACGGGTGTGGACCCCTGGAACAGTTCCGCGTCGGCCAGTCCGGTCCGGTCGCCCGCACCGGCGCTGCTGAGCTGTTTGGCCAGGGCCAGCAGGGTGTCGGGCAGTGCCCCTTCCTGTCCGGGGCGCGGCTCGGTCACGGGCGGGCCGTTCGGCGCGGAGGCGTGGTGCGCCATGGCGTTCTGTTCCTGTGGTTCCTGCGACGTCGGAGGGGCCGTCGTGGCACCGCGCGGCTCCGTTCCTTCGTGCTCGGTCCACTTCCGTACCGCCGCCGGCCCCTTCTCCCGGTCGCCGTCGAGCAGCGCCGCCAGGTCGGTGTCCTCGTCCCGGTGTTGTTCGACGTAGTCCCAGAACGCCGTGACGTTCTCCTTCGTCACCGACAGGCCCTGGAACCAGGACAGTTCGCGAGGGCCGAGTCGGAGCTCGCCGAGGTGCACGCGCACCGCCTCGGCGACGGGGAACGGGTCGGCTCCGCTCCAGAGCGTGTCCCGGAAGTTCCGCCCGTCGGCCAGGACGAGCTCCGCCATCCTGGGCAGGAGGTGGGGGTCGATGTTGAGGACGTCGGCGACCTGGAGCAGCGTCATGCCGGGCATCGGTGCCAACCCCACGGGATGTTTCAGCTCGGCGCCGGCCCGCGAGGCGGCGAGGTACCGCTGTTCCAGGTGCGTGGCCATCGGGAAGGAGCCGGTCTCCCTGCCCGGACCGTCGATGAAGGCGTTGGCGTGCATCACCGACATCCCGAGCCTTGAGACCATCAGGGCGAGCGGGCGGGGGTCCGAGCCGTCGGGGAGTCGGTCGGCCGGGCTCTGCCGCCCGATCCGCCACAGCGCCACGGCGCGTGTCAGGTCCTCGAAGGTGCCGAGCGCGGGGGCTCCGGAGCGCCGGAGCCACTCGAGGAAGCCGTCCCTCGCGCTCCATTGCCCCGACAGGAAGCCGACCTGGACCGCCATTTCGTCGAAGCTGCTGGCCCACTTCTCGAAGAAGAGGTCACTCGCGGTCTCCTGCGGGGTCCGGCCGTTCTTCCACACCTCCAGGTTGTCGAGGGGGACCAGATTCGGGTCGCTGATCAGCGCGGTGTTCATCACCATTTCCAGCCGGCGCGGATGGACACCCAGCGCGAGCGCCTTCGTCACCACGTCCCGGGGCACCGGCCGCTGCTCGCGCTGCTGCCATGCGATGTCGAGCCCGCTGCCGGGTCCCGCTTCGATCAGTTCGGGCAGGGTGTGCCCGTAGTACTGCAGATGGGCGGCGAGGTCCCACCAGTGCTCGGCGCCGATTCCGAACGCGGTCATCCGCTCCGTCAGGGACTTCGCGTCCTCGGCACCCAGGCTCTCGGACATCAGCCGCAGTTCCCGGACGACGGCGTGCGGGTCCCCGAGGCCGCGCAGGAGCGACCCCGCACTCGACAGGTCCTGGGGGCCCAGCCCCAGTTCCGTGCCGAGAACGGCAAGGTGCCCGGGGTGGACACCCATGTCGGCCGCCGCCTGCGCCAAGCTCTCGTCGGGCTGCCACAACGGCTCCGTTCCGGTGCCCTCGTGGGTTTGGATCGTGTAGTCGGCGATCTTCCACTGTCCGTCGTCGCCGAGCTCGTGGCGGATCTCCAGGCGGACGCCCGGCTCGGGAAACGCCTCCGTCACCAGCGTGTCCGCGCTCGACCGCCCCTCCACGGGACGGCCGTGCGAGGAGTACTGGAGTGCGGCCAGCCGTACGCGGTCCGGCGTCCAGTCGCGTCGCAGACTCTCGGGGACGGTCAGGCCGTCTCCGGCGCCCGCGTGGAACAGTCGGCCGGTGGCATCGACCAGTTGCCGCTCGCTGTGTGCGCGGTCGGCGTGCGGTGCCAGCTTCTGGGCGGTGTGCAGCTGTACGAGTGCGTCGGCGCCGGGCTCGTGGGTCAGGGCGTCCGGCCCGTATCGGTCGATTACCGCGGTGAGGTGGGCGCGCCAGGCCTGTTCGTCGACCGTCGCGCGAGGTCCGGTCCACTGGTCCGCGGTGAGGTTGCGCGGGGCGGACAGGGTCATCATGTCGTACCCGGGGCCGAGCAGGGAGCGGACGTCCCGCATCCCGGGTTCCGCCCTGTTGAACAGGTCCGTGTCGGCACTGTGTTCCGGTCCGTCGCCGGTGCCGGGCACCGGGGCGCTCTCCCCGACATCGATGACGACGCTGGTCAGGCCGAGACCGGGGAGGGAGCCGACCATCAGCGAGGTGCCCCGCAGTGACTCGGCCTTCATGCTCGCGCTGTCCTCGGGCGACAGATGCAGGACGCGGTGGAGAGTGGTCTCCTGTTCGCCGTTCTCGTACAGCCTGCGGTCCATCCGGTAGTGGGCGCCGTCGGCGGTGTGGAACTCGATGCCTTCCGCGAGGGCCAGCACCGAGTGGCTTCCCTCCGACGCCTGCTTCAGCTGGCCCCAGGAGGGCCGCACCCACTGGTGCCGGCCGTCGAGGACCTGCCCGTGCACCGGCACGCTCCAGGAGGAGCCGTGCCAGAGGTAGCCACCGGTCGGCAGCATCGTGAAGTCGCCGGATTCAAGGGCGTTCCTGTGGGCCGCCTCGATGGCGTAGTTCAGGTCGTAGCCGGTCCAGCCGTCCGGGAAGAGGGTGTTGAGGCCGCTCACTCCGTCGGCCACGGCGACGGCCGGCCCCGGGGAGGTCAGGTGGGACCTGATCTTCTGGTGCGGCGGCTGCTGGGTGAGATCGAGGGCGTACGCGGCGCCTCGGCGGGCTCCGCCCCGGGACGTCTCGTCGGTGAACAGGTCGTAGGTCACGGCCTTTCTGGACGGAGGTGTGTCGTCGTTCCGTTCGATCTCGGAGCGGGGACGCACATGGCCGCCGGTGTGGTTGAGCCGGTCACCGATCTCCAGGAAGTCCCACATCTGGTTGGTGGGGACCGGGGTCCCGGTCTCGGTGAAAGGCCTCGGCTTCGGCTCGAAGGCCGGATCGGCGAGCGGGCGGGGAGCCAGATCGCCCTGCCATTCCGACGGTTCGAAGTGGGTGATGGTGCCGTCGGGGCGCGCGTGGCCACGGATCCGTACCCCGTGGTGGACGCCCTCGAACGCGCCGTCCGGGCCGATGTTCCCGTACCGCAGCTGGTCGCGGTGGACGTGGACGGCTGCTTCGGTGACCTCCTCCAGCGACCAGTGGTCGGGGAACATCATGTGGGGCCCGTTGTCGGGTCCGCCTCCGGACGCGCGGTAGGTGCCGTTGGGGTTGATGTCCCCGATCGGCTCGGGGCGTACGCGGCCGGCGTTGCCGGTGGGCGCCAGGTGACCGGCCTTGCCGGTGGACCGATTGCCCCGCACGGCCTCTTCGGCGACATTCAACGGCAGCTTGGAGATCAGCCCGTCGTGCGGGGCGGCCGGGTGTCCGGAGCTCTTCCAGGTCTTCTCGATCACCGATCCGAGCAGGCTCAGGTCGCGGGGCATCATCCGCTGGTTGTGGAGTCTTCCGGTCTGCGGCTGGAGCGAGCCCACCGGGACGTTCCCGAAGGCGTCGCCGAACACCGGACCGCCCATCAGGGCCCGGTCGGTGTAGACCGGACGCAGGAGGTTCGCGTGCTCCCGGTAGTAGTCCCACGGGCCGAGGAGGTGGGTCATCTCATGGGCGAACACGGAGAGGTGGTCGCTGGGCAGCTTCCAGCTCCGGGCCTCCATGCGGCCGCCGGGCCCGTAGGCGAGGTCGACGAGGTGGATGCCGTCCTGAGGGCTCTTCAGCACTCCGTTCGGCCAGCGCTCCACGGGTACGTCGGCATCGGTGAACTCCACCGAGACATGGAGCAGATCGCCGTTGGAGAGCCGGTAGCGCGGGGCGTTGAGGTACTGGTCGAGAGCGGTCTGGGCGACCTTCCTGGCGGCTTCGGCGAGATGCTCCTGACCGGGCTCGTGGAGCAGCTTGACGGGGAGGACGATGTCGGACCGGATGTCCCCGTTGGGGAGTTCCACCCGCTCCACCCGGAAGGTCCGCAGCGCATTGGGGCCGAGGTAGTTGAGCAACCGGTACTCCCCTTCGCTCGGGGGCCGGATGTCGATGGTGCCGAGGGACCTCCCCGCCGCGGTGTCGTTCCCGCGCCAGGTCTCGACGTAGGCCGCCGCCTCCTCGGTGGGCAGTTCGCGCCAGCCTCGGATCGCCGCGTGCGGTGTGGCTCCGAGCAGCCGCTGGTGGGCGAGGTAGCGGGCGAAGGAACCGAGTTCCTCGGTCCCGATGGGGTCGGTCTTCGTGTGTCCGGCCCCCTCCATGGTGAGCATGGTGAGGTCGGCCGTGCCGAAGCCGTGGTGTGCGAGATCGGTCCGGAAGGAGTCAGCGGTCGCCTGGATGCCGTCGGGTGCCCCGGCGTGCTGGGCGAAACGGCGGCCGAGCATCTTCCCGAACGGTCGCAGCGCGGTGGCATCGGTGCCCAGCGCGTCCGCCAACGCGTCGACTCCGTGGAGACCGGCGTCGTTTCCGATCGTGTCGGCGAGCTCCACGGCGTCCGCGAGGGTCCCCTCGGCAAGGTGGTGGGCGACGCTCTCACGGAACCGCGTTGTCGTGCCCGCGGCCTCGGCCGCCTGGCCGAGCCGGAGAAGCGCGTGTACGTCGGCGGGGAGGTCCCGGAGGCCGTAGCGGGTTTCGAGGTTCCAGCGTGCGACCGCGTCCCGCAGTTGCTCGTCGGTGATGAGCGCCAGGTGTTGCACGTCCCCGTTCTCCTCGGACCAGCGGCGGAACGCGGCGAGCGGTGATTCGTCGGGCGTCGCAGTGACGGGCGTCGCGGTGTCCGGTGCGGTGTCGGGCGTCGCAGTGTCCGGTGCGGTGACGGCGAGGTGGTGCATCGTGGCCGCGAGCCGTTCGGCGTCCTGCTGGTCCCGGAGCTCCGCGATGGCGTCGGGGTGGGTGGCGAACCACTCGACGAGGTGGGCGGCTTCGGTGACGGTGGGCTGCGGTGTGCCCTTCTGGGTCGCTTCCACGAGGCCGGAGACGTCGTGGAGTTCATGGACGCGCAGCAGCCGTTCCAGGTGGTCCGGGGACATTCCCCAGAACGCGTGCGCGGCGCGCAGGACCGAGAGCGGCGGCGTGTGGACGGGCCGGCCGAGCCAGTCGACGACCGCTTCGCGGATGCGGGCCGCGCCGCCGGATGCGGCGAGTGCGGACAACGAGGAGCCGTTGCGGGCCAGGTGGCCGTCGAAGGCGTACCAGTCCGCGCGGGAGATGCTCAGGCTCTTCAGATTCTGGTCGAGGTCGGTCGCCGCCTTCTCCGTGAGTCCCAACTGCGAAGCCAGATGATCGAGTTCCGCGTCGCGTTCGGGGGTTTCGGAGGAGCTGGTTCCGGAGGAGCTGAGGGCCTCGAAGATGTTCTGGGAGAGGGTGCTGTCACCGAGTGAGCCGGTGGTCTCCTTCGTCTCGGTGGACCCGTGAACCGGGACGGAGCTCTCCGGCGGGGGCTGGATCCGAGCCTTGGTCTCCGCCTGGGGATCCGTCTGGGTCTGCTGCGGGATCTCCGGTTTCGTGAGCTCGGGGGCCGTCTCCCCCGGTACGCCCTCCTGGATCGTCTCGTCAGGCATGGTGAGGGTCACGTTCCGGTCGACGTGCCGGTACTTCCCGTCCTTCAGGTGCAGCAGGACGCCTTCCTTCACGTCCTCGGGCCTCGCCTCACCACCGTTCGGCATGAAGGTGTGCAGCCTCGTGCCGTTCGCCACGGTCACCGGTACCTTCCACAGGGCCGCCGCCAGTGCCGGGTAGTAGTCCGCGGTGCCATGGCCGGTCAGCGTCCCGCGGTCCTTCTCCCGGTCCTCACCGTCGCCTTCCCGTTCGGCCGAGCGCGAGGTGAGTTCCCGGCGCTGCTGCTCCGTCAGCGCGTCCTTCATCGGCGGTACGGCTCCGCGGTCCCGGAACTCCTTGCCGGCCATGCTCGTCGGATCGTCGACGAGCGCGTCCAGTCCGGCCGCGCGTACGTCGGCCTCGCCGAACGCGTCCGTGAGGTCGGGCAGCATCCATTTCGCCAGGTCCGAGAAGTGATCGTTCGTGGGCGTCCCGCCGTTCCCGGCCGTGTTGTCCGCCTCGGCTCGCAGTTTCTCGGCCAGAACGTGGCGGAGATCCATGCCGTTGCCCTGCGGGAGGTTCGCCTTCCCGCTCTGGCTGTACCCCTCCGCCAGCGCGTTGAAGAACCCGTTGCCGTCGTTCTCGACGTCCGTCAGCGGGTGGGTCGTGCCGGCGATCGTGATGGCGGTCGGGGTTCCGTCCTCGCTTGTGACTTCCTTGAAGTCGGCCTCGGCCTTCGGCTTGCCGTGGTCGTGGCGGACGTCCTCCTTGAACGTGATGGGCTCCGCGGCCGTGGAATTCGGGGTGCGGAACATCGGGTCGGTGAGGTTGCGGAGGCGCATGTACTCGTCACCGGCCTCGGCGACCTTCTTCTTCAGCGCCTCCAGGCGATCCAGCGCCTCGGTCTCCAGCTTCTCCAGGCGCGCCTTCTCCGTCCGCCGCGCCGACGCCTCGGCTTCCGGCTCCTCCGGGCGCGCCGATGCCTCGGCGTCCAGCACCGCCAGGCGATCCGACACCTCGGCCTTCAGCTCTCTCGTCCTGCGGCGCTGCTCCCAGTACTCCTTGTAGTTGGCCTCCCACGCCTCCTCGGCCTGCTTCATCGCCTTGGCCGCGTTCTTCTCGTCCTCGGTCAGCTCGTGCAGCCCCAGTTCCCTGACCCGCTCGTCGCTCAGCCACACGAGTACGGTCGCCTCCGTCGTCCCGGACTGCAGCGGGCTCGACGGGAGGTGCATGACGTTGTTCTTGACGTGGTGCTGGGAGCCTGCGGCCAGGTGGAAGGTGGCGGGGACCGCGTAGAGGTGTCCATGCCCGGCGGGAGGTTTGAGGTTCTGCCGGGACTGCTCGGCCTGACCGAGCTTGTGCGTCTCGCCGCTGGCGTTGCTGACGCCGACGACAGGGATGCCGGGTGCGGTGGTGACACCGTTCTTGGCCACGGTCTCGGTGGTGCCGGGGCCTCCTGCGGAGTTCGTGCTGGTGGTGTCGGAGCGCTCGCCGCCCGTGCCGGAGCCGGTGAGGTCGTCGAACCGTATATGGCTGGTGACGGCGAGGCGGCGCACCTTCGGGGACGTGAAGTCGAGGTGTGTGGCGACCGCGAGTGTGGTGTCGACGCCACCGACGATGCTGTTGTTGCTGACGGTAACGGTGTGCTGACCGTTCTGGGCATGCCCCGAGGAGAGCGCAGCGGTGAGCGATATGTCGTTCAGCGCGACGTCGAGCGCGTCGGCCCCGGACTTTCCGGGCTTCACCGTGTCGCTGGCACGGATGCGCCTGTCGCCCTTGTCGCCCTTGCCTTCCTTGTGGTCCTCGTTGTCATTGTAGGTGCTCCGGTCGTCGCTGCGGGACCTGGCGACGAGCAGTTTGCCGAGCTTCTGCACCTGTTCGGCGCCGATGACCTCGTGGATGTGGAGTCCTCCGTCGCCCTTGCGGGCCGACGGGGCGTTCTTGTCCACGGTCTCTTCCAGGATCTCGGTGAAGCCCTTGCCCTTCTCCGGCTTCGCCACCGCTATACCGGGGGCCGGCCGCAGGCTCGTGCTCCGCGGCGTGCCGCTCCCGGCCTTCGGCTCCAGGAAGAGGTACGACTCCGACGTGGTGACGGTGGCTTTCCACTTCACCGGTTCGATGACATGGGAGCCGTCGGAGTAGGTGACGGTGACGACGGTCTCCCACTCGTTCTCCATCACCGCCTTGGCCCCGGGAAGGGTGGTGACCTGGGTGACCACCCCGGAGGTGGAGTCCGTCGCGGAGTGGGTGTCGCCGAGGCCGCCTCCGCCCGCTCCGTTGAGACCGCCGGCGCCACCCGGGCCGCGTACCGTCTCGCCGCCGTTAACGGAGTGCGCGTTGGACGTCGTCGTCGACTGCGCAACGTCCTGGGCGGTGTTGCGCCCGGCCCCGAACTCGTGGTCGGCGAACAGGGTGTCGACGACCTTGGGAGGGGCGAGGCGCCGGTGCTGGACGTTGATCGTCACGTCCTTGCCCAGGATGTTCAGCTTCTTGACGTGGGTCAGCGCGGACGTGCGGCCGCGGGAGATCAGAGGGTCGCCGCTCTGGATGGCCGACCGTCCGGAGCGGGCGGACACCATGCCGCTGACCGTGTGCAGGGTCTGCTCGGCCACACCGGCCTTCCGCAGCTCCTTCTTGAGCTTCTTCACCTGGTCGGCGTCCTGCGGGGCGTTGTGCGCGAAATCGCCTCGCTTCGCGTCGCCGAAGCCCTCACGGTCCTGCCACTCCACGTTCCCGGGGGCGCCCTCGGGGCCCTCGCCCAGGTCGTCCTTGATGAGTCCGGCCTTCACGGCGTCGCTCTCCCGCATCAGCCCGATCCAGCCGCCCGGCTTGCGGATCACATGCGTCTCGGCGTCCCGGGTACTCCCGAACGGCCGGCCGAAGAGGCCCAGGGGTTTGTGGTGGGCCGCTACCCGGTAGTCGGTGTCGGCGACGACCATGACCCAACGGTCGCTGCCCAGCACCTGGTTGAGGTCACGCATGGAGGTGACGGACGAGCTGGTGCCCCAGCTCCGGATCTTCTGCAGCCAGTTGTTGGACATACCGCCCTGGCCGCTGAAGTTCACATCGCCGACCCCCTGCAGTGCGCCACCCGCTCCGCTGGTTCCGAAGCTGCCGCCCGCGGCTCCGCCCTTGTTGAAGCCGAACGCCTGCTCCAGAGCGGTGTTCGTCTCGGGCGACGCGGTGAACGACTCGCCCACGACTTTCAGGTTGTGCCGGGTGCCGGCGACCGAGAGCGATTCCTCCCCCGCGGACAGCGTTCCCTTGTCGTGCAGATTCGCGACGGTGTGGCCGCCCGGCGAGAACACCTGGTCGGAGAGGGCGGTGAAGGAGTGCTGTCCGAAGATCCGGCGGACCCGTTCCGACATGAACGCGCCCGCATCGGTCAGCCGCCAGGCGTTCCCGGAGGTCTCCTTGATGAGATCGTTCACCCGGCCGAAGAGCGTCTGGTCGGACCGGGCCGCGAGGGTGACGGTGGTGAGCCCCTTGGAGGAGATCTGGTCCGCCTTCTGTGCCTCGTTCACCGACAGCACTGACGATTCGGTTCTTCCGGCGATCAGATCCTGGTCGGCCATCGGCATCTCACCGGTCTTCGAGAGGCCGTCCGGCACCCCGAAGGTGAAGGCGATCGGGTGCGGGGTGAGGAACACGGATCTGCTCCCGTCCTCCCGCGTCTCACCGATGCCGCCCAGCCCGCTCTTCTGGTGGAGCCACTTCACCGCCGGGAACTTCGAGGCGTCGCCGTACCGCGCCAGTGCCCGCCAGCCGCCCAGCGTGACCGCCTGGATCAACGGTTGCGGGAAGGACGAGCGCTGCAGCTCGAAGGTCAGGTTGCCGCTGAAGTCGTAGTAGTCGGTGCCCGTACCGGGCGCGAACAGATCCTCGCGGGTGGCCGTCGCCCCGGACTTCGTCTGCCGCGTGGACCGGTACATGCCGCGCGCGTTGACGCCGCCGGAGCCGGTGCCCACAGGTGCGCCGAACGCGTCCTTCTCGTTCCGGAAGGCCGTGAACGTAGCCTCCGCGCCGCCGCTCGTGGTGTGCGTGACCTGCTGCGCGGTGTCGAGCCGCTCCCCTCCTCCGAACGCCTGGGTCGTGGTGCGGCGGGCGCTGCCGACGTACGTGGGCTGGTCGAGATCGGCCCGGATCGTCAGGGTGTAGCCGCGCTCCCGGGTGAACGACGAGCCGCGCAGCTGCACCCGGATCCCCTCCTGGGCAGCCGCCTGGTGCATGCGCTGTTCCATCCCCTGTTTGGCGACCGCGACCATCAGGGAACGGGTGTTCGACACCGCGATGACGGAGGCCCCGCCGCGACGGAAGATCCGGTTGAACCAGCTGCGCTGCCTGTCGGCGTTCTTCACCTCGTCCCGGGTGGCGAGGGGAAGGGTCGGATCCTCCTTCCTCAGGTCGTCGATGAGGGAATCGACCAGCTTCATCTCCCCCTCGCGGGGGTCCTTCTCCAGTGTGTTCCCGGCGTTGGGGGGCTGCTCCTCGGCGTTCGTGCCCGGGACGGCCTCGTTCTGGTCGTCCTCGCTCCGGGTGTTGTCGTTCGGGTGGCTCCCGTTCGAGTCGTCCTGATTCGACGCGCTCCGGTCCAGTGGGGCCTGGTCCGACGTCTCCGTGCCGAATCTGATCCTGCCGGGCCGCCCGGGGCCGAGCATGGTCACCTTGCCGTCGCCGCTGTTCCCGGCGTTCCAGTAGGCGGGCTTCTTCGGCTCGTTCTCGCCGACGCGCAGCTGTTCCTGGTTGTCCCAGCCGGCCAGCCGCTGGGCCTCGCCGACCGGCATCCGCACCAGGCTGCCGACGGTGAACTTCTTGGTCCTGCCGTCCGGCGTCTCCACCGTGACGTCCGACTCACGCATCACGAGTACGGTGCGGGCGTCCTTCGGGGATCGCTCGGCGTTCTTGGCTCCGGCGGTGCCGCCGAAGTTGGCCGTGTTGGTGGAGGAGTGGTTGTAGCCCACGACGCCACCCGCCTGGGCCCGCGGAAAGGCGAACGCCTCGGAGTATCCGGTGGGGTCGGTCGTCCCGCCCGCGAACGCCGAGATGTCGAGGGTGTGGGTCCTGGTGGTGCTGCTCTCGTTCTTCTCGCCGAACTGGTTGGTGTCCCGCAGTTCGAAGTCGGTCGCGGAGTCGATCACCCAGTGGCGTTTGGGCTTCGGGGTCCCGATGGTGACGGTGCCGGCCGCCGAGCCGTCCTTGTTGTGCAGACGCAGCGGAGGCACGGGGTCCCGGCCGTCGATCTGGGTGAAGTGCTCGGCGGAGAAGTGGTTGACGACGGCCTTGTAGTTGTCGCTGCCGATCGCCGAGTCGGTGTGCTGGAGTACCCAGTCGGTCATCGGGTCGAGGTTGAAGTACGACTCGGTGTGCTCGATGTCCGCCCGCTCGCCGTTCTTCGTCTCGAACTTGAGCGGCACCCGGTCCTTGCGCGGATCGGGTCGTTCGCTGGTGGTGTGCGACTCGGGAACCTGGACCGTGAGGCCCTTCGAGACGGTGTGCCTGATGGGCTCCGGGGCGACGGAGGTGTTCCCGCCGGCGTCGGAACCAGGGGTGGGAATGTCATGGAGGGACAGCTCGTACGTCACGTTCGTGGTCAGCTTGACGGAAGGGCCGTGGCTGCGGGTCTCCCGCTGGGAGAGCTGCTGGGTGTTGAGGTTGGAGTCCCGGCTCGTCCCCAGCGCGGGCGCGACCGTCACCTTGCCCGTTGCTCCGCCGCCCGTGACCGCGGCGGTGATCGCGGCCTGGACGGTGCTGGAATCGGAGACGGAGTAGCCCTCGGTCTGCTGGTTGCGCGCGATGCTGTCCAGCTTGCCGGCGTCCTCGGGGGTGCCTTCCCAGCCGTTCCGGTCCGGGACCGCCTTGACGCGCAGTTCCCGTGTCCGGCCGCCTTCCGTGACGACGAAGCGGCGGCCGTCGCCGAGGAAGGTGTTCGCCTGATGCGCCAGGGCGGAGGAGAGCTCCGACGGGTCCTTCAAGGTCACCTTGGCCGTGTCGGCCAGCTCGCCGGCGAGCTTCCTGGCGTCCCTGTCGTGGGTGAGCTGGACGACGTGATGCCCCCCGACCGCACCCGTGAAGGGGGTTTGCTCACCGTCCTCGGCGTAGGTGGAGACGTCGTCGAGGAAGCCGGGGATCTTCAGGGTCTTGCTGTTGCCCTCGGAGTCGGTTATCTCAACGGTCGGAGTGGCGGTGGTGTCGTCCGTTCCGGAGACCTGCTGGGTGCTCTCCTGGACCTGTTCGTCCAGGTCCTCGGTCCGCTCGTTCTCGATCCTGACGGTGGTGTCGTCGCCGGTGACGACCTCGGTCCGGTCGATTCCGGCGACGTTGTCCTCGTTGTTGACGGGCGCGCCGTCGATGTCGTCGGACGCCGTCGTGGTCGGATCCGTCGACACCATCAGGTTCTGCATCACGGCGGCGTGCTGCTCGATGACCTCGTCCGACTGTGTCGGGATGGGGTTCACCGCGCTGTAGTGCGGCACGCTGTTGGCGTCGGGGCCGAGTGGGTTCGACTCCGTACGGCGCTGGGTGTGCTGTCCCGGCGGGGGCGTACCCGCGTTGTTCGTGGCCACGGTGGGGGTGGTGCTCGGTGACTGGTTCAGCACCTGTGTGACCGTCCGGGACGTCCCCGGCTGGTTCGCCGTATTCGTCGGAGTCGTTGGAGTCGTCGTGGAGGGCGACTCGGTGACCTTCGTCGCCGAGGTGTCGGTCGGTGTCTGCGTCACGACCGGGGCGACGGGCGGGATCGCGGACTGCTGCTCCTGCTTCTCCTCGAACTCCTCGGCCTTGCTCTCCGGGTCGGCCTTCGCCACGGGGCCGTCGTCCGAAGTGGAGGTCACCAGGTCACCCGCGGTCGGCACGGGCGGTACAGCGGTGTCGTTCGGCACGGCCGCAGGCGGGGAACCGTTGCCCGCCCCGTTCAGCCCGAGTTCCGCCGGGATGCCGATGGGGGTCTCGAACTTGCTCTGGATGCCCTTGATCAAGTTGGCGAACGCGGAGTTGGACGGGGCGAGCAGCGGGTGCACGACGGTGTGCCGCATCACATGGCTGAACATGGTCGGCGCGACGCCGGAGACGAACGTCTGCCAGCTCGTGGTGAACTCGCCCTGCGTCATCGAGTTGTACGTGCCCTCGGCGAGGTTCTGCGCACCCGCGTCGATGAACGTCGACGTCCCGTACACGCCCGCCGCGTAGCCGAACTTCTGCGTCCGGGTCAGTACCTCGGACATCTCCTTCGCGCTGAGCGAGGTGGACAGATCCTTGGTGATGGTGTGCGACAGCACGTTCAGTGCGGCGTCGTCGACCTGGGCGCCGCCGTTCTTCGCCAGGGTCTTGGCGGCCGCCGCCAGATCCTTGGCGATGTTGCCGGACACCACGTCGGAGGCGGCACCCGGCGCCCAGTGCTTGTTGAGCGAGCTCGCCCATGCCTTGCCGAGGCTGCGGGCCGCGTCGCCCTGGAGGTTGTGGAAGCCGTACTTCGCGAAAGCGTTGCCCACCTTGTCGACGAAGCTGTCGGTGACCGCCTTCCCGGCGCTCTTGTTCAGACTCTTGGCCAGCTCGCTCTCGGTCCCGCCGAGGATGCTGCCCAGCGAGGTCGCCAGCCCCTTGCTCGCACCCGCCTTCGCGCCCGTCTTGACGCCCAGGTCGTCGAGGTGTTTGCCGATCTGCGACCCGAGCCACTTGGCTGCGTCGCTGCCGATCGCGTTGCCGATCTTCTTGCCGAGCGCACCGCCGATCGGGCTGAAGACGCCGCCGAACAAGCCCTGCAACGCGCCGAACCCGAGAGCGCTCTTCGTCGCGTCCAGGTCCCATTCGGTGCGGTTGCCCATGCCCTTCTGGATCAGCTGGATGGCGACGTCCATCGCCTCGCCGATCACCACACTCATGGCGGTGTGGATCATGATGCTCTTGATCAGGGCCTTGATGATCTGCTGGGCCACGATCCGGAGGGTGATCTCCGCGGCGACGGTGTTGGCATGCGCGGCCGCGTTCAGGCCGGGAATCCAGCTCACCGCCGCCTCGAACGCCATTTCGGCCATCAGCTGGATGACCTGGCCCAGGATCATCCACTTCGAGTACTCGGCCTGGTTGGCGGTGTCCCGGGCGATCTTGGCGAGGTTCTTGGCCTGATCGGCGCAGGCCATCAGGATCGATGCGTCGCCACCACCCGACAGGTACTGGGCATACTTCTGGAACTCCTCCGCGCTCTGCCCGGAGAAGCTCTCACCGACATAGTTCTGGACGGCGACGAGATACGTCTGCAGGTCCTTGAAGTCGTCGATCAGCTTGTCGTAGTAGCCGGCGGCCTCGCGCAGCAGGTCCTCGTTGATGGAGGGCCACTTCTCGCCCGAGAAGACCATGAGCAGCGTCTGCGCCTCGGGCGACGGGGTCAGCACGGGCAGCCCGCCCGTTCCGCCGGAGCCGGGCCGGTGGTGGTGCGCGTCACTGGTCCCCTCCAGCCGCCTTCCAGTCCTTGGCGATCTGGGTGGCCAGGTCCTCGGCGCCGGCGAAGAGCTTCTTCACGTCCTGACCGTCCTCGCCCAGCCGGGTGATCAGGAAGTCGAGCATCTTCAGGGTGTCGGTGAGCGGCGGCATGCCCGTCCCGATCACTTCGAGGTACTGCTTCGAGGAGTCGTCCTGGCCGTCGCCGCCGCCCCGCGTGTTGAGGCCGTTGATGGATTCGAGGTGGGCGTGCGTGTCCGCGAGGGTCTTGCCGAGTTTCCCGTACTCGTCGATGCCCTTCCAGGTCGCGGCGCCGGCCTTCAGCTCGTTCCCCTCAGTCATCGTGCTTCCCTCTCCGGGACCCGGACGCCTCCGCGGCGCCCTTCGCCATCTCGCGGAGCGGGGCCAGGAACTCCTCGACGGGGGTGCCGGCCAGCATCGAACGGCGCATCTCGTCGCCCTTGCCGCGCAGGGGCTCGAACGCCTCGCGCGCGGCCTCGCCGCTTTCGGTCTGCGCCTTGCCGATGAGGTCCACCAGCGTCTTCCCGAGACGGACCGGGTCCATCTGCCGGTAGTCCTCGGTGTGGAACTTGATCTCGCGGACGTCGCCCCGGGCGCCCACCGTGACGCTGACCGAGCGGTCCTTGGAGCGCACCGTGGAGGTACGGGCGGCCAGCTCGCGCTGGACCGCCGCGAGCCGCTCGGCGTGCTCGCGGACCTGCTGCTGCATCTCGCCGAACTGTTCCTGGAGCGTCGAGCCGAGGATCGACTCGAACTGCTCGCGCGCGGACATCGGGGACCGGTTGTCACCCCCGTCGCGTGTGCCGCCGCTGTCGCGGGCCGTCCCGCCGCTCTGGTACCCCATCAGCCGATCACTCCCGTGGTGGTGCACTCCTGGGTGCCCCACGTCTCTTCGTCCTCGTCCAGGTAGCTCTTCCGCTCCCGGTGCTGGTCCTGGCCGGCGCCCGCACCGGCTCCCGCACCCGCGCCGGGCGGCGGCATCATCGGCGACTGGGAGGAGGTGCGCCGCCCGGTCCCGGCCGCCTCCTCGACGACCTTGGCACTGGGGTCGACGGAGGTGGTCCGGACCTTGCCGGTCGGCTCGACACCGACGCCGGTCCTGCCGCCCTTGCCGCTCGTGTACTCGGAGAACGTACCGTCGGGGTTGCGGACCTTGAACACGCCCTTGCTCTGCTGCGATCCGCCTTCGCCGCCGGTGCGAAGCCCGGAGTGGTCGCTGGAGAGCCGGGAGGTCTCGCGGATGCGGGTCAGCGCCTTCTCGTTCTCCCGCCGCTGCTGCTCGGCCCGCCGCTGCGCCTCCTGCTGTTCCTTGGCCTGCTGCTGGTACGCCTTCTGCTCCGCCTCGGCCTGACGGCGCAGCGTCTCCTGCTGGCTCTGCTGCTTCTGCTGTTGCTGGAACGCTCCGGGTGACGTCTTGTAGAGGGAGCCGTCGGAGTTCTTGAGGAGCTTCCCGTCCGGGCCGGTGACGGTGCCGTTCTTGTTGAGGACGGAGCCGGGCGGGATGTTCATCAGGCCGCCGGAACCGAACGCGCCCGGGCCGCTGGTGTTCTGGTCGGTGTCGGTTCCGTTGTTGCCGAGGCCGTTGTTGCCGAGACCGGAGCCGCCGTTGCCCGTGACGTTGTCGGTGCCGAAGCTCCCCGGGCCCGAGGCGTTCAGGTTCTTGAGCTGGTCCTGGAGCGTCGAGCCGGGGCCGTCCTTGTCCAGGCCGCTCTGTCCGGAGGAGTCGCCGTCGCTGAACGCTCCGGGCGAATCCTCTTTCTGGAGTTCGGTGTTGTCCCCGCCGGGCAGGTCCTTGTCGTCGCCCGTGGGGTTCGTCAGCCCCTTGAGCAGATCGGCGATGGTGTCGGACGTGGTGGATCCGTCCGGGTTCAGTCCGCCCTTGTCGGCACCGGCCGGGGCGTCCCAGGGCGGTTTGGTCGGGACCCGGATGGCTCCTTCGGTCAGGCCGTAGGCCAGGCCGATGGCCTTCCCCGCGTCCCTGGCGGGGCCGTCGAGGCTGGCGCCGACCTGGTCGAGCCAGCGCTGCTTGGCCTTGGCCTCGAACGCCTCCCAGAATCCCGACCCGTGCGGGTCGCCGAGCGACGTCTTCAGCCAACCGTTGTCGAACGTGTAGGCGCCCTCGGCGAACTCCTCGTGGAAGAGGTCGCTCAGGATCTGGGAGGGCCAGGCGTTGTTCTCCGTCCCGTAGGCGAAGATCACCTGGTACAGGCTCTGCAGCTGCCTGGTGGCTTCCTGGCGGGCGTCGTCGATCTCCTTCGAGAAGTCCCGCGGGTTGGTCATCTGGGTGTGCAGATTCCCGAACTGGTTCGCCACCCCGATGAGCATGCTGCGGAACTGCCCCGCGGCGGTGCCCTGCATCTCGGAGTCGGGTACGTCGATCTCCTCGGACCAGCCCTTGATGGTGTGGAACCACTCGTCAAGGAACCGCTGGACGCCTTTGACCGTCCAGCTGGCGTCGTCGAAGCTGTGCAGGGAGAAGACGGTGTTGCCGACTTCGCCGAGGGCAGTGGCGAGGAGTTCCCTGGCGCCGAAGTGCCACTTGTAGAGCGCCTGGTCCTGGGGCAGCGGGTCCTTCAGGTCGGCGCTGACGTTGAATCCGACCTGGTAGTTGTAGAAGGCGCCGTTGTACCAGCGCTTGTTCCAGCCCAGGTCGTAGCCACCGGGCGCGCCACCGGTCCCCGCGACCCCCTCCAGATGGTGGGGAGCGACGAAGGTGTCACCGAGCCACTTCAGCTTGGTGACCTCCGCCCGGTCGACCGGGCCGCCCTCCTGGTCGGAGACGAGGCCGAGAGCCTCTTCCCACTTCGTGACCGCCATGCTGTCAATCCTTCTCTCGGCCCTGCCCCACCGCGGTGTCGCCCGACGGATCAGACGCCGGTGGTCGGCGTCTTCTCCGTGGTCGACTGGGTGGCCCCACTGCCACCGAAGATGCTCAGCGGAACCTTGAGGTCGTCCATCATCGTCTGCAGTGCGATGTCCTTGGCGTCCTGCTCGCCCTGCTGGGTGATGTGATCGACGCCGACCAGATTGTCCGAGAGCTTCAGCATCCCTTCCTTCATCTCGTCGAGGAGCTTCACCATGCCCGTGGCGAAGGAGTTGAACTTCTTCCGCAGCATCGCCGTCTGCTGGATGTTCGCCTTCGGGTTGCCGGCGAGCAGGGAGTCGTCGGCGGCGTAGAGCCGCAGCCGCACGATGTCCGGGTGCTTGTCGAACTGCTCGACGAACTGGGCGTTGATCCTGTCCCGCGCGAAGCCCTGCAGGAAGTCCGACGAGATCTTGTAGGTGCCGCCGTCCTCAGCCATGGGTCAGCCTCCGTCAGCCGGCCATGAGCTTGGCGCCGAGGCCGTCATGCTCGTGGTGGGTGTTGCCCATGTTGTTCAGGGTCTGGTGGCCCTGGTTGAACGCGCTGTCCATCTCGTCGATCGAGGTGTTCAGCCTCGTCTGCACGTCGCGCCACTGGTTGGCGCTATCGCCCTGGGCGGTGTTGGCGAGTTCCTGGACGCCCGCGACCAGCTCCTCCAGCGCGTTGCGCATATTCGCCGTGAGCTGCTGCATGTCGTTGGTGGCGTCGCCGAGACCGCCCCAGTTGATCTGGATGTCGCCGGACACGGTGTGCCCCTTTCTTCCTGCGACGGATGAGGACGGATCAGTTGTTGTTGAGGACGCTCGTGATGCCGTCGGAGACGGCGGAGCCCTCGAAGCCGGTCTTGGCGTGCTGGAGAGCGGCCTGCTCACCGGCGTCGAGGACGCTCTGCTGCTCGTTCAGCTTGTTCCAGACGTCGTCGACGGCCGCCATCGCCTTGGTGTAGCCCTGCTGCCACGTCGCGAACTTGTCCTGGAAGGTCGCGGCCGACCCGTCCGAGGTGCTGTAGTGCGTCGCGACGTTGCTCCTGATGCTCTCGGCGGCGCCACCGGCCTGCTTCATGAAGCCGAAGTGGGTGTCGAGCGCGACGATGGCCTTCCGTGCCGCCGCAGCATCCTTGACGAGCTCTGACACGTTGTGTCCCTCCAGTCGGAACCTGATCGGTTACGGGAAGGCGCGACCCATCCGTCGCAGGGTCCTCCCCAACCCCATCTACATCGGGGAGATTATCCGATCAATGAGATTGATGTCAGCAGTGGAGGTGGGTAGTTCACCGCTATTTGAGCTTTTCTTGAGCATCTCCCACTAACCCGCGCCGCATTGTTCACGGAGTTGTGTTCTCTTCTGCGGAACCTTCCCTTCCTCCCGGGCATCCGCGTCCACCACTCCGTTCCTCGAAACCCCCGAAGGATCCAGTACCGGACCACTCGGCAGGAGGCTCAGCAATCGCCCCGGAACATCCACGGCGGCACCCGCCGAATACCCGAGCTGTTTCAGTCCCGCTGCTGTCACCGGATAGGAAACGCCCGAATCCGTCACCAAATAAAGGGAGTTGCCGGTGCCCGCCGAGGACCGGGCCCGTACCAGCGACCCCGCTCCCGGGCGCACCCAGATCCGGTCCACCGCCACACACGCCGCCGTCACCCCCGGCTGCCGGTCGGGCGGCGAGCCGGGGACCCCGTCCGACGGCAGCAGGGACACCGTCGTCGTGTGGCCGCCGGAGGACGGCTTCACCCGTACGCAGACCTGCTCCTGGGCCGGGTCCACCGTCGACACCCGGGGCACCGAGGCCGGCAGCCCCGCCGCCAGCTGCTGCGCCGCGGCCGCGGGCGCCTGGTGGGCCGCCAGGTCGGCCGGGCCCACCGGGCGCTCGGTCACGGCCTTCCCGCCGTACGCCTGCTCCTGGGTGCGCGGGTCGCCGCGCAGCAGCCGGCGGGCCGGGCCGGTCAGCGGGGCCAGCCCGTCCGTACGCAGCACATAGTGCTGTCCACCGGCCGAGAAGAGCTGACCGACGCGGGTGACCTCACCCGCCAGCCGCGGCCCCGGGCGCCCCCGTCCGGGAATCTCCGGCGGGGCGATCCCCGGACCCGCGTCCAGCGCCGTCAGGAACGACGCGTCGACCGGTACGGGCGTGACACCCGCCCAGCCCAGCGCCGCCTCCGTACCGTGCTCGGTGTCGATCCGGAACCGGCGGCCGTTCCAGACCAGTTGCCGCCCCTCCCCCGGAGCCGTCACCAGCACGCCCCGGTCGGAGCCGAGCCCGTCCTCCGCGTCCGCGGGACCGGACACGACCACGCTGGTCAGCGGCTTCGTCCTCGTCGGCCCGGACGGCTGCACACCGGCGCAGACCGCCCAGGCCCCGGCGCCGGGCGCCTGCGGCAGCCCGTCCGGAGCACCCACGATCCCGATGGGGGTACCGCGCGGCGCGTCCTCGATGGAGCCCTCCGCGACCTCCTCCACCGCCATCCGGCCGCCCGCGACCAGCCGCGCGGACGCCTGGTTGAGCACCGGGTGCAGCACCCCGCCGACGTTCAGGTAACGGGCACCGGTCTCCTTCACCACGACCAGCGCGCCCGGCGTCTGCCAGGAGGTCCCTCCGCCCGGCTTGATCAGCCCGAAGAGCACGGTGACCACGCAGGCCAGCGCCACGATCAGCGCCCCCCAGCGGACACCCCGCCAGGTCCGCGCGGTCGGGGTGTCGGGCGAGTCGGGGTCGTCCCGCAGCAGTCCGCTGGAGAGCCGGCCCATCACGTACAGATGCGCCTGCACCTGGTCCTTGCGCGACTGCACCGCCATCAGCCCCTCACCCCCTGATCCCGCGCAGAGCGCCGAACACCCCGGCGAGCAGCACCGCGAGCGGCAGCAGCGCCAGCGCGCAGAGCGTGTGCAGGAGGTCGGCGATCCGGCCCCAGTAGGGGACGAGCCGTCGCCCCGGCACGGTCCAGGCGGCGATCGCGGTGACCGCGGCCAGCACGGCGAAGGCCGCGGTGATCTCCAGGCGCCCGGGAAGGCCCAGGTCGATGGCGCGGAGCACCCCCGCGAGGGCGATTCCGTACGCGCCCGGCACCGCCGTCGCGAGCCGGTGCGGGACGGCGCCGACCACGCGCACGTGCAGGAGCAGCAGCGTGCTCAGCACCACGGCGAGCAGCTCGGCCGTCCAGCCGCCGCCGGTGGCGAGCAGCGCGGTCTCGCAGGCCGCGGCCAGCAGTCCGAGCGCCACGTACATGCCGGTCAGGTAGCGGTCGGCCAGCTCGGCGCGCTCGCGGACCCGGGCGGCGGGGAACGGCTCGATGCCCTCCTGGAGCTCGCCCGCGTTGGAGGGCAGCGGCGGCATCCGCATACCGGCGAACCGGAAGGCCAGGCTGGGCACGAAGCCGCCCGCGAGGACGACCACGACCGCCAGCCACCCCGCCACCTGGGCGATCGGCATCCCGGACAGCGCGACCGCACCGGCCACCGCGGTGAACACGGCCACCACGAACGCCCCGAGGAAGAGCGGGGCGAACGCCCCGACGGCGGCCAGCGCGATGATCGCGGCACCGGCCCCGGCCGCGCCTCCGGCCAGCAGCCTCGGGCCGAGCAGGTTCTCACCGTGCCCGGCGGCCGGGATCAGCGCGCCCGCGACGGCCAGGTAGGGAACGGCCAGTACGCCGAGCGCCGCGCCGGCCCCGGCGTCGCCGACCGCCCGGGAGGCGGCCAGCCCGCCGGCCACCAGCAGCAGGGCGACGGCACCGGCGGCGCCCGCCCGCCACATCGCAGCGCCCGGCAGCAGCACGGTGATCAGCCCGGCGGCCAGCGCCGTCACGGTGAATCCGATGAGCAGCCGGCGTGTCAGCTCGGGCCGCCAGGTGTCGGGCCGGGCCCGCAGGGTCTCCCCGATGCCGTCGACCAGATCGTCGAAGTCGGCCTCCGGCAACGTTTCATGACGAGCTCTCAGATACAGGGTCTCGCCGTCGCGCAGTTCCGCCTCGGCCGGGGTGCGCTCCTCGTCGAGGGGTGCGGCACCGAGCCGTTGGAGGGTCCAGCCGCCGTGCTCCAGGCCCTGTTCGTCGAGGTCCCCGCCGGCGTACTCGACCAGTACCGGCAGCAGATCGGCGAGCGGAACATCGACGGGTATGCCTAGTTCGAAGGTTTTCTCCGGACTTCTGACGGTTATCCGGCAGAGTCCGGCGGTCTTGTCGCCCACGGTGCGCGATTCACTCCCGCCTGTATTTCCGTTCGGGATTCGACCCGAGAACGAGTGCACATTATCGTGAAGTTCGTTATGACTGTACGTTCGTGCGACCAACCGAAAATCGGCGGTGTGGGCCGCAGATTTCGAGTCGTCGACACTTCGAGTCGGGAGCCGGTTTGAGCACGGTCATTTTTCGGCGGCCCCCGCGTCGGGTCGGTCCCCGCATGCCCGAGGGCGAACTGACGCTTCAGGAGCCGCCGTCCCTGCCGGAGCCGCAGGGTGCCATGGGCGGCATCATCACCTACCTGCCGATGGCGCTGAGCTCGCTCGGCATGGTGCTCATCTTCATCCGGCCCGGCCAGGGCAACGGGGTGCTGATGTGGGTGTCGGTCGGCATGATGGGCGCCTCGGCCATCGGCATGCTGGTCGCCCAGTTCCTCCGGGCCGCCGGGGACCGCAAGCGCAAGCTGCGCGCCGAACGCCGGGACTACCTGCGGTACCTGACGACCAGCCGACGCCGGATCCGCAAGGTGGTCGAGCAGCAGCGGCAGGCCCAGGAGTGGCGCCACCCGCTGCCCGGGGCCCTGTGGTCGGTCGCCCGCACCGGGCGCCTGTGGGAACGGCGCGCCACCCACGACGACTTCGGCGAGGCGCGGATCGGGACCGGTGAGCAGCAGCTCGCACTCACCCTCCTGCCGCTGTCCACCAAGCCGGTCGAGGACCTGGAGCCGCTCTCCGCGCACGCCCTGCGCCGGTTCATCCACGCCTACTCGACGGTCGGCGACCAGCCGGTGGCCGTACGGCTGCGCTCGTTCGCCCGGGTGCTGCTCGTCTCCGCCGACGAGCACCGCGCGGTCTCCCGGGCCGCTGCCCGGGCGCTGGTCGCCCAGCTCGCGGTGGCCCACGCCCCGGAGGACCTGTCGATCGCCGTGGTCGCGGACGGCGACGCGCTGCCGTCCTGGTCCTGGGCGAAGTGGCTGCCGCACGTACAGCACCAGGCCGATGTCGACGGAGCGGGTCCGGCCCGTCTGGTGGCCGAGACGGTCTCGGAGCTGGAGTCGCTGCTCGGTGAGGAGTTCGCCGGGCGGCCGGCGTTCGAGCCCGGCGCGGAGCCGAGCCGCGACGAGCCGTTCACCGTCGTCGTCCTGGACACCGCGTCCGTGCCTCCCGGGGCCCGGCTCGCCGAGACCGGCTACCGGAACACGGTCGTCGTCGATGTCCGCGGGACCCTGGAGGGCGCCTGCCAGACGCGCGGCACGCTGCGGCTGCGGGTCGCGCCCGACGCCCTGACCCTGCTGTCCACCGCACCGGACGGCAAGCCGGCCGAGACGGCGCTGGGCCGGCCGGACGCGCTCGGTCCGCACGCCTCCCGTGCCCTCGCCACGGTCCTCGCGCCCTTCCGGCTGGGCGCCGCGGCGCGGGCCGAACGCCCGCTGCAGGAGGACATGGAGCTCACCGACCTGCTCGGCATCCGCGATCTGCACGCCACCGAGGCGGCCGAACTGCACCGCCCCCGAGCCGCGTCGGAGCGGATGCGGGTGCCGATCGGCATCGGCTCGGACGGCGCGCACGTCGATCTCGACCTCAAGGAGTCCGCGCAGGGCGGCATGGGCCCGCACGGCATGCTGATCGGTGCCACCGGGTCCGGCAAGTCGGAGCTGCTGCGCACCCTGGTGCTCGCGCTGGCGCTCACCCACTCCTCCGAGACGCTCAACTTCGTCCTCACCGACTTCAAGGGCGGCGCGACCTTCCTGGGGCTGGACCGGCTCCCGCACACCTCGGCCGTCATCACCAACCTGGCCGACGAGGCGGCGCTGGTGGAGCGGATGAAGGACGCCCTGCACGGCGAACTCGTCCGCCGCCAGGAGCTGCTGCGCAAGGCCGGCAACTACTCGTCCGTCCGCGAGTACGAGGAGGCCCGGGCGGGCGGCGCCGACCTCGCCCCGCTGCCCACCCTGTTCGTCGTGGTCGACGAGTTCAGCGAGCTGCTGGCCGCGCACCGCGACTTCCTCGACCTCTTCGTGATGATCGGCCGGCTCGGCCGTTCGCTCTCCGTCCATCTGCTGCTCGCCTCGCAGCGGCTGGACGAGGGCCGGATCAACCAGCTGGAGGGGCACCTCTCCTACCGGATCGCGCTGCGCACCTTCTCCGCGATGGAGAGCCGGGGGGTGCTCGGTGTGCCGGACGCCTACGAGCTGCCGCCGCAGCCCGGCAGCGGCCTGCTGAAGAACGACGTCGGTTCGCTCACCCGCTTCAAGGCCGCCTACGTGTCGGGCCGCTACCGGCCCTCCCGTCCCGCGATGCGCCGGGCGGTGGTCGCCGGGCAGGTGGTGCCGTTCGAGGCGGGCTGGGTCCCGCCCCGCGACCTGCCCGCCGCCCCGGACACGGAGCCGCAGACCGAGCCGGAGGAGGAGAACACCTCCGGGCCGAGCCTGCTCACCGTCGCCGTCGACAAGCTGGAGCGCTCCGGACCGCCCGCCCACCAGGTGTGGCTGGCCCCGCTGGACGAGCCCCCGACGCTCGATCTCCTGCTGCCGCCGCCCGGCGTGCCCCGGGACAAGTTCCTGTCCGTGCCGGTCGGTGTCATCGACCGCCCCTTCGACCAGCGCCGCGACGAGCTGGTGGCCGATCTGTCCGGAGCGGGCGGCCATGTCGGGATCGCGGGCGGTCCGCAGTCCGGCAAGTCCACCCTGGTCCGTACGCTCATCACGGCGCTGGCGCTCACCCACACCCCGCGCGAAGTGCAGTTCTACTGCCTGGACTTCGGCGGCGGCACGCTCACCTCGCTCACCGGGCTGCCGCATGTCGGCGGTGTCACCGGGCGTCTGGACCCCGAGCGGATGGCCCGTACCATCGCCGAGGTCAGTGGGGTCATCACCCGTCGCGAACTCCTCTTCGCGGAGCGGGGCGTGGAGTCCATGGCCGACTTCCGGCGCCGCCGGGCGGCCGGCGAGTTCCCGGACGAGGCGCACGGCGACGTCTTCCTCGTCGTGGACGGCTGGAACACCATCCGCCAGGACTTCATGGACCTCGCCCCCACCTTCAACCTGATCGCCTCCCGGGGTCTCAACTTCGGGGTGCACCTGATCGTGGCCTCCGGCCGCTGGATGGAGATCTCGGCCGCCCTGCGCGACCAGTTGGGCACCCGTTTCGAGCTGCGGCTCGGCGACCCGGTGGACTCGATGGTCAACATGCGTGCGGCGGGGACCGTTCCGGCGATCCCGGGCCGGGGCCTGACCGCCGAACGGATGCACTTCCTCACCGCGCTCCCCCGCAACGACGGCGATCCTGACACGGAGAACATCGCGGGCGGGGTCGCCGCGCTCGTACGGGAGGTCGCGGCCGGATGGGACGGCCCGGCCGCGCCGAAGGTCCGGATGCTCCCGATGAGCCTCCCGGCCGCCGAACTCCCGGCCCCCGACGGCGATCTGCGTGTCCCGCTCGGCCTGGAGGACCAGCGGCTCGACGTGTTCCACCACGACTTCGAGGAGCACCCGCACCTGGTGGTCGTCGGTGACGTGGAGTCCGGCAAGTCGAACCTGCTCGCCCACGTCGCCGACGCGATCTGTACCCGCTACTCCCCCGCCGAGGCCCGGGTCGTGCTCGTCGACTACCGGCGCGGCCTCTCCGAGGCGGTGCCCGAGTCGCACCGCCTGGGCTACGCCACCGGCGGCAACCTGCTGGCGCAGATGGTCGACGGGGTGGCGCGGGCGATGAAGGACCGGGTGCCCGGCCCGGAGATCGCCCCGGCCCGGCTGCGGCTGCGCGACTGGTGGAGCGGGCCCCGTCTCTTCCTCCTCGTCGACGACCACGAGCTGGTCTCCACGGGCGGGATGAGCGGCGGCGACCCGTTCGGGCCGCTCCACGAGTTCCTCGCCCAGGCGGACGAGATCGGTCTGCACATCGTCGTGGCCCGCAGCGCGAACGGCTCCGGCCGGGCGATGATGTCCGACCAGTTGCTGCGGCGCATGGTCGAGGCCAACACCCCGGTGCTGATGATGAGCTGTCCACCCGCGGAAGGGCAGGTGGTGGCCGGTACGAAGCCACGTATCCTGCCTGCGGGACGGGGCCTGTACATCACCCGCCGCCGTACGGTGCAGATCCAGACGGCACACCGGTCCTGACGGCCCGGCGCCCTCCCGCCGCCCACTCGGCCCCGCGCACCCGAGCCGCCCGTACCGTCGCCACGGTGCGGGCGGCCGTCGCGGGGCCGGTCACCGGGGCAACGGCGAAGGGCCCGACCACGACGACGCAGAAAGGAACGCCATGGCCCGCCAGACCATCGTCGCGGACCCGTACCAGGGCATCGCGTCGGCTCTCGCCGCCGCCCGCCCGGGAGGTGTGGTCCGGCTCCGCCCCGGCCACTACGACGAATGCCTGGTCATCACCAAGATGGTCACGATCGTCGCCGACGACCCCGACGACCCGCCCGAGATATCCCCGCGCGCGGGCAGCGCCGTGCAGGTCGTCGCCGAGGCCGTCAAGCTCTCCGGGCTGATCCTGCGCGGCGGCGACGAGGACGCCCCCGTCGTCGACGTACCGCGCGGCCAGGCGGCCCTGGAGAACTGCCGGGTGCACGCCCACTCGTGGACCGCGCTGCTCTCCCGCGAGCGCGGCTCCCTCGCCATGCGCGACTGCGTCGTCACCAACCCGTCGGGGGCCGGGTTCGTCGACCTCTCCCCCGAACCCAGCGTCGTCGAGGACTGCGTCTTCGAGGACCTCGGCAGCTCCGGGCTGGTGCTCGGTGACGACTCCGCGCCGTCGATCCGCGACTGCGCGGTCCGGGGCGCCCGGGGCAACGGCCTCCTCGCCAACGGACGCGCGGGCGGCACCGTCGAGCGCCTCACGGTCGACGGCACCCCCAAGCCGGGGGTCGCCCTGGAGGAGCAGGCCACCACCCGGCTCACCGACGTGCACGCCGTCGGCTGCACCATCGGCTTCCACATCTCCTCGACCGCGCTGCCCGTCCTCACCGGCTGCACCGCCGTCGACAGCACCACCCACGGGGTGCTGCTCTCCGCCACCACCGCACCCGCCCTCAACAACGTGGAGGCCCGGGGCTCGGGCGGCAACGGCATCGTCGCGATCGAGCAGGCGCGCGGCACCCTCTCCGACTGCCTGGTGGAGAACTCGCTCGCCGCCGGGATCCTGGTACGGGGCAGCGCCGCGCCCACCGTCCAGCGCACGCTCGTCACCGGCGGCAAGGCCGAGGGCATCCTCCTCGACGCCGACAGCGCGCCCCGCATCGACCGGGTGACCGTGCACCGGGCGGGCGGCCACGGCATCGTCCTCACCGGCGGCAACCGGGCCCGGCTGCGGGACGTCGAGATCGTCGAGGCCGGCGGCCACGGGCTGCACGCCCGCGACGAGGCGCGCGGCCGTATCGAGATGACCACGGTCCAGGACGCCGCGCAGTGCGGCATCCGGATCGACGGGGCGAGCCCCGCCTTCCAGGACGTCGCCGTCCGGGGCAGCGGAGCCGCCGGACTCGCGGCCGCCGGGAAGTGCGCCCCCGAACTCGTCGACACCCTCATCGAGGACTCCGGCGCCGAAGGCATCACGGTCACCGACGACGGGGCCGGACTGACCGCCGTCCGCGCCCGGGTGCTGCGCAGCCGGAGCCACGGCGCGCTCATCGGCACGGGTGCCACCGCCGAGCTGACCGAGTGCGAGTTCACCGACGGCAGGGCCGACGGCATCCGGATCGCCACCGAACGCCCCGTACGTGCCGCGGGCTGCACCGTCACCGGCAACACCGGGGCCGGAGTCCGCCACACCGCACCGGGCGGCAGCCTCGCCGCGGACGATCTGACCAGCGAGGACAACGGCGAGCCCGACGCCCTGGGCCTCCGGGGCGACGGTGCCGCCGCCCCGGAGGCCCAGGGCGCGGAGGGCGGGGGGCCGGCCGGTCCGCTCGCCCGGCTCGACGAGCTCGTGGGGCTGCGGGCCGTCAAGGAGCAGGTCGCCACGCTCGTCAACCTCAACAAACTGGCCCGGCGGCGCCGCGAGATGGGGCTGCCCGTCCCGGCCACCGCCCGTCATCTGGTCTTCGCCGGTCCGCCCGGCACCGGCAAGACCACGGTCGCCCGGCTCTACGGCTCGGTCCTCGCCTCCCTCGGCGTCCTGCGTTCCGGGCATCTGGTGGAGGTGGCCCGCGCCGATCTCGTCGCGAAGATCATCGGCGGCACCGCCATCAAGACCACGGAGGTCTTCGAGCAGGCCCTCGGCGGGGTGCTGTTCATCGACGAGGCGTACACCCTCACCGCGGACGGCGGCAGCGGTCCCGACTTCGGACGGGAGGCCGTCGACACCCTGGTCAAGCTGATGGAGGACCACCGCGAGGACGTCGTCGTCATCGCCGCCGGCTACTCGCGGCAGATGCACAGCTTCCTGGAGTCCAACCCCGGTCTGGGCTCCCGGTTCAGCCGCACGCTGGAGTTCGAGAACTACTCCGTGGACGAGCTGCTCACCATCGTGAAGCGCCAGGGCGAGCAGAATCGCTTCACCTTCCGCGAGGACACCGAGCGGGCGCTGACCCATCACTTCGAGCAGATGCACCGGGACGAGTCGTTCGGCAACGCCCGCGCCGCCCGCAAGGTGTTCGAGGAGATGGTGGACCGCCAGGCGTTCCGCCTCGCCGAGTCCCCGGACATCACGGAGGAGGACCTGACCGTCCTGCTCCCGACCGATGTCGGCGAGGAGGCAGCGGCCGCCGTCGCGGGCGAGGGCGGTGCGGACGGCCGGTCCGACCGGCTCACCGCTCTGCTCGCCGAACTCGACGGCCTGATCGGCCTGGACGGGGTCAAGGCGCAGGTCCGCGACGTCGTCAACCTGGTGTCGGCGGCGCGCCGCCGCAAGGCCGCCGGGCTGCCCGCCCCGGCCGTCGCCCACCACCTGGTCTTCACCGGCCCGCCCGGCACCGGCAAGACGTCGGTGGCGCGGCTGTACGGCGAGCTCCTGGGCGCGATGTCGGTGCTGCCGCGCGGCCAGCTGGTGGAGGTCTCCCGCGCCGATCTCGTCGGCCGCTACGTGGGCCACACCGCGCAGCTCACCAAGGAGACGTTCGCGCGGGCCCGGGGCGGGGTGCTGTTCATCGACGAGGCGTACACCCTCACCCCCGAGGGCGGTTCGGGCTCCGACTTCGGGCGCGAGGCGGTCGACACCCTCCTCAAGCTGATGGAGGACCACCGGGACGACACGGTCGTGGTGGCCGCGGGCTACGAGGGCGAGATGGCCCGCTTCCTGGGCTCCAACCCCGGCCTGGCCTCGCGGTTCGGACGCACCGTCACCTTCGATTCGTACGACGCGGACGAGCTGGTCGAGATCGTGCACCGGCAGAGCGCCCGGGACGGCTACGTGTGCGCGCCCGACACGCTGGAGGCGCTGCGCCGCCACTTCGCCGGCGTCGACCGGGGCCCGAGCTTCGGGAACGGGCGCTACGCCCGCACCGTGCTCGAACAGATGATGACCCGCCAGGCCGGACGGCTCGCGTCCCTCCCGGACGCGGACACGGACCAGCTGCGGCTGCTGCTTCCCGAGGATGTGACGGCGTGACGGACGAGCGCAAACTGACGGCCGGGCTCCGGGACACCGGCCGGTGTGCCACCTGCTTCGAGGCGTTCAACCCCGCCTGTCCCCGGGCGGTGCTCGACGAGGGGACGGTCGAGGTGCCCCGGAAGGCGGCCGAGCCGGTCCGGCCGGCGCCCCGGCCCCGGACCACCACCGGGTCCGAGGTGGGCGGCGTGCCCGGGGCCGAGGTCACCCCGAGGGTCGGCGCGCAGCCCCCTGCCGCCCCCCGCTCCCGGGGCACCGCCGCCCCGTCGGGTTCCGTCGACGCTCCGTCCGGCTCCGCCCCGGTGCGCGACCCGCGCCGTCCGAGGGCGGGTGCGTCCGGTGCCCCGTCCCCGTGGCAGGAGCGCACCGCGCCCCGGCCGGCCCCGGGCGCGGCGGCTCCCGCCCCCGGTGCGTCGGCCCGGCGGAGTACCACGACGCCCGGTGCGTCGCCGGGGCGTGCCCCGCGCCCCGGGGCCGCGGCGCCCGGCAGGGCCGAGGCCCCGGCGACGGAGGGGGGTACGTCCCGATGAACCGGCCGCCCCGAACCGTGCCTGTGCTGCTGACCGCCGCCCTGGCCGTGGCGGTGCCGCTCGTCGCGGTGTCCTCCGCCCCGGCCGCCGCCGACACCGCGCTGCCCCGGATCTCCTCGGCCCCGCCGCGGGACGGCGGCTGCGTCAAGCCGTCGAAGAAGCGCCCGGCCGATGTCCCGTGGCCGCAGCAGTACATCGCCCCGTCCCGCGCCTGGGAGACCACCCGTGGCGCGGGCGCCGTCGTCGCCGTCGTCGACACCGGCGTGGACGCCCGGAACAGCCCGGCCCTGGCGGGCCGGGTCACGCCCGCGTCGGACGCGGCCGGAACCGACTGCATCGGTCACGGTACGTTCGTCGCGGGCCTGATCGCCGCCGCGCCGCGCTCCGGCACTGGCTTCGCCGGGGTCGCCCCGGAGGCCCGGATCGTCGCGGTCCGGGCCACGGCCACGGACGGCAGCGCCACCGCGAACAGCGTCGCCGCCGGGATCGACGCGGCCGTCGCCCGGCGCGCGCGCGTCATCGCCGTACCGATCGCGCTGGCCAAGGGCGGTCCGGCGCTCACTGCGGCCGTACGCGGCGCGGTGCGGAGCGGCGCGCTGGTGATCGCCCCGGCGTACGCCTCGAACAGATCGCTCACCGGGTCCGGGGACACGCCCGCACCGGCCGCCTACCCGGCGGCGCTGCCGGACGTCCTGGCCGTGGCCGGGCTGGAGCCGGGAGGCGTTCCCGACCAGCGGCTCGCCCCCCGTACCGCGCCCGACCTGGCGGCGCCCGGCACTGCCGTGATGAGCATCGGCCCCGGTGGCACGGGCAGCTTCACGGGGGACGGCGCCGAGCTGGCCACCGCCTTCGTCGCGGGGGCCGCCGCGCTCGCCCTCGCCGCGCACCCTGAGCTGACACCCGCGCAGCTGACCGACCGGCTCACCGCGACGGCCTACCACATCCCGGCCGGGAAGGCGCTGGTCGGCGCGGGCACGGTGGACCCCGTCGCGGCCGTCACCGCGCCCCTCGCCACTGGCGCGGCCGCACCGGCCCAGCCCGGCCCGGCCGCGCTGCGCATGCCGCCGCCCGCGGAGCACGGCGGCCGGACCACGGCGGTCGCCGTCGCCTCCGCCGCCGGGGTCGCCGTCCTCGTCACGGGTTTCGTCGCGTTCACCCTGCCCCGGGGCCGCCGCCGGGGATGGCGCCCCGGAACCCCGGAGTCCGGCTGACGTCCGCCCGCCCGGTGCGCGGCGCCCGCCCTCTGCCAGAATCGCCCCATGGCCGACCACGACGCCGCTGAGCCCGCCCCCTCCGACCAGGGATATCTGCTGGACAACCGGCAGTCGGAGGCCGGGATCCGCTTCGGCGCCCTCAGCGAGCTGTTCGACCCGGTGACGTTCCGGCATGTCGACCGGCTCGGCATCACCACCGGCATGCGGTGCTGGGAGGTCGGTGCCGGTTCCCCGTCCGTGCCGCTCGGGCTGGCCGAGCGGGTCGGCCCGACGGGTGCGGTGGTCGCCACCGACATCGACGTGTCGTGGACCGGGGACGTCGGCGGCGTGGTCGAGGTGGTCCGCCATGACGTGGCGGCCGACCCGCCGCCGCCCGGCGGCTTCGACCTCGTCCACGCCCGGCTCGTCCTGGTCCACGTCACCGACCGCGCCGAGGCGCTGCGCCGGATGGTCCAGGCGCTGCGGCCCGGTGGCCGGCTGCTCCTGGAGGACGCCGACCCCGGCCTGCAGCCGCTGCTGTGCCCGGACGAGTCCGGCCCCGAGCAACGGCTGGCGAACCGGCTGCGGGCCGGTTTCCGTTCCCTGATGGCGGCGCGCGGCGCGGATCTCGCGTACGGGCGGACGCTGCCCCGGCTGCTGCGCGAGGCGGGGCTGGCCGGCGTCGAGGCCGATGCGTACTTCCCGATCACCTCGCCCGCCTGCGCGGTGCTGGAGGCCGCGACCGTACGGCAGATCCGCGGTCTGCTGGTGTCGGAAGGGCTCGCCACCGACGCGGAGATCGACCGCCATCTGGCGAACGTGGCCTCCGGCGACCTGGACCTCGCCACCGCTCCCCTGGTCTCCGCCTGGGGGCGCCGCCCCTGACCGCCGCCCCTCCGACCCGCGCGTGGACACCTGTCAGGGATGTTCCCGGGAGCGCGCCCTCGTGGAACGTGACATGCCCGGTACGCCCCCGTTCGACAGGGCGCCCCCGAGGACCGACGCGCTCGCGGCGAGCAGGAGCGTGCCGGGGAGCGACCAGTGCGCGAGCGGCCCGGCGGCCGCGGCCCCCAGGGCGAATCCGGTGATCTTCAGGCTGGCGCCGGTGGTGAAGATCTGGCCGCGCAGCCGTTCCGGGGCCTCGCGGTGACGGATCGCGAACAGAGCCGTCAGCTGGGGGCCTTCGCCCGCCCCGAGTACGAGCGCCGCCACGATCAGCAGGGCCGGCTGGAGCGACGCCGCCAGTGCCAGGGCCGCGGCCTGGGCCAGGGCACCGGCCGCCAGCACCGTGGCGGGCGCGGCCCGGTGCGGGAACCGTGCGAGTACGGCGTTGGCGCCCAGCCCGGAGACCGCCGCGAGGGCGAGCAGCAGCGCCCCGCGTCCCGCACCGCCGAGGACCTGCTCGCCCAGCGGGGCGGTGCACACCGCCAGCATGCCCTGTGCCGCGCAGCAGACGACCGAGGCGAGGGTGGCCCGGGCCAGTTGCGGCCGCCCGGCGATGGCCCGTGCCCCGGCGACCGTCTCGCCGCCGATCGACCGGATCCGGAGCCTCCGCCCGGAACGGGCCGCAGGCCGGGGCCGGTCGTTGCGGGCGGGGACGGCGGGCAGCGGCCACGCGGCCGGCAGCGCCGCCCCGATGAGCCCCGCGGCGAGCACCACGGCCATCGGCGCGCCCAGCAGTTCCGCCGCGCCGCCCGCGAGCGCGGGGCCCACCAGGCTCGCCGCGCCGTAGGTCATGGCGTCCAGCGCGTTCGCCCGGGGCAGGCGGTCACCCGCCGCCACCCGGGGCAGTTGCGCCGTCCACCCGCCCGACAGCGCCGGCCCGAGCAGTCCCGCGCAGGCCGCGATCAGGACCGTGACACCGAACGGGAGCCGGCCCAGGGCCACGAGCACCGCCCCCAGACCGGCCGCGTACAGCGCCAGGGCCACGGCCAGCAGGCGCCCCGGCCGCTCCGCCCGGTCGAGGAGCACCCCGAGCACCGGCCCGCCCACCGCGGCGGCGATCGTGATGCCCGCGAGCAACGCGGAGGCGTCACCGGGCGATCCGGCCGCCGTGAAGCCCACCAGCAGCAGTGCCGGTCCCGACATCTCGTCACCGGCGCGGGCCGCCAGCGCCCCGGCCAGGTACAGCCGGAGGGGGTAACGCTTCCACATGGCGGGGACGTTACTCAGGTAACTCAAAACTCAGCAATATGCGTTACATTGCCGAGGTGCTCCCTCCTGTCGACGACTGGTCCACCCGGCACTCCGTGCTGGCCATGGCGCGGCGGACGGCCGCGCTGGTCAGCGTGCTCGACGGCGACTCCCCCGACCCGGCCGAGGTCGCCGACGTGCTCCGCGCCCACGGTGAGGCGGACCCCGTCCGCCTCACCGCTCACGATGTCGCCGGGATGCGCACGGCCGCCGCTCTGCTGCGGGAGGTCTTCGCCGCCGGGAGCACCGACGAGGCCGCCACCGTCCTCAACCGCCTCCTGCGGGACCACACCGGCCCGCTCCGGCTGACCTCGCACGGGAGCACCACGCCCTGGCACCCCCATCTCGACCGGGACGACGACGCGCCCTGGGACGAATGGTTCCTCGCCTCGTCCTGCGTGGCCCTGGCGGTCCTCGTCTGGGACCGGCAGCAGCCGCCCGGAAGGATCTGCGCCTCGGCCTCCTGCCGGAACGTCCTGCTCAGGCAGGGCAGTGGGCCGGAGCGCCGCTACTGCTCCCGCCGGTGCGCCACCCGCGAGCGCGTGGCGGCCCACCGCCGCTCCCGCGCGGCACCGCGGCCCGACGGGAGCTGACGCCACCAGGCCCTACGGGCGCCGCGACGCGAGGACGGCCGAACTCGTCGGCGTGGTGAGCACTTCGGTGGCTTCCAGGTCCGGATGCGTGAGGTAGAAGAGGCGCAGCTCGTCCACCTCGCCCTCGAAGCGGGGCGGCCAGTGGGGCGACGGGGTGAAGTCGTCCATGACGAGCAGGCCACCGGGCGCGAGCAGTTCGATCACCCGCTGCCCGTCGTCCCGTTTGCCACCCCCGTCGCAGAAGAAGACGTCGAAGGGGGCGTGCCGTTCGAGCAGCCGCCAGTCCCCGGTGAGCACGCCGACTCTTTCGTCGTCCGCGAAGAGACCGGCGGCCCGGCGGGCCAGCTCCTCGTCGCGTTCCACGGTGATCAGGCACGCGCCGGTGCCGAGTCCACTGCGCAGCCAGGCGGTGCCCACCCCGGCTCCGGTGCCGCTCTCCGCGACGACTCCCTGCGGCTTCGCGGCGGCGGCCGTGCTGAGCAGCCTGCCCGTCTCCCGGGTGCAGCTCTTCGTGAAACCCAACTCCGCGGCGATGCGCTCCGCCGCGACCACTCGCTCCGGCACAACACGTTCCGCCATGGGCAGCCCCCTCGGTAGTCGTCGGGCACGACGCTATACGACTCGCTCGCCGCATCACGCGATGCCCCGGCGGAGAGGAACCGGACAAGTCGAGGTGCGGCTGTGATCCGTACGTGACCGGCGGCTCGTACGCTCCATGTCCGGGGGCGCACACGATGAACGGTTGCTACGGGGGCGGAAGATGACGTATCGGCAGGCGGCGCTACCGGCGGTGGTCGCGGGGCTGCTCCTCACGGCGCTCCTGTGGTGGGCGGGGTCGAGTGCGCAGGCTCTTGAGCTGCCGGGGACCACGGGTGTGCTCGGTGGTGGGACCACCACCGAGCTGAGGTACTGGCTCACTCCCTGGTCCTACGACCCGCCGGCCGCGTACCGGTTCGGCGCCGGGATGTCCGGCGGGCTCGACGGGACGGCCGGGGGCGACGGCTCCCGCTATCTCACGCTCTACACGACGGCGATGCAGATCCGGTTCGCCGCGGTCTTCGTGTTCTTCGTGCCCGGGGCGCTGCTCCTGATCCGCAGGCTGCCGCCGGTGAACGGCCGGGCCCCGGCCACGGCGCTCGCGCTGTGGGCCTGGGGTCTGGTGGCCGGGACGCTGGCGGTGACGGTGTCCGCCCCTTGGCTCATCGCCTCGCAGGGGCGCGGCAGTTACCGGTTCCTGCCCCAGTGGGCGGGGGCGATGTCCTCCGGGCGGCAGATCGTCGTGGTGACCGCGCTGGTCGCGGCGGGCGCGGCCGTGCTCCTGGCCCGGATCACCGCGCGGGAGGCCGAGCCACCGGCGCGAACGGTGGTCCCGGCGCGCTCCGCCCGCATGGCCGCCACCGCCGGGACCCTGGTGGTCGCGGTGTCGCTGGTGGTTCTCTCGTACCAGCCGGTCACCGCCCGCATCCAGGAGATCTCGCCGGGCATCGGGGTACTGGCCGAGCCGGGGGATCTGCTGCGCCAGTGGCTTCTGCTCGGGGCGTGGTCGGGACCGGCGGGCACGCCGGTCGGCGGCTGGCTGCTGCGCCGGGCCGTCGACGCGCTGCTGCTGGCCGTGGTGTGGTGGGCGTTGAGGCGGCTTCCCTCGCTGCTCACCCGGGTCACCGTACCGGCGATGGCGGCGGGAGCGGTGTGCGCGACGGTGTTCGGGCTGCTGGTCTGCCAGGTCCTGCGGATGGCCGTGGACCGGGCGGACTTCCGGCAGGGGCCGATGCAGTTGGCGGCCGGTCTGGGCAACAACGTCCCGGCCGCCCTGCTCTTCGGGGTGGTGGCGGGAGCCGTGGCCGCACTCCTCCTGCGGGCCACGGCCCGCAACGAACACCCGCAGGGCGGTGCCCCCACCCCGCCCGCCACCCACGCGACGGACGCGTAGAACGCCTCGTCGGGCGTGGGACCCGACGGCTGGACGCATCACTCCGGTCGGAAAAGCCGTTGCCCGCGTTCGATACGGCGTTCTAATGTCATGCCCCATCGGCGTGTAGCTCAGTAGCAGAGCACCGGGCTATGGACCCGGAGGGCGCAGGGGCGGAACCTGCCACGTCGGCTTATGAACGACGACGCTGAGCAGCAGCACTCCTCGACCCCGGCCCCCTCCTCGGGCTACGCCGGGACCATGCGGGCCAAAGCCTTCCTCACCTGGCTGACACACGACGAGGCCAACACCCGTGAGCGTGCCGCGCACCGGGTCGGCCGCTGGCAGGCCGTGCTCGACGGGATGGCCGACGGCCGCCTGGCCATCGGCTCGCGCACCCCGGTCGCGGACCTGCCCGCGTGGGTGACGCCGGAGGTCGTACGGGGAGGTTTCGCGACCTCCGCGGCGAGCGCCGAAGGCCCGCTCCAGCCGTACGAGCACGAAGCCATAGCCCTGGCGGGCATCCCCGCCGAGCGTCGCGCCCTGTTCGCGTACTGCCTCACCGAACCGGGGCTGGCACGCCTGTACGCGCTGCTCGACAGCGGACGGTACGAGGTCGCCGTGCCCGAGGAGGCCGCGCTGCTGACCGTGGCCTGGCTGGTACGGGCCGGGGACGTGGCCGGCGCGCTGGAACTCGTCGAGGAGCTGGAGCCGTGGGCCGGGCGACTACGCTTCACGCCCCGCCCGTCCGAGCTGCCCGCGCCGGACGTCCGGGCGCTCCACCGGAACACGGTCGGCGACGCCGCGTCCACCCTGTCCGCGCGGCGGCCCAACGCCGCGGTGGAGACGCAGCGCGAGGCCCTGGCCGTCTGGCAGCCCTTCGGGGACGAGCTGCTGTCGCACTGGCTGGAGACCGCGGGCTCCGGCCGCGTGCTGGACCGCGCCCCAGACGACGCCTGGCGGGAACGGGGAACCCAACTCCTGCGGCGCTACCGCCAGTTGGCCGCCACCCACACCCGTTGCACCAAGCACCGCGACCCGAAGGAGAACCTGGGCATCCTGCGCACCGCCCTGGAGGAGACCGTCGCGGGCCGGACACTGACCCCGCGCCTGCTCGGGCTGTTGCGGCACGCGGTGGAGTCCATGGTCCGGCGGCGCGGCCGTCCGGGCTCCGGGCCGCACAGCGCGTTGCGCGCCCGCCAGGCGGCTCAGGCGGCCCTGCCCTCGCACCACGCGTTCGCGCGGCTCGTGCTGAGCCGGTTGTCCGGTCTCCGCCAGGAGGCCGGGGCGGCCGATGTGGCCCCGCTGGTCGCGGACGTCTCGGCCGCCGAGGCCGCGGACATGTCGCTGCCGGAGGGCGCGGTGGTGCCGGTGGCGGTGCGCCGCGTCGTGGAGGGTGCGCTGAGCGCTCCGCTCGGCACGCTGGTGGAACGCGGTGTGGTGCCGTCGGCCGAGGTCCTGGCCGAGCTGGTCCCGCAGCTCGTCGCCTCGGTCAGCGCCCAGGAGTACCAGGATCCGGCGCTGCGTACGCTCATGGCCGCGAACTACCGGGCGTTCCGCAACCGCCGCTCGCTGCTCCTGCTGAACCTCGCCCGTCAGGTGCGGGTCGAGGAACTGCCCTGGGTGGACGCGGTGGCCCGGTTCCGCGCCGGCGGCGAGGGGCAGGAGGCGGCGCGTACGGCCCTGCGCCAGCTCGGCGAACTGGCCGTGCAGGCGTTCCCCGGCACGATCCTGCCCAATCCGCTGGTCCGCGAACTCGGCGTGCTGGCCCGGCAGGCGGAGGCGGGTGCCCCGTTCGTCGAGGAGCTGGCCTCGGACATCTTCATGGGCACCTTCACCCCGAAGTTCCTCGCGTCGGCGCGGATCGCCGCCGAACTGCTCCGCGGCACGCTGTACGAGCGCTACTACGCGATCGACTACGCGGCGGTCCGCGATCTCGCGGTCGTCGAGGCGGGCGAGTCCCTGAGCCGCGGTCACCGGGCACGCACCTCACCAGGGTTCGCCTCCCTGTGCGCCGCCCGGGCGGACGGGACCGGGGACCGGTTCTCCGTGGCGGCCAACGGCACGGTGATCGAGCAGGCCCAGATCCTGACCACGCACAATCTGGCGACCCTGGTCGGCCGGGTCAGGATCGCCCCGGAGCCCGGGTGGGAGGATCTGGCCCTGCGTTCCTTTGCCACCGTGTGCGCACTGACCGCCCGGGTGCACGGCAATCCGTGGCCCCTGTCCACGATCAAGGACGTGGCCTACGCCTGGCGCCAGATGGTGTTCCACCTGTCGCTCTGCGACGCCGCGGAACAGGCACAGGTGATCGCCCGGCTGGACGCCGAGGCGGATCGCTTCCCCTGGCATGTCGCGGCGCGGCTGGTTCCGGCGCTGACCGGCCTGCGCCGGGCGGCGGCCGGCCGGTCCCCGGAGGGCGGCGGCGGGCGCCGCCTCCTCGGCTGGACCACCGAGCGCCACTGGCTCCGCCCGGATCCGGCGACGGGTCCGGGCCGGGCCTGATCCGCCCGGCGGACCGCTCATTTCCCGCTGTCCTCGGCGAGGGTGTGCGCGACCAGGGCATTGGCGTGGCCGTGACCGAGTCCGTGCTCGACCTTGAGCCATGAGACGAGTTCCATGTGCTTGGTCAGCGGCGAGGACCGGATCAGGTCCTTCCACTCCGAGACGGGGCGTCCGTACTTCTTCTCGATCGAGGGGAAGTAGCTGGCAGGGCCCTTGACCGGTTCAGCCATGTCGCGTTGTCCTCGTTCCTTCTGTCCACCGTTGACGATCTCGAACTGTTCCATCGCGCACACCCGGCAACGAGCGGCCACTTATCGGAACTGGACGGTACAGTACCCACGAGGAAACTGGACTGTCCAGTACTCCACCCTCGCGGGCGGGCCGGAACACGGCCTCTCTCGCACCCGGCGCCGCCGGGATACGCTCCACCAGGCCTACACCCGGGAGGGACGACTCATGACATGGGCCGAACGCACCGTCGTACGGGACGGCGTACAGCTTTCCTGCCGTGACCACGAAGGGGCGGGCACGCCCGTCGTCCTCCTGCACGGCCTGGCCGGCCACGCGGGCGAATGGGACTCCGTGGCACGGCGGCTCAGCCCCGCCCACCGGGTCGTCACCGTCGACCAGCGCGGCCACGGCGCCAGCGAGCGCTGCCCCGGTGACGTCTCCCGGGCCGCCTACGTCGCCGATGTCGTCGCCGTGCTCGACCAACTCGACCTCCAGCGGCCCGTGCTCGTCGGCCAGTCACTGGGTGGCCACACCGCCATGCTCACCGCGGCGGCCCACCCCGGGCTCGTCCGCGCGCTCGTACTGGTCGAGGCCGGCCCCGGCGATCCCGATCCGGAACTGCCCGCCCGGATCGGCGGATGGCTCGACACCTGGCCGGTGCCGTTCGCCACCCGGGAGGAGGCCGCCGACTTCCTCGGCGGCGGCCCGGTCGGCGAGGGGTGGGCGGCCGGGCTGGAGGAACGCGCGGACGGGTGGTGGCCCCGATTCGACCGGGACGTGATGGTCGACTCGCTGGCCGAGAACGCCCGGCACGGCACCTGGGACCGGTGGACCGAGATCTCCTGCCCCACCCTGGCCGTCCTCGGGCAGTTCGGCATCATCCCGCCGCAGGAGGCCGACCGGATGCTCGGGGACCGGCCGGAGACACTGGCCGTCAGCGTCCCCGGGACGGGGCACGACGTACATCTCGAACGCCCCGAGGTTCTCCACCGGCTGCTCTCGGACTTCCTCGACGCCCACACGGCCGACACCTCCAGGAACTGACCGCGCGTCCCACACCCGGCCGCACAGGCGCTCTCACCACTCCCGGGCCGCGATCAGCTCCTCCGCGTCCGCCTCCGGGAAGCCGTACGCGGATGCCACGAACCAGAACTCCTCACCTATCTCCTCCCGGGCCACGGTCTCGATCTCGCTCCCGGCGGCCTCGAACTCGACTTCCAGCAGGTTGAACCGCTCGGTCGCCGCTTCCGTGAGCGCGTACAGGGCCGGCAGATCCGCCGGGCGCTCGGCCTCGATGCTCTCGCACAGCTCCAGCAGGATCGCCCTGCCCTTGTCCAGGACGTGGTCCGGGTAGTAGTCGTCCCTGTACAGCTGCTGCAGAAAGGCGCGCTCCGCCACCTTCTGGTTGGTGATCGGCATGGGTCCTCGTCCCTCCCGAAGAATCGTGGGACCGATCATGCATCACCCCACTGACAGTGCCCTCGAAGCGGCCGGGCAGCGCCCCGGCCGCTACGGCCGGCCGGTGGCGTGCTCCCGCAGGAAGGCGCCCGCGTGCGCGGCGGCCTCCTCCTTCGTCGCCCGAAGTGCGGCACCCTCGCCTTCCACCCGGATTCCGTCGGCACCGGTGGCGGACCAGCGCCAGCCCCCGCCAGCCGGATCGGGCCTCAACTCGGCCGTTCCGCCGAACAGTTCCAGGCCGCTCGGCTCCGCACGCACGGGAGTGGCAGGCCTGTCGACGGCGTCGGGCCACTTCTTGCGGGCACCCTGCCTGGTGATCCCCCAGGCAGCCCCCAACTGCTCGTAACTCGCACCGTAGGAACCGGCAGTCCTCGCCGCCATGGCCGTCAGCCGCTTGACCTCCGCGTCCACCACTTTCCAGGTGGCGAGGACCGACAACGTCACCTCGACGGGTTCGGCGTTCCACATCTGCTCCACGGGTTGCCCCGTCGTCCGGGCCCGCATCGCCGAGGCGAGCGGATCGAGTGCGTCCAGAAGGGCTCGGGCAAGGGCCGACCGCTCGTCGGCGGTCATCTCAGGCAGCATCATGACGGTAACTCTAGTTACCCAAACTGAAGTTGACAACTATAGTTTCCAACCTGGAGTGCCCCGCTCCGGCGGACCACCGATCCCCCGCCGGTCGCCCTGTCAGTGCCGAGCGCTACGTTGCCCGCATGGACGACGACATGACGCTCGCTCCGCTCCTCGCGGAATGCACCGCCAGCCCCTACCCCGGCAGTTGGCAGGACGCCCCCTTCACCGAACGCACGGTCGATGGGGCGCGCTACGCCCTGGTGGCGCTCGATCCCGGGCTGAGCGCGCTGGGCGTGCGCCGTGCCGACGGTTCGCTCTGGGGGCTGCCGGAGGGCGGTACGCCTCATCTGGTGAACTCCGACATCGCGGCATTCATGGCCTTCACCCGCGCGTACACGGAGGCCGCCAAGGAGGCCGACGCCCACCCGGGGTCGGAGCAGGAATCCGAGGACGCCTCGGAAGAGGCGGCGGACGCGCTCACCGAAGCCCTCATCGCACGGTTCGAAGGGCTCGACGCGGCGGCGGTCGCCGACGAGAACTCCTTCTGGTGCGTCGCCGCGGAGGAGCTGGGATACGGCATGGACGCCTAGCGTCCGCCCCGTTCCGCTCCCGGGGCGCCCGCCCGCAGGCCGTCCATGACCAGGTCGAGCAGGCGCTCCGCACGTGGCCGCCAGTCGCCGTGCGGGTCGAGCTGCCAGAGACCGGCGATGGCCAGGAGGAAGTCCTCGGACGTCAGACCGGGGCGGATGCTGCGGGCCCGCTCGTTCGCGTCCAGCAGCAGTTCGACCGCGTGGGTGACCGGACCATGACCCAAGGAGGCCAGGCCGCCACTCCTGCCCGTCGACGTGCGCAGCGCGTCGGCCAGCCCCGCCTTGGCCATGGCGTACTGGGCGAGACGATCCATCCATTCCCGGAGCGCCCGGTCGGGTGCGAAGGTGCGCAGCAGTTGTTCGGCCGCGTCGGCCACCTGCTGCATCTCGTAGCGGTAGACCTCCAGCACCAGGGCCTCACGGTGCGGGAAGTTCCGGTAGAACGTCCCCTGCCCCACCCCCGCCTTCTTCGCGATCACACTCAGCGGGGCGTCCGCCGCCCGTGTCAGTTCGGCCAGCGCGACCTCCAGGATGCGCTCGCGGTTGCGCCGCGCGTCCGGACGCAGCGGCACGTTCTTCCCGTCCCGCACTCGCCCTCCTCCCCAAGGACCTCGGCCGAGTCCGTCCTTGCTGAGCGGACAGCTGTCCGCTAGGTTCGACAACAAATGGACAGTTGTCCGCCTGGATTCACCATAGTGGCAGATCGGGTCGGCGCCTCCGGCTTTCACCCGTCCGCCTGCGGTTCATCGCTCTCCTGCCGTTCTGTCGTCCTCTCCCCCCGGTCCCTCCCGGACACACCGAGCAGCGACCGGGATCGTCTTGTTCGACGCGCATCACCCATGCGAAAGAAGGCCGATCCATGACCCCATCGACGTCCAGTGTCATCACCCTGAACATCAATGGAGAGAAGTACACACTGCCCGTCGACCATCGCACCACCCTGCTCGACGCACTGCGCGAGCGGCTCGACCTGACGGGCTCCAAGAAGGGCTGCGACCAAGGGCAGTGCGGGGCCTGCACGGTGCTGGTCGACGGCCGTCGCACGCTCTCCTGCCTCCAGCTCGCGGTCGCGGCCGAGGAGCGTGCGATCACCACGATCGAAGGCGTCGCCGACGGCGAACGACTCCATCCGGTGCAGCAGGCCTTCCTCGACCTCGACGGACTCCAGTGCGGCTACTGCACCCCGGGGCAGATCTGCTCCGCCATCGCGGTCATCGAGGAGCACGCGGCGGGCTGGCCGAGCGCGGCGACCGACGACGTACGTCCGGAGGCGGGGATTCCGGCGCTCGACGCGGACGAGATCCGCGAGCGCATGAGTGGCAATCTGTGCCGCTGTGGCGCCTATGTGTCGATCGTGCAGGCGGTGGAGCAGGCCGCGAGGGCGGCAGGCGGACAGGACCAGGACAAGGAGGTTGTGGCGTGAGGGAGTTCGGCTACGAGCGTGCCTTCGATGTCGCGGGGGCGGTGAATCTGCTGGGTTCCGTTCCGGAGGCCCGCTACCTCGGCGGCGGCACGAATCTCGTCGACCTCATGAAGGCCGGGGTGGAGCGGCCCGCGCTGCTCGTCGACGTACGCGAACTGCCGCTGGACGGGATCGAGCCCACGCCGGACGGCGGGTTACGCATCGGTGCGGCCGTGACCAACAGCGATCTGGCGGCCCATCCGGAGGTCCGGCGCCGTTACCCCGCGTTGACGCAGGCCGTTCTGGCCGGGGCGTCGGGGCAGCTGCGCAACATGGCCACGGTCGGCGGGAATCTGCTCCAGCGCACCCGCTGCGGCTACTTCACCGACCTCGCGGGTCCGTGCAACAAGCGCTCACCGGGCAGCGGGTGCCCCGCCGTCGAGGGTGAGCACCACAACCACGCGATCCTCGGCGCCTCCGCACACTGCGTGGCCGTCCACCCCTCGGACATGGCGGTCGCGCTCGCGGCCTTCGACGCGGTCGTCGCCTACGAGTCGGCCGACGGGCCGGGCGAGGTCACCATCGAGGAGTTCTACCGGCCCGTGGGCGACACCCCGCACGTCGAGACCGTTCTGCCGCCCGGTGCGCTGATCACCTCCGTCGTGCTGCCGCCCGCCCCGGTCGCCGCCCGTTCGCGGTACCGGAAGGTGCGGGGGCGGGCCTCGTTCGCCTTCGCGCTCGGCTCGGTCGCGGCCGCCGTCACCGTCCACGACGGTGTCGTACGCGATGCGCGCCTGGCGTTCGGGGCCGTCGCTTCGAGGCCGTGGCGGGCCCGGGCGGCGGAGCGGGCACTGATCGGGGGTCCGGCTGACGCACCGTCGTTCACCGCGGCGGCCGAGGCCGAGCTGGCCGCCGCCGAGCCCCTTGCCGACAACGGCTACAAGGTGACGCTGATGCGGAACCTCGTCGTGGCCGTACTCACGGAACTCGCCGAGGAGGCCGCCCGATGACCACGACCACCGGCGTCACGACCCCGACCGGAGTCGTTGGTTCCGCCCACACCCGGCTGGAGGGCCGCGCCAAGGTCACCGGGGCCGCCCGCTACTCGGGGGAGGTGCCCTTCCCCGAACTGGCCCATGGCTGGCTGGTGCTGTCGACCGTGGCCCGTGGCCGGATCCGTTCCGTCGAGGACGGCCCCGCCCTGGAGATGCCCGGCGTCCTGACCGTGCTGCACCACGGGAACGCGCCCCGCCTCCATCTCGACTACGTGGGCATGCTGGATCGGCCGAATCCGGTGATCGGCCTGTTCCAGCACGATCGCGTCCCCTTCGCGGGCTGGCCCGTGGCCCTGGTGGTGGCCGAGACGTCCGAGCAGGCCAGAGAGGCCGCAGAGGCCCTGATCGTGCGGTACGAGGCCGAACCGCACGACGTGGAATTCCGGGCCGGGCGTCCCGATGCCTACACCCCGCAGGACAGCCCGCTGGTGGTGGCCGAGACGGCGAAGGGCGATCTGGAGGACCGGATCGGCGCCTCCGCGGTGGTAGTGGACGAGGAGTACACCACCCCGGAGGAGCACCACAACGCGATGGAGCCGCACGCGGCGACCGCCCGCTGGGAGGGCGGCCGTCTCGACGTCATCGACTCCAACCAGGGGAGCACCTGGGTGGCGGGCGAGCTGGCGCAGCTCTTCTCCCTGGACCCGGCCTCGGTACGGATCCGGGCCGAACATGTCGGTGGCGCCTTCGGCTCGAAGGGGCTGGCTCCGCACCTGGTGGCGGCCGTGATGGCCACGACGGTCCTGCGCCGCCCGGTCCGTACCGTACTGACGAGGCGCCAGATGTTCTCCCTCGTCGGCTACCGCAGTCCGACCGCGCAGCGGGTCAGGATCGGTGTCGATGCCGACGGGCGGTTCCTCGCCTTCGACCACCTGGCACGGAGCGTCACGTCGACCGTGCACGAGTTCGTCGAGACGAGTGCCGCCCTGGGTCGGGTGATGTACGACGCCGACGCGCACCGCACCGGGCACCGGCTCGTCCGCCTGGACGTACCGACGCCGACATGGATGCGAGCTCCGGGCGAGGCGCCGGGATCCTTCGCCGTGGAGTCGGCCCTCGACGAGCTGGCCGAGAAATGCGGCCTGGACCCGATCGAGCTGCGGCTGCGCAACGAGCCCGAGCGGGGGCCGGTGTCCGGGCTGCCGTTCAGCAGCCGCAATCTGCCGGCCTGCTTCGAGGAGGGGGCCCGCAGATTCGGCTGGGCCGGCCGGGACCCCCGCCCCGGGGTGCGCCGCGAGGGGCGCTGGCTGATCGGCACCGGCACTGCGGCGGCCACGTACCCCTCGGGGGTCGGCCCGTCCACGGCCGCCGTCACCGCGGAGCCGGACGGCGGCTTCACCGTGCGGATCAACGCGGCGGACGTCGGGACCGGGGCGCGGACGGCGATGGCCCTGGTCGCGGCGGAGGCCCTGGAGGTGCGGCCGGACCGGGTCCGGGTGCGCGTCGGGGACAGTGACCTGGGCCCGGCGATGATCGCGGGAGGCTCGATGGGGACACGTTCCTGGGGCTGGGCCGTGGCCGTCGCCGCGAACGAGCTGCGGGAACGGCTGGCCCTGGGCGGCAGCATCCCGCCGGAGGGGGTCACGACCCGGTCGGACACGACCGAGGCGGTCGGTGCCCTCGCGGCGCAGGAACGTCACTCCTTCGGTGCGCAGTTCGCCGAGGTCGCGGTGGACACGGGCACCGGCGAGGTGCGGGTGCGCAGGTTGCTCGGCATCTTCGCCGCGGGCACCATCGTGAACCCGCTCACCGCCCGTAACCAGCTGGTGGGCGGCATGACCTGGGGGCTGTCCATGGCCCTTCACGAGGAGGCGCTCCGGGACCGGGCCACCGGCCGCCACGTCGGCGCGGATCTCGCCGGCTACCACTACGCCACGAACGCCGATGTGCCCCGGATCGAGGCAGACTGGGTGGACGATCCCGTTCCCGGCGACCCGATCGGGATCAAGGGCATCGGCGAGATCGGCATCGTGGGCGTGGCGGCCGCCATCGCCAACGCGGTGTGGCATGCGACCGGTGTCCGCCACCGGGAACTGCCGATCCGTCCGGACCGGGTCCTGCGCGCGGCGCGGGAGGCCCGGGGCGGGGCGGCGGAAGGAGGCGCGCCGAGTGCTTGACATCGCCGAGCAGCTGAACCGGTGGTTCGAGGAGGGCCGGGACTTCGCCGTGGCCACCGTGGTGGCGGTCAGTGGCAGCGCGCCCCGCGGTCCCGGTGCCGCCCTGGCCGTCTCCGACGACGGCACGGCCGTCGGATCGGTGTCCGGTGGCTGCGTGGAGGGCGCGGTGTACGAGCTGTGCGTACGGGCCCTCCAGGACGGGCGCACGGTGCGGGAGCGGTTCGGGTACGACGACGAGGACGCCTTCGCCGTCGGGCTCACCTGCGGCGGTGTCGTCGATGTGCTGGTCACCCCGGTGCGTGCGGACGCGCCGGTGGTACGGGCCGGGGTGGCGGCGGCGTGCCGCGGGGAGTCGGCGGCCCTGGTCCGGGTGGCGGGCGGCCCGGCGGAGCTGTTCGGCGGGGCCTTGCTGGTCCGTCCGGACGGGTCGTTCGAGGGCGGTCTCGGCGGTGGCCGGAAGCTGGACCGGGTCGCGGTGGCGGAGGCCCGCGCGATGCTGGACGGCGGGCGTACCGGGACCTGCGAAGTCTCGGAGAGCGGTTCGCGGTGCCCGGGCGGGGTGACGCTGTTCGTGGAGTCGAGGATGCCGCCGCCCCGGATGATCGTGTTCGGTGCCGTGGACTTCGCGACGGCGCTCGTTCGGGCGGGCAAGTTCCTCGGCTATCACGTGACCGTGTGCGACGCCCGGCCGGTCTTCGCCACCCGGGCCCGCTTCCCCGAGGCGGACGAGCTGGTGGTCGACTGGCCGCACCGCTATCTGCGGCGCACCGGCACCGACGCGCGGACCGTCCTGTGCGTGCTCACCCACGACGCCAAGTTCGACGTTCCGCTGCTGGAGGCCGCCCTGCGGCTGCCGGTCGCGTTCGTCGGGGCGATGGGGTCGCGCCGGACCCACGCGGACCGTGACCGCCGGCTGCGCGAGGCCGGTCTGACCGACGACGAGCTGGCCCGGCTGCGGTCGCCGATCGGCCTCGACCTCGGCGCCCGTACGCCCGAGGAGACCGCGCTGTCGATCGCGGCGGAGATCGTCGCGACGCGGCGCGGCGGCACGGGGGTTCCGCTGACCGGTGCGGGCACGCCCATCCACCACGACATCGACGGGGCGGAGCGGGGCGGGGGCGGCGGGTCCCGCTCCCGGTCGGCCGCGTGAGCGCGCTCCGGGGCCGGGGCCCGGCCGCCTCCTGACCGGCAGCGGCAGGTCAGGAAGGTGTCCAGGTCCCGGTGCCGGAGTGGCCGGACCGGCCGGAGCGGAGGTGCTCCCGGAACGCGGCGAGCGCCGGGTGCGGATTGTCGCGGTGCCACACCAGTGAGTGCGGGTAGACCGGGGTGGGGTCCCTGAGGACGACCCGGCGCAGTCCGTGGTCGGCGGGCCAGGCGAACCGGGTCTGCTCGCCCACGAGGGTGGCCAGCGTCCGTGAGTCGGCGATGGTGTCCAGCAGGGGCTCGACACCGAAGTCGGGGCTGGTGACCTCGATGGTGAACCCGAAGGCGGCGGCCAGGGCGTCGTAGTACGCGGCCCACTCGGTGCCGGGGACGATGCCGGGCATCCAGATGCGGTGCCCGGCGAGGTCGCCGGGGGCGATGGAGCGGGCGTCGGCGAACTCGTGGCCCGGTCCGGTGAGGAGCTGGATCGGCTCGTCGAGGACCCGGGTGCTCCTGATGTCGTCGGGGAAGCGCTGGCCGGGCATCGTGACGGCCCGGATGGACGCGTCGATCGTGCCGGACCGGACGGCGTCGACGGCCGCGTCGGTGTCGAAGAGGGTCACGGCGTCGAGGGCGACCTCGGGGCGGGCACGGTGGAAGTCGCGCAGCAGGTCGGCCGGGGCCAGGCGGCGGCCGATCACGTCGACGCGCAGTGCCCGGCGACCGGGCCGGACCGATGCGAGGGCCCGCTCCCCCGTCCGCAGCAGGTCGCGGGCGTGCGGCAGGAACGCCTGCCCGTCGATGGTGAGCCTCGCTCCGCGGGAGGTGCGGGTGAACAGCCGCACGCCGAGGTTCTTCTCCAGGGTCGCGATGCGTTTGGAGACCGCCTGCTGGGTGACCGACAATTCCGTGGCGGCATCCTGGAACCGCCCCGCGTCGGCGGCGGTCACGAAGGTACGCACAGCATCGAGATCCACATCGGGCATCGTACCGGCACAACAATCGGTTGTAGTTCTGCACAGAACAGTTGTTTGCCCCGAGCCTCCAGCACTCGTTTTGATGCCGTCGGTCAGCGTGTGGTTGTCCAGGCCGGCGAGAAGTGCGCGAGAGGCGTGTGGGGGAATGGCGGGCGGACGGCCTCTGGGGCGGCGGTTCGGACGAGCGCGGTCGGCGTACGCCGTCAGCGCGTACGGGACGGGGCTCGGCCTCGGCGCGTTCTCCATGATCGCGGTGCTCGTCCTGCACTCCGGGCCGACACAGGTGGCGGTACCTGCCGCCGCCGGGCGGCCGGTGGGTGCGGTTCCGCTCGGGCCGTGGGTGGAGTTCCGCCGCAAGCGACCGATCGTGGTGGAGACGGACCTGCTGAGCGTGTCGGTGGCGTACTGGCTCGGCCGGCTGAGCTTTGCCCGGCTCCTGGTCGTGCCGATCGTGGTCGCCGCGGCCGACATCGCTTTCAACGCCGCCTGCGGCGCGTACCTCAAGAGGCTTCTGCCGCCCGAGGACCTGCTGGTCGCGAACGACCGTTTCGAGTCGACGACCTGGTCGGTGATGATGGCCGGGCCGCCGCTCGGCGGGTCCGTGATCGCCGATGCGCGCCGCCACCTGCTCTCGGCCCTGGGCATCCGCGCCATCGGCGGGACAACCGCCCCGTGGGGGCGCCGGCCTCCATGATCGGCACCCGGACGGCGATCGCCGTCGCGGGCATCGTCCTCCGACGGCGATCGCCGTCGCGGGCATCGTCCTCCTCGCCACCCCGATGCTGCTCCCACGCCACGCGAACGCTCCGGCGAAGGGACTCGCGGACGCCTGAGGCAGGGGCGGACCGCCCCGTGGTCCCGTGTCCGGCGCCGGACACGGGACCACGGCGCTCGGCGGCCGGTCAGAACACGAACGGCCCGGGTGTCTGGGCGGAGGTCGCGTTGCAGGTCACGGTGATACCCATCACCACGATCTTGAGGGACTTGGCCACCAGGCTGTCCCCCGCGGCGACGGTCCCGCTGAGCCGCCCCGTCGAAACCGGACTCCCGGCGGGGATGGCGGGGTTGCCGCTGCCGGTGAAGTCCACCGATCCGGTGCCGTTCCTGGTGAGCGTGAGCGTGGAGGTGACGGTGTTCGCGCCGACGTCGATCGGGGCGGTGATGGCGGAGGTCGACAGTTCGATGGTCGCGCTCGTGCCGCTCTGGGTGGCGACGAGGTTCGCGCTGCCCGAGCCGTAGATTCCGCAGTCGAAGGAGATGGTGGCGGTGGTGGGGGTGACCGCCTCGGCCGTCGGCGCGAGCGCGAGCGCGCCCGCTGCCAGGGCGGAACAGACGGCGATCCGCCGTATGCCATGCCTCATGGTGATCTGCCTTTCCTGTGGGGGGATCCGGCGCACCGAACCGGCACACGGCGCCGGACACGACATTCCCTGACGTATCGTCAGCGGGACTGCCTCGCCCATTGAGGCACGGGCCCCTCGAAGCAACAAGACACATCGCCATGATTTATTGACATGCTACGGCCAATTCAGGTCAGGGGTGCCGAGGCTCCAGCGCACGTTAGGGGTGCATGGGCCCGGGGCCGCCCCGCAGCGGCGACTAGGCTGTCCGCATCACTCGACCGGCGGATCCACGACGGGGGAACCCCATGAACAGGCCCTTGCTGTTCCTCGACGTCGACGGGCCGCTCAACCCCTACGCCGCCAAGCCGGAGAGGCGCCCCGCCGGTTACACCACGATCCATGTGCCCCTGGACGGCGGAACGTCGACGGGAAGCGGGGGCGGACTCCGCCTCCGGCGCGGCCCGTTGCGGGTCTGGCTCAACCCGGAGCACGGACCCGCCCTGCTCCGGCTCGGCTACGAGCTGTGCTGGGCCACCACGTGGATGGCAGAGGCGAACCGGTGGATCGCCCCGGTGCTCGGCCTTCCGGAACTGCCCTTCGTCGACTTCGGCGACGCCCTGTTCCAAGAACGCCCCGACGGCGTCCACTGGAAGGCCGCTCCGCTGGTGGAGTACGCGGCCGGTCGCCCCTTCGCCTGGGTGGACGACGAGCAGGACGAACCCGACGAGGCGTACGTGGCCGCCCATCACCCCGGTCGCGGGCTTCTGCACCAGGTCGATCCCCGGATCGGCCTGCGCGAGGACGACTTCGGGAGGCTCGCCGACTTCGCACGGTCGGCGGGCCGTTCGCACCCCGGCGGCTGACCCCGCCCGGGGCGTCGCACCCGGCCGCCCCGTCCGGGCAGTCGGGTGCGACGCCCGCGGGGGTCAGGCGGTGTGCAGGGTCAGTCCGTACCTACCCAGGATCTCGTTGATGGGCTGGTGCCAGGTCTCCCCTCCACTGGTGCAGTTGCCCCAGCCGCCAGACGTGACGCCCTGGGCCTGGTCGCCGCTGATGAACGAGCCGCCCGAGTCACCGGGTTCGGCGCAGACGCTCGTCTTCGTCATCTGGTACACCGCGCCCTGGCTGTAGTTCACGGTCTCGTTGGTGGCGAGCACGTTGCCGCAGTGCCAGTGACTGGTCGAGCCGGAGCGGCATATCGAGGCCCCTATGGGCGCCTCCGCGGATCCCCGGACCAGCTGGTCGGAAACGGTGCCCCAGCCCAGGACCACGGGCACGGTCCACCAGCCGTTGCCGACGCTCACCCAGGCGTAGTCGTCGCCCGGGAAGGACGAGCCCTGGAAGGCACCGATGGCCGAACCGTCCCAGCCGCTCACCGCGGCACCGGCCTGACCGCAGTGCCCCGCCGTGACGAATCCGCCGTACACGGAGAAGCCGATCGAGCACCGCACATTGCCCGTGTAGTAGGGGTCACCGCCCACCGTTCCGGCGGAGAAGGTACGGGGAGCCTCCGGGGTTTCGCGCACCACCACGGGACCTGCGGCGCGGGCCCGGTCGACGAAGGTGCGGACATCGTTGTCAGAAGCTGCCGGGGCGACGACGTAGACCACGACCCGGTTCATCTTCGGATCGACGTGCCAGCCACCGATCCCGGCCGGCGCCCGCATTCCGTCGAGGCGTGCCTTCACGGCGTCGAGCTGCCGCGCGCTGTGGCGCACCAGCCGGACCGCCGCGCCGGAGGCCCGGACCGCGCTCGACGCGCGGGTGTCCGTGACGGCCACGACGAGCCGGTTCGCGGCCGGGTCGAACCAGGATCCGGCATAGGACGGCCCGGCGGCCCGGCGCGCCTTCGCCTGTACGGCGGTTGCCGTCTTCTCCGCCGCCAGCCGCACCCTGGCCTGCCCCTCGGTCAGGCCGAGGTCCCGTCGCATGGCGGCGAGCATCCCCGCGGTCGCGGGTTCCTCCGTGGTCACGGACGAGGGCGACGGCGCGGAGGCCCGGTCCGCGGCAGCGGCGGAAGCCGGGCCCGAGGCCAGGCCGGCGGCGGTCCAGGCCCCGGCGACCAGTGCGGCAGCCAGGCTTGTGCGCAGCGCGTTCTTGTATCTCAAGGCAGTGGCCCTTCTGTTGTTCCGGCATCGTGGGGAAGGAACAGCAGGCGTCCGGGAACGCTCTTCTGAGAGCGCTCTCAGATTGTGCCGAGACGGACTGTAACGCAGAGTGCACGCCAGGTCCATGCCAATGCCGTGGTCTTCGGGACGCCCGGTATCCGTGCCCACCCGGCCGCCTATGCTCGCGTCAGACGGTCACGGACATCAGGGACTTCGGTCTCCGTACCACCACCCGGACACGAGCAGGCCCCTTCCCTCCCGCAGGAGTCGCACCATGGCACCCTCCCCCGACGAGACCCCGACCTGGAACAGACTGGTCCGGGGCCCGCGCCGTGTCCCCGGGACCCCGCTCGACGAGAAAACCCGGCGTACTCAGGGCCTTCCGGCCACCCTGCTGCCCGCACCGGCCGGGATGGACCACCCCCTGCTCTTCGATCCCGCCCTCAAACAGTTCCCGAATGCCCTCCGGTCCGGGGAGCCGCGGTTCGGCTCCGGGGAGGAAGAACTGGGACGGGCCTGGCACTGGGCACGGCGCACCGTCCTGGACATGGTCCTCGCCTCGGTCGCCGAAGGGCCGTGGGGCGGTCATCTGGTGCTGCGCGGCAGCGCGTTGATGTCGACGTGGTTCGGAAGGGCCGCCCGTGATCCGGGGGACCTGGACTTCCTCTTCACGCCCCGGGACCGGGCCATGGACGACCCGCGCTGCGCGGCCCTCTTCGAGACCCTCGCCCGGGACGCGGCGGCGGCAGCGGAACGCCATGGTGCCGTGCGCATCGACGCGGCGGGCATGGTGACGGAGGAGATCTGGACGTACGACCGGGTGCCCGGCCGCCGCATGCTGCTGCCGTGGACGGCCGACCGGGTACCCGGCGGGACCGTACAACTCGACGTGGTGTTCAACGAGTTCCTTCCCGAACCGGCCGTGCCCACCGACCTCCGGCCGCTGGGGCGCGGGCCGGGGTGCCGGATACGCGCCGCCTCCCCCGGCCTCTCCCTGGCCTGGAAGTTGCTGTGGCTGGCCACGGACATGTACCCCCAGGGCAAGGACCTCTACGATGCCGTGCTGCTCGCCGAGTACACGGCGCCGAGCTACGAACTGCTGCGCAAGGCCCTCGTCCTCAGCGGCGTCGAGGCCCTGCGCCCCGTCGGCACCTGGTTCCTGGACGAGATGGTGCCGGCCCGCGGCGAATGGGAGGACTTCGTCGCCGAGCATCCATGGGTCACCGGGAGCGCGGAGCAGTACCACGCCCGTCTCGTGCGGGTGCTGGAACCGCTGCTCGACGCGGAGGTGGCGGCCGACGGCGCGGGCGGGTACCAGCAGTGGGCCGACTGGCTCCAGCCCCTGGTGGAGTACGTCCGCGCGACGTCCGCCGACGATCCCGCTTCCGCGCTCGGCTGCCTGTCGGAAGGCGGACGGGACGGCCTGATGGCCGCCGTCGTGGTCGTACGGGAGCTCGCCGGGGCCGAGCGCCTCGGCCTGGAGGAGGCCCTCGCCGAGGTGTTCTCCTGTCAGGAGCGCTGGTCGTACTGGCGCGACCGGCCGGAGGCGTGCGCCCGGATCCTCGCCGGTCTGGGCTGAGCCGGGCGCCGTTGCCGGGCCCTGGTTCAGCCCGCCCGGCCGATCGCGCTGCGCAGCATGGCGACCGTCGTCGCGGCCGCGGCGCGCTCCGCCGGGTCGTCCGTCGCCCGTACCCGCTCCTCCAGGAGGACCACGGCCGCCTGAAGCACTCCCACACGCACCGGAACGCTCTGCATCGCCGTCAGCACGGCCGCCGCCTGCTCGGCCGGGGTGGCCGGGGGCTCGGTGGCGGCCTGCGGGATGAGGGTGGTGATACCGCGCCCGAGCGCGCGGTCGCGAGGCGGCTGAGCCGAGGCTGTGGTCATCCGAGAAGTGTGCCGCACCCGGACCGGGGAATCCGTCAGCGACCTGGACGCGGCATCCGCGGGCCGTACCGGGCGCAGACCCGCGTCAACAGCGCGGCCGGCCCGACCCGTTTCCGGTCGGCGGGGCGACGGCCCCGTCGAGCGGGCACCGCCGGGCCGCGGGACGCCGGTGTCCGGCACCGGTGCCGCGCGGCCCGCCCCACGGTGTCTACCCCTTGGCCCAGTCGAGCAGCGCGGCCCTGGACGGGAAGTCGGCGACGTCCCGGTCGAGAGGCTGGTCGGTGTACTGGTGGATCCGCCACGAGGCCTGGATACGAGGGTTCCCCTGGGGGACGTAGTCGGCGATCCACAGGCCGTCCCCGGCGTACGAGGTGGTGTCGTGGTTCAGCCAGAAGTACCGGTTGCAGTACAGCAGGACCTTGTTGTGCGGCCGCAGCCGCTTGACCGCCCGGATGAAGCTGTCCTTCTCGGCATTGCTGGCCCTGGTGCCCTCACCGTTCTCCTCCCAGTCGACCGCGAGCAGGTCCCCGTCCTTCTCCGAGGCCTTGTCCACGAAGTACTCGGCCTGGGCGTTGATGTCCCCGGGCCAGAGGAAGTGGTAGAAGCCGACCACGCATGCCGCGTCCCTCGCACGCTTCACCTGTTCCGCCAGATGCGGATTGACGTACGACCGGCCCTCGGTGGCCTTGATGAAGACGAAGTCCAGTCCGTCCGGGTCGAAGGACGACTGATGGGAGCTGACATCGACGCCATGCAACATGGGCACCGCCTTCACGTTGTATCCGTGGTTCCGTTCTCCACCTCTACGTGCCCGCAGACATCTGCTCCCATCCTCGGTGTCAACGGACGAACCGTTTTTCCCCCGTCCGGAACGGACGGACCCGCCCCGACCGGGCACAACGTTCCGCCGGGCCCGGCGGAGCACATCCCCGCCGGGTCCGGAACGCCTCGGCCGGGCGCTACGCCGGGTTCTCGTCGGCGGCAGCGGCGGCCGGGAGGCTGTCCATGAACGAGCTCACGGAGAAGACCGCCCGTCCGGGCCCGGACGGGCCGTAGCCGGGGGGCGAGCTGAGCCCGTACTCCTCCATCGTGGCGCGGTAGGCGTCCAGCAGGCGGATGTGGTATTCGAGCGGAGCTCCGTCCGGGTTGGTCTTTCCGAGCGGGGTGGTGGGCTCCGGGCACCAGGTGGTGAACCGGGGCGTGATGCCGTGCGACATGAAGAACCGCAGGCCCTCGGTGGTGGAGGCGATGGCTTCGTCCACCGAGGTGAAGCCGAAGGGCTCGGCCATCTCCACGCCCGCCACGAAGTTGGGGATGACGTTGCGCGCGCCGAAGACGTCGGCGGAGTCCAGGATGCGGCGGTGCCACTCGTCGCGGCCCACGTAGCGCTCCTTGCCGGGGCAGTACAGCTCGAACAGCCGGCGGTCCCACACTTCGTAGTTGGGGTGGTAGATCTGTACGCCGTAGTCGTGGAAGCGCTGCACGTCGGCCTTGGGCAGGGCCTGGGCGACGACCTTTCCGATCCAGCGGCCGGGGAAGCGCTCCTCGATGGCCTTGGCGTACTGGCCGTAGAAGTCGGCCTCGTCGCGTCCGCCGATGTGGGAGGTGATGGCCCCGCCGGTGAGGGTGTAGGCGGTGGATGTCTTCGCCGTGTCGTACTTGTCGATGATGGCGAGCGCCTCCAGGACCTCCTCGACCGGCTTCACACCGGTGTAGGGGCGGCCGGCCGCCTTGTGCTGGCGCCAGTTGTGGTTGATGTCGCAGTACTGGCACTCCTCCTTCGCGCCGAAGTACTGGCAGACCCGGAAGACGGTCAGGTAGACCAGGTATCCCCACTGGATGGTGGGCGCCACCTCCATCACGGACTTGCCGTTCTCCAGCGTGTGCCGGTAGTAGTCCGGCATCGGGGGCAGGCCCACTTCGGAGATCCGCCTGCCGTCGAGGTACAGCCCGAGCACACCTTCGGCGTCGGCCGCGACGCGGTACGGGGACGACGGGTTGACCCGCACGGACACGACGGTCCTGCGCAGGTCGTACGGGCCGCCGGTGAGGACGATCTCCTCCGGCGGGCGGCGCAGCGCGGCCGCTCCCAGTTCGGGAAGGGTGCCGTGGTCGAAGGAGAAGATGAAGTAGGACTTCGGCTTGACGTCGCCGTTCTCGTTGTCGCTGAGGGCGGACTCGTCGAACGCCACGCCGCCGCGCAGCAGGTCCTCCTTGATGACGGCTTCCCGGGGCACGTGCGGGAACCGCTCCATGAGGTCCTCCACGAGGCGGGTGCGGTTCCCGTCCCTGCGGCTCGGATCTGTGCTGCCGTCGGTGGTGCTGGGCATGTGCGGAACTCCTCGGTCCGGTCGTCGTCGGCGTCCGGGTACGCCGCACTGTGCAACGAACCGGACACGTCCGCAGTGCCCGGCTCACCGACCTCGGCCACACGGTCCGGATCGTCCGCCGGGCTCCGTGTAAGAGGCTCCGGGGCTCACCGGTCCCAGTGCGCGGGACGGCGGAGCGCGGACGGAAGCCGGGTCGCCGCGTCGCCCCGGGCGGCGTTGAGCTGGGCCTGGGTGAGAAAGAGGCTATCGGTGAGGTCGGCGCCCGATACGTCCGCGTCCCGGAAATCGGCGCCTATCAGGTCGGCGAGGCGCAGATCCGCCCCGCTCAGGTCGGCCGCTATCAGGTACGCGCCGCGCAGGTCGGCACCGCGCAGATCCGCGCCCCGGAGCCTGGCTCCGATGAGGTCGGCGCCCCGGCGGTCGCGTTTCCTCCCGTTCTTCGGGCGCGGTGCGGTGGCCCGGACGCGTGCGCTGACCCGGTGCAGGAGTTCGGCCACGGTCTCGCGGTGAGCGGCAACGTCCAGCTCCGCACAGGCGTCGGCGGGCAGCCTGCTGAGACGCTCCGTCTCGTCGAGGAGGCTCCGGGCCTCGTCGTGCAGGGGTTTCGCCGGGGCGAGGGACAGCGTTTCCGTGAGGTACCAGAGCAGCTCGTGGAGCTGGCGTACGACCGGGAACACCTGGAACATCTGCCGGGCGGTCGCCCGGTCCCCGCGCCAGTCCCTTCCGTCGAAGATCTCGCCGGAGACCTTCTGGCCCGCCCCGAAGCAGTCGTACACGGTGCAGCCGGGGAAGCCCCGGGTCCGCAGTTCGGTGTGGATACCGCAGCGGAAGTCCTCCTGGAGGTTCCGGCAGGGCTGCCCGGCCTCCTTGTCGACCGCGAAGTCCGCGGACCGGGTCAGCGTCAGTGCCACGCAGCACAGCCCGGAGCAGTTCGCGCAGTCGGCGCGCAGCGCGGCACGGTCGTCGCGGTCGGTTCCGGAGCCTTGGGCATTGTGGGGCACGGCGGATGGATCCTTCGATGAGCGGGGGCGGACCGCCGACCCTACCGGGAGCCGTCACCCGTTCGCCGTCCTTAATGACGCTCGGGGGCCGCGCCCCGATGCCGGGCGCCGTTGTCAGTGGCGTGTCGCACACTGGCAGGAGCCAGGAGCACGGCACGGGTGAAGGGGGACGCCGATGAGCACCGAGAACGATCCCGGCTTCGATCCGGCGACCGGGGACGGCCCGGCGCCGGTGGCGGACGGGAGGCGCGCCGCGTCCGTGCGGACGGCGCTCGAGGGCATGCTGCAGATCCGTCGGCTGACGAACGTCGGCCATGACGCTCCGGAGAGCGTTCCCGCCCCGTGGGAGGCGAACCGGCCGGTCCGGGCGGTCGCCCTCGCTCTGGAAGCGGCAGGCCTACCCGTGTCGGCCACCGATGCCGTGGGCCTGCGGACGGCGACGGGGTACCGGTTGCGACCGGGCGAGGCCGCCGACGGCGTACGAGTCGAATGGCTCGGGCCGCCGGGCAGCGGTGCCGCCCGCACGGAGGAGGACGGGCTGGAGCGGTGCGCGACGGCGCTGCGCGAGTTGGGGTGGACGGTGCTGGTGTACCGGGGAGCGCGCCGTCGAAGATTCCTGGAGGTCGAGCCTCCGGGCGGTGCGCGGGGGCCGGACGGCCGTCGGCTTGTTGTCTGACCTCGGCGTGGGACGAGGCGGGCGAGTGACTCTGTGGGCCGGCAGAGCCGTGCGAGCAGGGGGCTGGTGACAACGAACCAGTGGATCCTGACCGTGCCCTGCTCCTTTTCCAGGATCGGTGGGGCCTCATCCCGGTAGATGTAGCGAAGGTATCGGCGGCGGATCGGTGCTCCGGCGATCAGCAGTACCGGTGAGGAGATGAGAACGGCCGCTGGGACAAGGGCTCTCACGATGGTGATCTTCGCCTTCTCCTCATATCGCATGTGCTCAGTGTGCTGACGTCTGTGGTGCTTGTCAGCCTGCGCTGCGAGGTTTGGTGCCGGCCTTGTAGTGGGCGGGGCGGCTCTATGCCGTGCCGGTGGCGAGGGTTCGTCCCACGCCGCGACGAGTCGTTCGACCACCTCACGAACCTGAGCGGCGGTGTCAGCGGCCAGGTCGGCACCGGGTTCAAGGCGGACCGCGTCCAGGAACGCGGACAAGGAAATGCGGCCGCTCTCCAGGGCGACGACGACCGAGTACGGCCAGCCGGGCATCTGGTACGTGGCATTGCCGCGGCCGTAGGCGCGACAGAACGAGCGGTCCTGCACGGTGCCGACATCCGGCCGAAGCCACAGTGAGATGCCCACCGCCAGGACCCGCCGAAGCCGGGCGACGGTTCGCCTGTCCGCGGTTGAGACCGGCGTAGAGGGCGCCGGGCCCCGGCGATACTCGGCCGCCAGCGCGAGATCCACGAGCAACCGCACCCATCCGTCGGTGCGGAGCACGGTGTCGGCCGACTCGAACAAGACGTCCGTGCGGGCACGATCTGAAGGCCGTTGTCGTACCCATGGGGGATGCTGGTGGATCCGACACCTCTGACCGGAAGATGCTGAGATGAGTGCTGACGAACTCGCCGCGGCCCAGGCCTACGTCCGACTGCTGGAGGCCACGCGTGCGGCGCTCGCCGATCCGGGGGACGGTCCTCGGTATGTGCCGCTGCTCGCCTGCCCGATCGCGGAGGCGGACGGTGCACTGCGGCAGGCCGGCCTCCGCGGCAACGAGTCCCGGTTCTTCGACCTGGTCAGCTCGCTGCGGCCGGGCACGCCGGGCGACACGCGCTGAACGGGCGCGGTGGAGGCGGCTTCGAGCGTCATGGTCCGGTGTCCCGGATCCGTCGGTGAATTGATTCAAGAAGGCTGTAGCCACAGGGCCACCGGCCGAGGACACCGCCAATTCGGGGCATCCGGAGGATGGTAGTCGGGGACCCGGCGGGGTTCTTGACTGTCCCTCTGCGGCAAACCTAGCGTACGTATCGAGTGAAACGATTCATGCATCCGCGCGGTCTCCTCCGGCCGCCGGGCGGCGACTCCACCCACGAGGTGTTCATGTCTGATGTTTCGGCCGTCAAGGCAGCTCTGAAGTCCCAGGTCATCGAGACCCCGTCGTGGGGATACGGAAATTCGGGGACGCGGTTCAAGGTGTTCGCGCAGCCGGGGGTGCCGCGCGATCCGTTCGAGAAACTGGAGGACGCGGCGCAGGTGCACGCGTTCACCGGGGTCGCCCCGAAGGTGTCGCTGCACATCCCGTGGGACAAGGTCGACGACTACGCCGCGCTGACCCGCCACGCCAAGGGTCTCGGCGTGCGGATCGGGGCGATCAACTCGAACGTGTTCCAGGACGACGACTACAAGCTCGGCTCGGTCACCCATCCGGACCCGAAGGTGCGCCGCAAGGCCGTCGGCCATCTGCTGGAGTGCGTCGACATCATGGACGAGACCGGCTCGCCCGATCTCAAGCTCTGGTTCTCCGACGGCACCAACTACCCCGGTCAGGACGACATCGCGGCACGCCAGGACCGGCTCGCCGAGGCGCTGGCCGAGGTGTACGGGAGGCTCGCCGACGACCAGCGGATGCTGCTGGAGTACAAGCTGTTCGAGCCGGCCTTCTACACGATGGACGTGCCGGACTGGGGCACGGCGTACGCGCACTGCCTCAGCCTCGGGCCCAAGGCCCAGGTGGTGGTGGACACGGGCCACCACGCGCCCGGCACCAACATCGAGTTCATCGTGGCGTTCCTGCTGCGCGCGGGGAAGCTGGGCGCGTTCGACTTCAACTCCCGGTTCTACGCGGACGACGATCTGATGGTCGGGGCGGCGGACCCGTTCCAGCTGTTCCGCATCATGCACGAGGTGATCGGCAACGGTGGTCTGAAGCCGGAGACGAACGTCAACTTCATGCTCGACCAGTGTCACAACATCGAGGCGAAGATCCCGGCCGTCATCCGTTCGGTCGCCAATGTGCAGGAGGCGACGGCCAAGGCGTTGCTGGTCGACAGGGCCGCGCTGGGCGACGCGCAGCGGTCCGGCGACGTCCTGGCAGCGAACGCCGTCCTGATGGACGCGTACAACACCGATGTGCGTCCGCTGCTCGCGGAGGTCCGTGAGGAGCTGGGGCTGGCGAGGGACCCGTTCGCCGCCTATCTGGCCTCGGGGAACCAGGAGCGGATCGCCGAGGCCCGGGTCGGCGGCGAGCAGGCCGGCTGGGGAGCCTAGGGCGTGTCCGGAGGATCAGGGGCGGACACCGCGACCCCGGCCATGATCCGCCGGACACGCCCTGAGCCCCGGACGTCCCGCCCGCTCCCCCACGCCCCCACCGGCCTGCCCGGCCGGACCTCGACGACGAAGGAATCACATGGCCTCCGCGACGCACCCCGAAGTCGCCGCGCTCCTGGCACGCGCCCACCGGCTCGGCTCCGACCCCCGGAACACCAACTACGCCGGCGGCAACACCTCGGTCAAGGCCAACGGCACCGACCCCGTCACGGGCGGCGAGACGGAACTGCTGTGGGTCAAGGGGTCCGGCGGGGACCTCGGCACACTCACCGAGTCCGGGCTCGCGGTACTGCGCCTGGACCGGGTGCGCGCCCTCAAGGACGTGTACCCGGGGGTGGAGCACGAGGACGAGATGGTGGCGGCCTTCGACTACTGCCTGCACGGCAAGGGGGGTGCGGCGCCGTCCATCGACACGGCGATGCACGCCCTGGTGGAGGCGCCGCATGTCGACCATCTGCATCCGGACGCGGGAATCGCGCTGGCCTGCGCGGCGGACGGCGAGAGGCTCACCGCCGAGTGCTTCGGCGACCGGGTGGCCTGGGTGGGCTGGCGCAGGCCCGGGTTCCAGCTCGGCCTGGACATCGCCGCGGTCCGGGCGGCCGACCCGCGGGCCGTCGGGGTGGTGCTCGGCGGCCACGGGATCACGGCCTGGGGCACGACGTCCGAGGAGTGCGAGCAGAACGCCCTGTGGATGATCCGGACCGCCGAGGCCTTCCTCCGGGAACGGGGCAGGGCCGAGCCCTTCGGCCCCGTATGGGCGGGCCGGGAGCCCCTGCCCGGGGAGCGGCGCCGGGAGCGCGCGGCCGAACTCGCCCCGCTGGTCCGGGGCCTCGTCTCGACCGACCGCCCCCAGGTGGGCCACTTCACCGACGCGGAGCCGGTCCTCGACTTCCTGTCCCGGACCGGACATCCCCGGCTCGCCGCGCTCGGAACGTCGTGCCCGGACCACTTCCTGCGTACGAAGGTCCGTCCGCTGGTGCTCGATCTGCCGGCGGACGCCCCGCTGGAGGAGGCGGTGGCCCGGCTGACGGAGCTGCACGGGGAGTACAGGGAGGCGTATCGCGCGTACTACGACCGTCATGCCGCCCCTGATTCCCCGGCGATGCGTGGTGCGGATCCGGCGATCGTGCTCGTACCGGGGGTGGGGATGTTCTCCTTCGGCAAGGACAAGCAGACGGCCCGGGTCGCCGGGGAGTTCTATCTCAACGCCGTCCATGTGATGCGCGGCGCCGAGGCCGTCTCCTCCTACGCTCCGATCGAGGAGTCCGAGAAGTTCCGGATCGAGTACTGGGAGCTGGAGGAGGCGAAACTGCGCCGGATGCCGAGGGCGAAGCCGCTGGCCGCCCGGGTGGCGCTGGTCACCGGCGCCGGGTCCGGCATCGGCAGGGCGATCGCGCACCGGCTGGCCGCGGAGGGGGCGTGTGTCGTCGTCGCCGACATCGACGCGGAGCGCGCCGCTTCGGTGGCGCGGGAGATCGGCGGGCCGGACACCGCGGTCGCCGTGACGGTCGACGTGTCCCGGGAGGAGCAGATCGTCGAGGCGTTCCGGGCCTCCGTGCTGGCGTTCGGCGGGGTGGACCTGGTGGTGAACAACGCCGGGATCTCCGTCTCGAAACCGCTGTTGGAGACGACGGCCCAGGACTGGGACCGCCAGCACGCGATCATGGCGCGTGGCTCGTTCCTGGTCTCGCGGGAGGCCGCCCGGGTGATGCGCGGACAGCGGCTCGGTGGTGACATCGTCTACATCACGTCGAAGAACTCGGTGTTCGCGGGCCCGAACAACATCGCCTACTCGGCCACCAAGGCCGATCAGGCCCATCAGGTGCGGCTGCTGGCCGCGGAGCTGGGCGAGCACGGGATCCGGGTCAACGGCGTCAACCCGGACGGTGTGGTGCGCGGTTCGGGGATCTTCGCCGGTGGCTGGGGCGCCCAGCGCGCGGCGACGTACGGGATCGAGGAGGAGAGGCTCGGCGAGTTCTACGCCCAGCGGACGCTGCTCAAGCGCGAGGTGCTGCCGGAGCACGTGGCCAACGCGGTGTTCGCGCTGACCGGCGGCGAGCTCACGCACACCACCGGGGTCCATGTTCCGGTCGACGCCGGTGTGGCCGCGGCCTTCCTCCGATGACCGGACGGGGTTGCCGATGACTGTGACACCGGAGCGCGACGCGGTCTTCGCCGCCGTGGACCTCGGTGCGACGAGCGGCCGGGTGATCACGGGTCGGGTCGGGCCGGAGCGGCTGGCGCTGTGCGAGAGGCACCGGTTCGCCCATGTGCCGGTGCGGCTGCCGGACGGGCTGCGGTGGGATGTGCTCGGTCTGTACCGGGAGGTGCTGGTCGGGCTGCGGGCCGCCGCGCGCGGTGGCCCGGTGGCCTCGGTCGGCATCGACTCCTGGGCGGTCGACTACGGTCTGCTGGACGCGGACGGGTCCCTGCTCGGCCTGCCGTTCCACTACCGGGACGGCAGGAACGCGCGGGCGGCCGAGCGGGTGCTCGCGGTGTGCGGGGCGCGGGAGCTGTACGCGGTGAGTGGTGTGCAGTACCTGCCGTTCAACACGGTGTTCCAGCTCGCGGCCCACCGTGCGGGGGCGCAGTGGGGTGCGGCGCGGACGGTGCTGATGATCCCCGACCTGATGACGTACTGGCTGACCGGGTCGGTGGGCGCCGAGATCACCAACGCGTCGACGACCGGTCTGTTCGACGCCTCGGCCGGCGGCTGGTCGGACGGGCTGATGGCCCGTCTGGGCCTGGAGCGTTCCTGGTTCCCGTCGTTGCGTGAGCCGGGTGACCCGGCGGGAACGCTGCTGCCGCATGTCGCCTCGGAGACGGGTCTGCCGGCCGGTACGCCGGTGACGATCGTCGCCTCGCACGACACGGCGTCGGCGGTGGCGGCGGTGCCCGCCACCGGGCCGGGATTCGCCTATGTGTCGTGCGGCACGTGGTCGTTGGCGGGGCTGGAGCTGACGTCGCCGGTGCTGACCGAGGCGTCCAGGGCGGCCAATTTCACCAATGAGCGCGGAATCGACGGGACCGTGCGCTACCTGCGCAACATCATGGGAATGTGGCTGCTGGAGGAGTGCCGCCGGTCCTGGGAGCGGCGGGGCGGGGATCCTGGGCTGCGCGAGCTGCTCTCGGCCGCCGCGCGCGCCCGGCCGTTCGCGGCTCTGGTCGACCCCGACGACGAGGCGTTCCTCGCACCGGACGACATGGTGTCGTGCATCGACGAGCGGCTCGCCGCGTCGGGGCAGGTGCCGCCGGACGGCCCGGGAGGGTACGTCCGGTGCGTGCTGGAGAGCCTGGCGCTGGCCCATCGCAGGACCCTGCGGGAGGCGGCCTCGCTCGCCGGTCGGGAGGTGGCCCGGATCCACATGGTGGGCGGCGGCTCGCGCAACGAGCTGCTGTGCCAGTGGACCGCGGATGCCACGGGGCTGCCCGTCACCGCCGGACCGGCCGAGGCGACCGCGCTCGGCAACATCCTGGTGCAGGCCCGTGCGCGGGGGCTGGTCGGCGACCTGACCGGGATGCGGCAACTGGTGTCCCGTACACAGGAGTTGCGCCACTACGTCCCGCAGGGGGACCAGCGGGCCTGGGACGGGGCCGCCGCCCGGCTGCACGCGTGCTGAGCCGGTGCGGCCCGGTCCCGCTCCGGGGTGCGGCCGGGCCGGACCGCCGCAGACGGGATGCGGGCGCGCCGCCGGGCTCAGTCCGTCGTCACGGAGGCGGCCAGGCCGAGTTCCCGGTCGCCCAACGGAGCGAAGAAGGAGGCCACGTCCTCCTCGGTGACCTCGGCGAGGGTCGCCGGATTCCAGCGCGGGGTGCGGTCCTTGTCGATGATCTGCGCTCGTACGCCTTCCACCAGGTCGGGCCGGGTGAAAGCGGCGCACGAGATCCGGTACTCCTGGTCGAGCGCCGCTTCCAGGCTACCGAGACCGCGTGCCCTGCGGACCGCCGAGAGGGTCGCCTTCAGCGCGGTCGGCGACTTGCCGAGGATCGTCTGGGCGGCCTGCTTGGCGGCGGGGACGCCGCTGCCGTCGAGCCGGTCGACGACCTCCTCGACGGTGTCCGCCCGGTAGCAGGCATCGATCCACTCCCGGTGCGCGGCCAGTTCGCCGGCCGGTGCGGGCGCGGCATGGCGGCGCACCGTCTCCTCGATCCCCGCCGCCGTGCCGCATCCGGCGAGGTCCGCGACGAGTGGGGCGAGGCGTTCGGACGGGACGAAGTGGTCGGCGAGCCCGCAGAGCAGTGCGTCGGCCGCGCCGACCGCGTCCGCGGTGAGCGCGAGATGGATGCCGAGTTCGCCGGGGGCGGCGCCGAGCAGGTGGGTGCCGCCGACGTCGGGGACGAAGCCGATGCCGGTCTCGGGCATGGCGATGCGCGAGTTCTCGGTGACGATCCGGACGTCGCCGTGGGCCGAGACGCCGACACCGCCGCCCATCACGATGCCGTCCATGATCGCGACGTAGGGCTTGGGGAAGCGGGCGATCCGGGCGTTGAGCCGGTACTCGTCGCGCCAGAAGTCCGTCGACGCGCTGCCGCCCGCCCTGGCGTCCTCGTAGATCGACCGGATGTCGCCACCGGCGCAGAGGCCGCGCCCGCCCGCCCCGGTGATCAGGACGGCGATGACGGTGTCGTCGGCCCCCGCTTCGGCGAGCGCCGCGTCGAGACGCTTCACCATGTCATGGTTCAGCGCGTTCAGGGCACGTGGCCGGTTGAGGGTGATGTGGCGGACACGCCCCTCGTCGTGCAGCAGAACGGGATCTTCGTGGTTCATGATTGCGCTCCGGTCAGCCCCTGTGTTGTATCGCCCGCGGTCCGCCGGCGATCTTCCGCCGCCATTCTCCGGTGCGGGGTGCGGACCGGACCGGCAGGGGTGGGGGACGGGTCCGGGCGCGCGGGTCCGCCGCCGTTCCCCGGCCGGAGGAATTCGCCCGGTGTCCGCTGTGGCAACCTGCCGGAACCGGTTCGACAATTGAGTGACCCCGTTCGGGCCGCGCCGTCCGGCAGCCCCGCCCGGCGACTTCCGGAGCAGGTATGACCGATCACGACCAGCAACCGAGCACCTCCGTCCCGTCGCATCTGCTGTTCGAGAGGGTGCACAGCGGTGAGATCGGGACGGCGCAGCGGCTTGCCATGAACCGGACGGGCAGCTTCGAGTGGGACGTGGGGGCCGGGACGATCGACATGGACGACGCCGGGCTGCTCGTCTTCGGCCTGGACCCCCAGACCTTCGATTCCCGGCCCGATACGGTGCTGAACCTGCTGGAACAGTCGGAGCGGACCCGTCTCGACATGGCGATCGACGACGCGATCCGAAGCGGGCGCAGTTCCTGCAGTGTTCATTTCCTGGTGCCGATGGAGAACGGGCGGGACCAGTGGACCCATATTCAGGCCCGCATCCTGCGCCATGACGACGGTCGGCCGCACCGGGTCGTCGGGGTGGTGCAGGACGCCACCGCGGAGGTCACCCATTCGGCCTTCATGCTCGACCTGGAGAGGCGGCGCCAGCGGCAGACCAGCATCGTTGAACGGACAACGAGCGCGCTGTCACGAGCGGTGACCGTCGACGATGTCACCGCGGCGCTCACCGGTCCTGATGCGCTGACCCGGCTCGGGGCGGACGGCCTCGCGCTCGCCCTGGTCGAGAACACCTCGCTGAGCGTCCTCGCGCTGAGCGGTGATTCCGTGGAGGCGATCGACGGGGTCGGGGACGCCGGGCTGGACCGGAGATTCCCGCTCGCGGACACCGTGCTCGACGGCCGGCCACGGTTCCTGACCTCCGTCGCGGCGCTCATCGAGCGCTACCCCGCGCTCGCTCCCCACGCCGGCCGACTGGAGTTCCGGGCGGCCGCCTATCTCCCGCTCGTCGCCCAGGCCCGCCCTCTGGGCACCCTGGCCCTCTTCTACCGGGAGAGCACCTCGTTCAACGCGGACGAACGCAACCTCTGTCTGGGACTGGCCGCCATCGTCGCGCAGTCCCTGCAGCGCGCGAAGCTCTTCGACGAGGAACGCGAATTCGCCACCGGTCTTCAGTCGGCGATGCTCCCGCGGCGGATCCAGGAGATCGAGGGCGGAGAGATCGCGGTGCGCTACCACGCCGCCTGGAGCGGACGCCAGGTGGGCGGCGACTGGTACGACGTGATCGCCCTGCCCAACAAGCGGTTCGGGATCGTCGTCGGTGACGTGCAGGGCCATGACACGCACGCTGCGGCCATCATGGGCCAGCTCCGCATCGCGCTGCGCGCGTACGCGGGTGAGGGGCACCCTCCTTCCACGGTGCTGGCCCGCGCCTCGCGCTTCCTCGCGGAGCTGGACACGGACCGGTTCGCGACCTGCACGTACGCGCAGGTCGATCTCGCGTCGGGGACCGTACGCGTGGTCCGGGCGGGGCATTTCAGCCCGCTGATCCGGCACATGGACGGCCGGGTCGGCAGCCCGCAGGTGCGCGGAGGGCTGCCGCTGGGCATTTCGACGGACTTCGGGGACGAGGAGTATCCGGAGACCCGGCTGGACCTGGTGCCGGGCGAGACGCTCGTGCTGTACACGGACGGCCTGGTGGAGGAGCCGGGGGCCGACATCGACGTGGGTGTGCGGGCCCTGGTCCATGAGGTGAGCGTGGGACCGGCGGGTGCCGAGGCGCTGGCCGACCATCTCTCGGACCAGCTCTGGGAACGCTGGGGTTCGGGGGACGACGTGGCACTCCTGGTGCTCCGCCGCAGCCCGGACCCCGGGTCGCCCAGGGCTCCCCGCCTGCATCAGTACATCCACCAGGCGGACCCGGAGGGGCTGTCCGACGCCCGGAACATCGTGCGTCAGGCCCTGACCGACTGGGACATGGCCGAACTCGCGGACGACGCCGAGTTGGTGACCGGCGAGCTGCTGGTGAACGTGCTGCTGCACACGGAGGGCGGCGCGGTACTCACCCTGGAGGTGCTGCCGGAGCCCGTGCGCAGGGTCCGGCTGTCCGTGCAGGACCGCTCCAGCGCCTGGCCGAGGCGGCGCAGCCCGGGCGAGACCGCGACCTCGGGCCGGGGGCTGCTTCTGCTGGACGCCGTGGCCTCGCGCTGGGGCATCGAGCCGCGTGGCGAGGGCAAGGCGGTCTGGTGCGAGATCGGCCCCCCGGCCACCCAGCCCTCCGGTACTCCCCCGGCTCCCTCCCCGACCGCCGAGCGGCCCTGATCCGCGTCGACGGCTCCCCGACCGCCGCCGGTGCGGCCGGATCACAGACGGCGGTGCATGATGTGCAGTCCGACGAATCCCTCCCTCGGGTGCTCGAACCCCTCCGGCAACGTTCCCAGGATCTCGAAGCCGAGCGAACGGTAGAGGCTGACGGCGTGCACGTTCGTCTCGACGACCGCGTTGAACTGCATCGCCCGGAACCCCTCCGCGCGCGCCCACTCCAGGGTGTGCTCGCACAGGGCCCGCCCGACGCCCCGCCCCGCATGTGCCGGATCGACCATGTAACTGGCGCTGGCGATGTGCGCACCGTTGCCCATCTGATTGTTGTTCATCTTGGCCGTGCCGAGGACGGTTCCCTCCTCGTCGACCGCGACCACCGTCCGGTTGGGGGCCTGGAGGAGCCACCAGGAGCGGGCCTCCTCCTGCCCGAGGTCCGGCGGATAGGTGAACGTCTCGCCCGAGGCGACGATTTCATGGAAGAACGGCCAGATGGCGGGCCAGTCCTCAGGTGTGGCTTCCCTGATCATCATGCGGGTCAGGATGCCCTGCCCGCTCTCCGCACGCGAGCGCTTTGCGCGCCCCGCGGTCACGGACGGCGGTCACCCCCGAAGGCCGTCCCGGCGACGCACCTCGCGGCCCGACGCGCCGGCGGTCGGCCGCCCTGCGCGTACGCCGGAACCGGCCGATCCGGGCGAGCAGCCCACCGCCCGACGGCACCACCGAGCCCACTGCACCCCGGTCCGCCTCCCCACACGGCGCGGCATCGGCATCGACATCGACCCGAGTGTGCTGCCCGGGTGTGCCGCCCCCGGCTTCCGGGCCCGCAGGGGCAAGGTCGCGCCACGCACCGTCCGGGCGCGGGGCCGGCCGGACATCCCTGGCATTGTCCAACTCCATGATCAGCGTCACCCGCCGCCACAGCAGCTCGTCCGGCTCGTCGGCCCGCATGAGACGCGCCATGGTCTCGCGCGCCCACGGCGGCCCGACCGGACCGAAGACCGGCTCGGGCCCGATCCTGGCGAGGTAGGCCCGCTCGTACGGATCGTCGACCACTTCCGCCAGCTGCACCGGGTCCAGCGTCTCCGCGAGCACGGCCGCGCGGGCCCACGGATCCTCCGTCAGACCGCACAGACGCTCGACCCGCCGTGAACGCCAGTTGCGCGCCCGGCAGTCGGCGCCGTCCGCAAGCCGGCCGAGCAGCCAGGCCGGGCTCCGGCCTTCCAGGAGTCGTGGTTCCCGGGCACCGAAGTCCGCGATCTCGTCGGCGAGATAGAGCCAGACGACCGCCCGGTACCGGTTGAGATAGAACGCGATGGGTGTGAGGCATCCCGCGCGGGCGAGCTTGGTGAAACGGTCCGGGCTGATCCCGAGCTGCTCGGCCCCCTGCGCCGTGCCGACCGTACGCACCCTGGCGCGCAGTACGTCCGGAAAACCCTCCTGCGACCGGAGCCGTTCGACCTCACCGCAGCCGACCCGGGACCGCCTGCCGTCCCGCGATGCGGTCAGGCGGATCAGCCCGAGATGTGCGGCGATCACGAACTCTCCCCGCTTCAGCTCCAGTTCGCGCGCCGCCGCGCCCATCGCCATCGTGGCTTCGGCGGCCTCGCCACTCGCCCCCGGACCGGCCGCCCCCATCCGCGCTTCCTCGGCAACAGCCATGACACTCTCCCCCACGAAGTTCGGTTACTCTGCGTGAGCACCGTAACCCCGAAGGGGATCCTCCCGTCCGGCCTGTGGATAACTCCGACGACCGTCCGGAGACCGCGGGACCGGTCAGGCGCGGTCGTCCTCTTCCTCCGCCGACTGCCGTGCCGCGACGCCCAGGTGCTCGCCGACCCTGTTGACCAGCAGCGTCATCTCGTACGCGACCTGCCCGACATCCGCCTCGGCATCGCTCAGCACACAGAGACAGCTGCCGTCCCCGGCCGCCGTCACGAAGAGCATCGCCTCGTCGAACTCCACCATGGTCTGACGAGCCCTACCGGCCCGGAAGTGGCGCCCCGACCCCCGCGCCAGACTGTACAAACCGGACGAGACGGCGGCCAGATGCTCGGCGTCCTCGCGAGCCAGCCCCGCGCTCGCTCCCGTGACGAGTCCATCGTTCGACAGCACCAGCGCGTGCCGTATGTACTCGACCCTGCTCGTGAGATCGTCAAGGAGCCAGTCGAGTCCCCTGTTCAGCGCCATTTCCCCGCTCCTCCCCGCTCATACGTTCCCCGTGCCCCGTTGGTACAAGCCTTGCGCACCGGTCACGTAGGGGCAAGGACTCCTCTCTCATGTGGCTTGGTCCGGCACCTACACTGGACGCTTCGGGGACGGATGACACGAACGGACCGCACGGTCGGACGACGGTGTCGTCCGGGCCACGCGGAGCGGAAGCGGACAGGGAGAGCGAAGAGTGCCGACAGCTGCCGATGGCGGTTTCGAGGATCCGCCCGCGGAGGTGCTGGCGGAGGCCGCCGCGGCCTTCGGCCTGCTGGCGACACCCGCGCGGCTGCACATCGTCTGGGCCCTGGCCCAGGGCGAGAGCGATGTGACCGGTCTCGCCGACCGGGTGGGCGGCACGCTCCCGTCGGTGAGCCAGCATCTGACCAAGCTGAAGCTCGCGGGACTCGTCCGCTCCCGGCGGGAGGGCCGCCGCCAGGTGTACCTGGTCGACGACCCCGACGTGGTGACCGTCGTCCGGCTGATGGTCGGACAGCTCGCCGAGCGTGCCGGGCACGCTCCCGCACCGCCCTCACGCCTCCGTGGGCTCGGTGCCTGAGAGCAGTGCCGCCGCAGGTCCCGGCAGCACAGACCCCACCAGCCCCCTTCCCGGCAGGGCCGGTCACGACGGCCCGTCCGCCGTGGTCCTGCCGTTGTCGGGAACGCGGAGGGATCCGGGCCCCGTCGCCGCCGTCGTCCCGACCGCCGTGGGGGAAGCCGGGCCCACGTCCCTCCAGGTGCTCCGTTCGCTGGACAGCGGTCCGCGCGGGCTGCTGGAGGAAGAGGCCGCCGACCGGCTCGTGCGCTGCGGCGAGAACGTCCTGCCCGCCTGGCGCCCGGTCTCCTGGCCCCGGCGATTCCTGCGGAGTCTGCGCGACCCCTTCACGTCCGTGCTGCTGTGCCTGGGCCTGGTCTCGGCGGCCGTGTCCTCCTGGGGAACGGCCTGCGTGACGCTGGTGCTCGTGGTCGTCAGCTGCCTGCTGCGCTCGGTGGAGGAGCACCGGGCCGACCGTTCGACGGCCGCGCTGCGGGCACTGGTCGCGACCACCGCGAGCGTCCTGCGCCGGACCGGCCCGGACGCGGCGCCGCAGGCCCGTGAGCTGCCCGTCGCGGAGCTGGTCCCGGGCGACGTGATCCGGCTCGCCGCCGGCGATCTCGTACCCGCCGATGTGCGGCTGCTGCGGGCGAGCGGGCTGACCGTTCACCAGTCGGCTCTCACCGGCGAGTCGGTGCCGGTCGCCAAGCACGCCGTCGAACCGGTGCCACGGCCGCGCTCCGCCGGGGACGCGCACGACGGCCGCGAGGGGCTGTTCACCCGGCCGGAGCTCTGTTTCCAGGGCAGCAGCGTGGCCTCCGGCAGCGCCACGGCGGTCGTGACGGCCACGGGCGGGGACACCCGGTTCGCCGCCGCGTACGACGGTTCGGCCCGCCGTCGCGGGGCCAGTGCCTTCGACCGGTCGGTGCACGGGATCTCCTGGACGCTGATCCGCTTCATGCTGCTGACCCCGCCCCTGGTCCTGATGGCCAACGCGGCGCTGCGCGGCCGGGGCCTGGAGACACTGCCGTTCGCCGTCGCGGTGGCCGTCGGGCTGACGCCGGAGATGCTGCCGGTGATCGTCACGACCGCGCTGGCCAGAGGCGCTTCGCTGCTCGCCAGGGACCACCGGGTCATCGTCAAACGGCTGCCCGCGCTGCACGATCTCGGTGCCGTCGACGTGCTCTGCGTGGACAAGACCGGGACCCTCACCCAGGACCGCCCGGTCGTCGAGCAGGCGCTGGACGCCTCGGGCCGGGAGGACCCCGAGGTACTGCACTGGGCCGCGGTCAACGCGCTGTGGACGCTGGAGCTCGCCGACCTGCCCTCCCCCGACGCGCTCGACGAAGCGGTGCTGGACGCGGCCGAGGAACGGGACGAGGACTGGTCCGCGTACGACGGTGTCGCGGCGCTGCCGTTCGATCCGGCACGCCGTCTCTCCACCGCGGTCGTCCGCCGCCCCGGCGGGCTCGGGGTGCACACCCTCGTGACCAAGGGGTCGGTCGAGGCGGTGCTGGAACGGTGCGCGCTGGAGGAGACCGAGCGGAGCCGGCTGCGTGCGCTCGCCGCGCGGGAGACCGCGAGCGGACTGCGGCTGCTCGCCGTGGCACGGACCGACCGGCTTGCCCGGGCGCGCGCGTACACCCCGTCCGACGAGCGGGGGCTGACCTTCCTCGGCTTCGTCACACTGCGGGACGCGCTCGCGCCGAGCGCGTCCGGCGCACTGGACGCACTGCGGAACCGCGGGATCGACGTCAAGGTCCTGACCGGCGACGATCCGGGCACCGTGGCCCGGGCCTGCCGGAACCTCGGCCTCGATCCGGGCGAGGTCGTACCCGCCGAGCGGCTCGACGCGCTGTCGGACGCGGAGGTCGCCGAGGCCGCCGAGCGGGCCAAGGTCTTCGCCCGGTGCACTCCGGAGCACAAGGCACGCGTCGTCTCCGCGCTGCGCACCACCGGGCGGACCACCGGGTTCCTCGGCGACGGTGTCAACGACCTGCCCGCGATGCACGCCGCGGATGTCGCGATCTGCCCGCGCGACGCGGTCGACGTGGCGCGCGAGACCGCCGACGTGGTGCTGGCCGAGAAGGACCTCGCGGCGATCGACGACGCGATCACCGCGGGACGGCGCTCCAGCGGGAACATCGCGACGTATCTGCGCATCACGCTCTCGTCCAACCTGGGCAATGTCATCGCGATGCTGGCGGCGGGGCTGATGCTGCCGTTCCTGCCGATGCTTCCGGCGCAGGTTCTGGTGCAGAACCTCTGCTTCGACGTGGCACAGCTCGCCTTCGCCTTCGACCGCCCCGCCGCCGAGGTGCTGCGCCGGCCCGCGCTGCTCCGGCCGCGCGACTTCCTCCGGTTCATCACGGGTTTCGGACTGATCAACGCCACCGCCGACCTGGCGACCTTCGCGGTGCTGGCGATCGCCCTGCACGGCTCCTCTGCCTCCGGCGAGCAGGAGGCGTTCCACTCGGGGTGGTTCACCGAGAACCTGCTCACCCAGGCCCTGGTGATGCTGCTGCTCCGCACCGGCGGTCGGGCCGCCGGCGGTCGTGGCGGGGGTCCGCTGCGGATGGCCGCCTGCGGCCTCGCGGTGGTCGGCCTGCTGCTGCCGCTCACGCCGTTCGGCGGACTGCTGGGCATGAGCGCGCTACCGCCGCTCTACTACCTGTTGCTGGCGTCGGTGCTGACCTTGTACGCGGCCGCGTTGCGGGCGGCCCGCAACCGCTACGAACGGAAGTGGAGCCGGTCATGATCCAACCGCACACCCGTCCCTCCCTGCCCGCCGGCCGTGCGGAGCCCGGTGGCCCGGCCGCGGTACGCGCCCGTCGCGCCACGCTCGACGACGTACCGGCGCTGGTACGGCTGCGGGGGCTGATGCTGGACGGCATGGGGGTGGAGACCGGTGGCCCCGACGCGCCGTGGCGGGCGGCCGCGGCCGACTGGTTCGCCGACCAACTGGGGCGGCCCGGTCTGTTCGCGGCGTTCCTGGTCGACGATCCCCGGCTCGGTGTGGTCTCCGGCGCGGCAGGGGCGTGCGACGCGCGCGCCCCGGGCCCGACGAACCTGGGCGGCCTCCAGGGGCACGTCTTCAACGTCAGCACCGACCCCCGTCGCCGTCGCCTCGGTCACGCCCGGGTCTGTCTCGACGCCCTGCTCGACTGGTTCCGTACGGAGACCACTGTCGCCGAGGTGGCCCTGAACGCCACCGGGGACGGGATCGCGCTGTACGAGTCGTACGGCTTCGCGCCGCCCCGTCACCCGGTTCTGCGGCTCCGGACGGCCGGGCCGTCGCACTGACCGGGCCGGCCCCGGGCGGATCGTCAGCCGTACGAGAGGTTGGCGCACGGGTCGTCGTCGGCGGACCGGCCCTCGTCGGCGACGGTGGAGGGAACGGTGGTGGGCGCCGTCGCCCCGGGGGCGGCCGTGGGGTTCTGGGCGTAGGAGGTTCCCAGGATGACCTGGATGCCGGGGGTGGTGGACTCGACCGCCCTGGCTCCGGCGAAGAGCCGCGCGGTGGTCTCGGCCTGCTCCCGGAGGCCCGGTCCGTACTCGACGACGGTCGTGGCGTGGTCCTGGCTGCTCGCCGTGTCGGTGGTGGTGACGGTGAAGTCCCGGGAGCGCAGCAGCTCGGTCGCCTGCGCGGCGAGGCCGGGGGTCGTGGTGCCGTTGTGGACCGCGACGCTGATGCCCTTGCCGGAGACCGGGGTGTTCCCGGCGGCCCCCGGGGTGCCGCCCTTGCCGTCGCCGCCGTCGGACTTCTTGCCGCTGGCGTCCTTCCCGTCGATGGTGCGGTCGGCCTTGAGCGCCGCCCAGAGGGCACTGGCGTCCGGCTCGACGATCGCGACCCGTGCGCCCTCGTAGCGCCAGGGGACGGTGACGAACTTGGTGTTGTGCAGGTCGACGTTCTTCATCGACAGGGCGAAGGACAGCAGCTTGTCCGCCGATCCGAGCCCGGGGTCCACGGTCATCGCGTCGGTGGCAGCGTTGGCGAGCGGCAGCAGTGTGGTGGGGTTCAGACCGTTGGACTTGACCTTCTTGATGAGGGCGGCGACGAAGGCCTGTTGCCGTTTGATGCGCCCTATGTCCGAGCCGTCGCCGATTCCGTGCCGCAGCCGGACGTAGTCGAGCGCCCGTTGTCCGGAAACGGTCTGCCGTCCCTTGGAGAAGATCTTCTCGCCCCGGGTGGGGCGTTTCGGGCTCAGGTCCCGCTGGTAGACGTCATTGGGCAGACAGACCGGGACGCCGCCGACGGCCGAGGTCAGTGCGGAGAAGCCGACGAAGTCGACGACGATGGTGTGGTCCACCCGCAGACCGGTGAGCTGCTCCACGGTGTTCTGGGTGCAGGCGGGATTGCCCTCGGCGGTCTCCCCCACCGTGAACGCCGAGTTGAACATCACGCGGTGCTGCGGCTCGGTCCACCTACCGTCCCGCCCCTTGCAGGGCGGTATGTCGACCAGCGAGTCACGGGGGACGGACACCGCCACCGCGTGCTTGCGGTCGCCGTACACGTGCAGGAGGAACGCCGTGTCGGAACGCCCCACCTCGCCCGTGCCACCGCCTAGACCGCTGTTGTCGCCCGAGCGCGAGTCCGACCCGATGACCAGGACGTTCTGGCCCTGCGCGGAGCCGGGCGGCCGGTTGTCCGAGATCCCGTCCGCGCTGAAGGTGTCGATGGAGCCGCCGAGCTTGAGGTAGGCCCATCCGGCACCCGCGACGAGCAGCACCATGAACGACGTCCCGACCAGGGCCGTGCGCCTCAGGCGCACCGCGCCCCTGCTCGCTGCCGCTTTCCGACGTCCCGCCATCGGCCCACCCCATCCGTCCGGTTTCCATGAGGTAGGACGTGCGCCAGCCCCTCATGGTTGTACAGTTGCGCAATGTAGCAAGTGTTGGCGCCCGAGTGGATCATCGGACCTGCCCATAGTCAGCCTGAAGCACTGTCAGTCGGCGCGGGGCGGAAACTCCGGCCAAAGAACCGAAAGGAAGGGTGGGACCCCACATGTTGCGAAACGGCCTCGAGCCCTGGCACCTGTTGATCGTGGCGGTCGTGGTGATCGTGCTGTTCGGCTCGAAGAAGCTGCCGGACACGGCCCGGGCCCTGGGCAAATCCATGCGGATCCTGAAGAGTGAGGCGAAGGCCATGAAGGAGACCGACACACCGACACCGGGGGCCGAGGCACAGACGTCTCCCACCGAACCGCAGACCGCCCGCACCGGCACGCAGGTGATCAGTGGAACACCGGTGCCGCACACCGACCCGCAGACCGCCCGCACCGGGCCGACCGCGTAACGCTCGGAACCGCCCCCGCGGGAAGCATCTCGCGGAACGATCACTTCACGGCTTGCGCAAGCATGGGAACCATGGTCACGATGCCGTCGTTGACCCGGTGACGGCAGCCGAGGCTCCGTCACCGAACCGCTGGACCACTGGATCAATGGAGGATGTTTCATGGGTGTGACCCTGGCCAAGGGCGGCAACGTCTCCTTGTCGAAGGAGGCACCCGGCCTGACCGCAGTGACGGTCGGCCTGGGCTGGGACGTACGGACGACGACGGGCGCCGACCACGACCTCGACGCGAGCGCGCTGCTCTGCTCGGAGTCCGGCAAGGTCCTCTCCGACCTGCACTTCGTCTTCTACAACAACCTCACGAGCCCGGACGGCTCGGTCCAGCACACCGGCGACAACCTCACCGGCGAGGGCGAGGGCGACGACGAGTCCATCAACGTGGACCTGGCGACGGTCCCGTCCGACGTGGCCAAGATCGTCTTCCCGGTCTCGATCCACGACGCGCAGAGCCGCGGGCAGAGCTTCGGCCAGGTCCGCAACGCGTTCATCCGTGTCGTCAACCGGGCGAACGGCGTGGAGCTGGCCCGTTACGACCTCAGCGAGGACGCCTCGACGGAGACCGCCATGGTCTTCGGTGAGCTCTACCGGCACGGCGGCGAGTGGAAGTTCCGCGCCGTCGGCCAGGGGTACGCCTCCGGCCTCGCGGGGATCGCGTCCGACTACGGCGTCAACGTCTGAGGCGGCGGCGTGGAACGGCGGCCGTCGCGGGCCCGCCCCTTCTTCGGGGATGCCCGGCCCGTGACGGCCGCCGTTCCGTGCCGGGTCCCGGCGTCGCCACGCGGGTGTCCGGGTGATCATGGCCGTATGACCGACGCCCACAGAAACGTCCAGGAGTTCTTCGCCGCTCGCGCGGCCGACTGGGACCGCCGCTTCCCCGACGACGGGCCCGCCTTCGCCGCCGCCGCCGACTCGCTCGCGCTGCGGCCCGGCGACGCGGTGCTCGATGCCGGCTGCGGAACGGGGCGGGCGCTCCCCGCGCTGCGCGCGGCCGTCGGGCCACGGGGAACGGTGCTGGGAGCGGATCTCACCCCGGCCATGCTGGCGGAGGCGGTACGGGCGGGGCGCGGCAGCGAAGGAACGCTGCTGCTCGCCGATGTCGCCCGGCTGCCCCTGGGCACAGGTGTCCTCGACGCCGTCTTCGCGTCCGGACTGATCTCCCATCTCTCCCGGCCCGGTCCCGACCTGGCCGAGCTCGCCCGGGTGGTGCGACCGGGAGGGCGGCTGGCGCTCTTCCACCCGATCGGGCGGGCCGCCCTCGCGGCGCGCCACGGCCGCCCGGTCACCGACGGCGATCTGCGGGCCGAGCCCAACCTCCGCCCGCTGCTGGCGCGTTCGGGCTGGCGGCTCGACGTGTACACCGACGAGGACGACGGCTTCCTCGCCCTCGCCGTGCGGGCGCCCTGACTTCTCCCCGTATCCGCGCGGTCATTCCGCCGGGGCGTCGGGGCGGCGCTGGTGCCGAACCGGGCAGCCGCCGACGCCGGGGCGCGGGAACGTGCCCAGCTCGGCGACCTCGTAGCCGTCCTGGTAACCCTTGACCTCAGGGTTCTGCCGGGCGTAGTGCGGGTGGGTGCGTGGTGGCAGGAGCCGCATCGCCCGGGCCCGGAGCCGCAGGGCGCCACGGGTGAGATTCCGGGCCGCGGCGCCGGGGCGGGGGTAGCGGAAGGCCTGGAGCAGGGAGTCGTCGAGCAGTGCGAGGGCGGCCTTGCGGGCGACCGGGGCCAGGGGGCGCGGGTACCAGGAACCCATCAGGTCCAGAGTGGCGTCGGAGACCCGGCGCGCCCCGTCGTCCCAGCCGAAGTGCTCCGCCTCGTAGGCGTCGAGGGTTCGCTCGAAGTCCTGGTAGGTCTGTGGCAGGTCCCTGATGCCCATGTGGCCGCCCAGGGTCCGGTAGTAGGCGGCGCAGGCGCGCAGCTCGTGGTCGGCGAGCCGACGCCAGCCGTAGCTGTCGAGCCAGCGCTTCGGGGTCACGACGAAGGTGCAGAGCACATAGCGCATGTCGTCGTTGCTGATGTCGTAGCTGCGGTGCATCTGGTTGATCCGGCGCAGCGCCGTGCGGCCCGATCCGCTGTCGAAGCCGTGCTCCAGGACCGTGTCGAGGAGCAGCGCGGTGTCGTCGTAGCGCTTCTGGGAACGGTCCGTCAGCTCGGCGGTCCGCGCGAGGAGGCGGCCGATGCTGGGTACGGCGTAGGTGCGGTAGAGGGCCAGTTCGAGTGCGCGCGCGAGGTCCCAGGGGAACTCGTAGGTCGCCGTGATCCGGTAGATACGCAGGAAGTCGCGCTCCGGGTCGAGACGCTGGATCTCCTTCAGCCGGTCGTACCGCTTCACCGCGCTGCCCCCTTTTGTCGGCCGGAGATCCAACTCTAGCCCCGGCGGGGTGGTCATCACGGGGATACGGAGAGGCCCGCGTTCACCCGGCTTCCCGGCCTCTCGACGAGCGGGTGGCTCAGTCGTTAAGGTGCGCCGACGACTCAAGGACGACCGACGAGGAGGGTGCTGTGGCCACGCCGAACGACACGGTCGCCGACGACGACGCGCTGTATGTGCTGACCGCGGCGCTGCTGACCCCGGCCCAGTTCCCGACCGTGCTCGGCGACGACTATCCGGCCGCCTGCGCGGTGCTCGGCATCGAGCCGTATGCCGAGGGGTACGGGCTGGTGCTCGGGCAGGACGGCACGGGAGCGCGGTGGACCGTCGTCGTCGAGGACGTGTCGCTGGTCGCCGTGGCGATCGCGGCCTGGGACTGCGGCATGGAGTACGACCTGTCCCCGGACGACCGGTCGGTGGTCTGCGCACTGCCGGGCTGGCCGCTCCCGCTGGCGGTCGCGGCCCCGGGCGTGGCCGCGCCCCACGATCCCGCACCGGATCCGGAGGCCGAGGGCGCCGACCGGGCGCCGCTGTCGCCCCCGGACACGGAGACGTGGGGACCCGCCCAACGACGCCTGGGAGCGGACGAGATCGCGCACCAGTGGGCGGCGTGGCGGCAGCAGATCGACGACGCGACCGACTTCGCCCCCGCCTCGCCGACGCCCGACCCTCACCCTGAGGTAAAGGGTGAGAGTGCCTCGTCCGGAGCCCACCCCGGGGTGCGCCGGGTGCTCGCGGAGGCCCGGGAGTACGTCGAGTCACCGCCGCCGCCGGGCCGCGTACGGTCCTCCTTCGCCACGGAGGACGCCCGGATGCTGCGTGCCGACGGCCCGGGCTGGTCCCTGGTGGCCAGGACCGACGACATCGCCTTCGTGCTGTTGGACGAGGAGCCGGGCGAGGTGCTGCCGGTCGGCCGGGGAGCCGAGCTGCCCGGCCTGCTGTCGGCCCTGGACGCGCTCGCGGTCCGGCCCGTCTGACCGGCCCCCGCCGGCCGTCCGCGGGGCGGGACCGCGTCGGTGGCCCCTCTCCTTCCGGGGCCCGCCCCTGGGCTCAGCGGCCTATCTCCTTGCGGGTGATCCGGCGGAGCCTTCGCCGCTGCCCGGGATCCAGCAGCAGGTAGGCGACGACCGGGACTCCGACCAGGACCAGCAGCGACAGCCAGAAGCCGATGAACGGCATCAGGATGACCGCGGCGACCACTCCCCCGATGGCGATCTTCGCGCTGTTCGACATCGTCCGTATCCTCCTTCACGGCCCGAAGCCGCATCTGCTGTGAGAACGCCTGTGCGTGTCCGTCGGTTCCAGGAGCGGCGGACGTTCAGCGCAGCGGTTCGCCGACCTCGTGCATGTGCCGCAGCGCCTGCCGGTAGGACTCGACCAGCCCGGTCTCCGCGTACGGCATGCCCAGTGCCTGGCAGTGGGCCCGTACCAGGGGCTGGGCCAACCGCAGGTGGGGCCGGGGCATGCTCGGGAAGAGGTGGTGCTCGATCTGGTAGTTCAGCCCGCCCAGGAACCAGTCGGTGAGGGCGCTGCCGCGTACGTTGCGGGAGGTGAGGACCTGGCGCTGGAGGTGGCCCCATCGTTCGCCGTCCGGGTCGGGCATCTCCATCCCCTTGTGGTTCGGCGCGAAGGCCATGCCCAGGTGGAGGCCGAACAGCGCGTGGTGGAGGAGCGCGAAGGCGACGGCCTTGCCCGGCGACAGGACGGCGAGGAGGAGCGCGGCGTAGAGGCCCAGGTGGGCGACGAGGAGCAGGGCCGAGAGCAGGCGCTCCCGGGCGGGCTGCCGGCGCAGGTACTGGAAGCCGGAGACCTTGAGCGCGATGCCTTCGAGGAGCAGCATCGGGAAGAAGAGGCGGGCCTGGTTACGGGTGAGCCAGCGGGCGAAGCCGGCCCGCCGGGCGGCCTGGTGCCGGGTCCAGACGAGTGCCCCGACGGCGACGTCCGGGTCCTTGTCGATGTGGTTGGGGTTGGCGTGGTGGCGGACGTGCTTGTCGTTCCACCACGCCTCGTTCATGCCGAGCAGCAGATTGGCGTGGACGAGGCCGATGGCCCGCACCGCCCGGCCGTCGCCGGTGATCTGGGCATGTCCGGCGTCGTGCCCGATGAACGCGGTGCGCGACCAGAAGACCGCCAGCGGCAGCGCGAGGAACAGCGTCCACCAGGTGTCACCGAGCAGGAACATTCCGGTGATCACGGCGGCCAGTGCGGCCAGGTTGACGGTGATGACGGTCGTGTACCAGCCGGTCCGCCGGTCCAGCAGGCCCTGCCCCTTAACCGCCCTGAGCAAGGGCGCGAAGTCGCTGCCCCGGGGCGGGGCGGCTTCCTCCACGCCGGTTGCCGCAGGCGTGGTGGCGGGATCTTCCGCGGCAGCGCCTGCCGCACCGTCGCGGGTGGCTCCCGTCGTGGCGGCCATGGCCTGGGGCATGATGTCTCCGGTCTCTGAAAAGCTGCGTTGACCTGGAAAAACGTAGGGCTGTCGCGGGTGTGCCGACCATGGCGCCAGCACCCCGGAACCCTGGGGGCAAACCCCCTTCCCCCAGGGGGTGCTGTCTCCACCCCGGCGTCCCGGAACAGCGCCTTCCGGCATGAGGGCACAGCCAGGGGCTTGGGAACATGTCCCATGTCACAGCGATTGCGCTCACGTCGCGGGGCGGGGGTGGGGTACCCTCGGCGCCCCCGACGCCCCGACATCCCACTAGTCAAATTTGAGGAATTCGGCTTCGCTGTGCACAGACTTCCTGCCGCAACGCTCTCCGAGATTTCCGCACTCTCCGCCTGCTCCGTGGTCTTCCTCCCGGGGGACCCCTCCCGTACCGGCCGGATCGCCTTCTGGCATCCGGACGGCAGCGCTCCGCCCGACGGTCCCGGAACCGTCGAGGAGCTCACCGTCGTCGACGCCGACGCACGGCCGTACGCCGTACCGGCACGGCTCCTCCCGGTCCGGGAGGCATTGCCGGTGCTGACGCGTGCGCGCCTTTCGGCGGACGCGTCAGGCCCGGCCGCGTTCTGGGGCGCGGCCGCGCTCCTCGCCCTTCAGTTCGCCGCCCGGGGGCTGCTGCTGCCGGGGCTGAGCGCCACCGATCACGATGCCTGGCGGGTCGGCCCGCTGACCGCCGACGACCAGGCGCTGATCCGGACGCTCGCGGCCTCGATGCCGCCGTCGGCCCACGCGCTGCCCCTCGACGGTCCGGCCGGGCGGCCTCTTCTGCTCCCCGGGCCCGAACGCCTGCTGCGCGCGTTCCTCGACGCCGTGGCGGACGGGCTGCCCAGGACCCCGGCCGCCGTGGCGGCCGGCGGCGGCCCCGCCTTCGCCTCGGACGAGCCCCAGCAACTGCCCGGCGACAGGGCCTGGGCCGCCGACGTAGCGGCCGGGCACGACGCGGGCGTACGGCTCTCGCTGCGGGTGGAGGTCTCCGGCCTCACCGCACCGGAGGCGCGGAACCCGGACGCGGACGGCGCCGACGAGGGGCGGTCCGGTGGCCCGGCCTTCCGCGTGGTGCTCCAGATCCACAGCGTCAGTGACCCCGCGCTGGTCGCCGACGCCGCGGAGGTCTGGGCGGGTGACGCGCGCACGGCAGCCGCGTTCGGGCCGCGCGCCCGGATGGACGTGCTCCTGGCACTGCGCCGGGCCGCCCGCGCCTGGCCCCCGCTGTCGCCGTTGCTGTCCGCCTCGGTCCCCGACGCAGTGGACCCGGCCGACGACGAGCTCGTCGAGCTCCTCGGCCCTGCCGGGCGCGCCCTGGCCGCAGCCGGTGTCCAGGTGCACTGGCCCAAGGAGCTGGCCCGCAAGCTCACCGCACGGGCCGTGATCGGACCGCCCGACGAGGAGCGGGACGAGGAAGGAGGCGGCGCAGCCCGTACGGGGTCCGGAGCGGAGCCCCTGCTCTCCGCCGACGCGCTGCTGGCGTTCGACTGGCGGTTCGCGCTGGGGGATCAGCGGCTCGACCGGGCCGAGCTGGACCGCCTCGCCGAGGCGAACCGGCCGGTGGTGCGGTTGCGGGACCAGTGGGTGCTGATCGACCCGGAGGAGGCCCGGCGCGCCCGTGAGACCCAGGACCGCAAGGTGGCCCCGATCGACGCACTGGGTGCCGTCCTCACCGGTTCCGCCGAGGTCGACGGGCGCCGGGTCGAGGTGCAGGCCACCGGCTGGCTGGAGCGGCTGCGCCGGCGCCTGGCCGATCCGGACGGGGCCGAGCAGCGGATCGGCCCGCCCGAGGCACTGGCCGCCACCCTGCGCGACTACCAGCTGCGTGGTCTGAACTGGCTGCACACCATGACCTCGCTCGGGCTGGGCGGCTGCCTCGCCGACGACATGGGACTCGGCAAGACCATCACCCTGATCGCGCTGCATCTGCACCGCCGGACCGTCGAGTCCGCCGCCGGGCCGACGCTGGTGGTCTGCCCCACCTCGCTGATGGGGAACTGGCAGCGGGAGATCGAGCGGTTCGCGCCGGGCACACCCGTACGCCGTTTCCACGGCTCCGCGCGCAGCCTCGCGGCACTGGCGGACGACGAGTTCGTCCTCACCACGTACGGCACCATGCGGCTCGACGCGCCGAGGCTCGCGGGGACCGCGTGGGGCATGGTGGTCGCGGACGAGGCACAGCACGTGAAGAACCCGTACTCGGCGACGGCCAGGCAGCTGCGGACGATCGGCGGCCGGGCCCGGGTGGCACTCACCGGCACCCCGGTGGAGAACAACCTCTCCGAGCTGTGGGCGATCCTCGACTGGACCACCCCCGGCCTGCTGGGCCGCCTCGGCACCTTCCGCACCCGTTACGCGCGGGCCGTGGAGGGCGGTGACCCGGCGGCCGCGGAACGGCTCGCCTCTCTGGTGCGGCCGTTCCTGCTGCGGCGCCGCAAGTCCGATCCGGGCATCGCGCCGGAACTCCCGCCGAAGACCGAGACCGACCGCACGGTGTCGCTGACGGCCGAGCAGGCGGGGCTGTACGAGGCGGTGGTGCGCGAGACGCTGGACGCGATCTCCGGCGCCGAGGGCTTCGCCCGGCGCGGTCTCGTCGTCAAGCTGCTGACCGCGCTGAAGCAGATCTGCAACCACCCGGCGCAGTACCTGAAGGAGGAGGAACCGCGGGTCGCGGACCGCTCGGGCAAGGTCGAGCTGCTGGACGAGCTGCTGGACACGATCCTGGCGGAGGGGGCGAGCGTGCTGGTGTTCACGCAGTACGTACGGATGGCCCGGCTGCTCGAACGGCACCTGGCGGCACGCGGGGTCCGTACGCAGTTCCTCCACGGCGGTACGTCCGTCGCCGAGCGCGAGGCGATGGTCGGCCGCTTCCAGGCGGGCGAGGCACCGGTCTTCCTGCTGTCGCTGAAGGCGGCCGGAACCGGCCTCAACCTCACCCGGGCCGGCCATGTCGTGCACTTCGACCGCTGGTGGAATCCGGCGGTCGAGGCACAGGCCACCGACCGCGCGTACCGCATCGGGCAGACCCAGCCGGTCCAGGTGCACCGGCTGATCGCCGAGGGCACGGTCGAGGATCGGATCGCCGACATGCTGGCCCGCAAGCAGGGTCTCGCGGACGCGGTGCTCGGATCCGGCGAGGCGGCCCTGACCGAACTGTCCGACGCGGAACTGGCCGAGCTGGTAAAGCTGCGAGGGGGCGCACGATGAACGGCACGCACGAGAGCGACCACGACGCGTACGAGGGCGACGCGTACACGGGCGAGGACGAGGAGGCGACGGGCCCCGGCCAGGAGCGGACGTTCGCCGCGCTGCCGCCCGCACAGGGCCGGGGCTTCGCCGTGACGTGGTGGGGCCGGGCCTGGCTGAAGGCCTTGGAGGACACCGCGCTGGACGGCCAACAGCTCAAGAAGGGGCGGAAGTTCGCCCGGGAGGGCCGGGTGGGCGCGGTCTCCGTACGGCCCGGCCGGATCACCGCGCTGGTCCGCGACGGCGACGCCACGTACCGCAGCGACGTGCTGCTCCAGGAGCTGGACGCGGCGGAGTGGGACCGCTTCCTCGGCATGGCCGTCGAGCGGGCCGGGCACATCGCGGCGCTGCTGGACCGGGAGATGCCCCCGCATCTGGTGGAGGACGCCGAGGCGGCCGGGGTGGAGCTGCTGCCCGGGATCGGCGATCTGGACCCGGAGTGCACCTGCGAGGCATGGGACCACTGTCCGCACACCGCCGCGCTCTGCTACCAGGTGGCGCGGCTGCTGGACCAGGACCCGTTCGTGCTGCTGCTGATGCGGGGGCGCGGTGAGCGGCGGCTCCTGGACGAACTCCAGATCCGCATCGCGGCCCGCGCGGAGGGGCACGGGCCCGCCGGGGCGGACGGCAGCTCCGCCGTACCGGTCGACGACGAGGGCGTACCGGCCGACGAGGCGTTCGCGGCCCGGGACATCCTGCCCCCGCTGCCCGCGCCTCCGCCGCTGCCCGACGCGCCAGGGCCGGCTCCCTCGCTGGACACCGAGACCGAGCCGCGGGCCGGTATCGATCCGGCGGCGCTGGAGCTGCTGGCGGCGGACGGCGCGGCGCGCGCCCACCGGATGCTGGCCGATGCGCTCGCCCCCGGCCACGGGCACCAGCCGCCGCCCACGCTCCTGACACCGCGCCAGGATGCCGTGCGACTGGCCGCCGAGGCCCGGCCCGCCCCGTGGATCGCGAAGCGGCTGGCGGCCGGTTCGCGGCGGAGCCCAGCCGAGTTCGACGCGGCGGTCCGGGCGTGGCGGTACGGAGGGGTCGCCGCGCTCACCGTGCTGGAGGAGGAGTGGGTGCCGGACCGGGAGGCGCTGGCCAGGGCGCGGGCCCGGATCGCGGCGGCATGGGACGAGGGCGAGCGGCCCGCGCTGCGGGAGGAGGGCAACCGCTGGACCTCTGCGGACGGCGGCGTCCAGCTCCGGTTCGGGCCGGACGGGCGGTGGTGGCCACTGCGCGAGGAGGACGGGCGGTGGGTGCCGGCCGGTCCGGCGGACGAGGATCCGGCGGCCGCGTTGGGCGGTTCGGCCCCGGCGGAGGGCTGAGCGGGGACGACGCGGGACGTGGCGGCCCCGGGCTCCCCCGGGCCGCCGCCGCGTTCCCCCCGCGCGTTCAGTCCGATGTCACCTTCCGTTGAGAACGGACACGGAACCTGACGGCCGTCAGGACTGTTCGTTCTCCAGGAGGTTCCATGTCCGTGCGTGTTGTCCGCCGTTCCCTCGCTGCCGGGCTGCCGCTCGCCGTGCTCGCGACGGTGTGCGTGGCCGGAACGGCGACCGGTGCGCCGGACGGTCACGGACGCCCGGGGCACCAGGCCCGGGTCACCGGCACGGCCGTACTGGGCGACGTACCGCTCGGCCGGTTCAGCAACGGGCTGCTGCCGGGAACGGTCCCGGACGACCGCGGGGTGAAGCTCGGCGGCATCGGCAGCGACATCTACCCGGCGGAGCGCCCGGGCGAGTTCTGGACGGTCACCGACCGGGGCCCGAACGGGCAGATCAAGGTCGACGGGAAGAAGCGGCGCACCTTCCCGGTGCCCGGCTTCAACCCGTCGATCGTCAAGGTGCGGGTCAGCGGGAAGCACCTGCGGGTGGTGGACGCGATCCCCGTCACCACCCGCTCCGGCGCACCGGTGACGGGGCTCTCCAACCAGTCGGGCCGCGACGAGGCCCCGTACACCTATGACGCCTCGACGCCGCTGGAGTACAACCCCGACGGTCTGGACACCGAGGGCATCGTCCGCGCCGCCGACGGAAGTTTCTGGCTCGTCGACGAGTACGGCCCCTCCTTGGTGCACGTCTCGCCGCGCGGCCAGGTGCTCACCCGCTACGTGCCGCGGGGGCTCGGTCTGACCGGTGCGGACTACCCGGTCGTGGAGGCGCTGCCCGGCGTACTGCTGCACCGCAAGATCAACCGCGGTTTCGAGGGTCTGGCCCTCCTGCCGGGCGGCGACCTGGTGATCGCGGTGCAGAGCCCGCTCTCGCTGCCCGACCAGGGCGCGGGCGAGTCCTCGCGCAATGTGCGGCTGCTGCGCTTCTCCACGAAGAAGCAGGCGGTCACCGCGGAGTACGCCTACCGGTTCGACCCGGTGGACGTCGTCGACCCGGGCGAGGACGACACCTCCGAGCTGAAGATCTCCTCGGTCGTCGCGCTCGGCGGAAGCGACCTGCTGGTCGAGGAGCGCACGGACCGGGCGGCCCGGCTGCACCGGGTGACGCTCCCTCAGGGCCGGGGCATCCTCGGCTCCGCCTGGGACGACCCGACGACGTCCCCGTCTTACGAGCAGCTCGGCGACCCCGCCGCCGCGGGTGTGCCGGTGCTCCGCAAGAGCCTGGTCGTCGACCTCGGCAAGGTGCCCGGCGTGCCGGGGAAGATCGAGGGGGTGGCGGTGACCGGCCGGGACACCGTCGCGATCATCAACGACAACGACTTCGGGATGACCGACGGCCCCGAGGCGTTCGACGCCGACGGCCGTCTGGTCGACAGCGGCATCAGGACATCGGTGACGCAGATCAAGCTGCCGCGCCCGCTGCGCGGCTGACCGGAGCGCGGCGCCTGCCCGTGTGCGCCGCCCCGCCCCGGTCCCCGGCGGCCCGTCCCGCCGGGGACCGGGATCCTCGCTCCACCTCGTCCGTGACACGTCCGTACCGACATCGCCGTACATGCCGGTGTCCTCCCCCGAGCGGGGGAACCGTTTCCCTCTCCCACCGTCTTCCGCGAGCCGTGCGGCGCCCCGTACGGTAGGGCGCGCGAGACGCACGGCCGCACATCGGACACCGCCTTCCGGTCATCGGACGCAGAGGGAGCCAGGGATGTCGGGGGAATCGAACAACGGGCTGTTACGCGATGCCGTCGGGCTGCGCGAGGTCCTGTTCCAGAGTGTCACGGCGATGGCTCCCGCCGCGGCCATCGCCGCGTCGATCCCCGCCGGGGCCGCCTTCGCGGGCGGCAGTCTGCCGCTCTCGGTGGTGGTGGCCCTGGTCGCCTGCCTGTTCACCGCGTCGTGCGTCGCCGAGCTGGCCCGCCGGCTGCCGGCCGCCGGATCCGTCGCCACCTACTCCGCCCAAGGGCTGCATCCGGCCATCGGCTTCCTCGTCGGCTGGGGCTATGTCTTCGTCGAGGCGCTGGTGCCCGCGCTGCTGCTGCTCCAGCTCGGCTTCACCGTGTCGGGCACCCTGCACCAGGAGTGGTCCTCCTACCCGGCCGACCTGTGGTGGCCGTGGTCACTGCTGGGGGCGGTGATCATCGCGCTCGCCGGGTACTTCGGGGTACGGGCCTCGGCCCGTTTCGGAACCGTGCTCGGCATCTTCGAGGTGCTCGTCTTCGTCGTCTTCGCGGCGCTGCTCATCGGCCAGGCCGGTTCCGACAACACCCTCTCGGTGTTCGGCACGTCGCACACCGCGGAAGGATACGGCGGTACGAGCGGGATCTTCGCCGGTTCCGTCTACACCGTGCTCGCCTTCGCGGGATTCGAGGCCGCGGCCCCGCTCGCCGAGGAGACGAAGAACCCGAGACGCACGATGCGGCGGGCCGTACTCGGAGCGGCGCTCTCCATCGGCCTGGTGTACGTGCTGACCACGTACGCCATGTCGGTGTACTTCGGGCCCGACGAATTCGCCGGGTTCGGCAGCTCGGGCGCGGCCTCGTGGGAGGGGGTGGCCCGTGCCTCGTTCGGGCTGTTCTGGGTGCTGCTCTTCCTCGCCGTGGTCAACTCGACCGTGGCGAACGCCAACGCGTGTGCCAATGTGTCGACCCGTACCGCGTTCGCGCTCGGCCGTATCGGGGTGTTCCCGCGGGGCTTCGCCCGGCTGCACCCCCGGCGGCGCTCCCCCGTCATGGGGGTGGCGGCACAGTTCGTGATCGCGGTCGGCGCGACGCTCGGGCTCGGGTTCGCCTACGACCCGGTGACCGCGTTCACGCTGCTGGCGACGGTGATCGTCACCGTGATCATCGGTGTGTACATCATCGTGAACCTGTCGTGCGCCGGATACTTCCTGCGCCGGTGCCGCGAAGCCTTCAACCCCGTACTCCACCTTCTCTTCCCCGTACTGGGCATCGCGGCGTTCGTGCCCGCGCTGCTGACCGCCGCCGGGATCCCCGCCTTCGACTTCGTCTCCGAGCTCAGCGCACCCGTGTCGTACGCGGGCCCGGTCGTCGGTGTCTGGATGCTGATCGGGGTCGTTGTGCTGGTGGTGCTGATGCGCCGGCATCCGGAGCGGGTGGCGGAGACCGGGCGGATCCACCTCGACGACGACCCGGTACCGGCCGGGACGACTGCGACAGGAGCAGAGCAACGATGAGCGACCCCCGTGTCCTGACCGTCCGGCCCAAGGAGGGCGAGTACGCCTGGACCTTCGGCGGAGCGGCCCCGGTGGCCCGGATCGAGCCGGGCACCTTCCTCGACCTTTATACGGAGGACTGCTTCGCCGGACGGGTCCGCTCCGAGAAGGATCTGGTCTCCGAGGTCTGCGAGTTCCCGTTCCTCAATCCGCAGACCGGCCCGTTCCACGTGGTGGGCGCGGAGCCAGGGGACACGGTCGCGGTCCATTTCGTCTCGATCGAACCGGCCAGGGACTGGGCCGCCTCGACGACCGTTCCGCTCTTCGGGGCGCTCACCTCCACCCACACCACCGCTTCGTTGCAGGCCCCGCTGCCCGAGGTGGTGTGGATGTGGCAGCTGGACCGGGCACGCCGCACCTGTCTGTTCAGCGCCCGGGACAGTGACATCCAGGTGGAGCTGCCGATGGACCCGATGCACGGCACGGTCGGGGTGGCCCCGGCCAATCTGGAGGTCCGGTCCGCGCTGGTGCCGGACGCGCACGGCGGCAACATGGACACGCCCGAGATGCGGGCGGGCGTCACCTGCTACCTGGGGGTCAACGTCGAGGGCGCGCTGCTGAGCCTGGGTGACGGCCACGCCCGCCAGGGCGAGGGCGAGACCTGCGGGGTGGCCGTGGAGTGCGCGATGAACACGGTGGTGCTGGTCGAGCTGTTGAAGGGCGTCAGTACGCCGTGGCCGCGCATCGAGTCCGACACCCACCTCATGTCGACCGGATCGGCCCGTCCGCTGGAGGACGCGTTCCGGATCTCCCAGCTGGACCTGGTGCAGTGGCTCTCGCGCGACTACGGCCTGTCCGAGCTCGACGCGTACCAGTTGATCAGCCAGGCGGGCGAGGCGCCGCTGGCCAATGTGTGCGACACGAACTACACCAGCGTGGCGAAGATCCGCAAGGAATGGCTTCCCGCGGGTGACCCCCACCGTGGCCTTCACCGCCATCTGCGGGAGACATCGGCGGTGTTCGACCGCTGACACCGGCCGGGCTCCCCCACCCTGCCCGTCCCTCCTCCCGCTCCGTCCGTTCCTCCCCCTGCCCTGTCCCGCCCCTCTCCCCCCACACAACAGGAGCGCTCATGCACCGCAGAAGGATTCTCCAGGGAGCCGCCGCCACCGCGGCCGCCGCCCTGCTGCCCGCCTCCGCCCGGGCCGCGGCGGCGACCACGGCGGGCGACACTGACTACCCTCTCGCGCACTGGACGCCCGCCTCCACCTCCAACTACACGGTGTCGAGCCGCCCTTCGGCCTATCCCGTGCAGTACGTGATCATCCATGTCACCCAGGAGACGTACGGGAACACGATCGGGATCTTCCAGAATCCGGCGAAGCAGGTCTCCGCGCACTACGTGGTCCGCTCGTCGGACGGCTACGTCGGCCAGTGCGTCCGGGAGAAGGACATCGCCTGGCACGCGGGGAACTGGGACTACAACACGCGCAGCATCGGCATCGAGCACGAGGGCTGGGTGGACCAGCCCTCCTACTTCACCAATGCCCTGTACGAACGGTCCGCGCTGCTGACCGCGTCGGTGTGCGACCGGTACAACATCCCGAAGGACCGCGCACACATCCTCGCCCACGCCCAGGTGCCGGGCACCGACCACACCGACCCCGGCCCCCAGTGGGACTGGGTGCGCTACATCCGGCTCGTCAACCTGTACTCGACGGGCTGATCCGGCCGCACCACCCGAACCGGTGCTTCCGGTGCGCGGCGGTTGTCGCGGCGGCCCGCCGCGGTGACGATGGGGATGCACGATTCCCCTGGACCGGAGGGCTAGTTGAAGGACCCCTGGGTGGCGCTGGCCGCCGGCGCGGACCCCGGCGAGCGGATCGGCCAACTGCGCCGCGCGCACGAGGCGTTCACCACGGCCGGCCGACTGGAAGGACCGGTGCGGCCGGTCGTCGGTGAGTCCTGGCGGCGCTCGGCCAGGGCCCGGGTCGGTCCGGATCGCGCGCCCCTGGTCGAGCTGGGCCCGGAGGACCTGGGCCCGTACCGGGACGGGCACCCGCTGGCCCCCGTCATGCCGCTGATCCGCGAGCTGGTGGGGGCGTACGCGACCGACGGGGAGCACCTGCTCGCGGTCTGCGACGCGCACGGCAGGCTGCTCTGGGTCGAGGGTCCGGCGGGACCCCGTCGGGCCGCAGGCCGGATGAACTTCGTGGAAGGGGCCCGCTGGGCCGAGTCGGTGGCCGGAACCAATGCCCCGGGGACGGCGCTGGCCGTGGACCGGCCGGTGCAGGTCTTCGCCGCCGAGCACTACCTGCGCCCGGTGCAGCGGTGGACGTGCGCGGCGGCCCCCCTGCACGACCCGCACACCGGCCGGGTCCTGGGCGCGGTGGACATCACCGGCGGGGACGGGCTCGCCCACCCGCACAGCCTGGCGTTCGTGCAAGCGGTGGCGCGCGCCGCCGAGAGCCAGCTCGCACTGCTGGCCCCGGCGCCGGACACCAGGGTGCGGCTGAGCGCGCTGGGCCGGGACGAGGCCCTGCTGGTGGCGGGTGACCGGCGGTTGCGGCTCAGCCGGCGGCACAGCGAGATCCTGGTGACGCTCGCCCGCCGCCCCGAGGGCCTCGGCGGCGACGAACTCCTCGTCGAGCTGTACGAGAACGAGTCGGTCACTCCGGTGACCCTGCGCGCCGAGCTCTCCCGGCTGCGGCGTCTGCTGGGGCCGGACCTCCTGCTCTCCCGCCCGTACCGGCTGGCCTCCCCGGTCGACGCCGACTTCGACACGGTGGCGCGCAGGCTGGCGTCGGGGGCGGTGGCCGCGGCGATGAACGCGTACTCCGGGCCGCTGCTCCCGGCCTCGCAGTCGCCGTCCGTCATCCGCCTGCGGCGCCGGCTCGACGACCAGCTGCGGGCCGCTCTGATCGCCCGCGGCGACCCCGGGCTGCTGGCCGACTGGGCGTACAGCCCCTGGGGCGAGAACGACCTCCCGGTCTGGCGGGCACTCGCCTCGGCCGCCCGGCCCGCCCAGCGCCCGGCCCTGCTCGCCAGGGCCCATGCGCTGGAGTCCGAACAGCGCTGATCCCCGGGCGCGGCGCAACGGGGTTGCAACGTGCGGCCTCCTAGGCTCGCGCCGAGGGCCGCCCGACGGCGGGCGGCACCGGATCCGGGAGGCCACAGAGATGACCCGTTACGCCGCGCCGGGTGCCGAGGGCGCCATCGTCTCGTACGAGTTCCGCTACGACCACTGGATCGGCGGCGCGTACGTGGCGCCCGTCCGGGGCCAGTACTTCGAGAACCCGAGCCCGGTCAACGGCCGTCCCTTCACCGAGATCGCCCGCGGCACGGCCGAGGACGTCGAGCTGGCCCTCGACGCGGCCCACGCCGCGGCCCCCGCCTGGGGCGCCACCTCGGCGGCCGACCGCGCGCTGCTCCTCAACCGGATCGCCGACCGGATGGAGGCGCATCTGGAGGAGCTGGCGGTCGCCGAGACCTGGGACAACGGAAAGCCGGTGCGTGAGACGCTGGCCGCCGACATTCCGCTGGCCATCGACCACTTCCGGTACTTCGCCGGTGCGCTGCGCGCCCAGGAGGGCACCCTCAGCGAGATCGACGCCGACACGGTCGCGTACCACTTCCACGAGCCGCTCGGCGTGGTCGCCCAGATCATCCCGTGGAACTTCCCGATCCTGATGGCGACGTGGAAGCTGGCCCCGGCGCTCGCGGCGGGCAACGCGGTGGTCCTGAAGCCGGCCGAGCAGACCCCGGCCTCCATCCACGTGTGGCTGAAGCTGGTGGCCGACCTGCTGCCGCCCGGCGTCGTGAACATCGTGAACGGCTTCGGCGCGGAGGCGGGCAAGCCCCTCGCCTCCAGCCCGCGCGTCGCGAAGATCGCCTTCACCGGTGAGACCACGACGGGCCGGCTGATCATGCAGTACGCCTCCGAGAACATCAAGCCGGTGACGCTGGAGCTAGGCGGCAAGTCGCCCAACATCTTCTTCGACGACGTGTGGAACGCCGACGACGACTTCCGGGACAAGGCCCTGGAAGGCTTCACCATGTTCGCCCTCAACCAGGGTGAGGTCTGCACCTGCCCCTCGCGCGCGCTGATCCAGCGCGGGCTGTACGGCGAGTTCCTGGAGGCGGGCATCGCCCGCACCGAGAAGATCGTGCTGGGGCACCCGCTGGACACCGACACGATGGTCGGCGCCCAGGCCTCCAACGACCAGCTCCAGAAGATCCTCTCGTACCTGGACATCGGTGTGCGGGAGGGCGCGAAGATCCTCACGGGCGGGGAGCGGATCGAGTACGACGGAGAGCTGGCGGGCGGCTACTACGTCCGGCCGACGGTCTTCGAGGGGGACAACCGGATGCGGGTCTTCCAGGAGGAGATCTTCGGCCCGGTCGTCGCGGTCACGTCCTTCTCCGACTTCGACGACGCGATCAGGACCGCCAACGACACGCTGTACGGCCTGGGCGCCGGTGTCTGGACCCGGGACACCAACACCGCGTACCGGGCGGGCCGCGCCATCCAGGCGGGCCGGGTCTGGACCAACTGCTACCACGCGTACCCGGCGCACGCGGCCTTCGGCGGCTACAAGCAGTCCGGGATCGGCCGGGAGAACCACCGGATGATGCTGGAGCACTACCAGCAGACGAAGAATCTGCTGGTGAGCTACTCGCCGAAGAAGCTTGGGTTCTTCTAGCGGCACGAAAGAAGGCGCCTGACCTGGGGTTTTCCTCGGGTCAGGCGCCTCCTTGGAGCACTCGAGCCTTCCTGTGGGAGAGGTGCCGAAATACCCCCCTTCTCCCATTTCATCCCACCGGTATCCCAGTCCTGACCAGCAGTTCCGGGCCATACACGGGCCAGATTGCGGCTCAGCCCTTGGCGCTGCCGTCTTCGCTGCGCCGGCTCCACTCCTGCATCGACTCCTCGATGAGCCGGTTGGAATGCTCCTGAAGACCGTCCAGGAACTTTGCGTAGTACTGGAAGAGCACTTGGATGCTCTGACCGACCCGGCGCGCGCATTCGGCAGGATCCACGCCGGAGTGCAGCCAGAACGAGATCCCGGCGTGCCGGAGGTCATAGGGCCTCTTGGCGAGGAGCGTCGGCTGCTCATTGGGAGTCAGGGCCTTCTTACTGATCATTTCAAAATGAGGTTCGGAGTCTTCGCAAGCAGATGATGCTGCAGGCGAGTTGGAGTAGTCCGAGGTGGAGATCGGCTCGTATCTCGTAGCGGATCCGCA